>DATIDG010000061.1:0-44243 GCA_035456405.1 Burkholderiales bacterium | reverse complement strand
GGTCAGGGCATCGTGACCGCCGCCGGCACGGGCGCATCCCCAGTAGCGCAAGGGGTCGGCCAGGGTAAGGCCGGCGTCGTCACCGGCGCGGGCGTATCGACCAGCACCTCCGCGGGCGGCGGAGCGGGCAACGGCAACGGTAAAGCGCTCGGGCTCACCAAGTAATACGACGCACCGACGCATCGAAGTAGCAGGGCAGGCGGTTCCTTAAGCGCACCCGCGTTCAGCATCGCGGACGGCGCGATCGGACTCGCAACGGCGTCCTGTCGTTGCGCCCCTACGCTCGGGCACCCAGCCGCGGGCGAGACGAAGTTTCGAGGGTCAACAGAGCCCTCGAACCGGGTTATTGGATCGACGCCACTCGCAGGCATTCGACCGCGAGCGGCGGCTCGCCCTCGAACGTCGAATCGGCGAAGTGCCCCCGGCGCCTTCGACAGCGAAATCCAGCTGGCGACCGGCTTCGTACGCCAGAAGAAAGCGACTGGAGGCGATCGCCTTCGCTGCCGAGGATGGCATTGCCCGGATAGCTGCGGACGCTGAAGAGCTTCGCGGGGGCACGCAGGTTGTCCGCCGCAAGAGACGCGAACAAGTCGTCCGGGTCCAAGCAGTGTAGTCATGACTGGGCCAAATGCTACGCTGGTGCGAATCAACGGACTCGGCACACGAGGACGGCCATGATCCACAACCTCTTCGATCTGCCCAAGCGCTCGGACCGGGAGCAGCTCGCCGACCTGCTCAACCGCCCCGGCGTCCGGATCGAGCGGATCCTGTCGACCGGGCAGTCCAGCCCGCCGGGGTTCTGGTACGACCAGGCGCACGGCGAGTGGGTCGCAGTCCTAGCGGGCGAAGCCCGGCTGCGCTTCGAGGACGAGACCAGGGCGCGCACGCTGCGCGCCGGCGATTTCGTCGACATCGCCGCGCACCGTCGGCATCGGGTCGACTGGACACATCCAAGTCAGCCGACCGTCTGGCTGGCGGTGCACTACGACTAGCGGCAGTGACTTACATGCTCCGCCGGTACTGCCCCCCCACCTCAAACAATGCATGCGTGATCTGTCCGAGCGAGCAGACCCGCACAGCGTCCACCAGCACCTCGAAGACGTTCTTGTTGTCGATCACCGCCTGCTGAAGGCGCTTGAGCATGGGGCCGCTTTCGGCCTTGTGGCGCGCGTGGAAGTCGCGCAGCCGCGCGAGCTGGCTCTGCTTCTCTTCCTCGGTCGAGCGGATCAGCTCGAGGTGCTCGGGCACCGAGTCGCCGTGCGGATTGCGGAAGGTGTTGACGCCGATGATCGGGTACGAGCCGTCGTGCTTCTTGTGCTCGTAGTACATCGACTCTTCCTGGATCTTGCCGCGCTGGTAGCCGGTCTCCATCGCGCCGAGCACGCCGCCACGCTCGCTGATGCGCTCGAACTCCTTGAGCACCGCCTCCTCGACGAGGTTGGTCAGCTCCTCGATGATGAAGCTGCCCTGGTTGGGGTTCTCGTTCTTGGCGAGGCCCCACTCGCGGTTGATGATGAGCTGGATCGCCATCGCGCGGCGCACCGACTCTTCGGTGGGCGTCGTAATCGCCTCGTCGTAGGCGTTGGTGTGCAAGCTGTTGGTGTTGTCGTAGGTCGAGATGAGCGCCTGCAGCGTCGTGCGGATGTCGTTGAACGCGATCTCCTGCGCGTGCAACGACCGCCCGCTCGTCTGCGAGTGGAACTTGAGCTTCTGGCTGCGCTCGTTGGCGCCGTACTTGTTCTTCATCGCCACTGCCCAGATGCGCCGCGCGACGCGGCCGATCACCGTGTACTCCGGATCCATGCCGTAGCTGAAGAAGAAGGACAGGTTCGGCGCGAAGTCGTCGATGTGCATCCCGCGCGCGAGGTACGCCTCGACGAAGGTGAAGCCGTTCGAGAGCGTGAAAGCGAGCTGCGAGATCGGGTTCGCGCCGGCCTCGGCGATGTGGTAGCCGGAGATCGACACCGAGTAGAAGTTCCTGACCCGGTTGTGGACGAAGTACTGCTGGATGTCGCCCATCACCTTGAGGCTGAACTCGGTGGAGAAAATGCAGGTGTTCTGCCCCTGGTCCTCCTTGAGGATGTCGGCCTGCACCGTGCCGCGCACGCTCTCGAGCGTCCACTCGCGGATCTTGTCGGCCTCGTCCTCGGTCGGCTCGCGGCCGTTGTCCTTGCGGAACTTGTCGAGCTGCTGGTCGATCGCGGTATTGAGGAACATCGCGAGGATGGTCGGCGCCGGCCCGTTGATCGTCATCGACACCGAGGTGTTGGGACTGCACAGGTCGAAGCCCGAGTACAGCACCTTCATGTCGTCGAGCGTGGCGATCGACACGCCCGAGTTGCCGACCTTGCCGTAGATGTCGGGACGGAGATCCGGGTCGAAGCCGTAGAGCGTCACCGAGTCGAACGCGGTCGACAGCCGCTTCGCCGGCATGTCCTTCGAGAGCAGGTGGAAGCGCCGGTTGGTGCGGAACGGATCGCCCTCGCCCGCGAACATGCGCGTCGGATCCTCGTTCTCGCGCTTGAATGCAAACACGCCCGCGGTGTACGGGAACGAGCCCGGCACGTTCTCGAGCATCAGCCACTTGAGCTGCTCGCCGTGGTCCTCGTAGCGAGGCAGCACCACCTTGCGGATCGGCGTGCCGGAGAGTGACGTGTACGTGAGTTTCGTGCGGACTTCGCGCCCGCGGATCTTCACGACGTACTCGTCGCCCGAGTACGCCTTGCGCATCGCCGGCCACATCTCGAGGAGCTTCTTCGACCGTGCGTCGAAGCGGGCCTCGCGCTCGACCGCGAGCCGTTCGACGGTGTCGAGCGCGCCGTGCTTCTCCGTGCTGTCCGCGGTGAGCATCCGCATCGTCTCACGCAGCTGCTGGATCTCGCGCGCGAGCCTCGACTGCTCTGCGGCCTGCTTGTGGTATCCGCGCACGATCTCGGCGATATCCGCGAGGTAGCGGGCGCGCTGCGGCGGGACGACGACCGCCTGGTTGGTCGACTGCTTCGTGGACACCAGCGGCAGGCGGCCCTTCGCGCGCTTCAGGCCCACCTCGACGAGGCGCGGCGCGATCGCCTGGTAGAGCGCGGTGACGCCGTCGTCGTTGAAGCGGCTCGCCATCGTGCCGAACACCGGCATGTCCTCCGGCGGCTTCGAGAAGAGCTGCTTGTTGCGCTGGTACTGCTTGCGGACGTCGCGCAGCGCGTCGTGCGCGCCCTTGCGGTCGAACTTGTTGATCGCCACGTAGTCGGCGAAGTCGAGCATGTCGATCTTCTCGAGCTGGCTCGCGGCGCCGAACTCCGGCGTCATGACGTAGAGGCTCACGTCGACGAGCGGCACGATCGCCGCGTCCCCCTGTCCGATGCCCGAGGTCTCGACGAGGATGAGGTCGAACCCCGCCACCTTGCACGCCGCGATGGCGTCGCCGAGCGCCGCCGAGACCTCGGTGCCCGTCTCCCGCGTCGCGAGCGAGCGCATGAACACCTTCGGCGTGTTGATCGCGTTCATGCGGATCCGGTCGCCGAGGAGCGCGCCGCCCGACTTGCGCCGCGACGGGTCGACGGCGAGCACCGCGATGTCGAGCGCGTCGTCCTGGTCGAGACGGAAGCGGCGGATCAGCTCGTCGGTGAGCGAGCTCTTGCCGGCGCCGCCGGTGCCGGTGATGCCGAGCACGGGGGCGCGCTTCGTGTCGGCCTCCTCGACGAGCGATTTGCGCTTCGCGCCGTCGTGCGGGCCGGACTCGAGCGCGGTGATGAGGCGCGCCAGCGCGCGTCGGTCGCCGCTGCGCACGGCCCTGAGGTCCTGCGGCGCGCACTTCGCGAGATCCTCGTCGCAGCGCCGGATCATGTCGTTGATCATGCCCTGCAGGCCCAACTTCGCCCCGTCCTCCGGCGAGTAGATGCGCGCGACGCCGTAGTCGTGCAGCGCTTTCATCTCTGCGGGCACGATCACGCCGCCGCCGCCGCCGAAGACCTTGATGTTCTCGCCGCCCCGCTCGCGCAGGAGGTCGAGCATGTACTTGAAGTACTCGACGTGCCCGCCCTGGTAGGACGACACCGCGATGCCCTGCACGTCCTCCTGCAGGGCCGCGGTCACGACCTCCTCGACCGAGCGGTTGTGGCCGAGGTGGATCACCTCGCAGCCGGAGGCCTGGATGATTCGCCGCATGATGTTGATCGACGCGTCGTGCCCGTCGAATAGGCTCGCGGCGGTGACGAACCGGATCTTGTGCTTCGCCTGGTAGGGCGTGAGCTGATGGCTGACGGAGAGGTCGGTCATTCGCGTGGCCCCGGCGCCGAGGGGAAGGGCCGACAAGTGTACTGCGATCAGGGACTTGCCTGCCCAACGGCAAGGCGTCCCGCGATCCGGAAAGACTCTAGCGGCCGAACAGCCGGACGATGCGGTTGCGCAGCGCGACGAGACCGCCGGTCGTGAGCGCGGCGGTCGCTGCGAAGGCGATCAGCACGAACCCCGTAAGCGTGGCGAGCACGACGGGGACGACCAGCCAGAAAGGTGCGCGGGAGCGCCGCGTCGCGGCGTCCTCGATCCACTCGGCGTCGCGCAGCTCGAACGTGCGCGGCTCACGGTGCGACTGCGTCTGCGTGGGAATGGTCATATGCGCGGGAAGATGGGGATCGTTCGTTGGACTGCAAGACCGGCCCGCGGTTCGATAGGCGGCCCGACCCAGGATCGGTGCCGAGCCGCCGCTGCGCGTCTCGGGCGATGCGAGCCGCTACGACCACCGCGCGGGGAACGACGACTACACGCAGGCCGGCAAACCTGTTCCGCCTCTTCGACGCGGGGCACAAGGAGCGGCTGTTCAAGAACATCGCGGCGGCGAGGGCGGGCGTGCCGGAAGAGATCGTGCGGTGTCAGATCGCGCACTTCTCGAAGGTCGATCCCGAGTACGGCGCGGGCGTCGCGAAGTCGCTGGGATTGAACCTGCGCTAGGCCGCCGCGCGCGGGCCGGCACTGCTGTAGAGTGCCGGCCTTCCCCACGCCGGACCCGCGCGCAAATGCCCAAATCTCTCCTTCTTCGTGCCGCCGCAGCCGCCCTCGCCGCCCTGCTGATCGCCGGATGCAGCACGCTCGCGCGGAGTTCGCTCGACGCAAGCTGGATCGACCCGACCGCAAAGGGCAAGAAGTTCAAGAAGGTTCTGATCCTCTCGGTCGCGCACGACGAGTTCGCGCAGCAGTACTTCCAGCAGGACATGGCCGCCGCGATGCGCGCGCGCGGCATGAACGCCGTCGCCTCGGAGCGCTTCTTCACGCACAAGAGCCCTTCCGAGCAGGCGCGGTTCATGCGGGCGGTCGACAGTTCCGATGCCGATGCGGTGCTCCTCGCGCGGGTGATCGGCGTCGACCAGAAGACCGGGACGGTCCCGGGAATGCTGACCGGCCCGGGAGGCGCGCCCGTTGCGGAGATGGTCGGCATCGGCAACGCCGTAGCGGCGACCTTCGCACCGACCATGTATGTGCGCCCGAGCGACTACACCCTCACGACCGTGATCGTCGAGACGGTGCTCTACGAGCTGAAAGGCCGCAGGGCCGTCTGGTCCGCGCGGACCAACACGGCCAACGCCGACCAGGGCGACTTGAAGCCGGCAATCGCGCAGTTCGTGAGCGTGCTGGTCGGCGCGATGGAGCGGGACGGGCTGTTCTAGGGCGCCGCGCGCCCTCTGCGCGAGCGCACGCCGCTCATCCTCGACGAGGGGCCGCGCATGGAACGGCGGCGGCCGCTCGGCCTCTGCTACGCTCGGGCCGCCGTCATTCTCTCGGCGCTTCCGCGCCCGGGCCATACCGATGGAACTCCTCGTCCTGCTCGCCCTATTTCTCGCCAACGGCGTCTTCGCCATGTCGGAGCTCGCCGTCGTGTCCAGCCGCCGCAGCCGGCTCCAGCAGCTCGCCGAGGACGGCCATCCCGGGGCGACGGCGGCGCTCGGGCTGATCGAGAACCCCGGCCGGTTCCTGTCGACGATCCAGGTCGGGATCACGCTGATCGGGATCTTCAGCGGCGCGTTCGGCGAGGCGACGCTGGTGGCGCAGCTCGCGCCGGCGCTCGCGGATCTGCCGGTGGTGGGGCCGTACGCGAGGGAGGTCGCGATCGCGATCGTGGTGGTCGGCATCACCTACGGCTCGCTGATCCTCGGCGAGCTGGTCCCGAAGCGGCTCGCGCTGCACGCGCCGGAGGCGATCGCGACGCGGATTGCGCTGCCGATGCAGCTGCTCTCGCGGTTGATGCACCCGTTCGTGAAGCTGCTCACGATCTCATCGGAGTGGATCCTGCGCCTGTTCGGCGTGCGCGAGAAGGTGAAGGAGACCGTCACCGAGGCCGAGATCGAGGGCCTGATGCGCGCCGGCACCGAGGCCGGCGTGTTCGAGCGCGCCGAGCACCAGTACGTCTCGCGCATCCTGCATCTGGACACGCAGCGGGTCGGCGCGATCATGACGCCGCGCATCGACATGGTCTACTTGGACATCGACGCGCCGCTCGAGCGCAACCTCGAGATCATCCGCCGCGAAGGCTACACGCGAGTGCCGGTGGTGCGCGGCGACTTCGCCGAGGTGCTCGGGGTGCTCGAAGTGCTCGATCTGGCGGAGGACGCGTTCGACGGGAAGCCGCTCGACATCCGCGCGCACCTGCGTCCGCCGCTGTACGTGCCCGAGTCGGTCAATCTGATCCGGCTCCTCGAGCTCCTCAAACAGCACAAGGCGCACCTCGCGCTCGTGCTCGACGAGTACGGCGAGGTGCAGGGGCTGGTGACGATGACCGACGTGCTGGAGGCAATCGTCGGCGCGGTGCCCGAGAGTGAGGACGCGGTCGAGCCCGACGTCGTGCGGCGCGCGGACGGCTCGCTACTGGTCGACGGCGGCGTGTCGCTCGCGCGGCTGCGCGAGGCGCTCGGGCGCGAGGTCGAGACGCCGCCCGAGGAGGCGGGCAGCTACCAGACGCTCGGCGGGCTCGTGATGGCCCGCCTCGGCCGCGTGCCCAAGGTGGGCGACTGCTTCGAGTTCGACCGACTGCGCTTCGAGGTGCTCGACATGGACCGCAACCGCGTCGACAAGGTGCTGCTCGCCGAGCTGAAGCAGGAAGGGCCGGACCAGGGTGTCATCGTGGACGCATAGCGCAGGACAAGTCTTCTCCCGCTAGTCCCCGGTCGGCGAGATCCGGAACTCGATGATCTCGGGCATCTTCAGGAGCGCATCGGACAGCGCCTCCGCGCGGCGCGCGCGCGAAGTGCGGATGTACATCCGGTACTCGAAGTACCTGCCGTCGCCGACCAGGCGATAGCTGAGGTTCGCGAGCGTGAAGCCGTGCTCCGCGGCGACCTCGCGCAGGCGCGCCTCGCTCAGCGCGCTCTCGCGCAGGAACCGCACCACGAGCTGCGCGTAGAACAGCATGGGAATGCGCGCCTCGATCCAGCGGAAGAGCGAAAGCGTGCCCAGCACGAGCAGCGTGGACACGGTTGCCGCGAAGTAGAACCCGATCCCGATGAGGATGCCGATCGCCGACGTGACCCAGATCGACGCCGCAGTCGTGAGCCCGCGCACCGACAAGCCCTCCTTCATGATGACGCCCGCCCCGAGGAAACCGATGCCGGTCATGATCCCCTGGGCCATTCGAGTCGGGTCGAGCGTCACGCGTTCGAGGCCGATCGGCTGGAACCACTGCGCCTGATACAACGTCACGAGCATCAGCATCGACGAGGCCACGCACACCAGGGCGTGGGTGCGGAACCCGGCCGGGCGGCCGTGATAGCTGCGCTCGAGCCCGATCAGCCCGCCGGCGCCGAGCGCGCCGACGAGATGCTGCAGCATCACGAGCTGATCCGGCGTGAGCAGGTCGAACGGCATCGAGTCGAATCTTAGCGAACGGCGCCGGCGCCGTCGCTTACTTCCGTCACGCTGCAGACAAGGCAATGAAGCGGGCGCGGGACCCGCCCGGCCTCACCCGCCCCCGTACTTGATCACCCGCGCCGCGAACTCGTTGTAGCCGAGAAACCACTCGAGCCCCGCTACGTTCTCGCGCCAGCCGGGCACGCGGTCGCCGTGGCGCTCGCGCCGCAAGGTCTCGAGCGCCTGTTTCACCGCGGCGTACTGCACGCACAGCGACAGGCCGTAGTAGAGGACGACCGAGATGCCGGCCAGCTCCTCGTCGTCGAACCCGTAGCCCGGCGTGTCGAGCGTGACGATCGGCTTGCCGACCTCCGCGCGGATCGCGCCGACCTGGGGCGGAGTCATGCCGGTCGGGAACACAAGGTCCGCGCCCGCCTCCGCGTACGCCTTCATCCGCAGCACCGCCTCGACGTGATCTTTCAGCGCCCATGCCGCGTCGGTGCGCGCGATGATCAGGAAGTTCGGATCGGTGCGTGCGTCCAGGGCCGCCTTGAGGCGGCCGACCGCCTCGTCGCGCGGCCGCAGCCGCTGCGGCACGTCGGCATGCTTGCCGAACGCGTGGTCCTCGATGTGGATCGCCGACACGCCCGCCTGCTCGTAGGCACGCACGGTGCGCCAGATGTTGGCGGCGTCGTTGAAGCCGCCTTCGGCGTCGGCGATGACCGGGACATCGACCGCCTCGACGATCGTGCGCGCCTGCTCCACCAGCTCGGGCAGCGCGAGCAGCCCGACATCGGCCAGCCCGAAGCGGCTTGCGGCGGTGGCGTAGCTGCCGATGTAGACGAGCGGAAAGCCGGCGGCCTCGATGAGGCGCGCGGAGAGCGCGTCCGTCGCGCCGGGCGCGATGCAGGTGCGGCCGGTGTTGACGAGATCGCGGAGGCTCTGGCGGCGGAGCGTCATGGCGGGAGTCCTGTCGGCGTGAGTCGGGGAAGTCTAGCGCGCCGCCGCCGCGGCCTTCCCGGACCGCAACGCCCGTCGCATCGATTGCGCCCCGCGCGACGGAGCGGGTAATCTCCGCCGCATGCTGGTCAACTGTGTCGCGTACCGGGACGGACGCAAGCTCGCCGACATCGGCATCGACGAGATCAGCGACTACGTGTCGCAGCCGAACACGCTCGTGTGGGTCGCGCTCGCCGAGCCGAGCGATGCCGAGCTCGCCAAGATGCAGCGGGAGTTCGGGCTGCACGAGCTCGCCGTGGAGGACGCCCAGAGCGGGCACCAGCGTCCCAAGGTCGAGGAGTACGGCGACTCGCTGTTCGTCGTGCTCCAGACGGTCGAGGCGGAGGGCAGGGAGCTGCGCATCGGCGAGATGGACGTGTTCGCGGGGCCGAATTACGTGCTGTCGGTCCGCACGCGCACGCGGCGCGGCTTCGGGGAGGTACGCGCCCGGTGCGAGCGCGAGCCGGAGCTGCTGAAGCAGGGCCCGGGGTTCGTGCTTTACGCCTTGATGGACTCGGTGGTGGACCGCTACTTCCCGGTGCTCGACCGGCTCGAGACCGAGCTCGAGGGGCTGGAGGAGCAGATGTTCGCGGGCGGGCTCGCGCGCCGCAGCCTCCAGGAGCTCTACGACCTCAAGCAGCGCCTGATGACGCTCAAGCACGCCACCGCGCCGCTCCTCGATGCGGTGGGCCGGCTGTACGGCGGGCGCGTCCCGCGCGTGTGCGCGGGCACGCAGGAGTACTTCCGGGACGTCTTCGATCACCTGCAGCGCATCAACCAGTCGATCGAGAGCAGCCGCGAGATGATCGCCACCGCGATCTCGGTGAGCCTGTCGCTCATCACGCTCCAGGAGAACGAGTTCACCAAGCGGCTCGCGGGGGTCGCGGCGCTCGTCGCGGTGCCGACGATGATCGCCGGCGTCTACGGCATGAACTTCAGGCACATGCCGGAGCTCGGCTGGACCTTCGGCTACCCGTTCGCGCTCGGGCTGATGGTGGCCATCGACGGCTACCTCTTCTACCGCCTGCGCAAGGCCGGCTGGATCTAGCGGGGCGCCGGCGCGGTCGAACAGCGGATGGATCTGCCCGCTCTCATAGCGGAATACGGCTATCCGGTCGTCTTCGCGGGCGCGCTGCTCGAGGGCGAGACGGTGCTCGTGCTCGGCGGGCTCGCGGCGCATCTCGGCTATCTCGCGCTCGCAAAGGTGGTCGCGGTCGCGGCGCTCGGCGGCTTCGTCGGCGACCAGTTCTACTTCTTCCTCGGCCGCCGTTACGGCCTCGCGGTCCTCGACCGCTTTCCCGCGGCGAAGGCGGTGGCGCCGCGCGTCGACGCGCTCATCCTGCGCCACCGCGCGCTCGTGGTGCCGCTGCTGCGGTTCGCGTACGGCGTGCGCACCGTCGGGCCGATCGTGGTCGGCGCGGGGCGCATGCCCGCGCTCGAGTTCGCGGCGCTCAATGCACTGGGCGCGATTGCGTGGGCGATTCTCGTCGGCGGCGCGGGATATCTCTTCGGGCGGGTCGTGATCGCGTTCCTGGAGCGGGCGAAGGATGCCGAGGCGGTGCTCTTCCTCGTCGCGGCGGCCGGCGCGCTGATCGGACTGATCGCATACCGCCGGTGGCGGAGGAAGCACGCCGCGCCCGCGGGCGAGGAGAAGGCGCAGGCGTGAGGCTCCTCCTCGTCGAGGACGACCCGATGGTCGGCGAGAGCATCCGCGACGGGCTCGGCCAGGAGGGTTACGCAGTGGACTGGGTGCGCGACGGCAAGGGCGCCGAGGCGGCGCTCGGCACCGAGCCCTACGCCGCCGTGCTGCTCGATCTCGGACTCCCCCGCAAGGACGGCCTCCAAGTGCTGCGCACGGCGCGTGCGAAGCGCAACGACGTGCCGATCCTCGTCATCACCGCGCGCGACGCGGTGGCCGACCGCATCAAGGGGCTCGATGCCGGCGCGGACGACTACCTGGTGAAGCCTTTCGACCTCGACGAGCTCGCGGCGCGAGTGCGGGCGCTCGTCCGGCGCGCGGAGGGGCGCGCCGAGCCGGTCGTGCGCCACGGGCCGATCGCGCTCAACCCGGCGACGCGCGAGGTGCGGCTCCGCGGCCAGCCGGTCGCGCTGTCGGGGCGCGAGTTCGCGCTGCTGCAGGCGCTGCTCCAGCGCCCCGGCATGGTGCTGTCGCGCGCGCAGCTCGAGGAGCGCCTGTACGGCTGGGACGAGGAAGTCGGCTCCAACGCGGTCGAGGTGCACATCCATAACCTGCGGCGCAAGCTCGGCGCGGACGCGATCCGGAACGTGCGCGGCGTCGGCTACACGATCCCGGCCGAGTGACTTCGCTCCGCAGCCGCCTGCTCGTCGCGCTGCTCGGCGCGGTGCTCCTTGTCGGCGTGGCCGCCAGCGCGGCCACCTACCGGAACGCACGTGCCGAGGTCGGCGCGTTGCTCGACGAGGAGATGCGCCAGGTCGCGCTGTCGCTGCGCGACCATGCGGTGCTCGACGTGAGCCGGCTCGCGCGCGCCGACGGCGACGCCGCGCAGCGCGTCGTCGTGCAGATCTGGGGTCCGCGCGGCGTCGCCGTCTACCTCTCCAACGCAAACACACCCCTGCCGCTCACACGCGCGCCCGGGTTTGCGACGATTACGCACGAGGGTCGCCAGTGGCGCATGTTCACCGCGATCAGCGGGACGCAGACCATCCAGGTCGCGCAGTCGTCCACGCTCCGCACCGAGCTCGCGGCCGCGGCCGCGCTGCGCCTCCTCGTGCCGATTCTCGCGGTCCTGCCGCTGCTCGCCGGGCTCGTGTGGCTGATCCTCGACCGCGGCCTCGCGCCGCTCGCGCGCGTCGCACGGGCGGTAGGCGCGCGCAGCCCAGGCTCGCTCGACCCGCTCCCCGCAGCGGGCCTGCCTGGCGAGGTGCAGCCGCTCGTCGACGCGCTGAACGGGCTCCTCGCGCGCCTGGGCGAGGCCTTCGCGGTGCAGCGGCGCTTCGCCGCCGACGCCGCGCACGAGCTACGCACGCCGCTCACGGCGCTCGCGCTGCAGATCCAGCTCGCCGAACGCGCGCAGACGGACGCCGACCGCGCCGCCGCGTTCGCGAAGCTCAAGGAGGGCGTGAAACGCGCGACACGGCTGGTACAGCAGTTGCTCGAGATGGCGCGCCTCGAGCCGGAGGCGTCGGAGCGGCCGTTCGAGAGCGTGGCGCTCGACGCGCTCGCGCAGTCGGTCGTCGTGGACCTCGCGCCGGTCGCGGCGGCCAGGCCGGTCGCGCTGGTGCTGACCCGCGTCGAGCCGGTCGACGTCGCAGGTAATGAAGACGCCCTGCGGCTGCTCGCCAACAACCTCGTCGACAACGCTATCCGCTACGCGTTTGCGGGCGGGCGGGTCGAGGTGCGCGCGTTCCGGCGCGGCGGCGACGCGGTGCTGGAGGTCGCCGACGACGGCCCGGGCATCCCCGCGGAAGAGCGCGCACGGGTCTTCGACCGGTTCTATCGCGTCGCCGGCACCGACGCGCCGGGCAGCGGCCTCGGCTTGGCGATCGTCCAGCAGGTCGCCGATCTGCATCGCGGCCACATCGAGCTCGCCGACGGCCTCGGTGGCAAGGGCGTGACCGTAGGCGTTGCCTTCCCGGCAGCCTGAGTATGCACTCACACTGAGACTCTTAAGCATCGCTTAAGTCTCCCCTCCTATCTTCGTCGCGTCCCGGCTTCCGGGTCCGTGGCTTGCGTGGCTGAATCAGGCAGGTCCAGGCCCCCGGCCCCAGGAAACCAACGAGAGAAGGAGATACCGATGCCAAGCGTTCGCATGAAACCGACTGCCCTTGCGCTCGTGCTCGCCGCCGCGCTCGCGGCCGGCTGCACCGACGTCAAGATGCCCGGCGTGGACAGCGCGCACGCCGCTCCGGCGCCGGGCGCCGCGACCGCGCCCGCTCGCCAGGTCCCGGACTTCGCACAGCTCGTCGACCGTGAGGGGCCGGCGGTGGTGTTCATTTCGGTCACCAAGGCATCCGAGGCGGCCGTTTTGCCGAACATGCCCGGCCTGGACGACGACGGCCCGCTCGGAGAGTTCCTGCGCCGGTTCCAGATCCCGACGCCCGACGGCCGTCCGGCGCCCGGCCCGGACCTGAGCGGAGTCGGCTCCGGCTTCATCGTTTCGAGGGACGGCTACATCCTCACCAACGCGCATGTCGTCGAGGGCGCGTCCGAGGTGAACGTGAAGCTCGCCGACAAGCGCGAGTTCTCCGCAAAGGTCATCGGCGTCGACAAGCGCACCGACGTGGCGGTGGTGAAGATCGACGCCAAGGATCTGCCGGCCGTGCGCATCGGCGACCCGGACAAGGTGCGCGTCGGCGAGTGGGTGGCGGCAATCGGCGCGCCTTTCGGCCTCGACAACACGGTGACGGCCGGCATCGTCTCCGCGAAGTCCCGCAATCTGCCGAGCGACACGCTGGTGCCGTTCCTGCAAACCGATGTCGCGGTGAACCCCGGCAATTCGGGTGGCCCGCTCTTCAACATGGCGGGTGAAGTGATCGGCGTCAACTCGCAGATCTACAGCCGCACCGGCGGGTACATGGGTCTGTCGTTCGCGATCCCGATCGACGTCGCGATGCAGGTGAAGGACCAGCTCGTCGCGCACGGCAAGGTCACGCGCGGCCGCATCGGCGTCGGCGTGCAGGCGGTGACTCGGCCGCTCGCCGAGTCCTTCGGACTCAAGTCGGCCGACGGCGCGCTCGTCTCGAACGTCGAGCCCAATGGCCCCGCGGCGAAGTCCGGCATACGCACCGGTGATGTGATCCTGTCGTGGAACGGCAAGCGGATCGAGAGCTCCAGCACGCTCCCGTACCTCGTCGCGGGCACGAAGCCCGGCGAAGCGGTCGACGTCGAGGTGTGGCGCGAGGGCAAGCGCCATACCCTCAAGGTCACGGTCGGCGAGATGCCCACCGAGCGCGTGCAGACCGCGCGCGCGCAGCCCGAGCCGCAGGGCAAGCTCGGCGTCGCGGTGCGGCCGCTCACCCCGGAGGAGTCGAAGCGGTTCGGCGCGGCGGGCGGGCTCGTCGTCGAGCAGGCGGGCGGCGCCGCCGCGAAGGCTGGCATGCGCGCCGGCGACGTGATCCTCGGCGTGAACGGCAAGGCGGTGAAATCCATCGACGAGCTGAAGAGCGCGATCGACGCGGCCGGCAAGAACGCGGCCATCCTCGTCCAGCGCGGCGAGAACCGGATCTTCATGCCGGTGCAGATCGGCTGAGCCCGCCCGACGGTTCTTCCCCGGGGGACCTGCACGTACGCCCATCCGGGGTTCCTCGGGCTTTCTCTCCCCTCGAGGCCCGCAACGGGTCTCTTTGACCGGCCCGCGCGTGACGCGCGGGCCGCTTTCTTTCCCGCGTGTCGCCCGTGAACTTTGCAACGCGGGCGTGCGTCCGGCGTATCCTCGCGGCCGTATCCGGCCCTCGTGTCCCGCGTGAGGCGGGACCTCACGACGAAGGAGGATCAGGATGAGGCTCGTACCCGCCATCGCGGCCGCCGTTGCACTCTCCGCGTCGACCGCCACCCTCGCCCAGACCACGATCGGCGGCTGCTCGATCGCGCCGAAGGCGAACTGCGCGAAAGCGCAGATGAAGCGCGCTGCGCTCGCGAACATGGATCTTTCCGGGGCGGATCTCTCCGGGGCGAACCTGCAGGAGGCCAGGGCGAGCGGCGTTAAGTTCGTCGGCGCGAACCTGCAGAACGCCGACTTCGACACCGCGGACCTGCGCAAGGCCGACTTCTCGAACGCGAACCTGCGCGGGGCGAACCTCACCGGCGCGGAGCTCGCCGGCGTCAGCTGGTCCGGCGCGGACCTCACCGGCGCGCAATTCCCGGCCGGCAAGGACAACTACGGCATGCCGATTTCGCGGCGTTGCGCGGAGGGGTCGATCGGTATCTGCAAATAGCGTTATTCCGACATCCCTGACGGGATGACGGAATAACTGTTCGCGTTGAAGCACCGCAGGCGGTGCTTAACGCGAACACGATCAGGAATCGACGAGGGCGATCGGATCGGCCGCGGCCCTCTCGGGTATGCTCGGCGCGCCATGCCGGCCCGCCACCCCGAGCGCATCGTCTGCCTTACCGAGGAGACCACCGAGACGCTCTATCTCCTCGAAGAGGAGTGCCGCATCGTCGGCATCTCCGGCTACACGGTGCGCCCGCCGCGCGCGCGGCGCGAGAAACCGCGCGTATCGGCGTTCCTCTCGGCGAAGACCGACAAGATCCTCGCACTCCGCCCCGACCTCGTCATCGGCTTCTCCGACCTGCAGGCCGAGATCGCGCGCGATCTCGCCAAGGCCGGGCTGAACGTCCTCGTCTTCAATCAGCGCTCGGTCGACGAGATCCTCTCGATGATCCTCGCGCTCGCGTCGCTCGTCGGCGCAGCGGCGAAGGGCGAGCGTCTGGTCGCCGAGCTCGAGACGGGCCTCGACGGGATCCGCGCCAGAGCCGCGCGTTTCGAGCGCCGGCCGCGCGTCTACTTCGAGGAGTGGGACGAGCCGATGATCAGCGGCATCGGCTGGGTGAGCGAGCTCGTCGGCATCGCGGGAGGCCAGGACGTTTTCCCGGAACGCGCGCGCAGCCACGCCGCCGCCGGGCGCACGATCGCGGATCCGCAGGAAGTAGTGCGCGCGCAGCCTGACGTAATCCTCGGGTCGTGGTGCGGCAAGAAGTTCCGCCCCGAGCACGTGGTCGCGCGGCCCGGCTGGTCAGAGGTCCCCGCGGTGCGCGACGGCGAGCTGCACGAGATCAAGTCCGCGGAGATCCTCCAGCCCGGCCCGGCGGCGCTGACCGACGGGGTGCGGCGAATGCACGACATCTTCGCGGCCTGGGACGCGCGGCGGGCGAAATGACCGCCACCGTCGTCGCGATCATCGTCGTCTATCTGGGAATGATCCTCGGCGTGCTGCCGTTCGTGCAGCTCGACCGTACCGGCGTCGCGCTGCTCGGCGCGATCGCGCTCGTGGCCTTCGGCGTGCTCACGCCCGAGTAAGCGGCTCTGTCGATCCACCTGCCGACCCTGCTGCTGCTCTTCTCGTTCATGGGGATCTCGGCGCAGATGCGCCTCGGCGGCTTCTACGCTTGGGTCACGCCGCGAATTGCCTCGCTCCCGCTTGGCCCGGCCGCGCTGCTCGCCGCGGTGATCGCGGTCGTCGCCGCGCTCTCGGTTCGCCTGGCGCGGATAGCGCCCAAAAACGTGACGCGCGTGAGGTCAACCCGGGGCTGACTGCGCTGCACAATTGGCGGCCGCCCGGCGGTGCGGTAGGGTTCGATAATGGATCAGGCGGACTTCCGCGACGACCAGGCAGGTTCGGTTCCCGTGCCCGCGGCGGCCGGGCGGCGCGGCTGGTTCGCGCCGGCCGAATGGTCCGGCGCGTTCGGCGATCTCGGCACCCTCGTGCCGTTCCTGCTCGCCTACGTCGCGGTGATGAAGATCGATCCCGCGGGAATCCTGCTGACATTCGGGGTCGCGACGATCGTCGTCGGCGTCGTCTATCGGACCCCGTTCCCGGTGCAGCCGATGAAGGCCATCGGATCCGTGGCGGCGACGCACACCGCGGCCGGCGTCGCGTTGACCGCCGGCACCTTCCATCTCGCCGCGCTGATCACCGGCCTGGTGTGGCTGGCGATCGGGGCCTCGGGCATGGTGCAGCGGCTGGTGCGGCTCGTCAGTCCGGCCGTGTGCTTCGGCGTGATCCTCGGCCTCGGAATGGCCCTCATGCTCGAGGCCGTGAAGCTGATGGCGGCGAGCTGGTGGATCGCCGCGCCCGCGCTGGCGGGGACGTTCGTCCTGCTCGCGCGGCGCCGCTTCCCGGTCATGCCGCTGCTGCTCGCAGTCGGCGCGGCGATCGCGCTGCTCGAGCGCCCGGGGCTCGCCGCGGCGCTCGCGGACGCGCCGATCGGGTTGCGCCTCCCGTCGTTCACGCTCGAGGGCTTCGAGTGGTCGCACCTCGTCGTCGCGACGATCGTGCTCGTGGTCCCGCAGCTGCCGCTCACCTTCGGCAACGCGCTGGTCGCGATCGTGGCCGAGAACAACCGGCTCTTCCCCGCGCGCCCGGTCACCGAGAAGCGCGTGGCCATCTCCACCGGCCTGATGAACCTGTTCGCCGGCTCGCTCGGCGGCGTGCCGATGTGCCACGGCGCTGGCGGCATGGCCGGGCACGTGCGGTTCGGTGCGCGCACCGGCGGCGCGCCGGTCATCCTCGGCACGCTGCTCGTCGTCGCCGCGCTGTTCTTCGCGGGCGCGGTGGAGACGGGGCTCGCGCTGTTCCCCGCGCCCATCCTCGGCGTGATCCTGTTCGTCGCGGGCAGCCAGCTCGCCCTCGGCGTCTGCGACGGCTGGCAGCAGAAGAACGACCGCTTCGTCCTGATCGTGGTCGCCGCGCTGTCGATCTGGAACGTCGGCGTCGCGTTCCTGTTCGGCCTTGCGACGCAGTGGATGCTGCGCCGGAAGCTGCTCGAGCTCTAGCGCGGATCTCGCGGACACAGTGATCGTTGCCGAGACGCACCCGGGCGAACGCCGGCCGCTCGGCGAGATCTTCCTCGCGTTCCTGCGCCTCGGGCTCACGTCGTTCGGCGGGCCGATCGCGCATCTAGGCTACTTCCGCGAGGAGTTCGTCGCGCGGCGCAAGTGGGTCGGGGAGCGCGCCTACGCCGATCTCGTCGCGCTCTGCCAGTTCCTGCCCGGCCCGGCGAGCAGCCAGGTCGGCATCGGCATCGGCCTCGCCAAAGGCGGGCTTCCCGGGGCGGTGGCGGCCTGGATCGGCTTCACTGCACCTTCCGCGCTCGCACTGATCCTGTTCGGACTCGGCGTCGCGAGCTACGGCGAGTTTCTGCGCGCGGGGGTCCTGCACGGGCTGAAGGTGGTCGCCGTCGCCGTGGTCGCGCAGGCGGTGTGGGGCATGGCGCGCGGGCTCTGCCCCGACGCGCCGCGCGCGACCGTTGCGGTGCTCGCGGCAATCGCCGCGCTCGCGTGGCCGACGGCACTCGGCCAGGTCGGCGTCATTGCCGCCGGCGCGCTCGCGGGACTCGCGTTCCTGCGCGCTGCGCCCGACGAGCACCATGTCGCGCTCGGCATCGACGTGAGCCGCCCGCTTGCGATCGGCGCGCTCGTGCTCTTCTTCGTGCTGCTCGCCGGGATGCCGGCGCTGGCGGCCGCCTTCCCGTCGCACACGCTCGCGCTCGCCGATGCGTTTTATCGCACTGGGTCGCTCGTGTTCGGCGGCGGGCATGTGGTGCTGCCGCTGATCCAGTCGGAAGTCGTGCCGCCCGGCTGGGTGACGAACGACGAGTTCCTCGCCGGCTACGGTGCGGCGCAGGCGGTGCCGGGCCCGCTGTTCACCTTCGCCGCGTACCTCGGCACGGTGATGGGCCCCGCGCCCAACGGCTGGCTCGGCGGCGCGATCTGCCTCACGGCGATCTTCGCGCCGTCCTTCCTGCTCGTCGTGGGGGCGCTGCCGTTCTGGGACGAGCTGCGCCGCTACGCGCGCATGCAGGCGGCGCTGCGCGGCATCAATGCGGCAGTCGTCGGGCTCCTGCTCGCCGCGCTCTACGACCCGGTGTGGACGAGCGCGATCCGCGGCCATGCCGACTTCGGCCTCGCCCTCGCCGCCTTCGCGCTGCTCCAGTTCTGGAAGGTGCCGCCGTGGCTCGTCGTGCTGGCGAGCGCGCTCGGTGGCTGGGCGCTCGCGCTGGGCGGCTGAGCCCGCGACGGCGGGTCCGGGGTCGCCGCGAGCTAGCGCCTGCGCCGGGCCGACCGGCCGCGCAGCAACTGCTTCAGTCGCCGGACCGTCTGCAGCCTATCGAGGCGCGACCCGGCGACGTCCTGAACGAACGCTTCCCATGCATCGGAGTCGCGCGTCGTCACCCGCTCGCCGGGGAGCCGCCCGTTTGCCGCAAGGAAAACGAGGCACGCCGCCAGCGCGGTGCGCTTCCCGTCGACGAACGGATGATTGCGGCAGAGATAGAAGAGATACGCGGCCGCGATATCGACCGGCTCGGCGATCAGCGGCTCGCCCTCGAACGTGGCCTGCGGCGCGGCGATCGCGGATTCGAGCAGGGCCGCGTCGCGCAGTCCCGGCCGGCCGCCGTGCGCTCGCAGCACTTCGGCGTGGATCTCGAGGACAGCCGCGGTGGTCAGGTGCCTGAGGCCAGACTCAGGCAAGGCGCTTGAAGACTTCCGCGTTGTCGCGGATCAGCTTCCGCGCGGTCGCAGCCGCCTCCTCGGCGGAGATCGTCGGGCGCATCGGGGTGAGCACGATCGTGCCGCCTTCGTGGACGGTCACGTTCACTTGGTCCCCGGGCTTGAGCCCCGTGAGCTCGCGCAGTGCCGAGTCGAAGATCAGTCCCTGCGAGTTGCCGATCTTGGCGATGGTCTTGATCATGAGTCCCGTAAAACAATGTTTTACGGCATCAGCATACGCCGCTGCGGACCGTGCAAACGAGCCAGACCGCAGACCGCGCGTCCGGGTGGCCTCCCCCGACGGCGAGCAGGAACGCGCCACGGTGGAACCGCTCACGCCCGCCGGACTGCCCACCAGGCCTCGACGAGCGCACGAGCGGCGTGCCGCATCTCCTCCTCGGTCGTGGGCGCGCCGACCGAGAGCCGCACCGCGCCCGCCGCGCGCTCGTAGCCGATGCCCATCGCCGCGAGCACGCCGCTCACGCTGTCGCTCTCCGCGTGGCACGCGGCGCCGAGCGATGTCGCCACGTCGGCCCCGGCGGCGCGCAGCACTTCGCGGCCGCTTGCGCGCGGGAACGAAACGTTCAGCGTGTTCGGGAGGCGATGCTCGGGATGCCCGTTCAGCTCCAGCCCGGGCACGCCGGCCGCCAGTGCGGCGTGGAGCGAGTCGCGCAGCTTACGAAGGTGCTCGGGCGCGTGCGGCAGCCGTTCCCGCGCCAGCCGGGCCGCCGCGCCGAGCCCGACGATCGCCGGCACGTTCTCGGTGCCGGGCCGCAGGCCGCGCTCGTGCTCCGCGCCGACGAGCACCGGCGCGAGCGGCGTGCCGTTTCGCACATAAAGCGCGCCGACACCCTTGGTTGCGTAGAACTTGTGCCCCGCGAGCGTGAGGAGATCGACGCCAAGCGCACGGACGTCCACCGGAATCTTGCCCGCGGCCTGGGCCGCGTCGGTGTGCACGATCGCGCCGCGCGAACGCGCAAGCGTCGCGATCTCGGCAACCGGCTGAAGGGTGCCGACCTCGTTGTTCGCGAGCATGATCGAGACGAGCGCGGTGTCGTCGCGCAGCGCACGTGCGACAGCCTGCGGCTCGACGCGGCCCTGCGCGTCCACCGCGACGATCGTGACGTCCCAGCCGTCCTCGCGCAGCCGCAGGCACGGCTGCAGCACGGCGGGGTGCTCGACGGCCGAAGTGACGACGTGCCGCTTCGCGCTGCGCAGCGCGCGTGTCACGCCGAGGATCGCAAGATTGTTCGCCTCCGTGGCGCAGCCAGTGAACACGATCTCGGCCGGCGTCGCACCGACCAGCGCCGCGACCTGTTCCCGCGCCCGGTCTATCGCTTCGTGCGCCCTCCGGCCGTAGACGTGCGACGAGGAAGGGTTGCCGAAGTGCTCGCGCAGGTACGGCTCGACCGCGTCGGCGACCTCCGGCGCGACGGGGGTGGTCGCGTTGTAGTCGAGGTAGATCGGCGGCTTCATGCCGCGGCCGCGGCCGGCCGGGGCGGCACGGCGACGAGCTGGAGCAGGAGCTCGCCCGCCTTGTAGACTCGCAGCTCGCCGCGCGCGAACGGCACCCACGCCTCCTGCGTGAGCGGCTCGGTCGCAACCAGTGCGAGGCGGTCGCACTCGCAGTGGTGCAGGCGATCGTGGCCGTAGGCCACCAGGACGTCGCCGTCGGAAAGCAAGAAGTTGAATTTGCCGAGCGCGGCGATCGATCCGGCCTGCTGCCCGAGACGGCCGAGCCAGTCGCACTCCGGGCCGCCCTGGTAGCACGCCGCGATCGCGCCGAGGAGGTGGCAGAACGCGTGTTCGGAGTCGGTCTCGCCTGCGGGCCGGCAAACGACCGCTTCCGGTTCGTGCTCGATGAGCTCGGGCACGAGGCCGTTATGCGCGAACACCCACTCGCGCCCGCAGCAGGCGTGGACGAAGGGGTGCGTGTTGAGCATGCCCGGGACCGGGGGATGCCGGGCCTTCCGCACGTGCGCGATGAGCACTCGGGCTTCGAGCGTGCGCGCGAGCGCCGCCAGGTGCCCGCTCGTCGCGCCGGGCTCGGGCGCCTTCTCGATTCGGAGGTCGCCCGCGCGCCACGACGCGACGCCCCAGCCGTCGGGGTTGTCGGCGGTCCCGCCGCCGCGCGTGCGGAACGGGTTCAGCCACTCGGCCAGACCCTGTGCGCCCGCTGCGCTCGCACCGAACAGTTCGCACATTGCATCACCTCACGACGAAGTGCCATTGTGCCTTCATCGCCGGTCCCTCGGATCCGCGACGGTCCTATGCGCCAGCGGCCGCCGTTCGCGGACGAGGGATGAGCGCGATCGTCGCGACAAGCGCGACCACGAGGAACGGCAGGGCGGCAAGATTGAGCACCTGCCAGCCGAACTGGTGGTAGAGCCAACCCGACGACAACGACGCGACGGCGACGGTTGCGAAGACGACAGAGTCGTTGATCGCCTGGGCGCGCGACTGCTCGGCCTCGCGGTACGCGGTCGTGAGGAGCGCGGTGCCGCCGACAAACGAGAAGTTCCAGCCCACTCCGAGCAACAGGAGCCCCGAGGCGAAGTGCAGGAACTCGGTGCCGGTGAGCGCGATCGCGACGTGGCCGATCAGCAACGCGAAACCGATCGCCATGATCCGCGACGCCCCGAAGCGCGCGATCAGGCCGCCGGTGAAAAAAGACGGCGCGAACATCCCGAGGACGTGCCACTGGATCACGTGCACCGCGTCGCCCACCTGGTGGCCGCATCCGACCATCGCAACCGGCGTAGCGGTCATGACGAGCAGCATGACGGCGTACGAGACAGCGGCGCCACCCATCGCGACGAGGAACGCAGGCTGGCCCATCAGCTCGCGCCGGGATCGACGCGCAAGCGGGCTCGCGGCAGCGCGCGGGGCGGTCATCCTCAGCTGCGCGAGCGTGACGAGCGCGAGCACGCCGAGCGCCGCCTGCGCGAGGTAGGAGCCGAGGAACGTGTGCGGCGCGAACAAGTCGCGCGGCGAGTAGGCGAGCTGCGGCCCGAGAATGGCGGCCACCACGCCTCCGGCGATCACCCAGGAGATCGCCCGCGGCCTGAAATCGGGGGCGGCCGCCTCGCCGGCGGCGAAGCGGTAGTAGTTGGTGAACCCCTGGTAGACGCCTAGCAGCGCGTACCCGGCGACGAACGCGCCGAAGTCGCTGCGATAGATCGCGAACGCGGTCAGCAACGCGGAAGCGGTTCCGATGGCCGCGCCAATGACGAAGCCCGCCCGCCTCCCGATCCGGCGCATCAGCATCGCGGCCGGAATCGTCGTCGCCGCGGTGCCGACGACGATCGCGGCGATCGGCAGCGTGGCGAGGCTCCGGTCCGGCGCCAGATGCCCGCCGATGAGCGCTCCGAGCGTCATCCCGAGCACGCTCGCCGACTGGACGAGCGTCTGCGCGACCGCGAGGAGGGCGACGTTGCGGTGGTCCGCCCTCACGGCGCCGGCCGGCTCAGAAGACCAGGACCCGGTCCGCCCCGGTGGTCCACTCGGTGAGCTGGTCCATCGAGCCGCGCTTCGCGCCCTCGACCAGCTCGTCGGCGGTGATGCCGCGGGCGTCCATGCAGGTGCCGCACACGCCGACCTCGCCGCCGCGGCGGATCACCGCGCCAAGCATGTCGGCGATGTTGTAGTAGCCCTGCGCGACCTTCTGCCCGGCGTGCGCGCACGTGGCCGCGTCCCCAAGCAGGAACACGCGCACGCCGCTGGCGCCCTTGTCGAGCAGTGAGCGTGCGAGGCGCAGCGCGTTGTAGGACTTCTCCGTACCGTAGGGCGGGTCGTTGAGGATGAGCAGGGTGTTCATGTCGGCCTCGCTTCGCCGTGCCCGGGATCCGGCCGCCGGTTGATCGCATAGCCGCCGGGCGTGTCGCGGAACGGCTGCAAGAGCAGTCGATCGAGACGCAGGTCCGCGCGCGTCCGGAACGCGTCCACGCCGATGGTCATCGCCTCGTGGCCGGCGGCCGGCTGTGCACGGTAGGTCCCGAAGAACCGGTCCCACCACGGCAGGTTAAAGCCGAAGTTGCTGTTGGTCTCGTTGTAGGCGATCGAGTGGTGGACGCGGTGCATGTCGGGCGTGATGACGACTAACCGCACCCAACGGTCGAGCCAGACTGGCATCCGCCCGTTCGCGTGGTTGAACATCGCCGTGGCGTTCAACAGCACCTCGAAGACAAGCACCGCGATCGCCGGAGCGCCGATCGCGGCGACGGCGGCCATCTTGATCAGCGTCGAGATCAGGATCTCGATCGGATGGAAGCGCGTGCCGGTCGTCACGTCGAAACCGAGGTCGGAGTGGTGCACTCGATGCAGCCGCCAGAGCGCGGGCACCGCGTGGAACGTGACGTGCTGGAAGTACATCGCGAGGTCCAGGGCCACGACCGCGAGCGGGATCGAGACCCACGCCGGAAGCCCGAGCGCATTGACGAGCCCCCACCCGTGGGCCTCGCCGGCGATCGCGATCGCGATGGCTGCGCCGGGCGCGGCGAGCCGGAGCACGGCGACGTCCACGAGAAGCAGCCCGAGGTTGTGCGGCCAGCGGTCGCGCCGCGCGAACGCCGCGCCCCGCCGGGGTGCCAGCGCTTCCCAGAGCGCGACGGCGACGAACACGCCGAGGAACGCCCCCAGCCGGATGAGCGGTTCGGCGGCGATGCCTGCCTGCGCGACCATTTACGTTCTGCCTCCGGTTGCTGCTAGACTGCGCCTAGCCCTCAAATGATCTAATATTCAATCGAACGATTGAATACTAGGCCGGGAGCCGCCCCCATGTCAACCGCACCGAACCCGAAGCGCGACGTCTTCCACAACCTCGCCCGCATCGGCACCGCCCTGTCGAGCCCGGTCCGGCTCGAGTTCCTCGAGCTGCTCGCCCAGGGCGAGCGCAGCGTCGACCAGCTGGCGACGCTGACCGGGACGACGGTGGCGAACACCTCCCAGCACTTGCAGAAGCTGAAGGCCGCCGGGCTGATCGCCGGGCGCAAGGAGGGCCAGTACGTGTTCTACCGCCTGGCCGGCGACGAGATTGTCGCGCTCCTCGGCGCGCTGGGAAGGGCGGGCGAGGCGTACCTCGCCGAGGTCGAGCGCACCGTGCGGCTCTACTTCGCGGCCAAGGACGACCTGGAGCCGGTGCCGGCGCGCGAGCTGCTCGAGCGGGCGAGGAAGGGCCTCGTGACCGTCCTCGACGTGCGTCCGCCGGAAGAGTTCGCCGCGGGGCACGTCCCGGGCGCGGTCAACATCCCGGTCCACGAGCTCGAGAAGCGCCTCGCCGAGCTGCCGAAGCGCAGGGAAGTGGTCGCCTACTGCCGCGGTCCGTACTGCCTGATGTCGTACGACGCAGTCGTGCTGCTGCGCAAGAAAGGGCTCAAGGCGCGGCGGCTCCAGGACGGCCTGCCCGAGTGGCGGCTCGTCGGCTTGCCGGTCGACCGGGAGTGACCGGCGTCAGCGCCCCGCGCGCTCTTCGAGCAGCCGGACGAGCGCCTGCGCCATCGCCGCGATCCGCTCGTCGAGATCCGGCGCGGCGTAGAAATGGTCGAGGCCGCGCGCGACCACCGTCACGCCCTCCGGAACAATCGCGTCGGCAAGCAGCGTGAGCCCGTCGTTCGGACCGTGGTCGGCCAGGATGGCGTACCCGCCTTGCGACGGCGGGCTCACCTCCCACGACATCGGCACCGCGACGTAGTTCACCACCAGCACGTTTGCGGGCAGCGACACCGCCGCGAACCGCGCGCGACTCGCCGCGGTCGTCATGCTGTCGATCGAGGCGATGTCGAACCCCTGCAGCGCGAAAGCGAGCGCGGCGAGCCAGCGCCGCGGCCAGGCCGCCCAGTTGTCCGCGATCGCGCTGCCGTTCAGCAGACCGCCGATGTTGACCCATGCGGCGACGGCGGCGGCGTGGCCCGACCGCCGCGCGAGATCGAGCGCGAGATGGGCCTCCGGCCCGCCCTTGCTCGTGCTGACGAGGATCAGCGCGCGGCCGTCGGCTGCGAGCCGCGTGATCTCGGCTGCGAGAGCCTGCGCGTTCGCCTCGATCGTGCCGTTCTCGTCCAGCGGCACGAGGAGGCTCGCGAAGCCGAGCCGCTCGAGCTTCGCGCGCGGCCGCGCAAGGTCCGCCCCCGTCTGGAAGTTCACTCGGTACCGCCACCCCGGCACCATCACGAAGAGATAGCGCGACCGCGCGTCCGCCACGTCCGGGGGTGTGGCGCGCGCGGCATCGAGCTGCAGAGTGAATTCGCGGTTCCGCGGCAGGACGTCCACCGCCGCAGCGAACGCCGCCGCGGCGGCATCCACTGAAGCGGTGCGTGAGAGCACAGCGAGCGCGTCGCGCAGCGCCACCGTGTCGCCCTTCGCCAGCGCGGCCTCCACCGCATCCGGAGTCTCGCCCCCCGCCCCGACGGGCAGCAGAGCGATCGCGAGGGCGAGGGCGAGGAGTGCGGCGCACCACGGCATGCCGCCACAGCATAGCCCGGCACGCGGCGGGTGCCCACCGCCGACGGCTTGACTCTGGAGTCAACTCCAGGGGCACTGTGCGCGCGATGAGCGAGCCCGTCCTCGAGTCGGTCCTCGTCTGCCCAGGGTGCGGCCACGCCGCGGCGGAAACGATGCCGGCCGATGCGTGCGTCTTCTTCTACAAGTGCGAGGCCTGCAACGCAGTGCTGCAGCCGCTCGCGGGCGACTGCTGCGTGTTCTGCTCGTACGGCACAGTGCCCTGTCCGCCCGCGCAGCGGGCCGGCCTGAAAGCCGTCCGGTGACTGCCGGCGGCGCCCCACCCCAAAGCGCCTAACCGCGTGTCCGCCCGGGGCTTGCGGCGTGGGCCGCGTCGCCGGCCTCCAGAGCGTCGAGGATCGGGCATTCGCTCGTCGGTCCGCTGCCGGCGCACGTCGCCGCGAGGCGGTCGAGCGCGGCCTTCATGCGTGCGAGGTCGTCGATGCGCGCGTCGATCTCCGCGATCTTCGCGCGCGCGCGTGTGCGTACGTCGCCGCAGGACTTCGTCCGGTCGACGCGCAGCGCGAACAGCTCCCGGATCTCGCCGAGCGAGAATCCGAGCGCCTTCGCCTGGCGAACGAACCGCAGCCGCGCAACCGCGTCCGGCGCGTACAAACGGAAGCGCGACGGCGCACGCATCGGCCGCGGCAGCAACCGCTCGCGCTCGTAGTAGCGGATCGTGTCGGGACTCGTGCCGCACGCGCGCGCGAGTTCGCCGATGGTCAACAGCGTTCCCGCTCTTTTTTTTGTCATCTACGCCCCCTTAGTCAGTCCACGCACTCCGCCGACTCGATCTGCACCGTCGAGTGCGCGATGCCGAAGCGCTCCTTGAGGCGCAGCTTGATCGCGGTGAGCGCGACGGCCTGATCCACGGCCGGCGCCAGCCGCACGTGCAGCGTCACCATCGGGCGCTCGGAGGTCAGCATCCATGCGTGCACGTGGTGCACGTCGAGCACGCCGGGGACCGCGGCGCGCAGATCCGCCTTCAGCGTCGCGTCGTCGAAGCCCTCGGGCGCGCCTTCCATGAGCACGTGGCCGGCACGGCGCGTGACGTCCCACGCGCCGCGCAGGATCAGCAGGCTGACGAGCACGGAGAGGATCGGGTCGATCGGCGTCCAGCCGCTCGCGAGGATCACGATCGCGGCGACGATCGCACCCACCGAGCTGAGCAGATCGCCCGCCACGTGCAGGAGCGCCGCGTTGACGTTCAAGTTGCGCCGGTCGCCGGCGCGCAGCACGAGGAACGCGACGACGTTGACCAGCAGGCCCGCTGCCGCGATCGCGAGCATCGGGCCGGCGAGCACGGGCGCGGGCGCGCGCAGCCGCCCGGCCGCTTCCACCAGGATCCAGCCCGCGATCGCGAACAGCACGAGGCCGTTCACGAACGCCGCGAGGATCTGGAAGCGGTGATAGCCGTAGCTGCGCTTCTCGTCGTGGGGCCGGCGAGCGACGCGGAAGGCGACCCACGCGAGCGTGAGCGCGGCGGCATCGGAGAGCATGTGGCCCGCGTCGGCGATCAGCGCAAGCGAGCCGGCGAGCCAGCCTCCGACCGCCTCGACCACCATGAACCCGGCGGTGAGCAGGAGCACCCAGAATACGCGGCGCTCGCCGTCACGGCCGGGGGGCGCGTGATGCGCGTGCGCGTGGCCGTGGTGGGCGTGATCGTGCACGTGACGGTCATCCACGCGGCGCAGGATGCCCGAGCGGCACCCGCCGCGCAACCCGCGGCCGTGAACTCCTGACGCCGGATCGTGCAACCATCGCGGGCGCATGGAATCGCTGAACCACGTCCTGCTCGTCGGCGCGCTGATCCTGCTCGTGGCGCTGCTGCTCGGCGCGGCCTCGTCGCGGGTAGGGCTGCCGTTCCTGCTCGTGTTCCTCGTCGTCGGCATGCTCGCCGGCGAGGACGGGCCGGGCGGGATCGCGTTCAACGACTACCACCTGAGCTTCCTGGTCGGCAACCTCGCGCTGGCGGTGATCCTGCTCGACGGCGGCCTGCGCACGCGCTTCGCCATCTTCCGCGTGGGACTACGCCCCGCCCTCGTCCTCGCCACGGTCGGGGTCGTGCTGACCGCCTCGCTCGTCGCCGCGTGCGCGGCGTGGCTCTTCGATCTCGACTGGCGGCTCGCGGCGCTCCTCGGCGCCATCGTCGGCTCGACCGACGCCGCGGCGGTCTTCGCCCTCCTCAAGTCGGCAGGCGTGCGCCTCGGCGACCGCATCGCCGCCACTCTCGAGATCGAGTCGGGGGCCAACGACCCGATGGCCGTGTTCCTCACGGTCGGTCTGATCGGCCTCGTCCTCGCCCCGATCGATGAGCCCGTCGCGCAACTCGCCTTCGAGCTAGCGAAGCAGTTCGGGATCGGCGCCGGAGCGGGCATCGCGTTCGGGTATGCGGCCGGACGCTTCCTGCCGCGCGTGCGCCTCGGCCCCGGCCTCGATGCGCTGCTCATCTGCGCGGGCGGCGTCTCGGTGTTCGCGCTCACGAACACGATCGGCGGGAGCGGCTTCCTCGCCGTCTATCTCGCCGGCGTGATGATCGCGAACGCGGCCGTCCGCGCGAGCGATGACCTGCTACGCGCAATGGACGGGATGGCGTGGCTTGCGCAGTCCGGCATGTTCCTGCTGCTCGGCCTGCTCGTGACGCCGCACGAGCTCACGCCGGTGCTCGTGCCGGCGCTCGGGGTCGCGGCGTTCCTGATGCTCGTCGCGCGGCCGGCAGCGGTGTGGGCGTGCCTCGCGCCGTTCCGCTTCCCCGCCGCGGAGGTCTGGTACATCGGCTGGATGGGCCTGCGCGGCGCGGTCCCGATCGTGCTCGCGATCTTCCCGCTGCTCGCCGGCGTGGAAGGCGCAGAGCTGCTCTTCAACGTCGCATTCGTGGCGGTGCTCGTCTCGCTGCTCGGCCAGGGGACGACGGTCGGCGTCGCGGCGCGCGCGCTCGGCGTCGCGCTGCCGCCGCGCGGGGAGCCGCTGGCCCGCGTGCAGCTCACTCGCGGGGGCGGGCGTCACGAGCTGATGGAGTTCGACGTGGAGGCCGATTCGCCGGTCTGCGGCGCGCCGCTCGCGCTGATCGATCTGCCGCCCGGCGCGCGCGCCGTATCGGTGATGCGCTCGGGGCAGCCGCTCGCGCCGGACGACGCCGGCCCGCTCGCGGGCGGCGACGTCGTTGCGATTCTCGCGTCCGAGCCGGTGATCGCACGGCTGGAGGAGATGTTCCTGGCCGATGCGGCGGCGGCGACCGAGAAGCGCCATCGCTCGTTCGGCGAGTTCTTCATCGACGCCGACGCACCGGCCGCCGACGTGCTCGCGCTCTACGGCGTGACGCTGCCAGCGTATGTCAAGGTCGACGGCACGCTCGGCGAGCTCGTCCGCTCGCGTCTGTTGCGGCAGCCCGTCGAGGGCGATGCGGTCGCACTGGCAGGAGTTGTACTGACCGTCGCCGAAATGGACGGCGCACGAATCAGCCGGGTGGCGCTGCGATTGCCGCGCGCGCGTCCGCCCTCGACCTGCCCGAAGTAGCCGCAACGGGTCGAGCGCAGCGCCGGTCCATTGGAGGTACCCTTCTGCCGGTACCCGCTCGTCCCGCCATGCCAGACCGCCGCGCCTTTCTCCGCACCGCCGCCGCGCTCGCCGCGGCACCGCTCGTCGCTCCGGCGTCGGTCCGCGCCGGACCGGTCCGCCCGTTTGCCCTGGAAGCGAAGCCGACGCGCGTCGACCTCGTCGGCGATCCGTATCCGCCGACCGGCGTATGGAGCTACAACGCCACGGTGCCAGGTCCCGAGCTACGCGTGAAGCAGGGCGAGCGCCTGCGCGTCACGGTCGCCAATTCGCTCGAGCAGACGACGTCGGTGCACTGGCACGGCGTACGGGTCCCGAATGCCATGGACGGTGTGCCGGGCGTCACACAACCGCCGATTGCCGCAAACGGCGGCACTTTCGTCTACGAGTTCGATGTTCCGGACGCCGGGACCTACTGGTACCACCCGCACAGCCGCAGCTACGAGCAGGTGGCGCGCGGCCTGGCCGGGATCCTGGTCGTCGAGGATCGCGAGCCGTTCGCCGCCGACCGCGACGTCACCTGGGTGCTGCAGGACTGGCGCCTCGCGCGCGACGCACAGCTACGTGCCGACTTCGGCAACATGATGGACCGCACGCACGCGGGCCGCATCGGCAACACCGTGACCGTGAACGGCGTGGTGGCGGAAAGCTTCGACGTGCGCGCCGGCGAGCGCCTGCGCCTGCGGCTCGCGAACCTCGCGACCGCGCGCGTCTTCGGTCTCGCGTTCCGCGGCCATCGCCCGGTCGTCATCGCCTACGACGGCCAGCCGGTCGAGCCGCACGAGCCGGAGCAGTCCCTCGTCGTCCTCGGGCCGGGCGAGCGCGTCGACGTTGTGCTCGACATGACTGCGGCGCCCGGCGAGCGGTTCGACGTGATCGACCGCTTCTACCGGCAGAACACCTATCGGCTGCTGTCGCTCGAGTACGGGCAGACGCCGCCGCTGCGCACGCGCTTCCCGGGCGCGCCACGCCTGGCGCCGAATCCGACCCCGGAGGTCGACCTCGCGAGAGCCGCGCGCCATGAGGTCCTGTTCCGCGGCGGGATGGGTCCGGGAATGATGGGTCCGGGAATGATGGGCCGCGGCATGGGGGGAATGGGAATGATGGGCGGCATGACGTGGAGCATCAACGGGGTCGCCGTCGACGAGGGCCATGCGCACGAGCCGCTGTTCGTGCTCGAGCGCGGCCGCACGTACGTCCTGGCGCTCGCCAACGACACGAACTGGCACCACCCGATGCATCTGCACGGCCACTTCTTCCGCGTGCTCTCGCGCAACGGCCGGCCCACGCGGCGGCGCGAGTGGCGCGACACGGTGCTGCTGGCACCGAACGAGCGCGCCGAGATCGCGTTCGTCGCGGACAACCCCGGCGACTGGATGTTCCACTGCCACGTGCTGGAGCACCAGGCGAGCGGAATGATGGCGACGCTGCGGGTCGTCTAGCCCGGCGGCTTGCGCACCAGGACTTTCTTCGCGTCCTCGGCGACGAGGGACGCGGGAAAGCCTTCGCGCCGCAGCGTCTCGAAGGTGTCGGGCGGCATGATCGCGAAGGCCGCGGGGTCCGCATGCCACCGCGCGCGGAAGGCCTCCAGGGTCGAAACCTGGCGCTGCGGATCGGCGCGGATCCCGGGCTCGAGCTCGCCGGTGAACTCGACCACGGTCACCAGCCGGCCGAGATAGAACGGCAGCGTCTGGTCGTACATGCGCACCGCGTAGACGGGCGCGTCGCGCGGCCCGAGGCGGTTGATCTGCCCCGCGAACGAAGCGGCCGAGCGTATCGGCGCGAGCTGCCCGTAGCCGACCATTCCGAGGCTCATCGAGACATAGAACGCCGCCAGCAGCGCGACGATCAGCCGGCGCGGCTCCGTGCGGTCGATCCAGTAGAGGCCGATCCCGGCGGCGATGACGAGCAGCATCGACCCCGACTCGGTCCACACGCTGAACGCCTCGTAGATCGAGTGCAGCACGCCGAGGTTCCGGCCCTCGAACACCTCGTTCGCGGTGAACGTGACGGCGCCGAAGACCATCGCCCCGACCGCGAGCGCGAACGCCGAGCGCCGGCCGTTCCCGTTCGCCAACGCATCGCCGGCGAGCAGCGCCAGCGCCGGCACGAGCGGCAGCAGGTAGGCGGGCAGCTTCGACTGCGAAACGCTGAAGAACCCGAACACGACCGCGCACCAGACGAGCAGGAAGCGCCGCGCCGACACCGCGCCGCCTTCCGGTCGCGAGCGCCACGCCCGCACGACGCCATCGCCCGCGGCGACGACCCATGGCGCCACCGCGATCAGGAGGATCGGCACGAAATACCAGACCGGCCCGGCGCGATTGTGGACGGTCGTGGTGAAGCGCTGGAAATGCTCATGTAGGAAGAAGAACTCGAGGAATTCCGGGTTCGCGCGCGCGGCGAGCACGAACCAGGGCGCGGTGATCGCTACTAAGAGCACTAGGCCCGGCAGCAGGTGCAGGCGCGCGAAGGCGGCCGGCTGGCGGTGCCAGATCGCGTAGCCGAGGAGCGTGCCGAACGGGAGCACCACGCCGATGAGCCCCTTGCTCAGCACCGCAGCCGCCATCGCAGCCCAGGCGACCAGCATCCAGCCTCGTTCCGCCGCGCCGGTCGCCGCCTGCTGCGACAGCAGGTAGGCGAACACCGCGCCGCTGAGGAACAGGCTCACGCCCATGTCCAGGGTGTTGACGCCCGACATGACGATGAAGTAGGGGCTCGCGAGCAGCGCGAGCGCGCCGAAGTCGCCGGCGGCCGTGCCCAGGAGCCGCCGTCCGGCGAACCAGGCGACGAAGACGGCGGCAAGACCGGTGAGCGCCGTCCAGAGGCGCGCGGTCCACTCCGAGACGCCGAACGCCTCGTAAGCGACGGCAGTCGCCCAGTACTGGAGCGGCGGCTTCTGGAGGTAGGCGAAGCCGTTCAGCCGGGGCGTGACCCAATCCCCGCTCGCGACCATCTCGCGCGAGATCTCAGCGTAACGGCCCTCGTCCGGATGCGCGAGCGGCCGCTCGGGTAGCTTGACGAACCAGAGCGCAAGCAGAACGAGCGCCAGTGCAAGCCAGATCGCGCGGCGGCCCGCCGGCGGGGCGGTCAGAACGGATTCGGGGGTTGCAGCGAGCGGCGTTGCAGACACGGGGTTCCCGGGGACGAAGCCCGCGCATTGTCCCCGAAAACCCTTTCACGAACCTTGCACGGCGGCGGCCGCCGCCGTGCAGGTCGGTGCCAGCCCCGCGTTCAGAAGAACAGACGGAACCCGATGTCCACGCTGTTTGCCGGCCGATGCGGGTACGGGTACGGGTACGGCGCGGGGACGGGCACCGCGACGACCGGCGCCGGGACCGGCACGTACACCGGCGGCACGACGACGCGCGGCGCAGGGTAGTAGTACGGCTGCACGCGCGCCGGCCCGTACGCGTAGCCGGGCTTGTAGTGGCCGTGCTTCCAGCCGTGGCCGCGGTCATGCGAGTAGCGGGAATTGCCCCAGCCATGGCGGCCGCCGTCCGCGAATGCGGCGAGCGGCGCCGCGAGGAGGAGCGTCGCCGCAGCGGCGGCGGTGATCATCGTCTTGGTCTTCGTCTTCATCGCGGTCTCCTTGGTGAGGTGCGATGGCCGCACGTTAAGGCCGCGGTGTAAGCAGACTATTTCGTCCCGCCCCCAGGATGTAAATGCTTGTTTCGAACTGGGAAAAGTGTCGCCTGAAGACGACACTCCCAGGGGCCGTCCCGGCCCGGCCTACGGCCGGGCGAGCGCGGCCTCGATCTCGGCGAACGTATGCGCCACGTCGCCGGTCTGCACCGTTTCGCCGAGCTGGCGCGAGAGCTGCGAAGTGGAGAAGATCCCGCGCACCCGTGGCTGATCGCTCGGCTGCGAGTCGATAACCAGCGCATGTTGGCGCCGGCTGTGCTGCAGGGTGGCGAGCACGTGCCCGACCTTCGCGGCGCGCACCGCCTCGAAGTCGATCGCCTCCAGCCGCTCGTGGAGCGTCATCAGGTCGCGCACCTGAATGTCGGCGCGGCTTCCGCCGTGCTCGTGCACATACTGGACGGGCTTCTCGCCGAGGAGATCGGTGGCGGTGATCAGGCCCACGATCTCGTTGTCGATGTTCACCACGAGCAGCAGCCGCACGTTGCGCCGGACCATCACGCGCATGGCGTGCTCGATCGATGCTTCGGGATCGATTGTGACCGCGGTCACGTGCTTGAGATCGGTCATGACCGCGAGTGCCGGCGAGTCGAGCGACACGCGCTGGGCTGAGGCCGGCGCCGGCTCGTGGAAAGTGGCGCGCCGCGGCAACGATCCCATGGCGAGCCCCGTGTAGGTGCGCATGTGGTCCTCCTTCAACGATCCGGGCTCTTGGGTCCGGTGGTCACAGATGATGCAGAGAAGGCCGTCGCAGGGCGAGACCGAATAATTGATCCGCTCAGCACGGATTTCTATTCGTGCTGCGTCGCGAAACCCGGACGGCGCCGCTACGCGGGCTTGGCGATGGGGCCGTGCGGGCAGTCGCCGAGGACTCGCAGGAAGTCCTGCTTGGCCATGCGCACCAGGTGCTCGTGGTCGCCGGCCTCGAAGAACACATGGGGCTGCTTGAGCAGACTCTCCTCGACGATGGTGTCGATGCCATAGGCCGGCCCGAGCGCCGGAATTGCGCCGGTCTCGCAGTCCTCGAAGAGCATCGCCGCATCGTCCTCGGTCGCGAGATGCACCTTGCGGCCGAGCCGCCGGCCGGCTTCGCCGAGCTGGAGGCGGTGCGACGCCGGCACGATCGCCACCACGAAGTGGCTGTGCTCCAGGTCCTGCTCGAGCAGGACCGCCTTCGCGAGGCGGGTCGGATCGATGTGGGCGGTGCCCGCGGAGCGCAAGCTCGTCGCTGTGTGCCGGTGCGGGACGAGCTCGTAGGGCACCTGCGACTTCTCGAGGAAGTTCTTGAGCGTGTGAGCGATCGTCATGGCAGGGCCTCCTTCCCGCGCGAGAGATCGGTAGGTTCCTGCTATCGGTATAGCAGCCCGGCGCCCGAGTTAGAGCGTCTTCGTGGGCGCGGGCCGCGGGTGCTCGGCATTCGCCGCCCAGGCGCGATAGCAGTCTAGTCCGCAGAAATGCGCCACATAATCTTCAGCTTCCGCGTTGAGAGCCTCCGTGCGCGGGATCTCCTTCAGACAGATCTCGCACGGCACCGTGAGCGGTTCCTCAGGCCTGGGTTTTCGGTTCCATGGGCGGCCTCCCGCGGGGGTCCGTATGCCATTTTGACCGCGGCCGCGACCAGGAATTGCAGGGTCATCACCGGGCACCGGCCTGGCGGGTCACCGACGCCTGGTGCTCCCGCGCCCGCTCCGACCACTGGCTCGCGATGAACGCGAGCACGGCCCAGATCTCCTCGTCCGACAGCGCACTGGCGAACCCCGGCATGTCGCTCTGGTAGCCCGGTGGCGCGTACTTCCCGGGCACCAGCCCCTCCTTCGTGATGCCGAAGAGCACCGCATCGGGATGGTGCCACGTGTGCCCACTGTCGTCGTGCGGCGGCGCCGGCATGCGGCCGGACGGCTTCTTCTCGCGCCAGTTCGCCTCGCCCTCGAGCTTCGCGCCGTGACACGACGCGCACTTCTCGTCGTAGACCTTCCCGCCGAGAGCGAGCGTCGCGGGTTCGGCCCGTTCGAGCCGCGTCGGCGCCGGCCCACGGCCGAGATGCCCGCCGACGGTCCAGGCGACGCCCAGCACGGCGGCGGCGACCGCGCCGATGAAGACTTTGGTCCCGAGGTTAAGCCGCTGCCCGGTACCTGCCCCGTTCCCGCCCTGTCCTCCGCTCATTCCCCTCACCCTCACTGGGCCGCAGCGACGATCCTACCGCGCGCGCAGCCGGCCACTCACGGCCGCAGAGTGATCGTGGACGCCGTGCCGCGACCGACATCGGCGGCGCCCTCAGGCACGGCCGATGAGCGCCCCGCCCCGGGCGAGGCGCGCCCAGCCGGCGAAAGCCATCGCGCCGCCGATCGCCGTCAATCCCAGGAGCTGCGGCCATAGCGCCGACCATCCCACCCCCTTCAGCAGCGTCCCGAGCGCGATCTCCATGTAGTACCGCGTCGGGCTGACGAGCGACAGAACTTGCATGACGCGCGGCATGCTGTCGATCGGCACGGTGGTGCCCGAGAGGAACATGAGCGGGAAGATCACGAAAAATCCGATCAGCAGCGCCTGCTGCAGGCTCTCGGCGAAGCCGGCGATGAACACACCGATCCCCATGGATCCAGCGAGCGACAGGACCGACGCGAGGACGAACAATTCGAGCGCCCCCTGAGCCGGGACGCCGAATCCCATTCCGATCAGCAGGCTCGGGACGAGCGAGATCATGCAGATCGCGAACGGCGGGAGCGCCTTCGCGAGGATGATCTCGTCCACGCGCAGCGGCGTCACGGCGAGCTGCTCGATCGTGCCGGTCTCGCGTTCGCGCACCAGGCTCGCAGCGGTCGTGATCACGCCCACCGTCAGCGACGCGACGACGATCATCGATACCGCCATGAAGTGCTTGAACTCGAGCTGCGGGTTGTACCAGATGCGGATTTCGGGGACGACCTCCGGCAGATCGGTCGAGATGCCCCGCGCCGCGGCTGCCTGGGCGAGGAGTTCGTGTGCAAACCGCCCGAGGATGACGTTGACGTAACCGCGCGCGGCGTTCGCGGTGTTCGAATTGAGGCCGGCGAGCAGCACCTGCACCTCGGCCGGAGCGCCGGACGCCGCGTGCCGGGCGAAGTCCGGCGGAATCACGAGCGCGAGGTCCACCTCGCCCCGGTCGAGCAGAAGGTCGATCTCGCCGAACCGCTCGACCGGCACGAGGCGACCGAAGTAGTCCGTCGCGCTGAAGCGCTCCACGAGGCGCGCCGAGAGCTGCGTGCGGTCCTGGTCGAAGACGGCCACGGTCAGGTTCTTGACGTCGAACGTGAGCGCGACGGTGCAGATGACGACGTCCGCGGTGTAGATGAACACGACGAGGGCGACCAGCATCCGGTCCCGCCAGAACTGCAGGAATTCTTTGCGGATCGCCGCGGCGAGCCTCTGCATCACGCGACCTTTTTCCGGAACAGCAGGCTCGCTGCGGAGAACAGCACGGCGGCATAGACGGCGAGCAGCAGGACGTTCCCCCAGATGTACTCGAGCCCCACGCCCTTGAGAAACAGGTCACGGCTCACATCGGTAAAGTAGCGCGCCGGGAACGCGTAGGTGTAGAGCTGCATCACGTAGGGCATGGTCGCGATCGGGAACAGGAACCCCGAGAACAGCACCGAGGGCATGAGCGTCGCCACGAGCGAGAGGAACACCGCCGCGACCTGGGTGCGGGTGGTGGTCGATACGAACACGCCGATCCCAACCGTGACGAGCACGTAGATCAGCGACGCACCGAGGAGCAGCACGACGCTCCCGCGTAACGGGACCTGGAACCACAGCGTCCCGACCGCCAGGACGAGGAGCATCTCGCCGAAGGCGATCACGGCGTAGGGCAGGATCTTGCCGAGGATGTAGACGGCAGGCCGGATCGGCGACACATACACCTGCTCGATCGTGCCGCGCTCCTTCTCGCGGACGATCGACAGGGCGGTCAGCATGGGCGGGAACGCGAGCAGCAGCACCGCGAACAGTCCCGGCACGATGTAGTTCACCGTCTTCATCGGGGCGTTGTACCAAACGCGCGTCTCCACTCGCATCTCCGGCGGCGACACGACACCGCGCGCGGCGAGGGCACGCCGCGCGAGACTCATCGAATGCTCGCTCACGATCGCGTTGACGTAGTTCGACACGATCAGCCCGATCACCGAGAACGACCCGTCCACCAGGACCTGGATGCGCGCGGGCCGGCCGCTGGCCAGGTTCCGGGAGTACTCCGGCGGCACCACGAGCACCACCGTCGCCCGGCCGCGGTCGAGCGCCTCGGCGGCCTCGCCCGGCGATCGCAGCTCGGCCACACGGCGGAAGTAAGTGCTGGAAGTGAAGCGCTCGAGGAGCTCGGCGGATGCCTGCGAGCGGTCGTGGTCGAGGACCGCGAGCCGCACGTCCTCGACGTCGAGCGAGATGCCGTAGCCGAACAGGAACAGCATCACGACCGGCAGCACCACCGCGAGCGCGAGCGTCACCGGGTCGCGCCGGATCTCGACGAGCTCCTTGCGGGCGAGCGCGGTGAGGATCACGCGGGCTCACCCATAGCGTTGAGGAACGCCTCCTCGAGCGAGCCGGCACCGTACCGGTCGCGCAGCTTCGCTGGCGAATCGATCGCGAGGATCCGTCCCGCGTCGATGAACGCCACGCGATCGCAGGCCTCTGCCTCGCGCAGGTAATGAGTTGTCACGAGAACGGCCGTCCTGGTTTCCGCGACCGCCCCGATCAGGCGCCAGAACGCCGCGCGCGAAGCCGGGTCCACGCCCGCGGTCGGCTCGTCGAGAAAGAGCACGTCCGGGCGGTGAAGCACGGCGCAGCCGAGGGCGAGCCGCTGTCGGAGCGCGCCGGACAGCTTCTTGACCAGCGTGCGGCTGCGTCCCTCGAGGCCGGCCATCGCCGCGATCCAGTCCCGCGCGGCGCGAAGCGCATCGGGCGCGAGCCCATAGACCCCGCCGAAGAACGCGATATTCTCCTCGACGGTCAGATCCAGGTAGAGGGAGAAGCGCTGCGACATGTAGCCGATCCGCGCACGCGCAGCCTCCGCCGCCCTCGTCACCTCGACGCCCGCCACCAGCGCGGTGCCGCCGGACGCCGGCAGGATGCCGCACAGCATCCGGATGACCGTGCTCTTGCCGGAGCCGTTGGGCCCCAGCAGACCGAAGATCTCGCCGGCGCCGACGCTGAAGGTCGCGCGGTCGACCGCGATGAACTCGTCGAACCGCCGCGTGAGCTCGCTGACACGGATTGCGTCGCCCGCGCCCGTCTTGCGCGGGAACGGGATCGGCACCGCCTCACGGGCCCGCGGCAGCATTGCCTTGAACGCCGTCTCCAGGTTGCCGCCGAGAGCGCGCGGCGTATCGAGCGCCACGATGCGGCCGTCGGCCAGAAAGAGCACCCGGTCGCAGCGCTCGGCCTCGTCCATGTAGGACGTCGCGACGACGACCGTCTTCCCCGCCGCGCGGTACTCGCCGAGCATCTGCCATAGCTCGCGCCGCGACAGCGGATCGACGCCGAGCGTGGGTTCGTCGAGGATGACGAGCTCGGGTTCGTGGACGATGCTGCACGAGAGCGCGAGCTTCTTCTGCATGCCGCCGGACAGGTGCTTCGCCCGCCAGTCGAGGAAGCGCCCGAGCCCGGAGAAGCGCAGCAACCGCTCCCGCCGACGCGTGATCTCGTCCGGCGGCACCTGCCGCACCTCGGCGAAGAACTGCAGGTTCTCGGCGACGGTGAGCTCGCCGTAAAGAGAGAATGCCTGCGAAACGTAGCCGATCGACGCCGTGATGCGCGACGCGTCCCTCACGCTGTCGAGCCGCTCGACGGTGACGCGGCCAGCGGTGGGATCGAGGATGGCGCACAGCGACTGGATGAGCGTGGTTTTACCTGCGCCGTCGGGACCGACGATGCCGAAGAGCTCGCCGCGCCTGACCTCGAACGACACGTCGCGCAGCGCCCACACGTCGCCGTAGCGCCGCCACAGGCCCGCGACGCGGACGACCGCCTCCCGGCTCGCGCCGGGGAGACCGGACGAGCTCACCACGCCGCGTCGTCCTTCCACCTGATCCTGACGTCGACCGGCATCCCGGGCTTGAGGTCGCCCTGCGGGTTGTCGATGGCGACTTTCACGCCGAACACGAGTTTCTCGCGCTCGTCCTTCATGTGCACTTCCTTCGGGGTGAATTCCGCCTGTTGCGCCACCTCTGTCACGCGTCCGGGGAAGTGGCTCTGCGGGAATGCATCGGCGTAGATCCGCGCCGGGTTGCCGAGACGGATCTTGCCAATCTCGCGCTCGGGGATGAACACGCGCACGTAGAGACCGGAGAGGTCGATCAGCAGGGCGATCGGCCGCCCGGCGGCGACGAGCTCTCCCGGCTCCGCGAGCCGGTCGATCACCGTGGCGTCGGCGGGCGCGAGGATGCGCGTGTCGGCGAGCGTCGCTTCGATCTCGGCGACGCGCGCGGCTGCAGCCTCGATCTGACGTTCGAGCGTCGCGCGCGAGGCGACGACCCGCTGGCGCTCGGCGGCGAGCCGCTGGACGTCCTTGCGCTTCACGTCGACGGCGAGCGAGCCGGCCTGCGCGCGCTGGCTGGCGGCGACCGCCTCCTCCCGCGCCTTGCGCGTCGCCTGGACGCGCAGCTCCGAGGCGCGGAGCCGAGTCCGAATGTCGTCGTAGTAGTTTTGGCTCACGAAACCCTGCTCGGCGAGCCTCGCGTACCGCTCCTGCAGGCGCTGGTCCTGCTGCCACTGCGCCTCGGCGGCCTTCAGCTCGGCGTCGGCGCGCTGCACCCCCTCGCCCGCCCCGTGAATCTCGTGCTCGCTCGTCCCGCGCGCGAGGTCCACGCCGAGGCGCGATTGCTCGAGCGCCGCGTCGAGCGCGCGGAGCTGCGCGTCGAGTTCCTGCAGCCGTGCTCGCGCCGCCTCGCGCTCCGCCGTCGCCTGGGCGAGCCGAGCCTCGATGTCGCGCGCGCCGATCTGCGCGACGAGGTCCCCGCGCTTGACGAGCTGGCCCTCCTTGGCGGCGACCACCTCGGCGATGCCGGGCACCTTGGCGCTCAGCGTCACCTCGGTGCCGCGCACCTGGCCGTTCGCCTCCATGATCCCTTCGGGTGCACCGGAGCGGAGAGCGAAGTAGACGGCGACCGCCGTGAGGATCGCCGCAGCAGCAACGGCGCCGGCGATCAAGTGCTTTCGGTATTGCATGACCTGCCTCTCTCAATCTCCGTCACGTGCGTCGGCGTCGGGTCGATGATGCGCAAAGGGCCACGTCCAGTCCCTGACTTCGGGCATATCCTCGCCGTACTCGACGATGTACTCCCCGTGCTCGATCAGCTTGTCTCGGACCTTCTGCTTCGCATACGCCGCGATGTAGCCGAGCTTCGGCACCCGGTCGATCACGTCGGCGACAAGGTGAAAGCGGTCGAGGTCGTTGCGCACGGCCATGTCGAACGGCGTCGTGGTCGTGCCCTCCTCCTTGTAGCCGCGCACGTGCAGATTCCCGTGGTTCGTGCGGTGATAGGTGAGCCGGTGAATCAGCCACGGGTAGCCGTGATAGGCGAAGATGATCGGCTTGTCGGTGGTAAAGAGCACATCGAAGTCCCGGTCCGGAAGCCCGTGCGGATGCTCCTCGCGCGGCTGCAGCGTCATCAGATCCACGACGTTGACCACCCGCACCTTGAGCGCCGGCAGGTGCTCGCGCAGGAGCGCCGCGGCGGCAAGTATCTCGATCGTCGGCAAGTCCCCCGCGCAGGCGAGCACGACGTCGGGATCGCCGCCCGTGTCGTTCGACGCCCACTCCCAGATGCCGATGCCCGCGGTGCAGTGCTTGATCGCAGCGTCCATGTCGAGCCACTGGGGCGAGGGCTGCTTGCCAGCGACGATCACATTGACGAAGTTGCGGCTGCGGAGGCATCGGTCGGCGATCGTCAGCCCGCTCGCGGCGGCGATCGCGACCACGATCGGCGTCGTGCGGTTGCCGGGCAGCCCGCCGACGCAGTGCTTGTCGCAGACGGGGTCCCGCGTCCAGGTGAGCCGCTGCCCGACCTCGATCATCGCGTGGGTCAGGGCGACGGTTTCGTCGACGTCGAGACGGTCGCCCGCGCCCGCCGCGACGAATGCGGCGAGCTCGATATCGGCATAGCGACGCGCGACGACGTCGTTAATGATCGCACGCATTGCCGCGCTGTCGAGCCGGTTCCCGAACAGCTTGGCGCGCACGTGCCGCAGCGACTCGACGGGCGCCGGGTGCACCGCCCGGACCGCGTCGCCCTCGCGCGCGCCGAGCAGCGCCCACGCCGCCTCGGACACCGCGGCCTCGCCCGGCGCGAGAAGGTCGGAGGTCACGACGTTCAGCGTCGCGATCACGCTCCGCGTGCCCGCCCGGACCTCTACGCGCTCGCGCGCGGTGAAGCCTTCGGCCCGGCACACGTGGCAGTCCGCCCGCATGTAGATCACCGGCTCGGTATGCGTGTCGATGCCGAGCCGGCGGGGCCGCAACGGCGGATGGCCGCCGACGTCGCGCGGCGCGCTCATCCGTCCTCCGCAAGGTCGTGCGAGTCACGATAGTCGGGGACCTCCGCGCGCCAGCCGAAGCGCTCCGCGACGAGTCGCCGCAGCGTGTCGGCCGCGCCGGGCTCGCCGTGGGTGACGAACACGCGCTTGGGCGGCGACCTGAGCGCGCCGAGCCAGTCGAGCAGCCCGCGCTGGTCGGCGTGCGCCGAGAGATTGTCGATCTGCGCCACCTCCGCGCGGATCGGCACGTACTCGCCGTGGATTTTGACCTCGGGCGCACCGGCGGCGATTGTCGCGCCGCGCGTGCCGCCGGCTTGAAAGCCGGCGAGCAGGATCGTGTTCTTCGGGTCCGGCGCGAACGCCTTGAGGTGGTGCAGCACGCGGCCGCCGGTCGCCATGCCACTGGCGGAGATGATCACCATCGGCCCGGGGCGTATGTTGAGCGCCTTCGCTTCGGTCGGCGAGCGCACGATGCGCGCGACCTGGCACATGCCCGCGCACTCTTCCGGCGACAGCCGGTGCTGGTCACGGTAGCGGCAGTAGAGCTCCGTCGCATCGATCGCCATCGGGCTGTTCCGGAACACCGGCAATTCGGGGATCGCTTTGGCCCGGCGCAGGCGATAGATCGCGTACAGGAGCGTCTGCGCGCGCCCCACAGCGAAGGCCGGGATCACGACGACCCCGCCGCGGGCGTACATGCGGCGGATCACGTCGCCCAGGCGCTGGAGCGGATCGGCGGGATCATGGAGCCGGTCGCCGTAGGTGGACTCGACCACGACGTGGTCGGCGGCGAGCCCGCGTGCGGGCGGCCGCATTACCAGATCGTCGTCCCGGCCGAGGTCGCCGGAGAACAGCACCGAGCGGCCGCCGTGCTCGATCACGATGCTCGCCGCGCCGAGGATGTGCCCGGCCGGCGCGAAGCGCGCGGTCACGCCGCCGCCGAGAGGCACGGTCTCGCCGAAAGCGACGCCGCGGATCCGCTCCAGCGACTTGCGCGCATCATCCTCGGTGAAGAGCGGCAGCGCGGGCTTGTGCTTCGATTTCCCGTGCCGGTTGAAATACGCCGCCTCCTCCTCCTGCAGGTGGCCCGCGTCCGGGAGCAGGATCGCGGCGAGGTCGCGCGTCGCTTCCGTGCACCACAGCCTGCCCCCGAACCCGCTCCGCGCGAACCGCGGGAAGTAGCCGCTGTGGTCGACGTGCGCGTGCGTGAGCAGCACCGCGTGGACCCAGCGCGGGTCGACCGGGGGCGGGGCCCAGTTGCGCAGCCGCAGCTGCTTGTAGCCCTGGAACAGCCCGCAGTCGACAAGCACCGTGGACCCGCCCGCCTCGACGAGGTACTTCGAGCCGGTCACCGTTCCGGTCGCGCCGAGGAACGTGATCCGCATTGCTGTCTCCGCGGCAATCGCAGCGTCAAGCCCGCGAACGCCCGGCGAAATAGTTGTAGAGCGGCGCCCAGACGAGCGCGAAGTACCAGCCGAACCCGTAGCTCTCCACGAGCCCGAGGAAGAAGCTCTTCCAGCTGATCCACTCGAAGCCCGGCAGCAGCTTCCGCCAGGCCTCGAACATCGCGAACTGCGGGAACGCGAGATCGAACGCCACGCAGAACGTGAACGTGAACGCGAGGAACAGGCTCGCCGTGTGCCCCAGCGCAACGAGATCGACGCTGCTTCTCATGCCGGCTTCTCCTGTTGGCGGGCGGCCCCGGCGTACTTCGCCGGCTCGGCCTCGAACTTCTCGAGGCAGGTCTTGGAGCAGAACCAGTAGCGGGTCCCGGCGTGCATCTTCGTGTAGCCCCCGTCCGCGGCGACCTGCATGCCGCACACCGGGTCCTTGCCGCCTTCGCCGCCGGCACCGTGCTCGCCGCCGTGCCGTCCGTGCACCATGTGCGCCCCACAGCCGAAACGCATCATCACGTAGAAGAGTCCCGCGAATACGAGCAGCCAGATCAGTCCTTCCATCGGTCGTCCTCCTCCTTTGCCTTGCGAATGTGGAATCGGCGGGCTGGAGCGCGCATCACAGCGCGGCAAGCACCCGTTCGAGGCGCTCGCGCACCTCGGCCGCGATCGCCCCGATCTCGGCCCGGCCGACGAGCTGCATCACGGCCTGCGGATCCATGATCTCGACGAGGGTCTTGCCGGCCGGGTCCTCGCGCACGACGACGTTGCACGGCAGCAGCGCGCCGATCTGCGGCTCGGCCTCGAGCGCGCGGTGCGCGAACTGCGGGTTGCAGGCGCCGAGAATCTTGTAGGGCCGCATGTCCTTCCCGAGCTTCTTCTTGAGCGTCGCGGCGACGTCGATCTCGGTGAGCACGCCGAAACCTTCCTTCGCGAGCTCCGCGGCCACTCGTTCGAGTGCCTGGTCGAAGCGCATCGCAACGGGCTTTCCGAACACGTACTTGCTGGTCATGGAGACTCTCCTTGCACGGTTGAAGGAAACGGGATTGCGGCTTGGCGAGCAGCATCTCCGCCGGGGTTCTTGCGCGATTCATCTGCGGTCCGCCAACGTGCCGGCGAGGCGCGTTCGCTGCGCAACGGCGAGGGCGAACCCGCCCGCCATGAGGCCGGCTTGAATCCAGAACGAGCCGCCGGCGAGCTGAGCGAAGAGCGCGCCCCCCGCGGCGGACCCGAGCCCCTGCCCGAGGCTGGCAGCGGCCGTACCCCAACGGTCACGAGGTAACTGAGCACCGGCAGCAGAACGCCCGCCCCGGCGCCGATCAGCCCTACCGCGACGAACAGGGTCCACGGCGCGGACGCGTTCGGCAAGAGCACGAACCCGGCCGCCATCGCGGCGAAACCGGAAATCACGACCGTGCTCCCGGGCAGTCGCCGAAACCGCGGTGCGAACACGATCAGCGCCTGGACCGCGAGCATCGTCACGCTGCACTAGCAGCCTGATGCAAAAGCTACGGAAATGACGTCCTTCGAGCTTGTTGAACTGCTTCGAAGGAGTGCCCGACCACTCTTGCGGTCTCGATCTGCTGTTCTTGCTCTCGATTCGTGATGCAAAAGGTGCATTTTTGCGTTCTCC
>DATIDG010000060.1:0-68666 GCA_035456405.1 Burkholderiales bacterium | reverse complement strand
CGCGGCCCTTGTCGGTGAGGGGGCGCTGGCTGGCGCAGTCCTCGAACGAGGTCATGCCCGCGTCGTTCCTGCTGAAATCGGTGGACGTGTGGCGGACGTAGAGGATGTACCCGCCCTTGCGCAGCTCGGCGACGAGCTGCTGGTTCGAGATGGGTTCTGCCGCCAGCGCGGCAAAAACCCACCCGAGGAGAAGCAATAACCCGAAAAATCGGGCCACTGCGCGCGCTAGGCGGCCTTCGATGCGGCGGGACCGGCCTTGGAGATCAGCTCGCGCAGCACGTAGGGCAGGATGCCGCCGTGCTTGAAGTAGTCCACCTCGATCGGCGTGTCGATGCGCGACTTCACCTTGATTTCTTTTCTCGTTCCATCCGAATAGGAGATCGAAACCGTGAGTTCCTGCTGCGGTTGGATGTCGTCGAGTCCCGAGATCGAAATCGTCTCGTCGCCCCTGATGCCGAGCGAGGCGGCGCTGTCGCTGCCGAGGAACTGCAGCGGCAGCACGCCCATGCCCACCAGGTTGGAGCGGTGGATGCGCTCGAAGCTGCGCGTAATCACCGCCTTGACGCCCAGCAGCTGCGTGCCCTTGGCCGCCCAGTCGCGCGAGGAGCCGGTGCCGTACTCCTCGCCGCCGAAGATCACCGTCGGCGTGCCGTCGGCGATGTACTTCATCGCGGCGTCGTAGATCGACATCTGCTCGCCTTTGTGGAGCGTCAGCCCGCCCTCGATCCGTGAGCCGTCGGGTCGCGGCGGGAGCATCAGGTTCTTGATGCGCACGTTCGCAAAAGTGCCGCGCATCATCACTTCGTGGTTGCCGCGCCGCGCGCCGTACGAATTAAAATCCACGACCGGCACGTCGTGCTCAAGGAGGTAAACGCCTGCCGGCGAGGTCGGCTTGATCGAGCCGGCCGGGCTGATGTGATCGGTCGTGACCGAATCGCCGAAGATCCCGAGGATGCGCGCCCCGGCGATGCTGCCCGGCTTGCCGGGCCGCATGCCGAACCCCTCGAAGAAGGGCGGCTCCGCGATGTACGTGGAGCGCGGCCAGTTGTAAACCTGGCCGGTCGCCGACGAGACCTTCTTCCACATCGGGTTGGTGTCGGCGAGATTCGCGTAGAGACGGCGGAAGGTCGGCGCGTCCATCGCGAGCTTCATCAGCGCGAACACCTCGTCGCGGGCGGGCCAGACGTGTCCGATGAACACCGGCTGGCCGTCCTTGCTCGTCCCGAGGGGCTCGGTGCGGAAGTCCCTGAGCACCGTCCCCGCGATCGCGTATGCGACGACGAGCGGCGGCGAAGCGAGGAAGTTCGCGCGGATGTTGGGATGGATGCGCGCCTCGAAGTTGCGGTTGCCCGAGAGCACCGCGGCGCAGACGAGATCGTTCTTGACGACCGCCTCCTCGATTGGCTCGGCGAGCGGCCCCGCGTTCCCGATACAGGTCGTGCAGCCGTAGGCGGCGACCGAGAAGCCGAGCTTCTCGAGGTACGGCAAGAGGCCCGCCTTGGTGAGGTACTCGGTCACGACGCGCGAGCCGGGCGCGAGCGAGGTCTTAATGTGCGGCTTGACCTTGAGGCCGAGCTCGACGGCCTTCTTGGCAAGCAGGCCTGCGGCCAGCAGCACGCCCGGGTTGGAGGTGTTCGTGCATGAGGTGATCGCCGCGATGAGCACGTCGCCCGAACCGATGTCGATGCCGTTCGAGGTATTGAAGCGGCGGGCGAGTTCCTCGGGCTTCTTGGCGAAACCGTTGTCCGCCACCGGCTTCGAGAAGAGCGAGGTGAACGTGCTCTTCACCCGGTCGAGGTTCATGCGGTCCTGCGGGCGCTTCGGCCCGGCCAGCGACGGCATCACCGTCGAGAGGTCGAGCTCGAGCACCTGGCTGTAGTCGATGTCGCCCGCTTTCGGGATGCCGAACAGGGCCTGCCCCTTGAAGTAGCCGGCGAACGCGTCGATTTCCTCGGCGGTGCGCCCGGTGCCGCGGAAGTACTCGACGGTCTTCTCGTCGACCGGGAAGAAGCCCATCGTCGCGCCGTACTCCGGCGCCATGTTCCCGATGGTCGCGCGGTCGGGCACCGACAGGCTCGCGGTGCCCTCGCCGAAGAACTCGACGAATTTGCCGACCACCTTCGCCTCGCGCAGCATTTCGGTGACGGTGAGCACGAGGTCGGTCGCCGTGCACGCCGGATGCAGGCGCCCCTTCAGGTTCACCCCGACCACGTCGGGCGTGAGGAAGTAGACGGGCTGGCCGAGCATCCCGGCCTCGGCCTCGATGCCGCCGACGCCCCAGCCGACGACGCCGATGCCGTTGATCATGGTCGTGTGCGAGTCGGTGCCGACGAGCGTGTCGGGGTAGTAGACCCCGTCCTTCGACTTGTGCACGCCGCGCGCGAGGTATTCGAGGTTCACCTGGTGCACGATGCCGATGCCCGGCGGCACGACCTTGAACGTGTGGAACGCCTGCATGCCCCACTTCATGAACTGGTAGCGCTCCTCGTTGCGCTGGAACTCGAGCCGCATGTTCTGGTCGAGCGCGCTCTTCGTTCCGTAGTGGTCGATCTGTACCGAGTGGTCGACCACCAGGTCCACCGGCACGAGCGGCTCGATCACCTTCGGGTTCTTGCCCATCCTGTGCGCCACGCCGCGCATCGCCGCGAGGTCGGCGAGCAGCGGCACGCCGGTGAAGTCCTGCAGCACGATCCGCGCGAGCACGAACGGGATCTCGTCCACCCGCGGGGCGTTCGGCTTCCAGCCGGCGAGTTGCCGGACGTGCTCCTCGGTGACCTTCTTGCCGTCGCAGTTGCGCAGGACCGATTCGAGCACGATGCGAATCGAGACCGGCAGTCGCGAGATCTTTCCGAGGCCGGCGCTTTCCAGCGCGGACAGCGAATAGAGCTTGCCGGTCCTGCCTTCGGCGGGGTGGAAGTCCCGGAGCGCGTTGAACGGGTTGTGCGGCATCTTCCTTCCTTGCTGTGGGATGTTGATCGTGCGGGCCGCGGCCGCGCCTTCAGCGCTGCTTCGCACCCGGTGCCGCCTGCCTGAACTCGGCGAAATTCATCTTCGTGTACGCGCCGCTCGCGACGAACTCGCCGAGCAGCATGAACTCACCGATGCTGCGGATCTCCCCATCGATGCGCGTCAGCGGCTTGCCGTCCAGGCCGTAGAAGATGATCACCGGTGTGTACCTGACGCCCTGCGCGAGTGAGAAGTCCTTCTCGGTGGTCGGCTTGCCCGCGAAGTCGCTGATCGGCACCGCGCCCTTCGTGTCCACGGCGAGCACTGCGAACTGCCTGCGGTAGGCGTCCTGGACGGCCGGCCGGGAGAGAATGTTCTTCTTCATGCGCTCGCAGTACGGGCAGTCGTCGCGCATGTACATGACGAATGCCGCGCGCTTGCCGGCGCGCTTCGCGTCGTCCAGCTCGGCTTGCAGGTCGCCGAGCGTCGGCATGAAGAAGTGCTGCATAGGATCGCGCGCCGCGCCGGTGGACTGGCCGGCCGCGAGCGCGGGGACGAGGAACGCGGCGAAAAAGACGAGACGCCAGAGCGAACGCATCAGGGTCGGATCCGGGAGATCCGGCGCGCGTCGCGATGACGAACGGCGCCGGGCGGCGCGTATTTTACGCGCCGCGGCGGCACCGCGTCGGGAAGGGGAGAACGGGCGGCGGCGCGGCCGCCGATTTGGGGTTCCTTTGATAAGGGGGCCATAGCCCCCTTGTCAATCCCCCAGACTCAGTGGACGAGTCCGGCGAGCCGGACTCGTCAACGATCGCATCAGCTGATCAACGGCAGGCGGCGGCAGTCGTAGGACGCGTCGCCGCGCTTGAGCGACATCGCCGGCGAGTTCTGTCCGGGCGGGCTGAGCGGCTTGACCAGGAACGGCTGGCCTTCCTGCGGCTGGATCTGAATCCAGCCGCCGTCCACGGCCGTGACGTTCGAGAGTCCGTAGACCTGGCGCGCGAACCCGTCGACGTCGACGGTGCCCGGCACGATCTTGCCCTGCGAGTAGGCGCCGCCGAACCAGACGATCGGCGGAGTGTTGGTCGGGGCGCTGCCCGGGACGCGGCATTCCCACGTGCCGACGAGCAGGGCGGTGTCCTGGGCGAGGCCGGCGGCCGGGAGCGCGGCGAGCGCGGCGCAGGCGAGCATGGTGAGGCGATTCATGGGGCCCCCGTACGCATTATGACGAGGGCATGGTAGCGCAAGTCGCGGCGGCGTGGTCAGAAGAACGCCCGCGCCGCGGCCTCCGGAAGGGGCGTTCCTGTGACCTTTGCCTTCTGCAGGACCTCCCAGTAGTACCGGTAGGTGGCCCGGTCGTGCAGCTTCCCGCCGTGCCGGATCGGGCCCCAGTCGGCCGCCTGGGCGGTGAGCAGGATGGCGGCGGCCTCGTCGACCTCGGAGTGGTCCGGCCTCATCGCCTCGACGATCGGCCGGATCTGCGTCGGGTGGATGGACCACATGCGGAGGAAACCGAACTCGTCGCGCGCGCGCCGCGCATCGCGGCGGACCAGCTCCGCATCCTGGAGGTCGAGCGTGACGTTGTGCGCCGGGACGATGCCGCTCGCGAGCGCCGCGGCGACGACCTCGGCCTTCGCGCGGGCGAGCAGCCGGTGCTCGAACTGCCCGGGGCTCCGCATCGCCGCGGCGGGGATCGCCCCGTGGTGGGCCGAGACGAAGTCCATCAGCCCGAAGTCCAGCGTCTGCATGCCGGGCAGCGCGGCAATCTCGGCCGCGTCCCGCAGCGCGCCGTGCGTCTCGATCAGCGCGTGGATGGGGATCTGGCGCCGGACCCCGGCGTGGGCCGCCACCTGCTCGATGTAGATGATCATCTCGGCGATCTGCGCAGTCGAGGTCGCCTTGGGGATCGTTAGGTGGACGAGCGCCTCACCCGCTCCGCGCACCAGGATGTCGACGTCCCGCTTCCAGTGCGGGTGGGTGTAGTCGTGGATCCGGGCACCCGCCATGCGGTGGCGGTTGGCGCCGGAGACGAGCACGCCCGCAATCATCTCCGCGTGCGCCTTCTCCTGGCCGGCCGGCGCGCCGTCCTCGCAGTCGCAGGTGACGTCGAAGATCGGCCCGAGCGTGTCCTGGAGCTCGAGCGCCTTGCGGATCAGCTTCTCGCTGCCCGCGAAGTGCTCGCAGGACGGGATGACGGGAAAGGGTCGCTCGCCCTTGAACAGCGCGTCGTTCGGGTGGGTTCTCATTCCGAGGCGGGCGTCAGCCCGCCAGCAGGTGTTTCACCCCGTCCCGTTCCTCGAGCAGCTCCTTGAGCGTGTTGTCCATCTTCTGGCGGCTGAAGTCGTCGATCTCCAGTCCCTTCACCAGCGAGTACTTGCCGCCCGCGCAGGTGACGGGCATGCCGTACATGATATCGGCGGGAATGCCGTATTCGCCGTTCGACGGGATTCCCATCGTGACCCACTTGCCGTTCGTGCCGAGCACCCAGTCGCGGACGTGGTCGATCGCCGCGTTGGCCGCCGAAGCCGCCGACGAGAGGCCACGCGCCTCGATGACCGCCGCGCCGCGCTTGCCGACGGTCGGGATGAACGTGTCGCGATACCAGGACTCGTCGTTCACCACCTTCGGGGCCGGCTGCCCGGCGATTGTGGCGAAGCGATAGTCGGGATACATCGTGGGCGAATGGTTGCCCCACACGATCACCCTCTCGATCGAATCGATCGGCTTGTCGGTCTTCGCCGCCAGCTGGGAGAGCGCGCGGTTGTGGTCGAGGCGCAGCATCGCGGTGAAGCATTCGCGCGCGAGGCCCGGCGCGCTCTTCATCGCGATGTGGGCGTTGGTGTTGGCGGGGTTGCCGACCACCAGCACCTTGACGTTGCGGCTCGCCGCCTCGTCGAGCGCCTTGCCCTGCGCGGTGAAGATCTGCGCGTTCGCGGAGAGGAGGTCCTTGCGCTCCATTCCCGGTCCGCGCGGGCGCGCACCGACGAGGAGCGCGACGCCGATGTCCTTGAACGCCGCCTTCGGGTCCGAGTGCGCGCTCATGCCCGCCAGCAGCGGGAAGGCGCAGTCGTCGAGCTCCATCATCACGCCCTTGAGCGCCTTCTGCGCCTTCTCGTCGGGAATCTCGAGGAGCTGCAGGATGACGGGCTGGTCGGCGCCGAGCATCTGACCGCTGGCGATTCGGAACAGCAGGCTGTAGCCGATCTGGCCGGCGGCGCCGGTCACGGCCACTCGAACGGGGGCTTTCGCCATCGCAGGGCTCCGAGCGGGTGATGAACGGGACACATGCGCAAGTTGCGGCATGTTGCGGCGCAACGAGCCCATCGAGTTTAGGCGGCGTGCATGGCAGTGTCAACGCAACTGCGTTCGCGCGCGCCGTGCGCGCATCGAACCTCGCATGTTCGCGATCCGCAACTCGCGGCGCGATCCGGCGCGTTTGTGCGGGCCACAAACGGCGGATGCCGCTGATATACTCGACCCGTTTCGGGGACGGCTTCGAATCCGGGGCGATGACCTAGGGGAAAGTGCTAGATGCCTGATGCTGCACTGAAAAAGAAACGACCCCTCTGGTACAACCTCAGCCTACTCAACCTGCCGCTACCGGGTCTCGTATCGATTTTGCACCGCATCAGCGGGGCGTTGCTGTTCGTCTTCGCCGCCTGGCTCCTGTACCTCCTTGATTCCAGCCTGGCTTCGGCCGAACGCTACGACGCGATCAAGGCGAGCCTCGCCCACCCGCTGGCGAAACTGGTCCTGCTCGGGCTGCTCTGGGCCTACCTGCACCACCTCTGCGCGGGGATCCGCTTCCTCTTCCTCGACGTCGACAAGGGCATCGATCTGCCGACCGCGCGCGTCACCAGCGTGATCGTGCTCGTCGCGAGCCTCGCGCTCACCGCGGTCGTCGGGGGGGTGCTGCTGTGGTGAACCGGGTCGTCGTCGGCGCGCACTACGGCCTGCGCGGCTGGCTGGTGCAGCGAGTCTCCGCGATCGTCATGGCGCTCTATACCGCGCTGTTCGCCGTCGCGGTCGCGGTGTCTCGGCCTGTCGATCACACGGCGTGGAAGGCGCTCTTCGGCCAGGGCTGGATGCGTTTCGCGACGCTGCTCTTCTTCGCGAGCCTGTTCCTGCACGCCTGGGTGGGCATGCGCGACATCCTCATGGACTACGTCAAGCCCACCGGGCTGCGCCTCGCGCTGGAGGTGCTCGTCATTCTGGTGCTCGTCGGCTGCGCCGGCTGGGCGGTGCAGATGCTCTGGAGGACCTGATCGATGGCGCTCGTGGTCAGGCAGTTCGATGCGGTCGTCGTGGGCGCCGGGGGCGCGGGTCTGCGCGCCTCGCTGCAGCTCGCCGAAGCGGGCCTGAAGGTCGCGGTGCTGACGAAGGTGTTCCCGACGCGCTCGCACACCGTCGCGGCGCAGGGCGGCATCGGGGCGGCGCTCGGCAACATGGGCCCGGACTCCTGGCAGTGGCACATGTACGACACCATCAAGGGCTCCGACTGGCTCGGCGACCAGGACTCGATCGAGTTCCTGTGCCGGGAGGCACCGAAGGTCGTGATCGAGCTCGAGCACTTCGGCCTGCCGTTCGATCGCAACGACAACGGCACCATCTACCAGCGCCCCTTCGGCGGGCACATGCAAAACATGGGCGCGGGCCCGGCGGTGCAGCGCTCCTGCTGCGCGGCCGACCGCACCGGGCACGCGATGTTGCACACGCTCTACCAGCGCAACGTGCGCGCGAACACCCAGTTCTTCGTCGAGTGGATGGCGCTCGATCTGCTCCGCGACGCGTCCGGGCACGTGCTCGGGGTCACCGCGCTTGAGATGGAGACGGGCGAGGTCTGCGTCTTCCAGGCGCGCGCGACGCTGTTCGCGACCGGCGGGGCGGGACGGATCTTCGCCGCCAGCACGAACGCGTTCATCAACACCGGCGACGGCCCCGGCATGGCGGCGCGCGCCGGCATCCCGCTCGAGGACATGGAGTTCTACCAGTTTCATCCGACCGGGGTCTACGGGGCGGGGGTGCTCATCACCGAGGGCGTGCGCGGGGAGGGCGGCTACCTGCTCAACAAGGGCGGCGAGCGCTTCATGGAGCGGTACGCGCCGACCGCGAAGGACCTCGCGAGCCGCGACGTCGTGTCGCGCGCGATGGCGACCGAGATCAAGGAAGGGCGTGGTGCCGGGCCGAACGGCGACTATTTGCTGCTCAAGCTCGACCACCTCGGGCCCGAGGTGATCGAGAAGCGCCTGCCGGGCATTCGCGAGATCTCAAAGCACTTCGCGAACGTCGACCCGGTGAAGGAGCCGATCCCGGTGGTGCCGACCGCGCACTACCAGATGGGCGGCATCCCGACCAACTACCACGGCGAGGTGGTCGTGCCGGGCAAGGACGGCCCGAACACCCTCGTGCCGGGCTTCTACGCCGCGGGCGAGTGCGCATGCGCGTCGGTGCACGGAGCGAACCGATTGGGCACGAACTCACTGACCGATCTCGTCGTGTTCGGCAAGGCCTCCGGCGATTCGATGATCCGGTTCCTGCGGGAGAACCCGGGTCACCGGGCGCTGCCGGCCGACGCCGCCGAGCGGACGATGGCCCGTCTCGCGCGGCTCGACGGGCAGAAGAACGGCGAGAGCGTCTTCGACGTCGGCAACGAGATCCGCCGCACGATGCAGGCGCACTGCGGCGTGTTCCGCTTCCCGGACCTGCTGGCGGCGGGCGTGCAGAAGATCCGCGCGTTGTCCGAACGGGTGGGGCGCACCGGCATCACGGACAAGAGCAAGGTGTTCAACACCGCACGGGTCGAGGCGCTGGAGCTCGACAACCTGATCGAGGTGGCGCGCGCCACGATGGTGTCGGCCGAGGCGCGCAAGGAGTCGCGCGGCGCGCACGACCGGGCCGACTACCACGACCGGCCGGGCTTCCCCAACGGCCGCGACGACCAGAACTGGCTCAAGCACACGCTCTGGTTCAAGCAGGGCGACCGGCTCGAGTACAAGCCGGTGCACCTCAAGCCGCTGACGGTGGAGACCATTCCGCCCAAGGCGCGGGCGTACTGATTCACCACGGACGTTCCCATCCCATGCGCATCAGGATCCAGCGGTACGACCCCGACAAGGACGCCAAGCCCTACATGAAGGACTACGACGTCAAGGTCGAGCCTTCGGACCGGATGCTTCTGGATGCGCTCGTGAAGGTCAAGGCGATGGACGACACGTTCGCCTTCCGCCGCTCCTGCCGGGAGGGCGTGTGCGGGTCGGACGCGATGAACATCAACGGGAGGAACGGCCTCGCGTGCATCACCAAGATCGCCGCGCTCAAGGAGCCGGTCGTGCTCAAGCCGCTGCCCGGCCTGCCGGTCATCCGCGACCTGATCGTGGACATGACGCAGTTCTTCAAGCAGTACCACTCGATCCGGCCGTACCTCGTCAACAACGACCCGCCGCCCGAGAAGGAGCGGCTGCAATCGCCGGAGGACCGCGAGGAGCTGGACGGCCTCTACGAGTGCATCCTGTGCGCCTGCTGCTCGACGTCCTGCCCGTCGTTCTGGTGGAACCCGGACAAGTTCGTCGGCCCGGCGGGGCTGCTGCAGGCCTACCGCTTCATCGCCGACAGCCGCGACCAGGCGACCGCCGAGCGGCTCGACAACCTCGAGGACCCGTACCGCCTGTTCCGGTGCCACTCCATCATGAACTGCGTGGAGGCGTGCCCGAAGGGGTTGAATCCCACCAAAGCCATCGGCAAGATCAAGGAGCTGATGGTGAAACGCACGGTCTAGCGCGGTTCCGGCCGGCCAGGTCCGATGGCTCTCGCCGACGCCGACCTGCGGCGGCTGCGCTGGCGCTGCCGGCGGGGGCTGCTGGAGAACGACCTCGTGCTGGCGCGGTTCCTCGAGCGGCATGCGGCCGACCTGGACGAGGGACGGCTAGCGGTGCTGAACGTACTGCTGGAGTACGGGGACAACGACCTCTGGGACCTGTTCAGCGGGCGCGTCGAGTCCGACGACCCGCAGCTCGCCCCGGTCGTGGCAATGATCAGGGATGCATGAACGTCCGGTCGCGCCGGCGGCGCGGGCGGCGCGAAGGTCAAGACGACGAGGAGAGACCGATGGGCAAGGCGATACTGAACTACGGGGACGGCAAGACGGTCGAGTTCCCGGTGCTCTCGGGCACGATCGGGCCGGAGGTCGTCGACATCCGCTCCATGTACGGCAAGACCGGGATGTTCACCTACGATCCCGGCTTTCTGTCCACGGCGAGCACGCAGTCGGGCATCACCTACATCGACGGCGACCAGGGCATCCTGCTCTACCGCGGCTATCCGATCGAGCAGCTCGCAGTGACCTGCGACTTCCTCGAGGTCGCCTACCTGATCCTGTTCGGTGACCTGCCCGACCGCTCGCAGCGCGACAAGTTCGTGCAGACGGTCACACGCCACACCATGGTGCACGACCAGATCAACCGCTTCTTCACCGGGTTCCGGCGCGATGCGCATCCGATGGCGGTGATGGTAGGGGTGGTCGGGGCGCTTTCCGCCTTTTATCACGACTCGCTCGACATCAACGACCCGCGCCAGCGCGAGGTCGCGGCCTACCGACTCATCGCCAAGATGCCGACGCTGACGGCGATGGCCTACAAGTACTCGATCGGGCTGCCGTTCGTTTATCCGCGGAACAACCTCAGTTACAGCGCGAACTTCATGCGCATGATGTTCAGCGTGCCGGCCGAGGACTACGTGGTGAACGACGTGCTGGTCCGGGCGCTCGACCGCATCCTGATCCTGCACGCCGACCACGAGCAGAATGCTTCGACCTCCACGGTGCGGCTCGCCGGCTCCTCGGGCGCGAACCCGTTCGCGTGCGTCGCCTCGGGGATCGCATGCCTGTGGGGTCCGGCGCACGGCGGCGCAAACGAGGCGGCGCTCAGCATGCTCGAGGACCTGCAGCGGAATGGCGGGGTCGCGCGCATCGGCGAGTTCATCGCCAAGGTGAAGGACAAGAACTCGGGCGCGAAGCTGATGGGCTTCGGGCACCGCGTGTACAAGAACTACGACCCGCGCGCGAAGCTCATGCGCGAGACCACCTACGAGGTGCTGGGCGAGCTCGGCCTCGCGGACGATCCACTCTTCAAGCTGGCGATGGCGCTCGAGAAGATCGCGCTCGAGGACGAGTACTTCGTGAGCCGCAAGCTTTATCCCAACGTCGACTTCTACTCCGGGATCGTGCAGCGCGCACTCGGCATCCCAACCTCGATGTTCACCTGCATCTTCGCGCTCGCCCGCACGGTGGGCTGGATCGCGCAGTGGAACGAGATGATCTCCGACCCCGACCAGAAGATCGGCAGGCCGCGCCAGCTCTACACCGGTGCGGCGCGGCGGGACGTGGTGGCGATCGACCGGCGGGACGTGGTGGCGATCGACAAGCGTTGAACGCGCGGAAGGCGCACCGGCCATGATGAAGGAACTGCTCTCCACCTCGTACCTCTTCGGCGGCAACGCGCCGTTCGTGGAGGAGCTCTACGAGTCCTACCTGCACAACCCCCAGTCGGTGCCGGAGGAGTGGCGCGAGTACTTCGACAAGATGCAGGTGCTCCCCGGCGGCGACGGGCGCGACGTCGCGCACGCGCCGATCGTCGAGTCCTTCGCGCAGCGCGCGAAGCAGGGCACGCTGCGCGCCCCGGCGGCGCCGGCGGAGCTCGGCGTCGAGCGCAAGCAGGTCTACGTGCAGATGCTGATCAACGCCTACCGGTTCCTGGGCAATCGGTGGGCGGAGCTCGATCCGCTCAAGCGCCTGCCGCGGCCGCCGATCGCCGAGCTGGAGCCGGCCTACTACGACCTCAGCGAGGCCGACCTCGAGACGGTCTTCAACACCGGCACGCTCGTCGGGCCCGAGCGCGCGACGCTCCGCGACGTCCTGCAGCAGCTGCGCGAGACCTACTGCGGCACGATCGGCGCCGAGTACATGTACATCTCGGACCCGGGGCAGAAGCGCTGGATCCAGCAGCGCCTGGAGGCGGTGCGCGGCCGGCCCCAGCTTTCGCCGGAGGTGCGCCGGCGCCTGCTCGAGCGGCTCACCGCAGCCGAGACGCTCGAGAAGTACCTGCACACTCGCTACGTCGGGCAGAAGCGCTTCTCGCTCGAAGGCGGCGAGACGATCATTCCGATGATGGACGAGCTCGTGCAGCGCGCGGGCGCGCACGGCGTCGAGGAGCTGGTGATCGGCATGGCGCATCGCGGGCGCCTCAACGTGCTGGTCAACACGCTCGGCAAGTCGCCCAAGGACCTGTTCGCCGAGTTCGAAGGCAAGGCGGAGAGCCCGGGCAGCACCTCGCTCGGGGACGTGAAGTACCACCTCGGCTTCTCCTCCGACGTGTCGACGCCGGGTGGGCCGGTGCACCTCACGCTCGCCTTCAACCCGTCACACCTGGAGATCGTGAATCCGGTCGTCGAGGGCTCGGTGCGCGCGCGCCAGCACCGGCGCAAGGACCGCGGCGGCGAGAAGGTGGTCTCGGTCCTCCTGCACGGCGACGCCGCGTTCGCCGGCCAGGGCGTGGTGATGGAGACGCTCAACCTGTCGCAGACGCGCGGCTACTCGACCGGCGGCACGGTGCATCTCATCGTGAACAACCAGATCGGGTTCACCACCTCCGATCCGCGCGATGCGCGCTCGAGCATCTACTGCACCGACGTCGCGAAGATGATCGAGGCGCCGATCTTCCACGTGAACGGCGACGATCCCGAGGCCGCGCTCTTCATCACGCAGCTCGCGATGGACTTCCGGAAGGAGTTCAAGAAGGACGTCGTGATCGATCTGGTGTGTTTCCGGCGCCTGGGCCACAACGAGCAGGACGAGCCGTTCGTCACCCAGCCGCTGATGTACAAGAGGATCGCCCAGCACCCGGGCACGCGCAAGCTCTACGCCGACAAGCTCGTGGCGCAGGGCGTGGTCGCGGCCGACGAGCCGGAGCGGCTGATTCGCGACTATCGCCAGGCGCTCGACGAGGGGCGGCAGACGTCCAGCCCGGTGCTCTCCAACTTCCAGCGCAAGTACGCGGTCGACTGGGGGCCCTTCCTCGGCGCGAAGTGGACCGACGCCGCCGACACCGCGGTGCCGCTGAAGGAGCTCGAGCACCTCGGCGCGCGCCTCACGACCATTCCCGAGGGCTTCAAGCTGCATCCGTCGGTCGAGCGGGTCGTCCAGGCGCGCCGCGAGATGGCGCGCGGCAAGCAGATGCTCGACTGGGGCATGGCGGAGAACCTCGCGTACGCGTCGCTCCTGGTGAGCGGCTACGGCGTGCGGCTCTCCGGCCAGGACTCGGGCCGCGGGACGTTCGCGCACCGCCACGCGGTTTTCCACGACCAGAACCGCGAGCGGTGGGACGCCGGCTCGTACATCCCGCTCTCGAACCTGCAGGAGGGCCAGGCCGACTTCGTGGTGATCGACTCGGTGCTCTCCGAGGAGGCGGTGCTCGGCTTCGAGTATGGCTACGCCTGCGCCGAACCGAACGAGCTCGTGGTCTGGGAGGCGCAGTTCGGCGACTTCGCGAACGGCGCCCAGGTGGTCATCGACCAGTTCATCACCTCGGGCGAGGCGAAGTGGGGCCGGATGAGCGGCCTCGCGATGCTGCTCCCGCACGGGTACGAGGGCCAGGGGCCGGAGCACTCGTCGGCGCGGCTCGAGCGTTACCTGCAGCTCTGCGCCGAGCACAACGTCCAGGTGTGCGTGCCGACCACGCCCGCGCAGATCTTCCACCTGCTCCGCCGGCAGATGGTGCGGCCGTTCAGGAAACCGCTCATCGTGCTCACGCCGAAGTCGCTGCTGCGCAAGCGCGAGGCGGTCTCGAGCCTCAAGGACCTGGCGAAAGGCGGGTTCCAGACCGTGATCGGCGAGATCGACGCGCTGGAAGCGAAGGACGTCACGCGCATCGTCGCCTGCGCGGGGAAGGTGTACTACGACCTCCTCGTCGCGCGGCGCGAGCGGCGGCTGGACGACGTCGCCCTCATCCGGGTGGAGCAGCTGTATCCGTTCCCGCACAAGCAGTTCGCCGCCGAGATGAAGCGCTACGCGAACGCGCACGAAGTGGTGTGGTGCCAGGAGGAACCGCAGAACCAGGGCGCCTGGTACCAGACGCAGCATTACCTGGTGGAGAACATGCGGCCGGACCAGAAGCTCTTCTTCGCCGGGCGGCCCTCCGCGGCCGCGCCGGCGGGCGGCTACCTGCAGCGGCACAACCAGCGCCAGAAGGCCCTCGTCGACCAGGCGCTCGGGAAGCTCAGATGACGTAGCAGTCCTCGTGTACCGTGCGCCGCGCGCGATCGCGGCGCAGCCTCCGGCGCGTTACGCGCTCGAGTTTTTGCAGTACACCGTCGGGAAGCTCAGCCGACCGCGGTGAAAAACCGAACGGAGTCTCCAATGCTGGTCGAAGTGAAGGTGCCGCAGCTGTCGGAATCGGTTGCCGAGGCGACGCTGCTCGCGTGGCACAAGAAGGAAGGCGAGGCTGTTAAGCGCGACGAGAACCTCATCGACATCGAGACCGACAAGGTCGTCCTGGAGCTGCCGGCGCCCGCGGATGGCGTGCTCGCGAAGGTGCTCAAGGGCGACGGCGTGACGGTGGTCGCCGGGGAGGTGATCGCGACGATCGACACCGAGGCCAGAGCGGCGGCCGGGGCGGCGGCGCCGGCGGCGCCCGCGGTTCGTCCCGAGCCCGTCGCCGTCGCCCCGACGCCGAGTCCTGCGCCCGAGGCCGCGCGCCAAGATGCGCGCCTGATGCCCGCGGCCCGCAAGCTCGTCGAGGAGCACGCGGTCGATCCGACCCGGATCACCGGCAGCGGGCGGGAGGGGCGCATCACGAAGGGCGACGTGCTGGAGCAGCTGACGCGGGCGCAGACGGCCGCGCCCGCCGCGGTACCCGGACCCGCGGCTCCCCCAGTAGTGAAGCCGGCGCTCCCTCAGGCGCCCGCTCCGGTGAGCGTCGACAAGATCCTCGCCGGCCGCCCGGAGCAGCGCGTCCCGATGAGTCGCCTGCGGGCGCGCGTCGCCGAGCGTCTGGTCCTCTCCCAGTCCACCGCCGCGATCCTGACGACCTTCAACGAGGTCAACATGCAGCCGGTGATGGAGCTGCGCAAGAAGTACCAGGAGCGCTTCGAGAAGGAGCACGGCGTGAAGCTCGGCTTCATGTCGTTCTTCGTGAAGGCCGCGGTGCACGCGTTGCGCAAGTTCCCGGTCGTGAACGCGTCGGTGGACGGCAACGACATCGTCTACCACGGCTACTTCGACATCGGCATCGCGGTGGGCAGCCCGCGCGGCCTGGTGGTGCCGATCCTTCGCGACGCCGACCAGCTGTCGTTCGCCGAGATCGAGAAGAAGATCGCCGATTTCGGCAAGCGCGCCCAGGACGGCAAGCTCAGCATCGAGGAGCTGACCGGCGGCACGTTCTCGATCTCCAACGGCGGGGTGTTCGGATCGATGCTGTCCACACCGATCATCAACCCGCCCCAGAGCGCGATTCTCGGCATTCACGCGACGAAGGACCGCGCGGTGGTGGAGAACGGCCAGATCGTGATCCGCCCGATGAACTACCTCGCGCTCTCCTACGACCACCGCATCATCGACGGCCGTGAGGCGGTGCTCTCGCTCGTCGCGATGAAGGACGCGCTCGAGGATCCGTCGCGGCTCCTCTTCGACATCTAAGGCATTCACCGCAAAGACGCGAAAGACGCAAAGAAGCGCAACGAAAGGTCTTTGCGACCTTTGCGCGCTTCGCGACTTTGCGGTTAAGGGGTCTCTGGTATGGCACAGACGTTCGACGTTCTCGTCATCGGCGCCGGACCGGCCGGTTACATCTCGGCGATCCGCGCGGCACAGCTCGGTCTCTCGACCGCGTGCGCGGAGTCGTGGCGCAATCCCGCCGGCGAGCCCAAGCTGGGCGGGACCTGCCTGAACGTCGGCTGCATCCCGTCGAAGGCACTGCTCGAATCGTCCGAGCAGTACGAGCACGCGCTGACCGGCCTCGCCGACCACGGCGTCACCGTGACCGGGGCGAAGATGGACGTTGGCAAGATGCTCGCGCGCAAGGAGGCGGTCGTCGCGAAGATGACGAAGGGCATCGAAACGCTCTTCCGCAAGAACAAGATCGCCTGGCTGAAGGGGCACGGCAAGTTCGTCGGACGGGGCGGCGCGGGCTGGCAGGTCGAGGTCGGCGGGGCCGGGGCGGCCGAGATCGTCGAGGCGAAGGCGGTCGTGATCGCCACCGGGTCGAAGGCGCGGCATCTTCCGGGCGTGCCGGTCGACAACGAGGTCGTCTGCGACAACGTCGGCGCGCTGGCATTCACCGAGTTGCCGAAGCGGCTCGGCGTGATCGGCGCCGGCGTGATCGGCCTCGAGCTGGGGAGCGTCTGGCGTCGGCTCGGCGCGCAAGTCACGGTGCTCGAGGCGCTGCCGACCTTTCTCGCCGCGGCGGACGAGAGCGTCTCGAAGGAAGCCTGGAAGATCTTCACCAGGAAGCAGGCACTCGACATCCGCCTCGGGGTGAAGATCGGCAAGGTCGAGGCAACGAAGAAAGGCGTCAAGGTCGACTACGAGCTCGATGGCAAGGCGGAGCAGCTCGAGTGCGACCGGTTAGTCGTGTCAGTCGGGCGCGTGCCGAACACCGACGGGCTCGGTGCCGACGCGGTGGGCCTCAAGATCGACGCGCGCGGCTGCGTCGAGGTCGATGACCACTGCCGCAGCAACCTCCCCAACGTCTATGCGATCGGCGACGTCGTGCGCGGGCCGATGCTCGCGCACAAGGGGGAGGAGGAGGGCGTCATGGTCGCGGAGCTGATCGCGGGCCAGAAGGCCCACGTCAACCTCGAAACCATCCCCTGGGTCATCTACACCTCGCCCGAGATCGCCTGGGTGGGCAAGACGGAGCAGCAGCTCAAGAGCGACGGCACGCCCTACCGCGTCGGGCAGTTCCCGTTCAGCATCAACGGCCGCGCGCTCGGGCACGGCGACACGAGCGGCTTCGTGAAGATGCTCGCGCACCAGCGGACCGACGAGATCCTGGGCGTGCACATCATCAACACGCACGCCTCGGAGCTGATCGCCGAGGCGGTCGTAGCGATGGAGTTTCGCGCCGCCTCCGAAGACATCGCGCGGATCGTCCATGCGCACCCGTCGCTGTCGGAGGTGATGCACGAGGCGGCGCTCGCCGTCGACAAGCGCGCCCTCAACATGTGAAGCGGCAGGCCGTCAGCCTCGGGCCTTGCAGTAGACTTGGGCCGGCAACCAACGGCTGACGGCTTCGATGCAGGACAACCCTTCCGCGCCCGCAGGGCAGGAGCACCTGCCCTCGATCGGGGACAGCGTGTTCGACTCGGCGGAGTACACCGAGCCGGCGAAGCGGCTCCCGCTCACCGTCCTCGAGTACTACCGAGAGACGCTGGCGCGGCGCGGCTTCGTCGCGGACGACGCGCAATACGCCGCCGTGCAGCGGCTCCAGCGGACCTACGAGCAGTGGGTGGACTACAAGTCGCGGCGCTCCAGCGCGCTGCGGCGCATGGTGGTGCGGCCGCCGCTGCCGCGCGGGGCGTACCTCTGGGGCCCGGTCGGACGGGGCAAGAGCTTCCTGATGGACAGCTTCTACCTGACGGTGCCGCTCGTGCGCAAGCGCCGGGTCCACTTCCATCACTTCATGCGCGACATCCACCGGGAGCTCGAGCGCCTGAAGGGGCGCGAGGATCCGCTCGATGCGGTCGCCGCGCGCGTCGCGAAGCGCTACCGGCTGATCTGCTTCGACGAGTTTCACGTCAACGACATCGCCGATGCGATGATCCTCGGACGGCTGCTCCAGCAGACCATGGAGCGCGGCGTCGTGTTCTGCATGACCTCGAACTATCAACCGGATGCGCTTTACGCCGACGGGCTGCAGCGCAGCCGCTTCCTGCCCACGATCGGGCTCATCAAGGAGCGCCTCGACCTCGTTCCGCTGGACGGGCCGGTCGACTACCGGCGCCGCGCACTCGAGAGGATCGAGGTCTATCACACGCCCCTCGGCCCCGAGGCGGAGCGCGCGCTCGAGCGTGCGTTCCGACAGGTCGCCGACGTGGAGGAGGAGTTCCACGATCTCGACGTCGAGGGCCGGGTGGTCCGGCACCGCAAGCGCGCGGGCGGCGTGGTGTGGTTCGATTTCGAGGTGCTCTGCGGCGGGCCGCGCTCCCAGCTCGACTACCTCGATCTGGCGCAGCGTTTCCACACCGTTCTCGTGTCCAACGTGCCGCGGATGACTGCGCGCCAGGCCGACGCGGCGCGGCGCTTCACGCTGCTCGTCGACGTCTTCTACGATGCCAAGGTGAACCTGATCGTCTCGGCGGAGGCCGCGCCCGAGGGGCTGTACCCGGAGGGAAAGCTCGCACACGAGTTCCAGCGCACGGTGAGCCGGCTGATCGAGATGCAGACGCAGGAGTACCTGATTGCGGCGCGGCGCGGCCCGGGTGCGGGCCCGGTGGCGCTGGTGGGCGAATCGCCGGCGCCGGTCGCCGCATCCACGTAAGCGCCGCGTCAGGCGCACGGGTTATAAGGAAGGAGGCACCGCGAATGGAAAAGTTCAGGGTCTATCGTCTGCGCGAGGTCGAGAAGAAGGTCGTCGCCTCGTTCGAACAGGCGTCGATCGACGAGCTCGACAAGGGCGAGGTGACCGTCCGCGTCGCCTACTCGTGCGTGAACTACAAGGATGCGCTCGCCGCGACCGGCGCGGGCCGGATCATTCGCCGGTTCCCGTGCGTGGGCGGCATCGACCTTTCGGGCACCGTGATCGAGTCGAGCGACCCGCGCTTCAAGAAGGGCGACGCGGTCGTCGCCACGAGCTACGACATCGGCGTCGCGCACGACGGCGGCTACGGCGAGTACGCGCGGGTCAAGGCGGACTGGGTCGTGCCGATGCCGAAGGGGATGAGCCTCTTCGACGCGATGGCGCTCGGCACGGCCGGCTTCACCGCGGGTCTCGCGGTCGTCCGGATGGAGCACGAGGGGCTGCAGCCCGGCGCCGGACCGGTGGCGGTCACCGGCGCCACCGGCGGCGTCGGGTCGATCGCGATCGACATCCTCGCCGGCCTCGGCCATCACGTCGTCGCGATCACCGGCAAGGAGCACGAGGCGGACTACCTGAAGGGCATCGGCGCGAAGGAGGTGATGCTCCGCTCGAGCCTAGATCTCGCGAAGATCAAGCCGCTCGACAAGGCGACGTGGGCCGGCGCGGTGGACAATCTCGGCGGCGAGATGCTCGCCTGGCTGGCGAGCACCATGCAGATCGGCGCGCCGCTCGCGTCGGTCGGCCTCGCGGCGGGCATGAACCTGAACACCACCGTCGCGCCGTTCATCCTGCGGGGCGTGAGCCTGCTGGGCGTCGATTCGGTGAACTGTCCGATGGCGCAGCGCCAGCACGTGTGGCAGCGGCTGGCGACCGACATGCGCCCGAAGCATCTCGCGCAGCTCACCCGTACCATCCCGTTCGACGACCTGCCCAAGGCGTTCGATGACTTCATCAAGGCGCGGGTGCGGGGCAGGGTGGTCGTCGACATGGCGGCATGAGGCGGCGCAGACCGGCCGTTGCGGACAACACGAGACGCCCAGGAGCGGTAGATCCGACGAAGGAGGAGTCATGGCTGGTGAGACATACCGGGCCTTTCATGCCCGTTCCCTCGAGGACCGCGACGCGTTCTGGACCGAGCAGGCGAAGCTCGTCGACTGGCACAAGCCGTTCGGGCGGGTGCTGGACTACTCGCGACCGCCGTTCGCGAAGTGGTTCGTCGGCGGCGAGACCAACCTGTGCTACAACGCGGTCGACCGGCATCTCGCCGCGCGCGGCGACCAGCCCGCGCTGGTCTGGATCTCGACCGAGGTCGACAAGCACGTTACGTACACCTACCTGGAGCTCCACGCGGAGGTGAACCGCGCGGCGGCGATGATGCAGTCGCTCGGGGTGAAGCGCGGCGACCGGGTGCTGATCTACATGCCGATGATCGCGGAGGCAGCGTTCGCGATGCTCGCTTGCGCGCGCATCGGCGCGATCCACTCGGTGGTGTTCGGCGGTTTCGCCGCGCACAGCCTCGCCGCGCGCATCGACGACGCGAAACCCAGGCTGATCATCTCTTCCGACGGCGGGATGCGCGCAGGCAAGGCGGTGCACTACAAGCCGCTGCTCGACGAGGCGATCGGCCTCGCGCAGTCGAAGCCGGAGAGGGTGCTCCTGGTGCATCGCGGGGTCGACCCGGCGGCGAAGCGGGTCCCCGCGCGCGACGTCGACTGGGAGGAGCTGCGCGCGAAGCACCTCGACGCAAAGGTGCCAGTGACCTGGCTCGAGTCGAGCGAGCCGTCGTACATCCTCTACACCTCGGGCACGACCGGCAAGCCGAAGGGCGTGCAGCGCGATACGGGCGGCTACACCGTCGCGCTCGCGTCTTCGATGAAGCACATCTACTGCGGCAGCGCGGGCGAGACGATGTTCACGACCAGCGACATCGGCTGGGTGGTGGGACACTCCTACATCATCTACGGCCCGCTCATCGCGGGCATGACGACCATCATGTACGAAGGCACGCCTATCCGCCCTGACGCGGGGATATGGTGGAAGATCGTGCAGGATTACAAGGCGACGGTGATGTTCTCGGCGCCGACCGCGATCCGCGTGCTCAAGAAGCAGGACCCGGCGTTCCTGAAGAAGTACGACCTCTCGAGCCTGAGGTATCTCTTCCTCGCTGGCGAGCCGCTCGACGAGCCCACCCACGTCTGGATCTCGGAGGCGCTCGGCAAGCTGGTGATCGACCATTACTGGCAGACGGAAACCGGCTGGCCGATCCTCACCGCCGTGCCGGGTGTCGAGAGGACGCCGATCAAGTTCGGCAGCCCGTCCTTCGCGGCCTACGGTTACGACCTGCAGCTCCTGCGCGAGTCCGACGCGTCGCAATGCGGCCCCGACGAGAAGGGCGTGGTGGCGATCGTCCCGCCGCTCCCGCCCGGCGTGATGACGACGGTGTGGGGCGACGACGAACGCTTCGTCAGCACCTATTTCACGACGTTCAAGACGAAGCAGGTGTATTCCACCTTCGACTGGGGCATCCGCGACAAGGACGGCTACTTCTTCATCCTCGGCCGCACCGACGACGTGATAAACGTCGCCGGCCACCGACTCGGCACGCGCGAGATCGAGGAGGCGGTGTCGTCGCATCCGAACGTTGCGGAGGTCGCGGTGGTCGGAGTCGCCGACCAGCTCAAGGGCCAGATGCCGCTCGCATTTGCGGTGGTCAAGGACGCCGCGCAGGTGGCGACGGCCGAACAGCGGGCGGCGCAGGAGAAGGAAGTCATGCAGACCGTCGACCGCCTGCTCGGCGCGATCGCCCGCCCCTCGCGGGTCCACTTCGTGACCCTGCTGCCCAAGACGCGTTCGGGCAAGCTCCTGCGGCGCTCGATCCAGGCGCTCGCCGAGGGGCGCGACCCGGGCGATCTGACGACGATCGAGGACCCGACCGCGCTCGAGCAGATCCGGACGGCGATAGGAGGCAAGTGATGCGAGTACGTCCTGCATTGACGCTGGCAGACGTGAAGCACGTTGCCGCCGCCGCCGAGGCGGAGGCGATCCGCAACAACTGGATCGTTGCGATCGCCATCGTGGACGACGGCGGCCACCTGCTCGGCTTCGAGCGGATGGACGGCGCCACGCCCGCCAACGCCCAGATTGCGGTCGAGAAGGCTCGCACCGCGGCAGTCTCGCGGCGCCCGAGCGGTGCCTGGGAGGAACGCGTGAAGAGCGGACGGCTCTCGATGCTCAAGATGCCGGTGCTGCCCGTGCAGGGCGGCGTGCCGATCAAGGTCGACGGCGAGTGTGTCGGCGCGGTCGGCGTCTCGGGGGTTCAATCGCACGAGGACGAGCAGATTGCCCAGGCCGGAATAGACGCAGTGCTCAAAGGGTGATGCGTGACTGCGATCCGCGCAGTGTGCCTCGCGCTCGCGGTCGCGGCAATTTCAGCCTGCGCGAGCGACCCCCGCTACAGCCAGGGACTCGAGTGGGTCCTGTGGAACGAGCAGGAGAAGGCCCGTCTCGACGCGGCGGGGTTTCCCCAGTACACCGACGGCGGCGGCGACCGCTAGCGGCGCGCACGCGGAGGGCGGAGCAGTGTCTGCCCCTGCTTCGCCGTTCCGGCGCGCAGGCGGAGGGCGGAGCAGTGCCTGCCGCCGCAGGCGGTAGGTGCGACCCCAAAGCGGGCGAATGCGCGCCGCTGCCGCGTGCGCTGCGCGCCTCCAGGGTCGCATCCCCGCAAGCGGGGCCCCTGCTTCGCCGTTCCGGCGCGCACGCGGAGGGCGGAGCAGTGTCTGCCGCCGCAGGCGGTAGGTGCGACCCCAAAGCGGGCGAATGCGCGCCGCTGCCGCGTGCGCTGCGCGCCTCCAGGGTCGCATCCCCGCAAGCGGGGCCCCTGCTTCGCCGTTCCGGCGCGCATCCGCTGCGGGGCCGGACTCGTATGTCGCTGGAATAGCGGGCGCCGCGCGTTTGTTCGCTCCCTGGGCGCGCCGTGTGCCGCGCCAACTAGGAGTGTGTCATGGACAGCTTTTTCCGTACTTCCTTGAAGGTGATTCTCGCGGTCGTTGCGTTCGGCGCACTCGCCGGCTGCGCGTCGGATCCGCGTTACAAGGAAGGCGTAAGCTGGGTCACGTGGAACGAGGCCGAGAAGGCGCGCCTCCAGGCCGCCGGCTTCCCGCAGTACAACCACGATTGAGGACGACGGAGGTCCGCCGTCCCATCCGACTCATGGACCACGCGATGGTGTACCCGATGAAACGACTGGTGCTGTTCGCCCTGTTTGCCGCCGGTCTCGCCGGTTGCGCCGCGGATCCGCGCTACAAGCATGGCCTGGAGTGGGTGCAGTGGCAGGAGGCCGAGCGGCAGCGCCTCCAGGCCGCGGGCTTCCCGCAGTACAACTGGCATTGACCGACCCGCCCGGCGCACTGGACTCGCGCCCCGGTCCAGGAGGGCGGTGATGAACGAGCGTCGTGACCTGCTAAGTCTTGTGGTTCTGCTCGTCGCGGCGTGCGCCGCGCTGTCCGGATGCGCCTCCAGTCCGACGCAGAGCCGCGCCCAGCAGTGGATCGCAGCCGACGAGGCGGAAAAGCAGCGCCTAGAATCCTCCGGCTTCCCGCAGTACATCGGCGAATGAGGCCGGGCCCGGTGCTCGGGCTGCTGCTTCGGACAGGACGTGATCATGAACAGAGACACGTTGCGGATCGCAGTGCTGCTGGGTCTTCTGATCGCCGTTGGCGGACTGGTCGGTTGTGCGGCCGGCGGCGCTCAGAGCCAGGGCGTGAAGTGGTATCTGGAGAACGAAGCGGAGAAGAAGCGGCTGGACGACGCCGGCTTCCCGCAGTACACGGGCGCGGTCTGAAGGCCTGCCGGGGCCGCGTTGACGGTCGCCGCCGGCAGCGACGTTGTCATCCGGACCTCCGCTCCGATCGCGTAAAATCCCCGCCTCGGTTCGTGCAGGGCGCAGGGGATGACGCGGGCAAAGCAGTCGAAGCCGAACGGCCACGGCGGAAGGATCAACGGCCACGACACCTCGAAGTCGAACGGCGGCACACCGCCGTATGCCGTCCGGCGATCGGGTATCCACGGGCGCGGCGTGTTCGCCACGCGAACCATCCCGAAGGGCGCGCGCATCGTCGAGTACAAGGGGCGGCGCATTTCCTACGATCTCGCCTCGGAGCTCTACCCCGACGAGATCGGATTGCCGACGCACACGTTCCTGTTCGAGCTCGACGACGACACGGTGATCGACGCCGGGCAGGGCGGCAACGCGGCGCGGTGGATCAACCACTCGTGCGCGCCGAACTGCGAGGCCGTCGACGAGGAAGGCCGCATCTACATCGAGGCGATCCGCACGATCCGGCCGGGCGAGGAACTCGGCTACGACTACAACATCACGCTCGAGGAGCGCCACACGCCGAGCGAGAAGAGGCGCTGGCCCTGCCTGTGCGGCGCGAAGGACTGCCGCGGCACGCTGCTCGGCCGGAAGCGATGAGCGCCGCATTCGAGCTGCGCAAGACGTTCGTTGCGGTCGAGGAGATCTTGCTCGAGCAGGACCGCGCGTCCGGGCCGCCGTGCGCAAGGCCGCGGCGGTGATCCGCAACCCGTTCGCGCGCGAGTACGGCGAGGACCTCGCCGGACTGATGGCCTGGGGCAAGCCGCTCGCCGATCTGATCGGCGGCAAGGCCGTCGCCGCGCTCGGCGGTGAGCGGCCGCAGAGCTTCGGCAAGGGCTGCATCGTCGGCGCCGACGGCTCGCCCGAGCACGGTGTCGCACTGATCACGAGCGCGTTCGGCGACGCCTTCCGGGCCCTGGCCGGGGGCAAGGCCTGGGTGCCTTCGAACGTCAAGCGCGGCGCGCTCGGCGCGACCATCGACATCCCGCTCGCGCACAAGGATGCCCTCTACGTGCGCGACAACTACGACACGATGGAAGTGACGGTGCCCGACGCGCCGTTCCCCGACGAGATCGTCGTGATCTGCGTCATGGCCACGCGGGGGCGAATGAACGCACGCTTGGGCGGGTTGCGGGCCGCGGACGTCAAGGGCGTCGACGGCCTGCGGTAGCCGCTCCACGAGGCCCAGGAATGACCCACACTCCCGCCACCGAGCGCCCGGTCCCGGGGCCCGACTACCTCGCTTCGACGCGCTTTCTCGACCACGACACGCCCGCGGTGCGGGAGTTCGCCCGGAAGGCGATCGCCGGCGAGACCGATGCGGTCGCCAAGGCGGTGAAGCTCTTCTACGCGGTGCGCGACGGGTGGCGCTACGACCCATTCTCGATGACGCTCGATCCCGGCGACTACGTCGCGAGCCACGTGCTCGGGTCGCGCGCCGCCTACTGCATCCCGAAGGCGATCCTCCTCGCGGCCGCCGCCCGCGCCGTCGGGATTCCCGCCGCGATCGGGCTGTCCGACGTAGTCAACCACCTCACCACCGAGAAGCTGAAGACCTGGATGGGAAGCACGTATTTCATGCATCACGGCTACGCGGTGCTGCACCTGGGACGGCAATGGGTGAAGGCGGCGCCGGCGTTCAACATCGAGCTGTGCGACCGCTTCCACGTCCGTCCGACGGAGTTCGACGGACGCGGCGATGCCGTGTTCCAGGAGTACGACGCGCGCGACCGGCGCCACATGGAGTACGTCAAGGACCACGGGTGCTGGTCCGACTTCCCGTTCGAGAAGGTCGCCGCCGACTTCCGCGCCTTCTATCCGGCGCGGCTGTTCGAAGGAGAGAAGCCCGCGGAGCGCTTCGAGGACGGGAAGAGGGTCGACTAGCTAGCCCGCCGGCTCGAGCCGGATGAGTTTCCCGTCGGATTCGTCGGTGAGCAGATAGATCAGCCCGTCGGGACTCGCGCGCACGTCGCGGATGCGGCCGAGCGTGCCGACGAACATCCGCTCCTCCCTGACGACGCGCTCGCCGTCGAGTCTCAGGCGCACGAGCATGCGGTCGCGCAGGGCCCCGACGAAGAGGTCGCCCTTCCAGCGCGCGAAGCGGTCGCCGTCGTAGAACGCCATTCCCGAAGGCGCGATCGAGGGCACCCAGTGCAGGATCGGCTGCGCGAGGCCGGGCTTGGCCGTTCCTTCCCCGATCTTGGTGCCGATTCCGTAGTTCACGCCGTAGGTGATGACCGGCCAGCCGTAGTTCACCCCGGCGCGGATCACATTGACCTCGTCGCCGCCCTGCGGCCCGTGCTCGTGCGCCCACAGCGCACCCGTGCGCGGATGCAGCGCGGCGCCCTGCACGTTGCGGTTACCGAGCGACCAGATCTCCGGTCGCGCGCCGGCGCGCTGTACGAACGGATTATCGGCCGGAACGCGGCCGTCGTCGTGCAAGCGCACGATCTTGCCGGCGTGATCGTCGAGCCGCTGCGCGCGCTCCTGCTCGCCCCGGTCGCCGAGCGTGATGAAGAGGAAGCCGTCGCGGTCGAACACCAGGCGCGAGCCGAAGTGACGCCCACCGCCGGACTTCGGCTGCATGCGGAAGAGCGTCTGCACGTCCGTCAGACGGTCGCCGGCGAGCTTGCCGCGCGCGACTTCCGTGCCGACGCCCGTCCCGTCGCGCGCGGCGTACGACAGGTACACCCACGCGTTCTCCGCAAACCTCGGGTGCAGCACGACGTCCAGCAGCCCGCCCTGGCCGTGCTCGGCGATCCCCGCCGGAAGGCCGGCCACCGGGCGCGGATCGAGCTGCCTGTCCTTGCCGACGATCCGCAGCCGGCCCGGGCGTTCCGTGACGAGCATGCGCCCGTCTGGCAGGAACGCGATGCTCCAGGGATGGTCGAGGCCGGCGACGACGGTCACCGCGCGAACCACGTGCTCCTCGGTCCTGGCGGTCTGCGCGCTGGCCGGCGCGGCAAGGGCGCAGGCGATCGCAACGAGCAGGGCGAACGGTAGCGCAGTCGCTTGCATCGGCCCCCCGGCTACTCGCGGTGCTCTTCGTGATACGTGACGCCGAGCACGCGGTCGGCAGCCGCGATTGCGAGCGCCGAGAAGAGGAACGCTATGTGTATGATCACCTGCCACATCATCTGCTTCTCTTCGAGCTGCGCGGCGTTTATGAACGTCTTGAGCAGGTGGATCGAGGAGATACCGATGATCGCGGTCGCGAGCTTGACCTTCAGCACCGATGCGTTCACATGCGAGAGCCATTCCGGCTGATCGGGGTGGCCTTCGATGTACGTGCGCGACACGAACGTCTCGTAGCCGCCGACGATCACCATGATGAGCAGGTTCGCGATCATCACCACGTCGATCAGCCCGAGCACGCCGAGCATGATTTCGGTCTCGCTGATGTCCTTGGAGGAGACGATATGCAGAATGTGGAGCATCTCCTTCCAGAACTGCACGACGTAGATGCCCATCGCCAGGATCAGGCCGAGATAGAGTGGCAGCTGCAGCCAGCGCGCGGCGAAGATCGCCGCGGGAACGGGACGAAGACGGACGGGGGCGGCGCTGGTCGTAGTCATTGGCGTCGGTGACCGGGGAAGGGGGTGGCGCGAGAGCGCGCGATTCTAGCACCGGTACCTTGCGGCGCTCTTGTGCCGGGGTGCTTCCACTGCTGCATCACGGGCTTAGCGCAATGCAGCAGGCCTCCTCGCCGCCATGCGAAATGTGACACCGCATCGCGCAGACATTCGCTTGATTTGAGCGAGATTCCCGGCTCTATTTCCGGATGCCGGGCCCTGTTGCGCTGCAGCAGGTCGCCGTGCAAGAATCCCCTCGCGCCGCGGGTGATTCCGCGGCGTTCACGAACGCGGCGCGCTAACCTGTGCGTTGCGGCAGGGAAGGGGCGCCGCATTACCGTGCGAAGATGCCCGCCTGGTTGTGCCGGACAGGATCTCCGGCCACCTCCGTGAAACGACGTGGCCGGGGCATCGCCCCGGTCTCGTCGGGCTTGGCCAGCGCGCTTCGCGCACCGGAGGAACGCGCGTTGTTTGAGCCTAGGAGGGGCTGGCGCGTGCGCCGCCTCGAGGCCGATTGCCTATTTGGGGAAGTGAAGGAATGAGCAACCAAGCACAAGAGATCCGCAAGATCGAAAAGGACTGGGCCGAGAACCCACGCTGGAAGGGCGTGAAGCGCGGTTACACCGCGGCCGACGTGTGCCGCCTGCGCGGGAGCCTGCAGATCGAGCAGACGCTCGCCCGGCGCGGTGCCGAGAAGCTGTGGAAGATGATGCACGAGCGGCCGTTTGTGAACTCGCTCGGTGCAACGACCGGCAACCAGGCGATGCAGCAGGTCAAGGCCGGCGTTCCGGCGATCTACCTCTCCGGCTGGCAGGTCGCGGCCGACGCGAACGACAGCCTGTCGATGTACCCCGACCAATCGCTCTACGCGGTGACCAGCGTCCCGACCGTCGTGAAGCGCATTAACAATACCCTGCAGCGCGCCGACCAGATCCAGCACATGGAGGGCAAGGGCGACGTCGACTTCTTCGCGCCGATCGTGGCCGATGCCGAGGCCGGCTTCGGCGGCGTGCTGAACGCCTTCGAGCTGATGAAGGCGATGATCGAGGCGGGCGCCGCCGGGGTGCACTTCGAGGACCAGCTCGCCTCCGTCAAGAAGTGCGGCCACATGGGCGGCAAGGTGCTCGTGCCGACGCAGGAGGCGGTGCAGAAGCTCGTCGCCGCGCGGCTCGCCGCCGACGTCATGGGCGTGCCGACCATCCTGCTCGCGCGCACCGACGCGGAGGCGGCCGACCTGGTGACCTCCGACGTCGACGAGAACGACAAGCCGTTCCTCACCGGCGAGCGCACCTCCGAGGGGTTCTTCCGCACCCGCAAGGGCTTCGATCAGGCGCTGTCGCGCGGACTCGCGTACGCCGAGTACGCCGACCTCGTGTGGTGCGAGACCGGCACGCCGGACCTCGATTTCGCGCGTAGGTTCGCCGAAGGCATCCAGAAGAAGTACCCGGGCAAGATGCTCGCGTACAATTGCTCGCCGTCGTTCAACTGGAAGCGCAACCTCGACGACGGGACGATCGCGATGTTCCAGCGCGAGCTCGGTGCCATGGGCTACAAGTTCCAGTTCATCACCCTGGCCGGCTTCCACTCGCTCAACTACTCGATGTTCGAGCTCGCGTACGGCTACGCGCGCAACGACATGACCGCCTTCGTCGAGCTGCAGCAGAAGGAGTTCGCCGCGGCGGAAAAGGGTTTCACTGCGGTCAAGCACCAGCGCGAAGTCGGCACCAGCTACTTCGACGACGTCACCCAGGTCGTCCAGGCCGGCAAGTCGTCGACCACCGCGCTGCACGGCTCGACCGAGGACGAGCAGTTCTTCGACGACAAGAAGACACAGAAGAAGGTCGCCTAGCCCGGCATCCCCCTCCCACGTAACGCCGCACCCTCGGGTGCGGCGTTTTCGTTTCCGCCCCGACCCAGGCTGTGCGGTGCGTCAGCGGCCGGGCGCTGCGCGAGTCTCTTTACAATCCGCCCCGACCGGTGGTTCCATTCTGCCGGTGCCGGCGGTGCGTAAGGCGCCCGTAAGACTCGCCGGCCAGAATCCCACGCAGACCAGAAAGCGATATATCAACCCGTTCGAAGGAGGAATCCTCGTCATGTCCGCCACGATCGAGTCGGTCCTGCAGGAAACCCGGGTCTTCCCGCCGCCTGCGGACCTAGTCAAGAACGCCAACGTCTCCGGCATGGCCGCCTACAAGGCCCTGTGCGACGAGGCCGAGCGCGACTTCGAGGGTTTCTGGGGACGCATGGCGCGAGAGCACATCTCGTGGAAGAAGCCCTTCACGAAGGTGCTCGACGAGTCGAACGCGCCGTTCTTCAAGTGGTTCCACGACGGCGAGCTGAACGCCTCGTACAACTGCCTCGACCGGCACCTCAAGACGCAGCCCGACAAGGTTGCGATCATCTTCGAGGCCGACGACGGCAAGGTGACCCGGATCACCTACAAGCAGCTCTATCAGAATGTCTGCAAGTTCGCCAACGCGCTGAAGTCGCACGGCGTGAAGAAGGGCGACCGCGTGCTCGTCTACATGCCGATGTCGATCGAGGTGATCGTCGCGATGCAGGCCTGCGCGCGCATCGGCGCCACGCACTCGGTCGTGTTCGGCGGATTCTCGGCGAAGAGCCTGCAGGAGCGGATCATCGACGCCGGGGCGACCGAGGTCATCACCGCCGACGGACAGTTCCGCGGCGGCCGGGAGATTCCCCTCAAGCCGGTCGTGGACGAGGCCTTCGCGATGGGCGGCTGCGAGAACGTCAAGAACGTGATCGTCTACCGCCGGAGCGGCTCGGCGGTGCCGATGCAGTCGCCGCGCGACAAGTGGTGGCACGAGGTGGTCGAGGGACAGGCCGACAGCTGCGAGCCCACCTGGGTCAACGCCGAGCACCCGCTGTTCATCCTCTACACGTCGGGCTCGACCGGCAAGCCGAAGGGTGTGCAGCACTCCACCGGCGGCTATCTGCTCGGGACCACGCTGACGATGAAGTGGGTGTTCGACAACAAGCCCACCGACATCTTCTGGTGCACTGCCGACGTGGGCTGGGTGACCGGGCACAGCTATATCTGCTACGGGCCGTTGTCCTGCGGGACGACCGCGGTGATCTTCGAGGGGGTCCCGACGTACCCCGATGCCGGGCGCTTCTGGAAGATGATCCAGGACCACAAGGTCAACGTCTTCTACACTGCGCCGACCGCGATCCGCTCGCTCATCAAGGCGGGCGGCGAGCTGCCGAAGAAGTACGACCTCTCCAGCGTGCGCATCCTCGGCACGGTTGGCGAACCGATCAATCCCGAGGCATGGATGTGGTATCACACGACGGTCGGCCGCGAGCGCTGCCCGATCGTCGACACGTGGTGGCAGACGGAGACCGGGGCGATCATGATCACGCCGCTGCCGGGCGCGATCGCGACCAAGCCCGGCTCGGCGACCCTGCCGCTGCCCGGCATCTTCGCCGACATCGTCGACGAGACCGGCCATCCCGTCGGCCGGGGCAAGGGAGGAATCCTGGTCATCAAGCGTCCCTGGCCCTCGATGATCCGCACCATCTGGGGTGACCCGGACCGCTACAAGAAGAGCTACTACCCGCCGGAGTTCCAGGGCAAGTACTACCTCGCGGGCGACGGTGCGAGCATGGACGAGGACGGCTACTTCCGGATCGTGGGGCGCATCGACGACGTGCTCAACGTCTCGGGCCACCGCCTCGGCACGATGGAGATCGAGTCGGCGCTCGTCGCGAACCCGATCGTCGCCGAAGCGGCGGTCGTCGGCAGGCCCGACGAGCTCACCGGCGAGGCAGTCTGCGCGTTCGTCGTGCTCAAGCAGGCGCGGCCGTCGAGCGCCGACGCGCACAAGATCGCCAACGACCTGCGCAACTGGGTGGCGAAGGAGATCGGCCCGATCGCCAAGCCGAAGGACATCCGCTTCGGCGACAACCTGCCCAAGACTCGCTCCGGGAAGATCATGCGCCGCCTGCTGCGCTCGATCGCGAAAGGCGAGGAGATCACGCAGGATGTCTCGACGCTCGAGAATCCCGCGATCCTGGAGCAGCTGAAGCAGGCGACCTGACGGCGCGCGTGCGCCGCCCCGACTAGGGAGTCGCGGCAAGAGGGGCCACGCCCCTCTTGCGAATCGGATCCCCAATCCCGGTGCAGAACCTCGCCGAGTCGGGGTCCTGCGGAGCCTTTTCAGGCAACCCGGGACGTCGTTTCGTCCTCCGGGCGTTGACACGGGGTCGCGCGCCCGCCTACGCTCCGCGTGCGGTCTGCACCGTGCGGCCGGCGGCGTTCGCGGGGAAAGGAGGCGCCATGTACGCGCTGGAGAAGAAGGCGCAGCGGCTCGTTGCGCTGTGCATGCTGGGCTTCCTGCTCTTCAACTACCCGCTCCTCGCGCTTTTCAACAGGCCCGGCGCGCTGCTCGGGGTCCCGATCCTGTATGCCTTCATCTTCGCTGCCTGGGCGCTGCTGATCGCGCTGATGGCGCTCGTGGTCGAGCGGGACGGGTAGGGCGGGCCGGCACCGGAGGCGCGCGCCATGCTCCAGGGCTGGGTGATCGTCGTCACCTCGTTCGCTTACCTCGGGCTGCTGTTCGCCATCGCCTACTACGCCGACAGCCGCGCCGACCGCGGCCGCTCGGTCATCGCGAGCCCGTACATCTACAGCCTCTCGCTCGCGGTCTATGCCACGGCTTGGACCTTCTACGGCAGCGTCGGCCGCGCTGCAGTCGACGGCGTCGGCTTCCTGCCGATCTATCTCGGCCCCACGCTGATGATCGCGCTGTGGTGGATCGTGATGCGCAAGATCCTGCGCATCTCGAAGCAGAACCGCATCACCTCGCTCGCCGACTTCGTCGCTTCCCGCTATGGCAAGAGCGCGCTGCTCGGCGGGGTGGTCACGATCATCGCGGTGATCGGAATCGTCCCGTACATCTCGCTGCAGCTGAAGGCGGTTTCGAGCAGCTTTATCATCCTCGTGCAGTACCCGGAGATCATCATGCCGGCGAAGGTAGGCGCCCTGCCGGTGCTCCAGGACACGGCGCTCTGGGTGGCGCTGATCCTGGCGATTTTCACCGTCCTGTTCGGGACCCGCCATCTCTATTCCGCCGAGCATCACGAGGGCATGGTCGCCGCGATTGCCTTCGAGTCGCTCGTGAAGCTGCTCGCGTTCCTCGCGGTCGGCGTGTTCGTGACCTTCGGGATCTACAACGGGTTCGGCGACGTCTTCGCGCGCGCGGCCGACGAGCCGAAGCTCGCGGCGATGCTGACGCCGCTGGAGGGCGTCGCGGGGAGCTACGCGAGCTGGATCTGGCTGACGATCCTGTCGATGCTCGCGATCATGTTCCTGCCGCGCCAGTTCCAGGTCACCGTGATCGAGAACGTCGACGAGAAGCACCTGCACAAGGCGATCTGGCTGTTCCCGCTCTACATGCTGGCAATCAACATCTTCGTGCTGCCGATCGCGTTCGGCGGGCGGCTGCATTTCCCCGACGGCATGGTGGACGCCGACACGTTCGTCCTCACGCTGCCGATGGCGGAGCGCCAGGAGCTGCTCGCGCTGCTGGTCTTCATCGGCGGGCTGTCGGCGGCGACCGGGATGGTGATCGTCGAGACGATCGCGCTGTCGACCATGGTCTGCAACGACCTCGTGATGCCGGTGCTGCTGCGCCAGCGGCGCCTGCGCCTGGCCGAGCGGCGCGACCTCACGGGGCTGCTGCTCGGGATCCGGCGCGGCGCGATCGTGCTGATTCTGCTCCTCGGCTACCTCTACTTCCGGCTCGCCGGAGAGGCGTACGCGCTGGTGTCGATCGGCCTGATCTCGTTCGCCGCGGTGGCGCAGTTCGCCCCGGCGGTGCTGGGCGGGATCTTCTGGAAGGGCGCCACGCGGCGCGGCGCGCTGGCCGGCCTGTGCACGGGATTCGGTGTCTGGTTCTACACGCTGCTGCTCCCGGCGCTCGCGCGCTCCGACTGGCTGCCGCGGAGCCTGCTCGAGCACGGGCCCTTCGGCAACGAGCTGCTGAAGCCCCTCGAGCTGTTCGGTCTCGCCGGGCTCGACCAGATCACGCACGCGATGCTCTGGAGCATGATCGCCAACGTCGGCGTGTACGTCGTCGTGTCGCTGCTCGGTACGCCGAGCGCGGAGGAGCACCGGCAGGCGAGCCTGTTCGTCGACGTGTTCCGTCGCGAGGCGGGCGGCGCGAGGTTCTGGCGCGGCACCGCCTCGGTGCCCGATCTCTACAACCTGCTCGCGCGCTTTCTCGGCCCGGAAGGCGCCGACACGGCCTTCGCGGAGTACGCCCGGGCGCGGGGTCGCCACTGGCCCGACGCCGAGCTCGCGGCCGACGCCGAGCTGGTGCATTTCGCCGAGACGCAGCTCGCCGGCGCGATCGGCGCCGCGTCCGCCCGGATCATGGTGGCGGCGGTGGCGAAGGAGGAGGCGCTCACGCTAAATGAGGTGCGCGAGATCCTCGACGAGGCCTCGCAGGTGGTCGTCTACAGCCACAAGCTCGAGCAGAAGTCGCGCGAGCTCGAGGCGGCCACGGCGGAGCTTCGCGCCGCGAACGAGGCCCTCAAGGAGCTCGACCGGCTCAAGGACGACTTCATCTCCACGGTGACGCACGAGCTGCGCACGCCGCTTACCTCGATCCGCGCGTTCTCCGAGATCCTGCTCGCCGACCCCGACGTGGAGCTCGCGCAGCGCAAGAAGTTCCTCGGCATCATTACCCGCGAGACCGAGCGGCTCACCCGGCTCATCAACCAGGTGCTCGACCTCGCCAAGATCGAGTCGGGCCGGGCCGAGTGGCACGTGAGCCGCGTGGAGCTGCGCGAGGTCATCTCCGACACGCTCGCGGGCATGAGCCAGGTCTTCAAGGAGAATAACCTCGAGGTGGAGGCACGGCTGCCGGAGCGGATCTCCCCGGTCAACGCCGACATTGACCGGCTGATCCAGGTCCTGCTCAACCTGCTGTCGAACGCAGTCAAGTTCTGCGAGCCTGGCCGAGGGCGAATCGAGGTGACGCTGTCGGAGGCCGACGGCTACGCGCGGATCGACGTGCGCGACAACGGCCCGGGCATCAGCCCCGAGGAGCAACGGGTGATCTTCGACAAGTTCCGCCAGGCGGGCGATACGCTCACGAACAAGCCGCCGGGCACCGGCCTGGGACTGCACATCAGCCGCCAGATCGTCGAGCACTTCGGCGGCCGGATGTGGGTCGCGAGCGTCCCTGGGAAAGGCGCCTGCTTCTCGTTCACGTTGCCGCTGGAGCCGGCGCGGGCCGAGGCGCGGGCTGCGGCCTGAGGCCGCGGAAGGAGACGCGAAAGTGAAGCGCAAGGTACTGATCGTCGACGACGAGCCGAACATCGTCACTGCACTCGAGTTCCTGCTCCAGCGCAGCGGCCACGAGGTCAAGGTGGCGACCAATGGCGAGGAGGCGCTCGCGGCGATCGAGCGCGACTCGCCCGACGTGGTCCTGCTCGACGTCATGATGCCGATCAAGAGCGGCTACGAGGTCTGCCAGCGCATGCGCGAGCGGCCCGAGTGGCGGCACATCAAGATCGTGATGCTCTCCGCCAAGGGCCGTGAGGCGGAGGTGAGCAAGGGGCTCGCGCTCGGCGCAGACCTCTACGTCACGAAACCTTTCTCGACCCAGGAGCTCATCGACCAGATCGAAGGGCTCTTCGAGGAGAGCGCGAAGCCGAGCGGCGGATGAGGTCGCGGGCGAAGTTCGCGCTGTGGCTCGCGGCCTTCTACGCCGGCGTGCTCGCCGTGATCGGCGCCTTCGGGCTCGCCGTCTGGGTGGGGGCCGAGGGACCCAGCCGCGAGGTTCTTGCGCGCGTGCTCGAGGAGCAGGCGCCGGGGCTCGTCTACGCCGCGGCGATCCTCGCCTTCGTGTGCGCGGGCGTGCTTAGGTGGCTTGCCGGTCGCTACCCGGTCGCTGTACGCCAGCTCGCCGAGCAGACGAACGTGGTGCTCGGCGCGAACCCGGACTACCGCGTCGCCGCCGCGGGTGGCGCGGAGATGGCGGAGCTCGCCGGCGCGATCAACCGCCTCGCCGAGGCGTATCGGCGCGCCGAGCGCGACCTCGACGCGAAGAGCGCGGAAGCGCGTGCGCGTGTCGAGGAGGAGCGCAACCGCCTGGCGGCACTGATGTCCGAGCTCTCCGAGGGCGTGCTGGTCTGCAATGCGCAAGGCCGCATCCTGCTCTACAACGAGCGGGCGCTCGCGCTGCTCGGTGGCGGAGAGCGCGGCGGGCGGGAGCGGCACGTCCCGCTCGGATTGGGACGCTCGGTATTCGCGCTCCTCGACCGCGACCAGGTGGCGCACGCGCTCGACAAGATCCAGCACCAACTCGATCGCGGCGTCGACCGGCCGGCCACGCGCTTCGTGACCGGGGCCACGCACGGTACGCTGCTGCAGGTGCAGGTTGCGCCGTTCCTGTCGACCGAGCGCGCGGTTGCGGGCATGGTGTTCGCGCTCGACGACGTGAGCGGGCTGGTGGGACGTGAGGGCCAGCGGCTCGCGCTGCTGCACGCGCTCGCGACCGGCGTGCGCGCACCGGTGGCGAACATCCGCGCCGCTGGGGAGAGTCTCGCCGCGTTCCCGGACATGGAGCCCGAGCGCCGCGCGCAGTTCGTGCAGATCATCGCCGCAGAGTCGCGCGGGCTGACCGACAAGCTGAATGTCGCGCTGCGCGACTATGCCGATGCGCTCAAGGCGAGCCTCACGCTCGAGGACATGCGGATCGTCGACCTGGTGAGCGTCGCGCGGCGGCGCGTGGAAGAGGCGGTCGGCATTCCGACAGCGAGCGACGAGGAGCCCGAGGAGGTGTGGGTGAGGGTCGACAGCTTCGCCTTTGTCCAGGGCGTCGCCTACCTCGCGGCGCAGCTGCGCGACGAGTACGGCGTGCGCGGGATCCGCTTCCGTGCCCGCGCGAGCGGCGGCTTCGCCGAGCTCGATCTCGTCTGGACCGGTGCGATCGTCGCCCGCGACGCGCTCGCGCTGTGGGAGACGCAGCCGATGCGCATCGGTGCCGACGAGACTCCGCTCACCTTGAAGGACGTGCTCGAGCGCCACGGCGGCGAGGTGTGGAGCCTCGCGAACAAGACCAGTCACAGCGCATGGTTCCGCTTCCTGCTGCCGCTCGGCGAGCCGGTCGCGGCCCCGGCAGTGCGCCCGGCGGCGGTCGGCAGCCGGCCCGAGTATTACGACTTCGACCTCTTCGAGCGCATCGACACCGCGGCCGACCTAGTCGAGCGGCGGCTCGCGGAGCTGAGTTACACCGTGTTCGACACCGAGACCACCGGCCTCGAGCCCTCGGCGGGCGACGAGATCATCTCGCTCGGCGCGGTGCGCATCGTCAACGGGCGGCTGCTCAAGCAGGAGGTGTTCGAGCAGCTGGTGAACCCGCAACGGCCGATCGACCGCGCCGCCATGCGCGTTCACGGCATCGACGAGCGCGCGCTCGCCGGCCAGCCGACCATCGGCGCGGTGCTGCCGGCGTTCCACCGCTTCTGCGAGGACACGGTGCTCGTCGCGCACAACGCCGCGTTCGACATGCGCTTCCTCGAGCTGAAGGAGGCGGCGACCGGGATCCGGTTTGCCCAGCCGGTGCTCGACACGCTGCTCCTGTCGGCTGCGCTGCATCCGAACCTCGAGAACCACAGCCTCGACGCGATTGCGGAACGCGTCGGCGTCCCGGTCATCGGGCGCCATACCGCGCTCGGCGACGCGCTCGTGACCGGAGAGGTGTTCCTGAAGCTGCTGCCGCTGCTCGCCGAGCGCGGCATCCTGACGCTGAAACAGGCGCTCGAGGTGTCGCGCGACACCTACGCGGCGCGGCTGCAGTATTGATAGGTGCAGAACGCCTCGACGCGGTGCTCCGCAGCTTACCTGCGCGCAAGAATGGCATCGTCCCGCGCACAATCAACGAGTTACCTCACGGCGCGGGCGGCGAAGCGCACCGTCTCGCGGTCGCGCGACCGTCTTGATCATCCTGCTGGACGGATCGAATCACGGTAGTGAAGAATCCGGGCTGGAGCAGGCGCGCGATGGCCGAACCCGAAGCCCCGCTGGAACGCCGCCTCGCGGCCGAGCATCGAACGCTCGCGCGTGCGCTGCGCACGCTCGTCCGCCGCGCGCCGATCGTGTGCGACGCGCAGCGTCCGGTCGCCGAGGCGGTCGCGCTGATGCGTGCCGAAGAGGTGGGCGCCATCGTGGTGGTGGACGACCGGCAGCGTCCGGTCGGAATCTTCACCGAGCGCGACCTGATGGCCGTGGTCGCGGAAGGCGGCCTCGGGCGCGCGATCGGGCACGCGATGACCCCCGAGCCGTTCGCGCTGCCGGGCCACGCGCCGGCGTACGAGGCCGCGCTCATGATGGTCGATCAGGGCATCCGGCACGTGCTGGTCACCGAGGCCGACCAACTGGTCGGAGTGATTTCAGAGCGCGACCTCTTCTCGCTGCAGCGGCTCGGCCTGGGCGAGCTCACGATGGAGATCCGCCTCGCGCGCGACGTCGAGGCGCTCGCGGGTCTCGCCGACCGGGTGCGCCGGCTCACCCGGCTGCTCGTGGAGCAAGGGGTCGCGGCCGAGCAGCTCACGCTCTTCGTCACCGTGCTGAACGACCGCCTCGCGCAGCGGATCATCGAGCTCGCGCGCAAGCGGTATCACTGGGAACGCATCGGATGGTGCTGGCTCGCGTTCGGGAGCGAGGGCCGGCTCGAGCAGACCTTCGCCACTGACCAGGACAACGGGCTCCTGTTCGAGGCGCATGACGGCGCGCCGCCGCGCGCGACGCGGGCGAAGCTCCTCCCGTACGCACGCGCGGTCAACGAGGCGCTCGATGCCTGCGGCTACCCGTTGTGCCAGGGGAACGTGATGGCTTCGAACCCCGAGCTATGCCTGTCGGTTGACGAGTGGAAGGCGAAGCTCCGGGGCTGGCTCGACAACTCGGATCCGAAGGCGCTTCTCGACGCGGCGATCTGCTTCGACTTCCGCGCGGTCCACGGCGACGCGCGGCTCGCGACCGATCTGCGGGAGTGGTTCGTCGGGGTGACGCGTTCGCGCCAGAACTTTCTCCGTCTGATGGCCGAGAACGCGTTGCAGGCGCGACCGCCCCTCGGGCGACTGCGCGATTTCACAACCGAGGACGCGCCGAACGCGCCGCACACGATCAACCTCAAGATGTACGGCGTGCGCCCGTTCATAGACACCGCGCGGATTCTGGCGCTTGCACGCGGGCTGCCGCAGACCAATACGGCGGAGCGCCTGCGGGCGGCGGCCGGCGCAGGAGCGATGAGCCCCGCCGAAGGCGAGGCGATGGTGGCGGCGTTCTTTTTCATCCAGCAGATCCGGCTGCGGCACCAGGCGGGGCTCGAGTCGCTCACGGCGGAGGGGGCGAACCGCGTCGACCCCGAGCGGCTGAACGAGCTTGACCGGCGCACGCTCAAAGAAGCGTTCCGCCTCGGCCGCGATCTCCAGACGCGGCTCGCGCTCGACTTCCAGCTCTGACGAGCGGACTTGCGGCAGCGACGACCGTTCGGGCGCCCTCGTACCCGCAAATCGACGAAGAACCCGAAAAAAGGGCCGCGCGCGGCGGCCCTTCGTGAGTGCCCGGCCTTTCGACCGGCCGGCCGATCAGGCGGTTGCGCGGGGCTTGCGCTCCATCCACGCCGCCCAGGCCTCGAGCAGCACGATCACGACCCCGGTGAGCGCCGTGCTCGTCGCGGCGGCCTTGTCGTCCGAAAACCCGAGGACCATCGGCGAGATCGCGACCCACAGGCCGACGATCAGGCTCACGCGCTCGGGCCACGGGTCGGGTCGGAACGCGTCCACCAGCGTGAGCACGATCACCGCGATCCCGAGCAGCACGCCATTCCACGTCGCTGCTTCGTTCCCCGAAAAGCCCACGATCCAGGGTGCCACGACGAGCCACAGGCCGAGGATCAGGCTCGCCCAGTCTTGCCAGTGCATACGTGACATGAACCCTCCTTTGCGACGAAAGACTTTGCATCTGTTGGAGCGGCTGACCGGGCCGAGGGTTCCTCGCCCCGGCGGGGCGTCCGGGAAGGCGACGAGCACAGAAATTCCGGCACCCGCGGTGCGAGTGTACCCAACTCGCGGCGGCGTCGCGCCCGAGGGCGTGGCGCCGGGTGAAGTCGCTGCCCCGCGTCTCTCGACTTGCCGGCAAAGCGTGGCTCGTCGGTGACCATGCGGCGCACGACGACGGCATGATCGGTACGGCTGATCGAACCTGGCGCGGTGCGGTAACCTCTCGCGCAATCGCGGTGTGAAACGTCCCCAATGACCGCCCCATCCCCGACCGATCCCGGCACGGACGTCCCGCTCGAGGCGCCGGTCCACGCGTTCCGTGGCGCACAGGCCGGGGCCGACCGCTGGCTGGACCGCCCGCTCGCCGGGCTCGCGGTGCGTGAGCCGGTGAGCTGCGCACCCGACACGCCGCTGCGGACAGTGCTCGTGATGATGCAGCGCGCGCGCATCGGGTCGATCATCGTCGTCGATGCGGAACGCCGGCCGCTCGGCGTGTTCACCCTGCACGACGTGCTCGAGCGCGTTGCGCTCCCTGCCGCCGATCTGGATACGCCGGTAGGAGCCGTGATGTCGCGCGAGATCTGGACGCTGCCGCCGCACGCGCCGGCGTTCGAGGCGGCGCTGCTGATGGCGCGCGAGAACATCCGGCACGTTCCGCTCGTGGAGGACGGGCGCCTCGTCGGCGTGGTGTCGGAGTCGCGGTTGTTCTCGCTCTGGCGCGGCGGGATCGACGAGGTGCGTGCGGCGATCCGTGCGGCGACGGACGTCCCGGCGGTGGCGGCCGCGGCTGCGCGCATGCGCGCTCTCCCGCAGCGCCTGCTCGACGAGGGTATCGGATCCGATGCGATCACCGGGCTGGTGACCGCGCTCAACGACCTGCTCACGGCGCGGCTCGTCGAGCTTACCGGCGCGGCCGCGGCGCTCCGGGCGGCTGGCGGCTGCTGGATTGCGCTCGGGAGCGCGGGCCGCGGCGAGCAGACGCTCGCCACCGACCAGGACAACGCGATCGTGTTCGCGGACGACGCCGATCCGGACGGTCGCCGTGCGGTGCTCGCTCCCGCGGCCGACGCCGTGAATCGCGCGCTCGACCAGTGCGGCCTGCCGCTGTGCCGCGGCGAGATCATGGCGGGCAACCCGCGCTGGTGCCTTTCGGCGACGGAGTGGCGCCGGCGCTTCGGCGAGTGGATCGACCGCCCGGAGCCGGAGGCGCTCCTCAACGCGGCGATCTTCTTCGACTTCCGGCCGGTCTGGGGCGAGCGGGGGATCGTCGCGGCGCTGCGCGCCTGGCTCACCGCCTACGCCGTCGACCGGAGCGGCTTTCTGCTGCTCATGGCGCAGAACGCGCTCGGGAACCAGCCGCCGCTCGGCCTCGTGCGCGATTTCGTCCTCGCGAGCGGCGGCGACCACCCGGGCACGCTCGACCTCAAGGTGAACGGCGTCCAGCCGTTCGTCGAGTCGGCGCGGATCTACGCGCTCGCATCGGGCGTCGCCGCGAGCAACACGCTCGAGCGGATCGCCGGGGTCGCCCGCGCCCGCGGCGTGCCTGCCGTCGAAGCCGAGGCCTGGCGCGAGGCGTTCCGGTTCCTCCAGCTGCTGCGGCTGCAGCTGAACGCCGCCCAGTCCGCGCGTGGCGAGCCGTTGCACAACCATCTCGACCCGGATTCTCTCAACGAGCTGAATCGCCGGATCCTCAAGGAAGCATTGCGACAGGCCCGGAAGTTGCAGGCTCGCCTTGCGCGCGATTTCTCGCTGCGCAGCGGGGGGTTCGGGGCCTGACCGGGATGCGGCGCGGATTGACGCCGCAGCTCGCGCCATGCAGGCTTGGCAGTAAGCTCGCTGTCAGCTTCGTAAGCCCCGCGTCAACCGGGGGTCAGAGCGGCGTAAGGCCGCGCGCCTAGAATTCCGGGGTGCGCGAAACATCTCGCGATGAGATCACCTTTGGAGGAGAGAACCATGGCCGGCACGACGATGAACTGGTCCGCGATCGATGCGGATCCCCGCTTCCAGGAGCTCCATGCGCGGAAGTCGCGCTTCCTGTGGGGCCTGATGGCCTTCTCGGTGGTCTACTACTTCCTCCTGCCGATCGGTGCGGCTTACTTCACCGATCTCTACCGCGTGAAGGTCTGGGGCGTGATCAATTTCGGCCTCGTCTTCGCGCTGTCGCAGTTCCTGGTCGCCTGGGGCATCGCATGGTTCTACGCGCGCAAGGCGAGCGAGTTCGACGCCATGGCCGACGCGATCGCGCGCGACGCGCACGCGACCGGTCTGAAGGCCCGCTGAGGAGGCGATCATGAACGCGAAGAACCTCGTTCTGCCCGTCGCCGCGCTGCTCGCGCTGGCCGCCGGCCCGGCCTTCGCCCAGGCGGTGGCCAAGGAGTACACGTTCCTCACCTTCGCCACCTTCGGGTCGATCATCGCCGTCACCATGTTCGTGACCTACCTTGCCGCGAAACGCACGAAGACAGCGGCCGACTTCTACACCGCCGGGGGCGGCGTGTCGGGCCTGCAGAACGGCTGGGCGATCGCCGGCGACTACCTGTCGGCCGCGTCTTTCCTGGGCATTGCCGGGCTGATCAGCCTGTACGGCTACGACGGCTTCATGTACTCGGTGGGCTGGCTCGTCGCCTACATCACGGTGCTGCTGGTGATCGCCGAGCCGTGCCGCAACATTGGCAAGTACACGATGGGCGACATCCTCGCCTTCCGCAACAACCCGAAGACCGTAAAGACCTTCATGGCGATCTCGACCATCACCGTGTCGACGTTCTACCTCACGGCACAGATGGTCGGCGGCGGCGTGCTGGTCAAGACGCTGATCGGCATCGACTACGAGATCTCGGTCGCCACCGTCGGCGTGCTGATGCTCGCGTACGTGCTGTTCGGCGGAATGGTCGCGACCACTTGGGTGCAGATCATCAAGGCGATCCTGCTGGTACTGGCGTCGCTGGTGATGGTGGCACTCGTATGGGGCCAGTACGGATTCAGCCTTCCGGCATTCCTCGGGGCGGCGGTCGCCGACGCGGGCATCCAGGCCCAGGCAGCGCGGCTGCTCGGCGACGCCGCGGGCAACATGAGCGCGGCCGAGCTCGGCCAGCGCTTTCTCGAGCCGGGGCTGCTGTTCAAGAGTCCGATCGACCAGATCTCGCTCGGCATGGCGCTCGTCCTCGGCACCGCGGGGCTGCCGCACATACTGATGCGATTCTTCACCGTCCCGACGGCCCAGCAGGCGCGCAAGAGCGTGATCTGGGCGATGGCGATCATCGGCGGCTTCTACGTGCTGACGCTCTTCCTCGGCCTCGGCGCCGCGATGAAGGTCGGCGCGCCGGCGATTACCGAGATCGACCGCGGCGGCAACATGGCCGCGCCGCTCCTCGCGCAGTTCCTCGGCGGCGGGAAGGACTCGATCCTCGGCAACCTGATGCTCGCGTTCGTCGCGGCGGTCGCGTTCGCCACCATCGTGGCGGTGGTCGCGGGGCTGGTGCTCGCCGCGGCCTCGGCGATGTCGCACGACATCTGGGTGGGCGTGATCAAGGGCGACAAGGCGACCTCGGAAGAGGAGCTCAAGGCCGCGCGCATCTGCTCGCTGATCGTCGGCCTGCTCGCGATCGGGATCGGCATCCTGGCGAAGGGTCAGAACGTGGCGCACCTAGTCGCATTGGCGTTCGCGGTGGCGGCCTCGGCGAACCTGCCGGTAGTGCTGCTCACGCTTTACTGGAAGAAGTGCAACACGGGCGGCGTGGTCGCCGGCCTGGTGGTGGGCACGCTGTCGGCCATCGGCCTGGTGCTCGTCTCGCCGAACATGACCTATCCTCTGCAGGTGAGAGCCGCGCAGGAGAGGATCGTCAAGGCGCAGGACGAGCGCATCACCAAGCTCAACGCCGATCGGCCGGGTCTCACCGAGGCGGCGGCCATCGAGAGGGCGAAGCAGGGCATCGCGGCGGCCGAGAAGGCGAAGGCCGGCGCGGAGGGCGCAATCAAGGCGCTCGGTGACTCCACGACCTCGCTGGTGGGATTGAAGGAGCCGCTCTTCCCGCTGCGCAACCCAGGCCTGATCTCGATCCCGCTCGGGTTCCTTGCGGTGCTGATCGGCTCGCTGCTGTATCGCGACCGGCGCGCCGAGGAGATGTGGGAGGAGCTCTACGTCCGCTCAAACACCGGCATCGGGCGCGCGGCGGCATCCGCGCACTGACGTCGGCGGCGACATGCACCCCTTGGCGGGCAGCCGCCAAGGGGTGTGTTTTCGTCTAGGCTGGTCCACAGCATGAAGGACGACCGTATCGTCGCGTCGCGGCTCATCGCCCTGTTCCTCGCGGGCGGCCTCGCGTTCGGCTACCCGCTGCTCGCCCTGTTCAACGTACCCGAGACGGTGCTCGGCGTGCCGGTGCTGTACGCGTATCTCTTCGGGAGCTGGACGATCCTGATCGCGCTCCTGGTGGCGATCATGCCGCCCCGGGAATGAAATGGCGCACGCAGCGCTGATCGCGGCGCTCTCGGTCGCCTACCTCGGCGTCCTCTTCGCGATCGCGTTCTACGGCGACCGGCGCGCCACCGCGGGTCGCAGCCTGATCGCGAACCCCTATGTCTACGCGCTGTCGCTCGGCGTGTACGCGACGTCGTGGACCTTCTACGGCAGCGTCGGGCGCGCCGCGTCGAACGGGATCGGGTTCCTCCCAATCTATCTCGGCCCGACGCTCGTCGCCGTGCTCTTCTGGCTGGTGCTCCGCAAGATCGTGCGCATCAGCCGCGCCAACCGGATCACCTCGATCGCGGACTTCATCGCCTCGCGCTACGGCAAGAGCGCGGCGCTGGCAGGCATCGTCACGGTGATCGCGGTCGTCGGCATCGTCCCGTATATCGCGCTCCAGCTGAAGGCGGTCTCGGGCACGGTCGCGATGCTCGCGGCGGACGCGCCACTTGCGCGGGCGGGGGTGCAGCCGATCCTGTCTGACACTGCGTTCTACGTCGCGCTGCTGCTCGCCGTGTTCGCGATCCTCTTCGGCGCCCGCCACCTAGACGCGGCCGAGCGTCACGAGGGGATGGTCGCAGCCATCGCGTTCGAGTCGGTGGTGAAGCTCGTGGCGTTCCTCGCCATCGGCCTCTTCGTGACGTACGGGATGTACGGCGGCTTCGCCGACCTCTTCGGCCGGGCCGCGGAAGACGCGCGGCTCGCGCGCCTGCTCGCGCCGCTCGAGGGGCCTGCCGGGAGCTACGCGAGCTGGGCGTGGCTGGTCGTGCTGTCCGGGTTCGCGATCCTGTGCCTTCCGCGCCAGTTCCAGATCGCGGTGGTCGAGAACGTCGACGAGTCGCACGTCGCGACCGCGAGCTGGGCCTTCCCGCTCTACATGCTGGCGATAAACCTGTTCGTGCTGCCGATTGCCTTCGGCGGGCTGCTGCGGTTCCCGGACGGGACGGTCGACGCCGACACGTTCGTGCTGGCCTTGCCGCTTGCCGAGGGGCAGGGGTGGCTCGCGCTGCTCGTTTTCATCGGCGGGCTCTCGGCCGCGACCGGGATGGTGATCGTTGAGACGGTTGCGCTGTCGACCATGGTGTGCAACGACTTGGTAATGCCGCTGCTCCTGCGCCTGCGCGCCCTGCGGCCGGGCGCAACCGACGATCTCTCGCGGATCCTCCTCGGGATCCGGCGCGGCGCCATCGTCGCGGTGCTACTCCTCGGATACGCGTACTTCCGCTTCGCCGGCGAGGCCTACGCGCTCGTCGCGATCGGGCTCATCTCGTTCGCGGCAGTCGCGCAGTTCGCGCCGGCGATGCTCGGCGGCCTCTACTGGCGGCACGGGACGCGGATGGGCGCGATGGCCGGCCTGGTCGCCGGCTTCGTGGTGTGGGCGTACACGCTCCTGCTGCCCTCGTTCGCGCGGTCGGGCTGGCTCCCGGAGGCGTTCGTCGCGCACGGCCCGTGGGGAATCGAGCTGCTACGACCGCTCGCGCTCTTCGGCCTCGCGGGGCTGGACGAGATCACGCACGCGATGATCTGGAGCATGCTGGCGAACTGCGGGGCGTACGTGCTGGTCTCGCTCGCCGGGTCGCCCACTCCCGCCGAGCAGGCGCAGGCGGTGCGCTTCGTTGATGCGTTCCGCCAGGATAAGGGCGTGCTCGGCACGTGGCGCGGCACCGCCTCGGTCGCGGACCTGCGCGGGCTGCTTGCGCGTTTTCTCGGCCACGAGCGCGCCGACGCGCTGCTCGCCGAGTTCGCACGGCAGCGGGGCGGTCGCGTGGAGTCGCTCCGCACCGACGCGGCGCTCGTGCAGTTCGCCGAGACGCAGCTCGCGGGCGCGATCGGCTCGGCCTCCGCGCGCGCCGCGGTCGCGTCGGTGGTGCGCGAGGAGACGCTCGGGATGGACGAGGTCATGAGCATCCTCGACGAGACCTCGCAGGCGATCGCCTACTCGCGCGAGCTGGAGGAGAAGAGCCGGGCGCTGGAGGCGGCAACGGCGGAGCTGCGCGCCGCGAACGAGCGGCTGCAGGAGCTCGACCGGATGAAGGACGACTTCGTGTCCACCGTGAGCCACGAGCTGCGCACCCCGCTCACGTCGATCCGGGCGTTCGCCGAGATCCTGTACGACAGGCCCGACGCGCCTGCGGCGAAGCGCCAGCAGTTCGTCGGGATCGTCCTCAAGGAGAGCGAGCGGCTCACCCGGCTCATCAACCAGATCCTCGATCTGGCAAAGATCGAGTCCGGCCGCGCGCAGTGGGCCGCCGAGCCCGTCGACCTCGCGGAGGCGGTGCGCGACGCGGCGAACGCGACGGCGGGCCTCTTCCGCGAGCGCGACGTGCGCCTCGAGCTGCACCTGCCCGACCGCGTGCCGCTCGTGACCGCGGACCGCGACCGTCTGATGCAGGTCCTCCTGAACCTGCTCGGCAACGCAGTAAAATTCTGCGCACCGGGCGAGGGCCGCGTGCGCGTCACGCTTGCCCAGAGCGACGCGTTGCTGCGCGTGGACGTCGCCGACAACGGCGTCGGCATCGCGCCGGGGCACCAGGCGGTGATCTTCGAGAAGTTCCACCAGGTGGGCGATCCGCTCACCGAGAAGCCGCAGGGAACGGGGCTCGGTCTGCCAATCGCGCGGCGGATCGTCCGGCAGTTCGGCGGCGAGCTGTGGGTCGAGAGCACGCACGGCGCGGGCAGCACGTTCTCGTTCACGTTGCCGCTCTCGCAACCGGCGGGCTGAGGAGGGGAAATGGGCAAGCGCGTCCTGATCGCCGACAACGAGCCGAACATCGTCGTGTCACTCGAATTCCTGATGGAAGAGGCGGGCTTCGAAGTCAAGGTCGCCGCGAACGGGCAGGAGGCGCTCGATCTCGTCGGTTCGTTCCGCCCCGACCTCGTCCTGCTCGACATCATGATGCCGGTGAAGAACGGCTACGAGGTCTGCCAGATTCTCAAGAGCGACCCGGCGACGCGCGCGGTGAAGGTCGTGATGCTGTCGGCCAAAGGGCGCGACGTCGAGGTGGCGAAGGGGCTCGAGCTCGGTGCCGATGCCTACGTTACGAAGCCGTTCTCCACGCGCGAGCTGGTGGCGCAGATCCGGGCCATGCTGGACGGATGACCCCGGGCGCGCGTCGGCTCGCTGCGGTTGCGGTGCCAGGGGCGGTCGCGCTGATGGTCCTCGCCGCGGGTGCGCTGGTCCTGTGGCTCGACCTCGAGCCGGGCGAACGGCACGGCGCGGCAGCGATTCTCACCGCGCCGCGCATCGGTCTCGTGGTGCTGTTCGCCTTTGTCCTCACGGTGGCGATCGGCGCGCTCGCATGGCGAGCGTTCGCGCGCACGATCGAGCCCGCGCGCCGGCTCGCCGAGAGCACGCGGCTCATCGTGCACGGCAACCCGGGGCACCGGCTGGAGAGGTCGGACAGCGGTGAGCTCGGCGATCTCGCCGCGGCGGTCGACGAGCTGGCGGCGGACCGTGCGCGCGCGCTCGCCGAGGTGGCTGCCGCCGTGCGCGAGGCGAAGGCCGGTGTGGAAGAGGAACGCAAGCGGCTCGCGGCGCTGGTTTCCGAGCTCGATCAGGCGGTGCTGGTGTGCAACCGCGACGGCCGGATCCTGCTCTACAACGCCGCGGCGCAGGCGCTGCTCGGCAGCGCCGGGGAGGGCGACGCGTCGCTCCTCGGGCTCGGGCGGTCGGTGTTCGGCATCATCGACCGCAATCTCGTCCTGCACGCCGTCGAGAGCATGGCGCGGCTGCAGAGCACGCACTTCGTCACCGCGACCGCCGACGGCCGGCTGCTGCGCGTCCACGCCGCGCCGGTCCGGGGGGCCGGGGAGGGCGACGCGTCGCTCGGCGGTTACGTCCTCCTGATCTCGGATGTCACCGAGGCGGTCGACGTGGCTGCGGGTCAGGTCGCCATCTTCCAGAACCTCGTCGAGGGCACGCGCGGCGCGCTGGCGAACATCCGCGCCGCCATCGAGACGCTGATCGAGCACCCCGAGATGGATCCGGCGCGCCGCGCGCGGTTCGGCGCCATCATCCGGGACGAGGCGGTGCGGTTGTCGGACCGCCTGCACGGGATCACCGCCGACGTGTCCGAGCGCCTCAAGGTGCGATGGCCGCTCGAAGAGATGCGCGGCGAGGACCTGCTGACGCTCGCGCGCAGCCGGATCGAGCGGCGCGTCTCGCTCCCGGTGAAGCTCGAGTCGGTGGACCCGGAGCTCTGGCTCCGCGTGGACAGCTTCTCGATGGCGCAGGGCCTCGCGTACCTCGCGCGCCGGCTGAAGGACGAGTTCGACGTGCGCGAGGTGCGCTTCCGGCTCGTGCCGGCAGCCGGGCACGCGCAGCTCGACCTGATCTGGCGCGGGGCGCCGCTCGCCACGGAAACCGCGTTCGCGTGGCAGACCGACCCCTTCACCCTCGGCGGCGAGGACAGTCCGCTGTCGCTCGCACAGGTGATCGAGCGGCACGGCGGAGAGGCCTGGCACCAGCGCGACCTGCCGGCGCAGCTCGCCTACGTCCGCTTCCTGCTTCCGCTCGCGCCGGCGCGCGGCGTGGCGCGCGAGCGCCCGCGCCTCGCGAGTCGCCCGGAGTTCTACGACTTCGATCTCTTCCGCCGCTCGCCGGCCACCGACGCGCTGGACGACCGCCCCCTCGCCGACCTCGCGTACACCGTGTTCGACACCGAGACGACTGGGCTCGACCCGGCGCAGGGCGACGAGATCATCGCCGTCGGTGCCGTCCGCATCGTAAACGGACGCCTGCTCCAGGGCGAGACGTTCGAGAGCCTGGTCGATCCGCGCCGCGGTCTGAGCGAGTCTTCGATCGCGGTGCACGGCATCACGCCCGACATGCTCGCGGGGCAGCCCGCCATCGAGCAGGTGCTGCCGCGGTTTCGGCGCTTCGCGGAAGAGACCGTCCTCGTCGGCCACAACGCGGCGTTCGACATGCGCTTCCTGCAGCTCAAGGAGGCGCAGACCGGCGTGCGGTTCGACCAGCCGGTGCTCGACACGCTGCTCCTCTCGGCCGCGGTGCATCCGGAGAGCCGCTCGCACGGCCTGGAGGAAATCGCCGAGCGGCTCGGGGTCGCCGTGGTCGGCCGCCACACCGCGCTCGGGGACGCGCTCGTCACCGCGGAAGTTTTCCTGCGCCTCCTGCCGCTCCTCGCCGAGCGCGGTATCCGGACGCTCGCGGACGCGCGGGCAGCCGCGGAGAAGACGTACTACGCGCAGCTCACGTACTGAGCTGGACGGGCGACCCGGGACGCTACAATCGCGTCATGATGTCCGAGCAACTGACTGCGCGGCTTTCCGAGGTCGTCGGTGCCGCGCAAGTCCTCACCGATCCCGCCGACACCACCCCGCACGCAACCGACTGGCGCAAGCGCTGGTTCGGCAAGGCGCTCGCGGTCGTCAAGCCGGCGACGACCGAGGAAGTGGCTGCGGTCGTGAAGCTTTGCGCAGAGACGCGAACCGCAATCGTCCCGCAAGGTGGCAACACCGGTCTCTGCGGCGGCGCGACGCCCGACGCGAGCGGGCGGCAGATCGTGCTCAACCTGTCCCGGCTAAACCGGATTCGAGCCGTCGATACGGTCAACAATACGCTCACGGTCGAGGCGGGATGCGTGCTCGCGACGCTCCAGCAGGCCGCGGACGAAGCCGACCGCCTGTTCCCGTTGAGTCTCGCCGCCGAAGGAACGTGCGAGATCGGCGGCAACCTCTCGACGAACGCGGGCGGCGTGCAGGTGCTCCGCTACGGCAACACGCGCGATCTCACGCTCGGGCTCGAGGTGGTGCTGCCGTCGGGCGAGGTGTGGGACGGCCTGCGCGGCTTGCGGAAGGACAATACCGGCTACGACCTGAAGCAGCTCTTCATCGGCGCCGAGGGCACGCTCGGGGTGATCACCGCGGCAGTGCTGAAGCTCTACCCGAAGCCGCGCGGCCACACCACCGCCTTCGTGGCGCTCGGATCGGTCCCGGACGCGCTCAAGCTCCTCACGCACATGCAATCGCGCGCCGGTGACCGGTTGACCGCGTTCGAGCTAATCTCGGACTTCTGCATCCGCCTCGTGCGCAAGCACTATCCGAAGCTGCCGGCGCCGCTAGCGGCCGCATCGCCCCAGTACGTCCTGCTCGAGCTGTCGGACACGCAGGGAGAGGGCGTGGGCGCGCTCGCCGAGGAGGCGCTCGGCGAGGCAATCGAGCAGGGGCTCGCGCTCGATGCGACGATCGCGGCGAGCGGCGAGCAGGCGCGGCAGCTCTGGGAGCTGCGCGAGAACATGTCGGACGCGCAGGCGCTCGAGGGGCCGAATGTCAAGCACGACATCTCGATCCCGATCTCGCGGATCGCCGACTTCATTGCCGCGTGCGACGCGGGGCTCGCGCGCGCGTTTCCGGGCGTGCGCATGGTGACCTTCGGGCACGTCGGCGACGGCAACCTGCACTACAACGCGGCTCACCCCGAGGGCGGCGATCCGGCCGCGTTTCTCGCGCGCGCGGACGACATCAACCGGATCGTGCACGACACCGTCGCCGAGTTCGGCGGCTCGATCAGCGCCGAGCACGGTCTCGGCCAGTACAAGCGCGGCGAGATCCTGCGCTACAAGTCGGCGGTCGAGATGGAGCTGATGCGGGCCGTGAAGCGCGCGATCGATCCGCTCGGGATCATGAATCCCGGGAAGGTCCTCTGAGGTAAAATCGCCGCCCTCGGAGAGGTGGATGAGTGGTTTAAGTCGCACGCCTGGAAAGCGTGTTTAGGTGATGAGCCTAACGCGGGTTCGAATCCCGCCCTCTCCGCCAGAAACTAATGAGCCCCTTCACGGGGCTCGTTTGTTTCGTAGCACTGGCGCGGCTACACGGCGTCCCGCCGCACGATCTGTCGATAGAGCTCGGTCGTCTCCGGGCTCGCCGGAATGCCGAGATGTCGATTCAGTACCTGGATGCAGCTCTGATACTGATGTTGGGCGAGTTGCGGCTGCCCAAGGCGCGCGTAGCAGCGCATCAGCATGCGGTGCGCACCCTCGTTGCAGGGATCCACGGCGAGCGTCTTCGCGCACGCCGTCGTGCACGCGGGGACGTCCTGCCGACCGAAATGGATCGTGCCAAGTCGATCGAGTGCGTGGAGATACCGGTCGCGGAGCTGCTGGCGCAGCGGCAGCAGCCACTCGTCGTGCTCATAGCGATCTTCCGCAAGCAGCTCGCCCTGATAGAGTCCGACGCATGCCGTGTACTCGCGGATCGCGCCGTCGAGGTCCTCGTCACGCTCGAGCTCGGCCGCACGCGTCGCGTGGGCAAGGAACGCATCGGCGTCCGTCGAGACGGCCAGCTTCGGATTGAGCAGGTAGTGTCCGCCGGAGAACAGGACGAACGGAAACCCGTCGCCCAGCGCGCGCCGCAGCCGATGCATCGCAACGTTGAGGTTGTTGCGGGCGGCCTCGGGTTCCGCCTCCGGCCAGAAGTGCTCCATCAGCGCCTCCCTGGCAACCGGCTGCTTGCGGTTGAGCAGGAGGTACTTGAAGATCGCCTTGCCCCTGCAGTTGGGCCAGCCCTCGATCACCTGGTCGTTCAATAATGCCCTGAATGAACCGAGGACGAAGGCTTTGAGCGCTGGAGCGGCGGCTCGCGCGCAGGCTGTCTCGTTGGCGGGCGTGGGCGCCAGACCCCCGGGAAGCACCTTCAGCGTATGCACCTCAGCCATCGTGGCGTTCGCCTTCGGCGGCGAACGCAAGGCGTCGCGACAGTCCTCGGGCGCGCGCGACAGCGCATCGCGCACCGCGCCGGCCATGCCATGCAGCTGCCCGGCGAACCGCGCGGCGCGCTCGCGGGTTTCTGACTGCCACAGCTCCTGCCCGCTCCCTCGGTCGCACAGCTCGGTCAATGCCGCTACGAGTCGCCGCGTCGCCTCGACGAGCTGCACGACGATCGGACCGCCCTCTGGACCGGTGGCGACGTGCGGTCTCACACTCAAGGCACGCACGGATGCATGTTCGTCGGCTTGCAGCGCTGCGACCGATCCTGCGCGCGGCTCCGCGGCTTCGCGACCTGGCTTGGGTTGGCGCCAGCGGACGTTCATCCGATCGATCCTTCGTGTCCAGTGAAAGCCTGCGGTCAGCGTCCAGTCGTTGCGCGGCACTCCCGGCCGGTCCTTCGGCGGTCTCTTGGAGGCATCTCATCGCGCCATCCGAGAGGTGCCGTTCGGTGTCGAGAAGCTATCACCCGACCCATGGGCGCGGAATTGCTCGAATGGGCTACGCGAGTGCGTAGGCCGAACGGGTTATGACGGGTCTTGCGCGCGGCGCACCAAAGTCGATCCGGGCGCGGTGGCGTAGACTCCCCGCAGCGGCGGCGGGACCGCGAGGCCAGGCTGAACTGCGCGAACCCGCGCTCGCATGAACGAGGAGCCGACATGTCCGACACCGAACGGCACGAGATGAACCTTCAGCAATCCTTTCCGTCGGGTGCGCAGGAGTGGCTGTGCTCGACGTGCAACCGTCGCGTCGTGATCGAACACGGCGCGAACAGGGTCAAGATCATCGCGCTCGACCGCGGGGACGAGCATGCGATCCATTCGACGAGCACGGGCGGACTTCGCATAGCTGCGAGCGACGCGCGCGAGTTCGATGGTTCTCAAGGGCCTGACCGCACTGGCTATCTGCACTGAGGGACGGGAGCGCTGCGGCAGTCGCTCCCGACGGGTAAGCGTCTGGAAAGTGCCCGGTAAGCGGCGGTTAATTCCGGCCGCCTAGGCTGCGAGGGTGCAAGCGACGGCCCGGTTCGACCCGAGTCGCGCCGAGGCACCAGCAGGATCGTGAAGAGCGATCCGACTCACAGTCACCTCTAGGAGCAGCAACCATGGCAGACTTTAGCGTTCCACTCGGCACCGAGCCGGCCTACGACGGCACGATGCAAGCGACGGTTTTCGAGCTCGCCGCCCCCGACACGCCCGTTCCGACCAATCACATCCGCACCACGCAGAACTGGGGCGTCAGGGTGGATTGGGAGATGACCGGCGCGTTTACACCGTTCCTGATCGACGAGTTCCGCCTGCGCGCGTTCGTCGAGTCGATCGGTCCGGGGGCCGAGATGGCCCTTCCGGTGGCCGGTCCTGTGATCGTCAACACGCTCGCGGGTGTGCTCGGCGCCGGTCCCAAGCGGACCTATGCGGCGAACATCAACATTCCCGCCGGAACCGTCCCGGCTGGCGTCTACAAGCTCGTGACGCTGGTCCAGCTGCACGACGACGGCGGCCCCGGCAACCCGTACCCGATCGTCGCGACCGTCGAAGGCCCGATCGTCACGATCTTCCAGCCGGCGTAACGCGGCTCGGGTAGGCCGTTTCGTCTCAGGCAGGAAGGCCCACCGGCGAGGCGCTGCTCGCCGGTGGCGCTTCCTTTTTCCTCGTACCCGCCCCCTCGGCCAGCACATCGGGGAGAATACGCGCATCCGCTCTTCGATCCCCTGCTGGAGGCACCCGATGGACTTCGCGTATTCCGACAAGGTCAAGGCGCTGCAGGAGAAGCTCCTGCGCTTCATGGACGACCATATCTACCCGAACGAGCGGCGCTTCAACGAGGAGGTCGAGGAGAACACGCGCAAGGGCCAGCGCTGGACGCCCACCCGGATCATCGAGGAGCTGAAGCCGAAGGCGCGCGCGCAGGAGCTGTGGAATCTCTGGTGGCCGAAGGCGCACGGCGGCGCGCTCACCAATCTCGAGTACGCCCCGCTGTGCGAGATCATGGGCCGCGTGTTCTGGGCGCCGGAGGTGTTCAACTGCTCGGCGCCCGACACCGGCAACATGGAGACGCTGATCCGCTACGGCAACGACGCGCAGAAGAGAGAGTGGCTCGAGCCGCTCGCCGAGGGGAAGATCCGCTCCTGCTTCGCGATGACCGAGCCGGACGTGGCGTCATCGGACGCGACGAACATCCAGGCCCGCATCGTCCGCGACGGCGACCATTATGTCGTCAACGGGCGCAAGTGGTGGTCGTCCGGCGCGATGGATCCGCGCTGCAAGATCTTCATCTTCATGGGCAAGACCGACCCGGACGGACCGCGCCACCAGCAGCAGTCGATGATCCTCATCCCGCGCGACGCGCCGGGCGTGAAGGTGGTGCGCGCGCTGAGCGTGTTCGGCTACGACGACGCGCCGCACGGCCATGCCGAGACGACCTTCGAGAACGTGCGCGTGCCGGCATCGAACATCTTGCTCGGCGAGGGGCGCGGCTTCGAGATCGCGCAGGGCCGGCTCGGGCCGGGACGCATCCACCACTGCATGCGCATCATCGGCCAGGCCGAGCGTGCGCTCGAGCTGATGTGCAAGCGGGCGCTCGGCCGCGTGACGTTCGGCAAGCCGGTGGCCGACCGCACGGTGACGCAGGAGCGCATCGCGGAGGCGCGCGTGATGATCGACTCGGCGCGGCTGCTCACCCTGAAGGCGGCGTACATGATGGACACGGTCGGCAACAAGGCGGCGCGCGCCGAGATCGCGATGATCAAGATTCTCGCGCCGAACGTCGCGCAGCAGGTCATCGACTGGGCGATCCAGGCACACGGCGGCGGCGGCGTGTGCGACGATTTCCCGCTCGCGTGGATGTACTCGTGGAACCGCACTCTCCGCTTCGCGGACGGTCCGGACGAAGTGCATCGCAACCAGCTCGCAAAGCTCGAGCTGGCGAAGCACATTCCCGCTGCCGCAACGCGCTAACGGGGAAGCGGGACTGCGATCCTGTGGCGAATCAGCGCGCGCAGCAGGAACCGGCTGGGGTGAAGGGCCTCCACGACGCCGGTCGGCAGCGGCATCGGCTCGCCCTCCAGGTATGCGGCGAGCACCTCGCCCGAGAGGGGCGCAGTGACGAGTCCGCGCGAGCCGTGGGCCGTGTTCAGGTACAGGCCGTCCAGCCAGGGTGACGGCACATCGGGTTCGAGCATCGCGTCGCGCGAGAGCGCGGCGTAGGCCTGCGTGAATGCCGCCGCGTTCGCGACCGGGCCGATGACAGGCAGGTAGTCGGGGCTCGAGCAGCGCAAGCCGGCAACGCCCTCGAGCGCGGCTGCGTCGAGGTTCGCGGCGTCCAGGGCAGCATGCAGCGCCGGCGCGAGCCGGCCGAGACGCTGCACGTTCTCTTGGTTCTCCGTCGCGCGTACGTCGACCTCGAGATCGCGGAACTTGTGCGTCGCCCCGAGGCTGTGCACGCCGTTGCGCGCGGGCGCCACGTACCCTTCGCCGCACAGGACTGTCCGCAACGCGCGGCTCGCCGGCGTGGCCGGCATGAGCGTGATCTGTCCGCGGATCGCGCGCAACGGGACATGGCGGGTCGCGCCGAAGCGCCCAGACTCCGCGCCGGCTGCGATCACAAGGGTTGGCGCAGTGACGGCGAGTCCCGCGGCGTCGTGCACGGTCCATTGCGGCCCGGTCCGCACGATCTCGATCGCCGTTCGGCTGCGGTGCACGCGGATCCGCGCATGATCGAGCAGGGCGCGGCACAGCGCGGGCGGGTGCACCCAGCCCGCGGATGGAAAGAAGAGTCCACCGTGCGGCATCGCCAGGCCCGCGATCGCGGCGGCGCCCGCGCGATCGACCGGGTGGAGCAGCGCGCGGGGCACGCCGAGAGCCGCGACGCCCGCCTGTCGCCTCGACTCGGCGTCGTCGTACGCCAGCTGCAGCACGCCGCAGAGGCCATGGTCGTCGGGATCCGGGACGAGACCGCCGCGCAGTAGCCGCGCACTGTGCTGGAGTCCGGCAAGCGCAAGCTCGTTGAGCGCGGTCGGATGCGGCGAGGGATGCGCGTAGAGGATGCCCTGGTGCTTGCCGGCGGCCGGTGGACCCGCGTCGCCGCGACGCTCGAGGACTTCTACCGCCCACCCGCGCGCGGCGAGGCTCGCTGCCGTCGACGCCCCCCCAGGCCCGCTGCCGATGATCACCGCGCGTCGCTCGGCGCGCGGTGTGTCCGGACGCGTGAACCACGGCGCGCGCCACGGTCCGGCCGGTCGCGTCGCGAGCGTCCCGCAGAACATCTCGCGTTTCGCGCCGAAGCCCTTTTCCTTGCGGACCGTGAAACCGACGCCCTCCAGGCCGCGGCGGACGTCGCCGGCGCACGTGTACGTCGCGAACGTCGTTCCCGGGCGCGAAAGACGGGCGACCTGTGCGAGCACCGCGGGCGACCACATCTCGGGGTTCCGGGCGGGTGCGAAGCCGTCGAGAAACCACGCGTCGACGTCGGCATCGAGCCGCGGTAGCACCGCACCGACGTCTCCGATCAGCAGCGTCAGGGTGACGCGCCCCGGCGCGAAAGCGAGGCGGTGCCAGCCCGGTGCGAAGTCCTCCCAGCGGTGCACGAGCTGCTCGCGATACGTTCCGAGCGCCGGCCACAGCGCGAGCGCGCGGGCGAGCTCCTCACGCCGGAGCGGATAGGCCTCGACGCTCACGAAGTGGAATCGCGCGTCGCGCGGCGCGGCCTCGTCCCAAAGCGCCCAGGCGCACAGAAAATTGAGGCCGGTGCCGAAGCCGGTTTCGCCCACGAGGAACTGTGCGCCCGGAACGAGGCCGGCCCAGCGCTCGCGCAGCGCGTTACCGGCGAGGAACACATGGTGCGTCTCCCCGACGCCGGAGCCGCGGGAGAAGAAGACGTCGCCGAAGCGGCGCGAGACCGGCTGGCCGTCCTGCCAGTCGAGCTCGCCGGAAGCTGCGTCCGCCGGATGCGCCAAGGAGCTGCCCGAGGATTGAGATTCGAGCTGCTACTCTAGCGCCGGGGGAGCGTTCACGCGCTAGACTCGCCTCATGGTCGGCGACCGCACCGAACGCCCCGCCCGCTGGACGAGGGCGCTCGTCTGGATTGGCGCGTGGGCGCTGGTCGTGGCGGCCGGGCAATTTCTGCCCACGTGGGCCGGGATCACGCTGGCGATCGCCGTGTTCGGCGCACAGCTCCTGCTCGCACCGGGGCGCGCGGCCTGCCATCTTCCGGAGGGCGGGCGGGGCGGCGCGACAATGGATTCGCCGGGAGACAGCCGCTGAATGCATTTCGGCTCGCGCCGCGGGCGCCATGACGGTATCATCTCCTGCCGACGGACCCCAATATCTAGGGGCGACCCAGAGAATGGCAACGAAATCTAGGGCCTACAGCGCCGAGGACATCGAGATCCTCGAGGATCTGTCGCCGATCCTGCACCGGCCAGGGATGTACACCGACCCGGTCAACCCGAACCACGCGCTCGTCGAAGTCATCGACAACGCCTCGGACGAAGGGCTGGCCGGGTTTGCGAAGAACGTGTCGGTCACCCTGTACGAGGACGGCTCGGCGGAGGTCGTCGACGACGGCCGCGGCATCCCGGTCGACCTCCATCCGAAGAAGAAGGTGCCGGCGGTGCAGGTGATCTTCACCACGCTGCATTCGGGCGGGAAGTTCCGCAAGACCGACAAGGACGCCGTCTACCGCATCGCCGGGGGGCTGCACGGCGTGGGCGTGTGCGTGACCAATGCGCTCGCCCGGCGCCTCGACGTGGAAGTCACCCGCGACGGCACGCGCCATCGACTCGTGTTCGCCGACAACGGGAAGGTCAAGGAGCCGCTGAAGCGGATCGGCGCCGCCGGACCGAGGGAAAGCGGCACCCGCGTGCGCTTCTGGCCCGACGCGAAGTACTTCGACTCGCCGCAGATCGTCGTCGCGGACATCGCCGCACTGCTGCGTGCGAAAGCGATGCTGCTCCCGGGCGTGAAGTTCACGCTGGGCGTCGAGAAGAAGGGCAAGATCGAGAAGACGACCTGGCACTTTCCGGAGGGCATCAAGGGCTATTTCGCCGCCGCGATCGCGGCGCTCGCGCCGGTCGCCGATGCCTTCCTCGGGGAGCGGTACATCGCCGCGCAGTCGGAGTCGGACAGCTTCGCCGAGGGCGAGGGCGCGATGTGGGCGATCGCCTGGGCGGCGGAGGGCGACGTCGTCGCCGAGGCGTATGTCAACATGATCCCGACGCGCCACGGCGGCACGCACGTCGCCGGCCTGCGGGAGGGGGTGTACAGCGCGATCCGCAACTTCATCGACCACCACGCGATGGGCCAGCGCGGCCTGAAGATCGTTCCCGAAGACGTGTGGTCGCGCGCCTGCTACGTGCTCGCGGTGAAGATGCTTGACCCGCAGTTCAAGGGCCAGGTCAAGAACGAGCTGATCTCGCGCGACGCGGTGAAGCTCGTGGCGCAGATGGTCCGCGACCCGTTCGAGCTCTGGCTCAACACGCACGTCGACGAGGGCAAGCGCATCGCGGAGCTCGTGATCGCGCAGGCCGCGGCGCGCACGCGGGCGGCGCAGAAGGTCGAGCGACGCAAGGCCTCCGGCGTGGCGGTGCTGCCGGGCAAGCTGACCGACTGCGCGTCGGACGACCCGGATCGCAACGAGCTCTTCATCGTCGAGGGGGATTCGGCGGGCGGTTCCGCGAAACAGGCGCGGGACAAGGAGTTCCAGGCGGTGCTGCCGTTGAAGGGCAAGCCGAAGAACACCTGGCAGGACAGCGGCGACACGCTCTACTCGAACAAGGAAATCGAGGCGATCGCGCTCGCGATCGGCGTCGATCACCACCGGCTCGAGGACGCCGTCGATCTCTCCAACCTGCGGTACAAGAGGCTGATCATCCTCGCCGACGCGGACGTCGACGGCTCGCACATCCAGGTGCTGCTGCTCACGCTGTTCTTCCGGCATTTCCCGAAGCTCATCGAGCGCGGGAACGTGTTCGTCGCCCTGCCGCCGCTCTTCCGCATCGATGTGCCGGGGCAGGGCAAAGGCAAGCCCGCGCGCAAGCTGTACGCCCTCGACAAGCAGGAGCTCGAGGCGATCGAGGAGAAGCTCGCCGACGAGGGCGTGAAGGACGGGAGCTGGACCGTCAGCCGCTTCAAGGGCCTCGGCGAGATGAGCCCGGAGCAGCTGTGGGAGACCACGCTCAACCCCGACACGCGCCGCATGCTTCCGGTGCGGGTCGAAGACGGCACGCTCGACGCCGACCGCGAAGTCTTCAACATGATGATGGCGCGCGAGAACGCCACGCAGCGGCGCGAGTGGATGGAGACGTTCGGCAACCTGGTCGATGCGGATATTTCGTGACTCGGCTGGCTTGGGGGATCTTCAAGTGGGCGTAGCCCCCTTGTTCCACCATGCCTCGTAACAGAGGCGACATGGGCAATCAGAAAGACCTGTTCGACGGGCTCGGGGCGAGTGCGGCGGCGACGAAGGCGGCGAAGGACACAGGCGCCGCCGCGAAGGCGGGCGCGGGCGCGGGTGGCGGGGGCGGCCCGCCGCGACAGTCTGACGCCGGCAACGGCGGGGGGCTTCCGCCACATTTCGCTCCGCTCGAGGGTGAATTCGGCGACAGCCTGCCGCTGGGGCGGTACGCCTCGACGCAGTACCTCCAATACGCCATCGCAACGGTGAAGGACCGCGCGCTGCCGCGCGTGGGCGACGGCCAGAAGCCGGTCCAGGCCCGCATCCTTTATGCGATGTGGGACATGGGCGGGCGCTCCGGCACGCCGCGCAAGAAATCCGCGCGCGTCGTCGGCGACGTGCTCGGCAAGTTCCATCCCCACGGCGACGCGTCGGTGTACGACGCGCTGGTGCGGCTCGCGCAGAACTTCACGATGCGCTATCCGCTCATCGACGGCGAGGGCAACTTCGGCTCGCGCGACGGCGACGAGCCGGCGGCGATGCGCTACACGGAAGCGCGCCTGACGAGGTTCGCCGAGGTGCTGCTCGCCGAGCTCGACCAGGGCACGGTCGATTTCGTCTCCAACTACGACGGCAGCATGAACGAGCCGGCAGTGCTGCCGGCGCGGCTGCCGGTGCTGCTCCTGAACGGCGCCTCGGGGATCGCGGTCGGGATGGCAACCGAGATTCCGCCGCACAACCTCAACGAGGTGGCGCAGGCCGCGATCGCGATGGTCCGCGACCGGGACCTTTCGGTCGCCGGGCTGATGAAGCACGTCAAGGGCCCCGATTTCCCCGGCGGCGGCCAGATCATCACGCCCCGCGCCGAGCTGAAGGATGCCTATCAGTCCGGGCGCGGATCGATCCGCGTGCGGGCGCGCTGGACGATCGAGCGCCTCGCGCGCGGCCAGTGGCAGCTCGTCGTGACCGAGCTGCCGCCCGGCACCTCTGCGAAGAAGGTCCAGGAGGAGATCGACGCCATCACCAACCCGCAGCCGCGGCCGGGCAAGAAATCGCTGACGCCGGAGCAGACGCGCGAGAAGCAGCTCGTGCTGTCGATGCTCGACAAGATGCGCGACGAGTCCGACCGCGCCCACCCGGTGCGCCTCGTCTTCGAGCCGCGCACCTCGAAGATCGGCGAGGACGAATTCGCCAACTTGCTGCTCGCGAAGACGAGCCTGGAGACGAACGCCCCGATCAATCTCGTCGTCGTCGGCCTCGACGGCCGGCCGACGGGCAAGAACCTGCGCGACATCGTCGCGGAATGGGTCGATTTCCGGATTGCGACGGTCACCCGGCGTACGAAGCACCGGCTCGAGAAAGTGCTGGACCGCATCCACGTACTCGAAGGACGGATGATCGTCCTCCTGAACGTGGACAAGGTGATCAAGATCATCCGCAACGCCGACGAGCCGAAGGCGGACCTGATCAAGGCGTTCAAGCTCAGCGAGCGGCAGGCCGACGACATCCTCGACATGCGCCTGCGGATGCTCGCGAAGCTCGAGCACATCAAGATCGAGCAGGAGCTCAAGGACCAGCAGAGGGAGCAGAAGTCCCTCGAGAAGGTGCTGAAGGATCGCAAGACGCTCGAGGAGCTGGTAGTTGGCGAGATCGAGGAGGATGCGAAGACCTTCGGCGACAAGCGCCGCACGCGCATCGAGGAGGCGGAGAAGGCCGAGGTCGAGACGCCGGTGATCGACGAGCCGGTGACGGTGATCTTCTCGAAGAACGGCTGGGTGCGCGCGCGCCAGGGCTGGGGCGTCGATCCGGCGGCGCTGTCGTTCAAGGAAGGCGATGCGCTCGGCGCGCTCATCCAGTGCCGCACGGTCGACCCGGTCGCTTTCCTCGATTCGAACGGGCGCGCGTACACCGTGGATGCGGCGCAGCTGCCGTCCGCCCGGGGCGACGGTGCACCGGCGTCCTCGCTTGTCGACGTGCAGGAAGGCGGGACGATCGTTCATTGCATTGCCGGCAAGGCCGACACGCCGGTGCTGGTGGCCGCGACGAGCGGCTACGGGTTCGTGGCCAAGCTCGGCGACATGCTGTCCAACCGCAAGGCGGGTCGCGAGTTCATGAGCGTCAAAGAGGATGGCGCGCCGATTGCGCCGTTCCCCTTCGAAGTGGCGCACGGGAACCTCCTGGTCGCAGTGTCCTCGGGCGGGAAGATGCTCGCCTTCGATCTGGACGAGGTCGGCTATCTCGCAAGAGGCCGGGGCGTCACGCTCATGGGCCTCGACAAGGGCGAGAAGCTCGTCGCCGCCCTAGTCACGCGGGAGCGGGGCGTCGAGGTCCTGGGGTTTGGTCGCGGGCGCGAGAACGCAGTCGAGATCAAGGGTAAGGAGTTCGAGCACTTCGTCTCGAAACGCGCGCTGAAGGGCCGGGTCCTGCCCGACAAAGTGAAGAAGCCGCTCGCGCTGCGCGTGCTATCCTCCGGCGCGTGAATTCGCGGTCGGGCGCTCGGGGCTTTCCCACGTGCGCGGCCGAGCTTGTCAATGGCGGGCCTCCCCGCATTGCAGCGTGGTGAACCTGGTCAGGTCCGGAAGGAAGCAGCCACAGCTACTCACTGCAAGTGCCGGGGGCAAGGCTCGCCACCCAACGCGTCGCACGCGACTTGCCCCTTCCCCGCGCGGGGGAGGGGCAGGAGGCGCACCGGTGGCAGTACCCCAGAGCTAGAATCGCGCCCATGACGTATCAAGTACTCGCTCGCAAGTGGCGTCCCCGCACGTTCGCGACGCTCGTCGGGCAGGAGCACGTCGTGCGCGCGCTTACCAACGCGCTCGAGCAGCAGCGGTTGCATCACGCCTATCTCTTCACCGGCACCCGCGGCGTGGGCAAGACCACGCTCGCGCGGATCCTCGCGAAATCGCTGAACTGCGAAACCGGCATCACGGCGACGCCGTGCGGGAAGTGCTCGAGCTGCACGGAGATCGACACGGGGCGCTTCGTCGACCTGATCGAGGTGGACGCCGCGACCAACACCCGGGTCGACGAGATGCGCCAGCTCCTGGACAACGCGGTCTACGCGCCGACACGCGGGCGGTTCAAGGTGTACGTCATCGACGAAGTGCACATGCTTTCGACGTCGTCGTTCAACGCGATGCTGAAGACGCTCGAGGAGCCTCCGGAGCACATCAAGTTCATCCTGGCGACGACCGATCCGCAGAAGATTCCCGTAACGGTGCTGTCGCGCTGCCTGCAGTTCAACCTGAAGAACATGCCGGCGTCGGCAATCGCGGCGCACCTCGAGCGGGTGCTCGCGGAGGAGAAGGTGGCGGCGGAGGGGCCGGCGCTGCAGCTGATCGCGCATGCGGCGCGCGGGAGCATGCGCGACGCGCTCAGCCTGCTCGATCAGGCGATCGCCTATTCCGGCGGGAGCGTTACCGAGGCCGCAGTGCGCAGCATGCTCGGAACGGTCGACACCGGTCATCTGTTCGACGCGCTCGAGGCGGTGGCGGCGCGCGAGGCCGGCCGCGCACTCGCTGTCGCCGATGCGATGGAGGCGCGCAGTCTGTCCTTCGACAACGCGCTCGGCGAGCTCGCGCGGCTCCTGCATCGCGTCGCCCTCGCCCAGACATCGGGTGATGCGCTGCCCGAGGACACGCCGGATCGCGACCGGGTCCTCGCGCTCGCCCGCTCGATCGATCCGGAGGATGCGCAGCTCTACTACCAGATCGCGCTTCACGGCCGCCAGGATCTCCCGCTCGCGCCCGACGAGTACGCCGGGTTCACCATGACGCTCATGCGCATGCTGGCGTTCGCTCCCGATGCGGCCGAGCGCCCGAAGCCGGCGGCGCTGGCTAGCGCAGGGGCGCGGAGCACCGCAGCGCCGCGGCCGCAAAATGCGGGCAGCTTCGACGGCGACTGGCCGGCGCTTGCGCGGGCGCTGAATGTCGTTGGCGCAGTGAAGCAGCTCGCCGAGCGCAGCGAGCTCGTTGCGTGGAACGGCACCCGCTTCGATCTCACGGTGCCTCAGGAGTCGCGCGCGCTCACTGACAAGTCGTACGTCGAGCGTCTCAAAGCCGCGCTGCGCGAGCAGCTCGGCCGCCCCGTCGAGGTCGCGGTCACGGTCGGTACGGTCGCGGGACGGACCGTCGCCGCGATCGCCGAGGGCGAACGCCGCGCCCGGCTGGACGAGGCAAGCCAGCAGATGGGCGCGGACCCGTTCGTGCAGGAGCTCGTATCGAGCTTCGACGCGACCATCGAATCCATTCAACCCGTCGAGAAGGCGCTGCGGTCATGATGAACAAAGGGCAGCTCGCTGGCCTGATGAAGCAGGCCCAGCAGATGCAGGACAACATGCGCAAGATGCAGGAGCAGCTTGCGACCATCGAAGTCGAAGGCCAGTCCGGCGCCGGACTGGTCAAGGTGGTAATGACCTGCCGTCACGACGTCAAGCGGATCGCAATCGATCCGTCGCTCCTCTCCGACGACAAGGAGATGCTCGAGGACCTCGTCGCCGCGGCGGTGAACGACGCCGTGCGCCGGGTCGAGACCACCGTCCAGGAGAAGATGGCGAGCGTCACCGCCGGACTGCCCCTGCCGCCCGGCATGAAGCTGTTCTAGTGCGGCGGTGAAGCCGGCCAACGCGGTCGACGAGCTGATCGACGCGCTGCGCTGCCTGCCAGGCGTGGGGCCGAAATCGGCGCAGCGGATGGCGTTCCATCTGCTCCAGTACGATCAGCCGGGGGCGCAGCGCCTGGCTGCGGCGCTCGGCCGGGCGCTCGCGCAGGTGCGGCGCTGCGCACGCTGCAACACTTTCACCGAGGACGAGCTCTGCGCAATCTGCGCATCGCCGAAGCGCGATCCCGCTTTGCTGTGCGTCGTCGAGACGCCCGCCGACCTCGCCACGATGGAGCTGACGATGGCCTATCGGGGCCTGTATTTCGTGCTCATGGGGCGGCTCTCGCCGCTCGACGGCGTCGGGCCGCGGGACATCGGCCTCGACCGGCTGATGGCGCGCGCCACCGACGGCGCGGTGAAGGAGGTGGTCCTGGCGACCAACTTCACGAACGAGGGCGAGGCCACGGCGCATTACATCGGCGAGATGCTGCGCGACCGCGGCCTCAAGATCACGCGCATCGCGCGCGGGATCCCGGTCGGCGGGGAGCTTGAGTACGTGGATGCTGGGACGCTGGCACAGGCGTTCTACGAACGGAGGCCCGCGTGACCGGCCGCAAACCGCTCGAAGGGGTGAAGGTCCTCGAGCTGGGGCAGCTCATCGCCGGCCCGTTCGCGGGCAAGCTCTTCGCCGAGTTCGGCGCCGAGGTGATCAAGATCGAGCCGCCGAACGGCGGCGATCCGCTGCGCCAGTGGCGCAAGCTGCACAACGGGACTTCGCTGTGGTGGTACGTGCAGGGGCGCAACAAGAAGTCGGTAACGGCGAACCTGCGCACGCCGGAGGGGCAGGAGATCGTGCGGAAGCTCGCTCGCGGCGCCGACATCCTGATCGAGAACTTCCGGCCGGGAACCATGGAGAAGTGGGGGCTCGACTACGAATCCCTCGCCGCCGAAAACCCCGGCCTCGTGATGTTGCGGCTGTCGGGCTTCGGGCAGACCGGGCCGATGCGGGACCAGGCAGGGTTCGGCGCGATCGGCGAGTCGATGGGCGGGCTGCGGTACCTCACCGGGTTTCCCGATCGACCGCCGGTGCGATCGAATCTCTCCATTGGCGACGGGATCGCGTCGCTGCACGGTGTGATCGGTGCGCTGATTGCGCTCCATCACCGAAACGTCCGGGGCGGCAAGGGGCAGATCGTCGACGTCGCGCTCTACGAGGCCGTGTTCAACATGCTCGAGAGCACGCTCCCCGAGTACGACATGTTCGGAATCGTGCGCGAGCGCACCGGCACCAACCTGACCGGGATCGTGCCCTCGAACACCTACCTGAGCCGCGACGCCCAGCACGTGGTCATCGGCGCCAACGGCGACAGCATCTTCAAGCGGTTGATGGTCCTGATCGGGCGCGAGGACCTCGCGGTGGACCCCGCGCTCGCCGACAACGCGGGGCGGGCGCGGCGCGCCGACGAGCTGGACCGCGTGATCGGGGAGTGGACGGCGCGTCACGATGCGGACGACTGCGTGCGGCAGCTGAGCGACGCCCAGGTGCCCAACGGCAAGATCTACAGTGCCGCCGACATCGCGCGCGATCCGCAGTACCTCGCGCGGGAGATGATCCGTCGGGTAACCCTTCCCGACGGCGCGTCATTGAGAGTCCCCGGGGTGGTGCCGAAGCTGGGCGACACGCCGGGCGACATCGAGTGGGTCGGGCCGACCCTCGGGGAGCATACCGACGAGATACTGGGGCGGCTTGGCTATGCCCCGGCGGACATCATCGCGCTGCGCTCGCGCGGCATCGTCTGACGCGAGGGACCGCGGTTCGTTGACAGCCCCATCGCCCTATGTGAGCATCGCCGCCGCCCCACCGGCATCGCGCCGGCACGGCGCGGCATCGAAAGGAGGATCGTCATGCGCTCGTTGAGGTTCGCGCTCGTCCCATTGCTCCTGCTCGCAGCCGCAGCGGCATCGGCGCAGGCTCCGGAGAAGAAGGACGTCCACATCGCGGTCGGCGGGAAGGCGGCGCTCTACTATCTCCCGCTGACGATCGCCGAGCAGCTCGGCTACTTCAAGGACGAGGGGCTCGAGCTCAAGGTCAGCGACTTCGCGGGCGGCTCCCAGTCGCTGCGGGCGGTCGTCGGCGGCAGCGCCGACGTGGTCTCGGGCGCCTACGAGCACACGATCAACATGCAGGCCAACAAGCAGTCGATGGTCGCATTCGTGCAGATGGGGCGGCTGCCGCAGATGGCCGTCGGCATCTCCAGCAGCCGCGCGGCAAGCTACAAGTCGCCGAAGGACCTGAAGGGCCTCAAGGTCGGCGTGTCGGCGCCGGGGTCGAGCACGAACATCCTGTTCAACTACTTCATCTCCCGTGACGGGCTGAAGCCGGGCGACGTCTCGATTATCGGCGTCGGGCTCGGCGCGCAGGCGATCGCGGCCATGAAGAGCGGGCAGATCGACGTGCTTTCGAACGTCGATCCGATGATGACCAAGCTCGAGCAGGACGGCGCGATCAAGATCATCGCCGACTGGCGGACGGTCAAGGGGACCGAGCAGACCTTCGGCGGTCAGCTTCCGGCCGGGTCGCTCTACGCGCCGACGAAGTTCGTCAAGGAGAACCCGCGGACCGTGCAGGCACTGACGAATGCGATCGTGCGGGCGAACAAGTGGATTGCGAACGCGAGCGCGACGGACGTCGTCAAGGTCGTGCCCGAGTCCTACGTGCTCGGCGACCGTGCCCTCTACCTCTTCGCGTTCGACAAAGTCAAGGAGGCGTTCTCGAGGGACGGCATGATCTCGGACGCCGGCGCAAAGGCCACGCTCCAGGTGCTCGCGGGATACAACCCCAAGATCAACCCCGCCGAGATCAGGCTCGACGAGACCTACACGAACGAGTTCGTTAGGAGAGCGAACGCCAAGTACAAGTGACCGTCGTGAGCGCGGCGAGCGGCCGCGCGACGACTGTCGTCTGGCGAACGCCGGGATCCAGTCCGGCACTGGATTCCGGCTTGCGCCGGAATGAAGAAATCGCAATGACCACCGCCCCGGCGCTCGCTCTCGAGCGCATCACCTGCACCTTCGTTTCGCGCGACAACGCGACGCAGCGTTACACGGCGGTGCGAGACACGACGGTCGAAGTCGCGGCCGGCGAGTTCGTGTCGGTAGTCGGCCCCACCGGCTGCGGCAAATCGACGCTGCTCAATGTCGCCGCGGGGCTGCTGTTGCCCTCGGCCGGCGGCGTGCGAGTGTTCGGAGAACCCCTGTCCGGAGTGAATCGACGCGCCGGCTATCTCTTCCAGGCCGACGCGTTGATGCCGTGGCGCAACGCGCTCGCGAACGTGACTGCGGGGCTGGAGTTTCGCGGGACGCCCTGGGACGAGGCCGTGGCAACGGGCGAGGATTGGCTGCGACGCGTCGGGCTCGGGGGGTTCGGGAATCGCTATCCCCACCAGCTCTCGGGCGGGATGCGCAAGCGGGTGTCGCTTGCGCAGACGCTCATCCTGAATCCCCAGATCCTCCTCATGGACGAGCCGTTCGCGGCCCTGGACATCCAGACACGCCAGCTGATGGAGAACGAGCTGCTGGAACTGTGGTCCGCCGACCGCAAGTCGGTCGTCTTCATCACCCACGACCTCGAGGAGGCTATAGCGCTGGCGGACCGGGTGGTGGTGCTCTCGGCCGGTCCGGAAACCCACCCCATTGGGGAATTCGTCATCGACCTGCCGCGGCCGCGCGACGTCGCCGAGATCCGCCTCACGCCGCAGTTCCTCCAGCTGCACACGCAGATCTGGCACGTGATGAAGGAAGAGGTTCTGAAGGGTTATGCCCGACAGCAGCGGCAATAGCGGATTCTGGGCGTCTGTCGCGCCCGGTCCGAGGACGTTGCGCCTTTATCAGACGCTCCTGCTCGTGCTGGTGTTCGCGGCATGGCACGTGCTCACGAGCCCGACGCTGCTGCCGCCGATCTATTTCGATGACCCCAACAAGGCGGCGTTCTTCTTCGGCGAGCCGCTGAAGGTCCTGTCCCGCCTGTGGCGGTGGTTCGCGAGCGGTGAGATCTGGGCGCACCTCTGGGTCACGCTGGTCGAGACGATGCTCGCGTTCGTCATCGGCACCGTTTTTGGCGTGATCATCGGGCTGTGGCTCGCTCTCTCGCCGACCACTTCGGCCATCCTCGATCCCTACATCAAGGGCGTCAACGCGATGCCGCGGATCATCCTTGCGCCGATCTTTGCCGTGTGGTTCGGCCTCGGCATCGCTTCGAAGGTTGCGCTGGGCGTGACGCTGGTGTTCTTCATCGTGTTCTTCAACGTCTACCAAGGCGTCCGCGAGGTGAGTCCGAACGTGCTCGCAAATGCCCGCATGCTGGGCGCGAGCCCGCGACAGCTCCTGCGCCACGTGTACCTGCCGAGCGCGATGAGCTGGGTGTTCGCGAGCCTCCACAACTCAGTGGGCCTTGCGTTCGTCGGCGCTGTCGTGGGCGAGTATCTCGGCTCGGCGTCGGGCGTTGGATACCTGATCCTGCAGGCCGAAGGCGTGTTCGACATCAACACGGTCTTCGCCGGCATCCTCCTGCTCACGGCCTTCGCCCTGGTCCTCGATTGGGTCGTCGGACTCGTCGAGCGCCGCCTGATGGTGTGGCAGCCTCGCGCCGGAGAGACCGAGCGGGTGTAACGCGCGGTCGGGGCGGCGGCGGCCTCAGTACTTGCCGTGCTGCTTGTATATGTAGTTCTGCAGCTCGATCGCCTGGACGCTCATGCGTCGCATAAGCGCGTGAACCGTCCGCATGATGGCGCGCATGACCCGGTAGACGATCCAGGGCTGCTTGTCGAGCAACTTCTCGAGATCACGCCGCTCCAGACTGAGGATCTCCGTGGGCCCGGCCGCGCGGAGGGCGGCATAGTGCGGGGTCTCGTCGATGAACGAGAGTTCCCCCACCAGGTCGCCGGCGGTGAGCGTGTAGAGGGTGGTCCACCCCTTTCCGCCCGGGTCCCGCTTGGACACGTTGATCGCACCGCTCACCACGACGTGCAGCTTGTTGTCCGACTGGCCTTCGTCGCAGACGATCTCGCCGTCCCGCAGCGCCCTGAGCTTGACAAGCTTCGACAGGACCTCGGTGTCCGCATCGGACAGTTCCTTCGCGAGGATCGTCTTCCGAACGACCTCGAGCTCTCTTGTCTTTGGCACGGGTGCCTCCGCTGGCGTTACTGCTCTCGGCGCGCATCCTAGCTTACGCGGCCCCTCCGGACGCTGATCTGCGTCAGATGTGCCCGGTGCGGGCGCCGCGCCGAGCAACGAGGCCAGGCAGGCGGCAAAGCAACGCGAGTGTTGACGGGGGTACGTGCCCCTGCCATAATCTTGGTCTCGACGGACGCGGGGTGGAGCAGTCTGGCAGCTCGTCGGGCTCATAACCCGAAGGTCAGAGGTTCAAATCCTCTCCCCGCAACCAAGCCTTCCGTCATCGCTCTTTAACAAACTGAACAGCCGATAGGTGTGGGCGCT
>DATIDG010000059.1:0-49803 GCA_035456405.1 Burkholderiales bacterium | reverse complement strand
GGCAACTTGCAGAGAAGGCGAGGGCGGTGGGGCGCAAGGGGCTACGCGAGCTTGGCACGATCGTCACGCCAGACACCCTGCTTCGCTGGCACCGTGAGCTCGTGGCGCGGAAGTGGGGACTTTCGTTGAAAGGCGCCGGCCGGGTCGGCCTCGCACACGCGAAGAACTGGTGTGGCTGGTGGTTCGCATGGCCCGTGAGAACCCAAGTTGGGGTTACACGCGCATCCAAGGGGCGATGCGGAACCTCGGTCACAAGCTTGGCTGCGGGACGATTCGCGGGATCCTGAAAGCGCACGGCATCGAGCCCGCCCCTGAGCGAGGCAAAGGGATGCCCTGGTCGGTGTTCCTGAGAGCGCATTGGAAGGCCTTGGTTGCGGCAGAGTTCTTCACCGTGGAGGTGTGGAGCTGGCGGGGGCTCATGACGCACTACGTCTTCTTTGTCATCGAGCTCGCGACTCGACGCGTCTGCATCGCCGGGATCACCGTTCAGCCCGATGCGGGCTGGATGATGCAGCTGGGTCGTAACCTACTGGATGTGTTCGACGGCCCGCTGGTGGACAAGCGCTATCTGATTGTCGATCGAGACACAAAATACTGTGCTGAATTTCGGCAGATGCTTGCGCGGGAGGGTATCCAGGTGATCCGGCTGCCGCCGCGTTCGCCCAATTTGAATGCTTACGCCGAGCGCTACGTGCGTTCGGCAAAAGAGGAGTGCCTGTCGAAGATGATTCCGATCTGGCAGGGGATGCTGCGTCGCGCATTACATGAGTATGTCACCCATTATCATCTCGAACGAAATCATCAAGGCCTCGGCAACGAGTTGATCGCGCCTCGCTCCGGGTCGCAGCGCCGAGATGGACCAATCACTCAGCGCCCAAGACTTGGTGGAATCCTGAACTACTACGAGCGACTCGCGGCGTGAACGCCGTCGGAGATTCCGAACATAACGGGACCGACGAATCCGGCTCGGTGGGATGCTGAGTTTCTATCATCACGCCGCCGCGTGAGAGGCCCGTCTTGATTTTGGACCACACGGGGTTGCCGCCTCAAGACGCGGTCGCGACCGAGTATGCGGAGGACGGGGGCAGGCCGAGCGAGCTGCTTAAGGTATCCCAACGACATGTACAATCGGCTCGGCGCTTTCGAGCGCCCAGAGGTGAGTACCAGATACGCCCAGACCCAGCAGAGGGCTGCGGAGACTCACTGCCAGCGACCGCGCGTTGCTGTCCGCCGCCGGCTCGATTGCAAACACCGCTCGCACGCCCCCGCCGAATACCCGGCCGTGAAAGCAGACGAGATGCGGCACGGGACCTTCCGGCGCTGACAGGGTCGCACGCGGCTCTCCGGAGTCGAGACTCGTGAGCAACAGCCCGCCGTCAATGCTGATCCAGAGCGAGTTCGCGCACGCGACCATCGCGCCGGCTGGCAGCACGTGGTTGGGGAGCCTGGCTGTAAACGACTTCCCCGCGTGCGCGTTGAAGGCGACGAGGCCTGTCGCCGACAACCAGTAAACGCCGGTATCGGTAGGCGCGAATGCCGTCGCACCCGTTGCATCGAATCTCTCAGACACACCGGCTGCGTCCCACATCAGGAACATAGAAGCGCCCCGGTCCCACGCCCACACGCGATCCCGTGACGCTTTGAGCTGCAGGTCGTTGGACCCCGCAGCGCGGTGCCAGCGTGGCTCCAGATCGCGGGCACCGAATGTGACGACGTCGCCGTTTTCTAGTGCGACCGCCACAAGCTCATTCGTCGTGGAGATCCCGATCGGTGCGCCCGGCACCTCGATGCGACGGCTGATCGAGGCGGACGCCGCGTCGAAGAGTGCCGCGGACTTCGACGCTGCGTCCACGATCCAGATCCCTTCTCGTGCGCCGGCCACGGCAGCCGGACGCGCCAGGGGGAGCCTTTCGGTCCTGGTCACCGGCCGATCATGCCTTTCTCCTCTTCGAATCCGGACGCGGCTTCGGAGGAGCCGAGGGCGCCTCGAGCAGCCCGAGTTTTTTCAGCTTCGCCACGGCAGGATGGGACTTGCCCACCTTGGCCGCTTCGGTAATCCGGCGAACCGCGCCTTCCTTGCCTCGAGGCACCCGGCGGAGCGCCACGGCGCGACCGACCTCCGGCTCGAGCAGCAATGCTGCCACGCGATTCTCCGCATCCGAGAGCGGATACGAGACCCACAGGTCGATCTCGCCGTCTACGCCGACGTCGAGGCCCCCGACCTGCCACAACACCATCACCTCGACGATGTGGCGGCCCGGCTTGCGAAACGTGAAGCCGTCGCGGCCCCAGAAGACGACGGTGTCTCCGGAGACTGCCTGTTTCGGCGCGAGAGTCCGGAGCGGGTTCTGGACGCAGGCGAGCTGCTCGGCCGGCCGCAGAAACGTGACGCGGCCATCCGGATCGGTCACGCTCACGCGCGCCGTGAGGCTCGCGATGTCGACGCTTCGCGGAACCGCGATCGGCATGCTGCCGACGTTCGTGATCGTCCATTTCACGATCAGCGGCTCGCCGAGCGAAAGGCTGTCTGTATCCGGTTCGATCGTCAGCGCGAGCTCCGGCGGCCAAGCCACCTGGTCGGCCTGCGGCGCGGTGATCGCGCTCCCAAAGAACTCGATTGCCCCTGGTCGCACCGCCGGGTCCGGCAGGTGCACGAGGTGACGGCGGACGGTCTGATTGAAGCCGAGGTTGATGTTGTCGGGAAAGACGAGACCGTCCGCGGCGAGCACGTCCGCCACGCTCGGCGTAGTGGTCATGATCGAGTTGTCGTTGCCGCCTTCGAAATTCTGGTGGATCTGATTGAACGTGTGCCCTACCTCGTGCGACGCGCTCCTGAGGAACGCGCGCGGGAAGTCGCGCTGCAGCCCGTCTTCCGCGACGCCGAAGTTGCTGCTGTCGCTGGCGGGGTAGCCGTCGTGACTTTGCGTCACGGCGCCTTCGCGCCCGATATCGTTGGGATTGCCTGTTCCACTGTCGAACATCCATCCGCGCGAGCAGCCGAGCGTCGCGGGAATCGCCATCAGGTGCGCGCGCCACACGCTGTCGAGCTCCGATGGGTCGTACCCCGGCAGCGACTCCATCAGCGTAGCCATGTTGGGGAACGTCCAGCACTCATTGGGATCCTGGACGCCCACGAGGCTGGCTGGGAGGGGTACCTCGCCGGCCGAATTCACGGTCAGGTGCCAACCCGCGGTCTGGAAGACGGTCGTGAAGTACTCGCCGTTGACCGGGCCGGGCTGGTCGGCGCCCTCGAGACGATGAATGACGAGCGTCGCGCGCCGGAATGAGGACGACACCCAGCGCAACGTGACCGTACCGAGCAGCGTCGCATTCTCCCAGACGTTGCCCTCGTACGAGTCCGCCACAGACGTGTGCTTGAGGCTGAACCGGATCGTGCGCGTCGGCGCCGCCGGGAAGCTGCCGTCGAAGCCCGACACGGGATGCTCGTACCGGTACTCATCGAACGTCAGCGAGAAGGTGCACGGGCAATGCTCCTGCTTCAGCGAGATAAGGCTTGCTGAGATGCCCTTCAAATACGAGTAGTAAGACGCGCGCGGATAAATCGGAATCGCTGCTGGGTCGTCGGCCACCGGGCCGTCGGCATCGGCGTCGGCATCGGCGTCCTCGAGCTTCGCGAGTCGCAGGCGATCGACGCGCCGGTCGATCGCGATTGGAGGCCGCACGATGATGAACGGCCCGAACGAGTAGAGGTCTCCGCTGAACCGGAGGCTCTCATCAGTGTGCTCGACGCGAACCGTGCCGTGGTACCGCTTCCCGAAGAACTTGTGCGATCCTTTTGGCCGGAAGGTCGCCTTGTAACAGCCGTCCTTCAACCGCGTGAAGCAGAACTTCTTCAGCGGGAAGATCGGCTCGATCGGCACCAGCAGCTCTTCCCGCAGCCGCGGATCCACCCGCTCGCGCGGATTCACGCGGTCGGGGTCGGACGGGTCTGGCGTCAGGCCGGCGTGATCGATCGGAATGTTTTCGGCAACCGGGATGAACAGTTTCCCGGCCCGGACCTCGAAGTTGGCGGTCTTTGGCATGGCACACCTCCGGGCGTTGCGTCGCGGGCGTCAAGATCGGCGTTACAGTTCACTAGTGCTAGATCACGGACTAAAGCACTCGAATGCCTCGAAGCGATGCGAGGTGCGCATCGCGCGCCATCGCATCCAGGCGCTCGCGTATTACGTCCAGACTTTGGGCGGCGCACGCGGGAATGCGATTAGACCAGCGAAGTTCATACCGGAGCGCCTTGTTATAGACGGCGCGCTCGACCTGCCTACGCGATCGATTTAGCGCGTGGGCAATCGCTTTGTGTCCGATAACACCACCCGAACGCGGATCGATGGCGGGATCATCGAAATCAGCGACCAGGGTTTCCACCCTCGTCCAACCAAACTCGTCTAGTAGCGCTCTGGGCACCCGCCTCAGGTCTGTCTCCATGGCACCCGCGAGATTGAATAGGCCATCGGGCGTTACGTAGCTGCGCTGATCCGTCACCATTCGCTTCCCCAAATGTCGCTCAGTTGTCTATCAACGAGCTTCGGCCGCATGCAGACTCGGCACCCAAGGCAGGTACGTATGCCAGCAACTGCAGGAGAGTATCGTGCCGAAGCAAGTTTCCAGAAGCAAGTTGACGCCGCGCGGGCGGATCGGATTGTCCTACCGACAAATCGACGAGCTCACGCTCGATCCGAATAATCCCCGCCTACACAGCAAGAAGCAAGTCACCCAGATCGCCCGCAGCATTGAGACGTTCGGGTTCAACGTCCCGATCCTGATCGACGCCGAGGATCGCGTCGTCGCCGGCCACGGGCGCATGCTCGCGTCCCGGAAGCTCGGCCTCCACCAGGTCCCGGTTATTCGGCTGGAGCACCTCACCGAAGCACAGGCGCGCGCGTTTCTCATCGCGGACAACCGCCTTGGACGAGCGGCTGCTTGCCGAGCAGCTGAAGGCGCTCTCGCTTGCCGAGCTCGACTTCGACATCGAGGTCACCGGATTCGAGATGTGCGAGATCGACCTCCGGATCGGGGGCCTGGCCGGGGATCCGGGTGCTGGGCCAGATCCGGATGACGCGCTGCCAGTCGATTCCGGGCCCGCAGTGACCCGAATCGGAGACCTCTGGCTCGCGGGGCGGCATCGGATCCTCTGCGCTAACGCGCTCGAGGCGGCGAGCTTCGCCCGCCTCATGGACGGAACACCTGGCGCGATGGCCTTCACCGACCCGCCCTACAACGTGCACATCGCCGGCAACGTCTCGGGGCTCGGCCGGGTCAAGCACCCGGAGTTCACGATGGTGTCGGGCGAGATGTCCGAGGCCGAGTACACGGCGTTCCTGATGAAGGCGTTCCGGCTCATGGCGGCGCACAGCGCGGCGGGGTCGATCCACTTCGCCTGCGCCGACTGGCGGCATCTGGGCGAGTACCTAGCCGCTGGCAAGGCGGCCTACGGCGAGCTGAAGAACTTGTGCGTGTGGGCCAAGGACAACGCCGGCATGGGGAGCCTGTACCGCAGCCAGCACGAGCTCGTATTCGTCTATAAGCACGGCAAAGCCGCGCATCGCAACAACGTGCAGCTCGGGCGTTTCGGGCGCTACCGCTCGAACCTCTGGCGGTATCCCGGCGCGAATTCCTTCGCCCGCGCCTCGGAGGAGGGGAACCTCCTCGCGCTGCACCCGACGGTAAAGCCAGCCCAAATGGTCGCCGACGCGATCCTCGATTGCTCAGGGCGCGGCGAGATCGTTTTAGACCCATTTCTCGGGTCGGGAACGACCCTCATTGCCGCCGAGCGTACCGGCTGGGACTGCTATGCCATGGAGCTCGAGCCGCGGTACGTCGATGCGGTGGTGCGCCGCTGGCAGGCCCACACCGGGGACCGGGCGCGCCACGCCGTGTCGGGGAAGGCCTTCGACGCGCTGGCGGGGCAGCGCGCGAGGAAGAAGGGGGTGCGCCATGGCTAAACGCACGGCTCGCGTGCGCGCGAAGGGAACGGATAGGGAACCGGCCGTCGATGCGGCGCGCGATGCTGCGCGTGGACGGTCCTCGGGCAGCACCGCGCTGCCACGGTACGTTGACTTGCCGGTTGATGTAAGTCAACTCGCCGTAACAGCCCCGTCGTAGCCTTCCTGCGCTGTGCGCTCAAACGCTCAATGAGGGAGGTGCCCGATGAGGCTCAAGTATTACGTGACCGGAATCGTTGCCGCCATCGTGCTGGCGGGCGCCGCAGTGAAGCCTGCCGCTGGCGCGGACGTGATCTGCTACAACTGTCCGCCCGAATGGGCCGACTGGGGGACGATGCTGAAGGCGATCAAAGCCGATCTGGGGCTCGAGGTGCCGCATGACAACAAGAACTCGGGTCAAACGCTTTCGACCCTCATCGCCGACAAGGCGAATCCGGTGGCCGACATCGCTTATTTCGGCGTGACGTTCGGGATCAAGGCGAAGGAGGCCGGCGTCGTCGCGCCGTACCGCCCGGCGCACTTCGACGAGATCGCCGCGGGCCTGAAGGCGCCGGACGGCAGCTGGTTCACCATCCATTACGGCACCATCGGCTTCTTCGTCAATGTCGACGCCTTGCGCGGGGTGCCGGTGCCGAAGTCGTGGAAAGATCTCCTGAAGTCCGAGTACCGGGGCCTGGTCGGGTATCTCGATCCAACGAGCGCCGCCGTGGGGTACGCCAGCGCGACCGCGGCGAACCTCGCGCTCGGCGGCAGCCTCGACAACTGGCGACCCGGGATCGACTACTTCAAGGCGCTGAAGAAGAACCGGCCGATCGTGCCGCTGCAGACCGCCTACGCGCGCGTGCTCTCGGGCGAGATCCCGATCATGTTCGACTACGATTTCAACACGCTGCGTGCGAAGTACAAGGACAAGTGCAACTGCGTGTTCGTGGTTCCGCAGGAGGGCACCATCGTCCTGCCCTACGTGATGAGCCTGGTGAAGAACGGCCCGCACCCCGAGAACGCGAAGAAGGTGCTCGACTACCTGCTCTCGGACAAGGGGCAGGCGATCTGGGCGAACGCATACCTGCGGCCGATCCGGCCCGCGGCCATGACCCCTGACATCGCGGCGAAATTCCCGCCTGCCGAAGAATACAAGCGCGCCAGAGTGATCGACTACGCGAAAATGGAGGAAGGGCAGAACGCCTTCCGCGACCTGTACCAGAAAGAGGTACGTTAGCCGCGACGTTTGATAGGATTCGTAGGGCGGGGGCTCGCGCTCCCGCCTTTTTTGTGCGCGGCCGAGAAAACCGCAATCTGCTGGTGATGGTGCTGCCGGCGTTGATCGTCGGCGCGGCGTTTTTTTTGATTCCGCTCGCGCGCCTAGCGGTCGTCGGGGGCACCGGGCGGCTCGGCCTGGAGGCCTACCTCGCGGTGGTCACCAACCCCCAGTACTTCGAGGCACTGGTCTCGACGATCCTCCTCTCGATTCTGGTCACCGCGGCGACGCTCGCGATCGCGGGCATCGCGGGCGTGTTCCTCGAGCGCAACCGGTTCCTCGGCCGCGAAGCGCTGATCTCGATGCTCACGCTACCGCTCGCGTTTCCCGGCGTCGTGATCGGCTTCATGGTCATCATGCTCGCCGGGCGCACCGGGCTCGTCGGCGATCTGTCCGCGCTCGTCGGGGCGGGCCGCCTGGTGTTCGCCTATTCCATGGCGGGACTCTTCACCGGCTACATCTATTTCTCCATTCCCCGGGTGATCCTGACGATCATGGCGGCGGCGGAAAAGCTGGATCCCGCGCTCGAGGAGGCGGCGCAGTCGCTCGGGGCGGGGCAGTGGCGCGTGGTGCGGGACGTCATCCTGCCTGGCCTCGCACCGGCGCTGACCGCTTCGGGCGCGGTGTGCTTCGCGACGTCGATGGGCGCTTTCGGCACGGCGTTCACCCTGGCCACCGACATCAAGGTACTGCCGATCGTCATCTACACCGAGTTCACGCTGCTCGCCAACATCGCAACGGCGGCGGCCCTCAGCATCGTGCTCGGGGCGATCACGTGGATCACGTTGGCGGCATCCCGCGCGGTCGCCGGGGCGACGGCGGCGGCGGCCGGATAGCGCCGCGATGGGCCGCACCCGCTACTTCTACCTCCAGCTCGCCTTCACGCTGCTGGTGTGCGCGTTCCTGATCGTCCCGGTGCTGATGTCGATCGTGGCCGGGCTGACCGAGAACTTCTTCGTGGGAGTCAAGAGCGGGTTCACCCTGCGCTGGATCGGCGTCGTGTGGGAGCTGTACGCGCACACCATCTTTCGCAGCATGTACATTGCGCTTGCGACTCTTGCGGTGACTCTGGTCATAGGCGTGCCCACGGCATACGTGCTGGCGAAGCGGCCGGGGCTCGTGACGCGCCTGATCGAGGAGTTCCTGGTGCTGCCGGTGGCCATTCCGGGCCTCGCCATCGCGCTGGCGCTTATCCTGACCTATGGCGGGATGCGCGAGTTCCGCACGAGCTGGCTGTTCATCCTGGTCGGCCACGTTCTTTACACTTTGCCCTTCATGGTGCGCTCGGTGCTGGCGGTGCTGTCGTCGTTCGATTTCCGGACCCTCGAAGAGAGCGCGGCGAGCCTGGGGGCGGGATTCTGGAGGCGCTTCTTCGGCATAATCCTGCCGAACGTGCGCTCGGGCATCGTCGCAGGCTCGCTCGCGGTAGTCACGCTTTCCATCGGGGAGTTCAACCTCACGTGGATGCTGCACACGCCCGAGACCATGACCCTGCCCGTCGGGCTTGCCGACAGCTACGCATCGATGCGCCTGGAGATCGGCAGCGCGTATACGCTGGTCTTCTTCGTCATGATCATCCCGCTGCTGATCGCGCTTCAGCGCTACGGCACGCAACGCGCCAAGACGGCGAGGCACGCGTGAGCGTCCCGGGCCGGGGGGGCGGCACGGCCATCCGCTTGGTCGATTGCGCGAAGACGTTTCCGAACGGCACGCGCGCACTCGAACGCACCACTCTCGAGATGCCGGGCGGCGAGACGATCGTGTTCCTCGGGCCGTCGGGGTGCGGCAAGACGACGCTGCTTCGCGTGATCGCGGGCCTCGAGTCGCCCGATCCGGGTGGGCGCGTGTTCTTCGACGACGAGGACGTCACCGGTCTGCCGATCGAGCGGCGTAACGTCGGGATGGTGTTCCAGTCGTACGCGCTCTTCCCCAACATGAACGTCGAGGACAACATCGCCTACGGCCTCAAGGTCCACGGGGCCGACCCGGCGCAGCGGGCGAAGCGCGTCGACGAGATGCTGCAGATGATGCAAATCGCCGAGCTGCGCGATCGCCGCATCACGCAGCTCTCCGGCGGCCAGCGCCAGCGCGTCGCGCTCGCTCGGGCGATCGCCGTGCAGCCGCGGGTGCTGCTCCTCGACGAGCCGCTGACGGCGCTCGATGCGCTGTTGCGCGAGCGATTGCGCATCGAGATCGACGTGCTGCTGCACTCGCTCGGCATCACCGCCGCGTACGTGACCCACGACCAGGGCGAGGCGATGGCGATCGGCGACCGCGTCGCGGTGATGAACAAGGGCGCGATCGTCCAGATCGGCACCCCGCGCGAGATCTACTACAAGCCGGCGAGCTCGTTCGTCGCCGACTTCATCGGCACGATGAATCGCGTGCGCGGCACGGTGGTCGACGGCTTCCTCGAGCTGCCGGGCGGCCGCGTTCCCTGGACGCAGGGCGGCGCCGGCACCCTCGAAGTGCTGTTCCGTCCGAACGACGCGCGCATCGTGCCGGAGGGCGAGGCCCAGCTGCGCGGCGAGGTCGCGCAGCATTTCTTCCTGGGCGACCGCACCCGGCTGCACGTGACCGGCGCCGCCGACCGGGTGGTCGTCGTCGAGACCACCGAGCATCGCGAGTTCCGGCCCGGCGACAGGATCGGCCTGCGCATCGAGCCTGACACGTTGCTGAGGCTGCGAGACTGAAGATGCTGATCGCACAAGTCACGGATACGCATGTCAAGGCGGCCGGCAGGCTCGCCTACCGCAGAGTCGACTCGGCGCAGAAACTCAGGAACTGCGTCGCGCATCTCAATGCCCTTGACCCGCGGCCGGACATCGTCCTGCTGACGGGAGACCTGGTCGACCTCGGGAAGCCCCAAGAGTACGACTTGCTGCGCGAGATCCTCGCGCCGCTCGCCATGCCGCTCTACGCCATTCCCGGCAACCACGACGAGCGCGGCGCACTGCGTCAGGCGTTCGCCGAGCACGGGTTTCTGCCGCCGGAGGGCGAGTTCCTGCACTACGTGCTCGAGCACTACCCGCTGCGACTGATCGGCCTCGACACCGTGGTTCCCGGCGAGCAACGCGGCGAGATGTGCGCGCGGCGCCTCGCCTGGCTCGACGCCCAGCTCGCGCGCGCGCCCGACCGCCCGACGGTCCTCTTCATGCACCATCCGCCGTTTCTCACCGGGCTCGCCAACATGGACTGGCAGAACTGCCACAACGGCGATGCGCTGGGCGCCCTCTTGCAGCGCCACCGGCAGGTGTTTCGCATCCTGTGCGGCCACGTGCACCGGCCGATCCACCTGCATTGGCGCGGTGTGACTGCGAGTATCGCGCCCAGTCCGTCGCATTCGTGCGCGTTCGATCTGAACGCGGACGCGTCCCACGATTTCGTCCTCGAGCCCCCGGCCTGCGAGCTGCACTATTGGCGGGAGGGTGAAGGGCTGATCAGTCACCTCAGCTTCATCGGGGACTACGGCGGACGGTTTCCGTTCTATGACGCCGGCGGAAAACTGATTGACTGACCGCTGCCGCGCGCCGTCGAGTACGCTCGGCCTCGGACGAGCGGAAGCTTCGAGAGGGCCAGCACCGCCAGCGCCAGTGCTTCCGGGACGTGTTTTACGGAGGATCGCCGGGATGGGCGCGTAGCGGAGCCCCCGACGAAAATCAGGCCGGTGTCCTCGTGCGCCATGCGAAGCCGGTTGTTCAGCAGCCGATACGCGTACGGCTTACTCGTCCAGGAAACGGGAACACCCAGCCCGCGGTCGTGCCCGCCCTCGCGTCGACCATCTCGCAATCCGGTCGGCCGCCGGCGGCTAGCGGAGCGACCAGCGCAGCGCGCCCGCGCCACCCGGGTGCCCCGCCCAAGGGCCGCGTTCGTTTTCGTGCCATCCTTGCCAAATGGCCCAATATTTGATCAAATTTTCCGACTCGCGCCGCGTTCCTTCCGACGCCCCTCGCTCGCTCGCGAGGCGTCCGCCGGCCGGTTCTCTCGTCTTCGCGCGAGCGAACTGCTGTCCCCCAACCGGAGGAGGTCCGAACATGAGGTACTTCGCCATACTGGCCACCTCGCTGGCGCTCGGAGTTTCGGCGCCCGTGGCCGCGCAAACGAACGAGGTCCGGATCGGCGTGCTGTATCCGACTTCCGGCCCCGCCGCCAAGTCGGGCACCGAGGGGCTCGAAGCGATCAAGCTCGCCTACGACATCGTGAACGGCAGCTACGACATCCCGCTGCCCTTCGCCAAGACCGAGGGCCTGCCGAACAAGGGCGGCATCAAGATCCGCCTGATCATCGAGGACCATGGCGGCCGGCCGGAGCGCGGCGCGGCGATCGCCGAGCGGATGATCACCGAGGAGAAGGTGCACCTCCTCTCGGGCGCGTTCCACAGCGCAGTGGCGGCCCCGGCGAGCCAGGTTGCGGAAAAGTACGGCATCCCCTTCGTGACCGGCGGGTCCGAGGCGCCGACGCTGACCGAGCGCGGCTTCAAGACCTTCTTCAGCGTCACCCCGACCACCGAGGACATCGCGCGCGACTTCTTCGCCTTCCTCGACGACCTGCGTAAGGAGAAGGGCGTCCCGCTGAAGAACCTCAGCGTCATCCACGTGAACGACAACTGGGGATCGAGCCTCGCCAAGGCGGCGGAGGGGAACTACAAGAAGAACGGGTTCGACAAGCTGACGACGATCAGCTACCCGGCCCAGACCGCCGACCTGCGGAGCGAGGTCCTCAGGCTCAAGAGCGATGCGCCGGACATCCTGCTGCAGGCGTCGTTCGACTCGGATGCGATCCTCGCGGTGCGCACCTACCAGGCGCTCGGATTCACGCCGAAGGGGATCCTCGCGATGGGCGCGAGCTTCGCCTCTCCGGACTTCATGAAGGCGCTCGGCAAGAACGCCGACTACGCCTTTAGCCACACCAAGTTCGACCCGTCCCTGATCGAGAAGCGGCGCGCGGCGGCCGCGGTGAGCAAGCTCTACGAGGCGCGCTCGGGCCGCTCCCTATGGGATGTTCCGGCGCGCGAATTCACCGCTGCGCTCGTCATCGCCGACGCCCTGAACCGGGCGAAGTCGCTGTCGCCGGAGGACATCATCCAGGCGCTGCGCGAGACCAACATCGACGGCGCCGACACGGTCGCCCCCTACAAGGGCATCCGGTTCAACGAGAAGGGCCAGAACGTGCTCGCGACCGGCCTGATCACGCAGATCCAGGACGGGAAGCATTACCCGGTCTGGCCGAAGGACCTGTCGACGAAGGCGGTCGTGTTCCCCGCCCCGGGCTGGGACAAGCGCTGAATCTCCTGCGGCCGGCGTCACCGGGTGAAGGGGCCGGGCGCCGGCCGTTTTGCGTCGGGCGCCCGGTCGCACACAATAACCGCGGATGATCTACGGCCAGGTTCTCGTCGACGGGCTGATCGTCGGCCTCATGTTCGCGCTCGTCGCGATGGGGCTGTCGCTCATCTACGGCGTGATGAACATCGTGAACTTCGCGCACGGCGAGTTCATGATGCTCGCGATGTACCTCTGCTTCTTCATGTGGGTGTTCGCCGGCATCGACCCGCTCGTCGCCACGCCGCTCGCTGCCGCGCTGATGTACTTCGTCGGCGTCGCGGTCTATCGCCTGCTCATCCGGCACGTGCTGCAGGCGACGATGGTCGCCCAGATCTTCGCGACGTTCGGGCTGCTGCTCTTCATCCAGGCGGCGGCGCACTTCCTGTGGAAATCGGACGCGCGCACGATCCCGGAGAGCTGGGTGACCGGGCACTTCCAGTTCGCCGGCCTCTTCTTCAACGGCCCCGAGGTTGCCGCCGGCGCCGGGGCGCTCGCGACCGCGGGCGCGCTGTACTGGTTCATCAACCGGACTGAGACCGGGCTTGCCCTGCAGGCCGTAGCGGAGGACGCGCAGGCGGCGCGGCTGATGGGCATCGACTCCGACCGCATGTTCGCCATCGCCTGGGGGGTATCATGCGCGGCGGTCGCCATCGGCGGTGGGTTGCTGTCCACGTACTACGCGATTACCCCGCTCGCCGGCGCGCGCTGGGCGCTGCCGGCGTTCGTGGCGGTGGCGATCGGCGGGTTCGGTTCGATCACCGGTGCGTTCTTCGGTGGTCTCATCATCGGCGTCGTGCAGACCGCCGGCGGCTTCTTCACCTCGCCGAACTACAAGCTGCTGTTCGTTTTCGGGCTGTACCTCGTCGTCGTCTTCTGGCGGCCCTACGGACTGCTCGGGCGCCGATGATCGCCTGGCTCGGCCGTCGCATCGAGGGATTGCCCGTCGCGGCCATTCTCGTCCTCTTCGCCGCGCTCGCGCTCTATCCGCTCGCCGCCACGCTGCCCTTCTGGCGGCACATCGTGATCATGTCGATGCTCTACGGCGCGATGGGCGTGGCGTGGAACATCCTCGGCGGGCTGGCGGGCCAGGTCTCCTTCGGGCACGGGCTTTACTTCGGCATCGGCGCGTACACTGCCGCGTACTGCTACAAAGCGTTCGGCCTCGCGCCGCTCCTGTCGGTGCCAATCGCCGTCGCCATCTCCACGCTCGGCTCGGTGTTGATCGGCCTGCCGACATTCCGCCTGCGCGGACACTACTTCGTCCTCGCCTCGGTCTTCATCATAGAGGGCATCTACATCGTCGTGTCGAACTGGGAGCGGCTCGGGGCGGCGATCGGGCTAGAGTACCCGGTCTACCGGGCGCAGGGATTTCTCGACGCGCTCTGGCACGCACAGTTTCCCGGCAAGCTGCCCTACTACTACGGCGCGCTCGCGCTCTTCGTGCTCGCGCTCGCCGCATTCCGCGCGATCCAGCGCTCTCCGTTCGGGATGTTCCTCGTGGCGATCCGCGAGGAGCAGGACGCGGCGCAGAGCCTCGGCGTGGACGTCGCGCGCTACAAGCTCTACGCGCTGATCGTCTCGGCGGCGATCACGACGCTGTGCGGCACCTTCTACGCGCAGTACGTGCTGTACGTGGAGCCCATGTCCACCGTGTCGCTCGTCGTGTCCCTGGAGATCTGCTTCGTCGCGATTCTCGGCGGGATCGGCACGCTGTGGGGCCCGGCGCTCGGCGCGTTCGTCATCGTCCCGCTGACCGAGTTGCTGCGCGCCTACCTCTCGGGCCGGATCGCTCTGGACATGTCCATGCTGGCCGGCGGCGGGGTCATGGCGTGGCTCGAGTACTACGCGCGGGGGGGAGGGGGGAATCTCGACATCCTGGCCTACGGACTCGTGATCATGCTGATCGCGCGCTACCAGCCCGCGGGCGTGCTCGGCTTCTTTCGCAGGATCAACTGACCCATGGCCGGTCCGCTCCTCGAGCTCGCAGGCCTCACCAAGCGGTTCGGCGGCGTGTACGCGAATCGCGACGTGTCCTTCGCCGTGGGTCGCGGCGAGATCGTCGGGCTGATTGGACCCAACGGCGCCGGCAAGACCACCGTCTTCAACCTCGTCACCGGGTTCCTCCGCCCCGACTCGGGGACGGTGCGCTTCGCGGGCGCCGAGATCACCGGCCGGCGCCCAGACCGGCTGTGCCACCTGGGCGTCGCCCGGACCTTCCAGATCCTGAAGCCGTTCCCGCGGCTCACCGTCGAGGAGAACGTGATGATCGGGGCGCTCACGCGCGGCGGGGGCATGCACCATGCGCGGGAGTCGGCGCGGCGCTGCCTCGCACTCGTCGGCCTCGAGCACAAGCGCGACATCCTCGCGCGCGGGCTCTCGACCGGTCAGCGCAAGCGGCTGGAGATGGCGCGCGCCCTTGCCACCGGCCCCCAGCTCCTCCTGCTCGACGAGATCACCGGCGGCGTGGACCAGCCGAGCATCCCGGGCCTCATCGAGCTCGTCGGGCGCCTGCGCGACGAGGGCGTGACCCTCCTCGTGATCGAGCACAACATGCGCGTGATCATGGGGCTTGCCGACCGGGTCGTCTTCCTGCATCTCGGCGAGAAGCTCGCCGAAGGCCGGCCGTCGGAGATTGCGGCCCATCCGGACGTCGTGGCGCTCTACCTCGGCCGTCGAGATGTTGGGCGCTGAGCCGGTCCTGAGCATCGAGCACCTCGAGGTCGTCTACGGCGACTTCCAGGTCCTGTGGGGTGTCTCGATGGAGGTGCGCGAGCGCGAGGTTGTCTGCCTCCTCGGGCCGAATGGCGCCGGCAAGAGCACGGTCATGAATGCGACCACCGCCCTCGTGCCGCGCCGTGCCGGGCGGGTGACGTTCCGCGGCGAGGATCTGGCCGACACCCCGACGCACCAGGTGGTCGCGCGCGGGCTGGGGCACGTCCTCGAGCGGCGGCGGCTCTTCCCGACGCTCACCGTGCGGCAGAACCTGCTCCTCGGCGGCTTCAACCCGGCCGCCCGGCCGCACCGCGCGGAGTCGCTGGCGTGGGTCGAGAGCCTGTTTCCGATCCTCGCCGAACGCGCGGACCAGGCTGCCGGCACCCTGTCCGGCGGGCAGCAGCAGATGGTGGCGATCGCGCGCGGCCTGATGGCGCGCCCGCGACTACTGATGGTCGACGAGCCCTTTCTCGGTCTCGCGCCGAACGTGGTCGACGAGATCCTGGCGATCGTGCAGCGCATCAACCAGCAAGGCGTGGCGGTGCTCTTCACCGAACAGAACGTCCAGCTCGCGCTCTCGGTGTCGAACCGTGGCTACCTGCTCGAGAGCGGGCGCATCGTCCTGGAAGGGGCCGGCCGCGACATGCTCGAGCACGACACGGTGCGCCGGGTGTACCTCGGCCTATGAAGCTGCGCACTGGCCGTCGTTCCCACGAGACCCAGCGCGAGTGGGTCTACGAGCACCTCAAGCATGCGCTCATGTCCGGTGCGCTCGAGCCCGGGCAGAAGATCACGCTCGCCCGCATCGCCGCCGACCTCGGCGTGAGCATGATGCCGGTGCGGGAGGCGCTGCGCCGGCTCGCCGCGGAGCGGGCTCTCACGATGCGCCCGAACCGCTCGGTGACCGTGCCGCGCCTCTCGCGGGCGGAGATCCTATCGATCCGGGCCATCCGGCAGATGCTCGAGGGCTACGCCGCCGCGACCGCGGCGACGCTGATCACCGAGGAAGAGACGCGGCGCCTCGCCGACCTCCAGGTCGATCTCGCCACGGCGCGGGCCCGCGGCGACGGGAAGCGCGTGCTGGCGGCGAACGAGGAATTCCACTTCCTCGTCTACAACGCCGCCTGCATCCCGGTCCTGGTCGACGTGATCTCGACGTTGTGGCTGCATTCCGCGCCGACCCTGAATCTTTTCTTCCGCTCGGGCCGGCGGCCGCGCGACTACATCGACAAGCAGAACCGCAACAATCTCGCGCTGATCGAGAGCCTGCGACGCCGCGATCCCGACGGGGCGCGCCACGCGGTCGAGGAGGAAATTGTTGAGGGCAGCCGGCTGCTCGACCGCCTGATGCGCGAGGCGAACTGGGACGAGACTGGCGGTGCGCGCCCGCGCGGGCGGCGGCGCGCCCGCAGGTAACCGGCACACTTGCGGCCTCCACGAGAATTTGATCAAATCCGTGCATCCCGTCCACCACCAGGATTTGCGGCCGTGATGCGCGTGGGCGCCGACATCGGCGGCACCTTCACCGATCTCGTCTTCCTCGGGCGCGACGGCGCGATCCGCGCCACGAAGCTGCTGTCCACCCCAGAGGACTTCGGCCGCGCCATCCTCGACGGGCTGCTCGCCCGGCTCGAGCGCGAGGGTGCGACGCCGGACGCGATCGACGAGATCGTGCATGGCACCACCGTGGCGACCAACGCCATCTTGGAGCACAAGGGCGCCAAGGTTGGCCTGCTCACGACTAACGGCTTTCGCGACGTGCTCGAGATCCGGCGCGTCCGCCTGCCCGTCCTTTATGACATCACCTGGCGCAAGCCCGAGCCGCTGGTCCGACGCGAACGGCGGATGGAAGTCGACGAGCGCATCGGTCCCGGCGGCGAGGTGCGCAGGCCGCTCGATGCGGCGAGCGCGCGTGCGGCGATCGAGCGCTTGCGCGAGCTCGGTTGCGAGTCGGTCGCGGTATGCTTCCTGCACAGCTATGCGAACGCCGACCACGAACTCGCGGTGGGCGCGATGCTCGAGGAAGAGTTCCCGTTCGTTTCCCTGTCGTGCCGGGTGCTGCCGGAGGTCAAGGAGTACGAGCGGACCGCGACGACCGTGGTTGACGCCTACGTGAAGCCGGTGGTGAGCCGCTACCTCGGCGATCTCCGCGCCAATCTCGACGCGGCGGGCGTACAGGCGCCGCTGCTCGTGATGCAGTCGAACGGCGGCGTCTTCTCCGAGCGCGCCGCGGCGGCGAGTCCGGTGCGCATCATCGAGAGCGGACCGGCCGCCGGCGCCATCGCCGCGCAGGCCCTCGGCCGCGCGGCCGGGATCGACAATATGATCGCATTCGACATGGGCGGCACGACCGCCAAGGCGTCGATCATCGAGCGCGGCGCGATCGCGCTGTCTTCGGAGTACGAGGTGGGCGGCGGCATCCACCAGGGGAGCCGGCTGATCAAGGGGAGCGGCCATCTGATCCGCATCCCCGCGATCGACGTGGCCGAAGTCGGCGCCGGGGGTGGCTCGCTCGCGTGGATCGACGCGGGCGGCGTATTGCGCGTGGGCCCGGAGAGCGCCGGAGCGGTGCCGGGGCCGGCATGTTACGCGCTCGGCGGCGAACGGCCCACCGTCACCGACGCGAACGTCGTGCTCGGCTACCTCAACCCGGGCTATCTCGTGGGCGGCGAGCTGCGGCTCAATGCCGCGCGCGCCGAGCGGTCGCTGCGCGAGCTCGCCGCGCCCCTCGGCCTGCCGCTCCTCGAGGCGGCTGACGGCATCCATCGCATCGCGAACGCGGCCATGCAGCGCGCGATCCGCTCGGTGTCGATCGAGCGCGGCCGCGATCCGCGCGACTTCACCCTGGTCGCGTTTGGCGGCAGCGGACCGGTGCACGCGGCCGGGCTCGCGGAAGCGCTCGACATCACGCGCATCCTGATTCCGCCGCACCCGGGTCTTTTCAGCGCCATCGGGCTGCTGAGCGCCGACGTCGAGCAGCTCCACACCCGCTCGTTCCTGCGCGAGCTGGGCAAGGCCGACCTGGCCGCGGCCGAGACGATCTTCCGCGAGATGGAGGCACGGCTGCTCGGCGATCTGGCGACCGAAGGGTTCGGCGCCGACAGCGTGCGGCTCGAGCGCTTCGCCGATCTGCGCTATCGCAAGCAGATCTCGGAGCTCCTGCTGCCGCTGCCGGCACACCCGCTCGGGGGCGCCGACCGGGGGCCGCTGGCGGAGGCCTTTCATGCCGAGCACGAGACCACTTACGGCTATGCGATGCGCGACGAGCACATCGAGATCGTGTCGCTGAAGGTGAAGGCCCGCGCGGCGCGCGCGACCGCAGCCCCCGCATGGAACCGGATGCAAGCGGGCGCCGGTCCGGGCGGCGAACGGATCGCGTACTTCGGCCGCGACCGTGGTGCGCACCCGGTGCGCATACTGGGGCGCGGCGAGCTCGCCGGGCGTGAGCAGTCCGGGCCGCTCGTCATCGAGGAATACGACTCGACGACCGTCGTGCCGCCGGGCTGGCGCGCACGCCTGGGCGCGCAGGGCTCCCTCCATCTGGAGCGCGTGCAATGAGGCGCGATGTCGTGATCCCCGGCATCGACCCGATCACCTTCGAGGTCGTGCGCATGGGCCTCGATGCGATCGCCGACGAGATGGCCTACACCATCGTTCGGAGCGCCCGCTCCACGATGATCAAGGACTGCATGGATTACTCGGCCTCGCTTTGCACGGCCAAGGGCGAGCTGATCGCCCAGGCGGTGAACATCCCGGTCATGATGTGCTCGACCCCGGACGCGCTCGCGCCCACGATCCGCAAGCTCGGGCCGACGCTCGCGCCCGGGGACTGCATCATCCTGTCGGATCCCTACGAGGGTGGCTCGCACCTTCCGGACATCTTCATGTTCACGCCGGTCTTCTGGGAGGGGCGGCTCATCGCGTTCGCCTCGACCTGCGCGCACCACGCGGACGTCGGCGGCATGATGCCGGGCAGCGGCTCGAGCGATGCCACCGAGATCTTCCAGGAGGGCCTGCGGATCCCGATCGTGAAGCTCTACGAGGCAGGCAAGCCGAACGCGGCGCTCTACGAGCTGATCCTGCGTAATGTCCGCTTTCCCGGAATGCTCCAAGGCGACCTCGAGGCGCAGCGCGCAGCGTGCCTGATCGGCGAGCGCGAGCTTCAGCGCCTGGTCGCGCGGTATGGCGTCGACACGGTCGTGAACGGCATGGAGGCGCTGCTCGACTACTCCGAGCGCATCGTGCGCGAGGAGATCTCGGCCATGCCCGACGGGGTCTACGAGTTCACCGACTACGTCGACGAGGACGGCATGGATCCGGACCCGATCCCGATCCGGCTCTCACTCGAGATCCGTGGTGACCGGGTCGTCGCCGACTTCTCGGCCTCGGCCAAGCAAGTGCGCGGCTCGATCAACTGCTCGCTGTCGGTCACGAAGGCATCGACCTTCACGGCGGTGAAGTGCTTCTGTCGCGAGCCGTTCCCGCCGAATTCCGGTTTCTTTCGTCCGATCGAGGTGATCGCGCCCGAGGGAACGGTGCTCAACGTGGCATTCCCCGGCGCGACCTTCATGCGCGGGCTGACGATCTACCGTATCAACAACGTGCTCTTCGGCGCACTCGCCCGTGCGATGCCCGACCGCGCGATCGCGGCGGACGAGGGCGGCACCTCGATCGTGGTCATGGAGGGGCGGGACCTCGAGAACGAGCGCTTCCTGTACATGGAGACGATCTCCGGTGCGTGGGGTGCGCGGGCGGATGCTGACGGCCTGGACTGCGCCTCCAACGTGACGGGGCTCCAGTCCAACACCCCGGCTGAGGTCCTCGAGACCGAGTACCCGATCGAGCTGGTGCGGTACGGCTTCGTGCCCGACTCCGGCGGTGCCGGGAAGCACCGCGGCGGCCTGTCGCTGCTGCGCGAGTACCGGTACCTCGCCGACTCGGGCACGCTGCAGATGCGCGCCGACCGTGTGCGCTTCCCGCCCTACGGCCTCTTCGGCGGCCGGCCGGGCGGGCGCAGCGGCAACTGGCTCGATCCGTATGGCGCGAACGTGCGCCTCGAATCGAAGGTCAAGAATCGCCCCCTCAAGCGCGGCGAGGTCGTGCGGCACGTGCTGGCCGCCGGAGGCGGCTACGGATGGCCTTTCGAGCGCGAGGTTGCGGCCGTGGTGGAGGACGTCCGCGACGGCAAGGTCACGGCCGCGGCCGCACGGTGCGACTACGGCGTCGCGCTCCATCCGGGCACGCTGGCGGTGGACGAGCCCGATACCGCGCGGTTGCGCGCCGCCATGCGCGCGGCGGTTGATCCCGCGCGGCCCCCGCTCGCCATGCAAGGAGCCGACCCATGAGCCGCCTCCCCGGAAAAGTCGCGATCGTCACCGGAGGCACCCGCGGGATCGGGCTCGCGATCGTGCGCGGCTTCCTGCGCGAGGGCGCGCAGGTCGTCTTCTCCGGCACCTCGGCACACAGCGTGGACCGCGCGCGAGTCGCGCTCCCCGCGGACGCCGCGTGCGAAGGCGTCGCGGTCGACCTGACGGACCCGGCACGCGGCGCGCTGCTCCTGGAGCGCGCGACGGCCCGGTTCGGCGGCGTCGACGTGCTGGTGAACAACGCCGGCGTGCTGAGCCGCAAGGACGAGTGGGACACGACGCCGGAGGACTGGGACTACGTCATGGGCGTCAACCTCAAGACGGTCTTCTTCCTGTCGCGCGAGGCCGCTCACGCCATGCGAACACGCGGAGGGAGCATCGTCAACATCGCCTCGGTCGCGGGGCAGATCGGCGGTATCGCCGGCAGCCCCGCGTACTCGGCGGCGAAGGCGGGCGTGCTTGGCCTCACCAAATCGCTCGCGCGACGCTTCGCCCCGCTGAAGATCCGCGTCAACGCGATCTCGCCGGCGGACATCGAGACCGACATGACCGCGTCCTTCACGCCGGAGATCCGCGCGCGCCTAATCGGCATGACGCCGCTTGGCCGCTTCGGCGGTGTGGAGGAGGTGGTGGGCGCGGCGGTGTACTTCGCCGCAGACGAATCGAGTTACGTGACGGGCCAGACGCTGGCGGTCAACGGCGGCCTGTTCATGGCCTGAACGGCCGCTGCAACCACGAAGGAGAGCGCACACGATGGGCAAGCTCGAGTTCCGCATGTCGGGGGGCGGCGTCTTCGTCGCCGAGGTCTACGCGCAGAAGGTGCCCCGGACCTGGGAACTGCTCACGGCGTTCCTGCCGCAGACGCGCAAGGCCTACAACGCGCGCTGGTCGGGCCGGGAGACGCATGCGCCGCTCGCCCTGCCCACCAAGCCCCCGCGCGAGAACCAGAGCTGTCAGGCCTCCGTCGGCGACGTGATCTACGGCCGCGAGTGGGACGACCGGGACTTCACCGGGTTCGAGGCGATCGGCTGGTTCTATGCCGCGGAGACGATCCGCGACTGGCGCGGCCTGCACGCGGTGAACATCATCGGGCGCGTCGAGCCGCAGTACTGGCCGCTGATCGAGGAGGTCGGCCTGCGCATCTGGCGCGGCGGGGGCGAGGACTGCGCGCTGCGGGTGATCGACTGATGCAGTCCCCGACGTACACGGTGGCGGTGGACATCGGCGGCACGTTCACCGACGTAGTGGCGATCGACGGCGGCTCGGGCCGCATGGCGATGGGCAAGGTGCCGACCACGCCGGCGGACCTGCAGCGCGGCGTCCTCGACGGGCTCGCCGATGCCGCGGGTGGGCTCGGCGTGGCGTTGCCGCGACTCCTCGAGCGCGCCGAGCGCATGGTCCACGCCACGACACAGTCGTCGAACGCGGTGTTCGCCTTCGCCGGCGCACGCACCGCGGTGCTCACGACCCGCGGCTTCGGCGACACGCTGATCGTGATGCGGGCGACCGGCCGGGTCGCCGGGCTGTCGGTGTTCGAGCGCCATCACTACCGCGCGACCGACAAGCCGCGTCTGCTCGCCGACGAGCGCGATATTTTCGAGATCCCGGAGCGCGTGGACTGCAACGGGCACGTCGTAGTGCCGCTCGGCGAGGCCGCGGTGCGCGCTGCGGCGCGCGAGATCCGGCGCAAGGGCTACGCGGCCGTCGCGGTCGCGTACCTCTTCTCGCACCAGAACGCCGCGCACGAGCGCCGCACCGCCGAGATCCTCGCCGAAGAAGCGCCCGGGCTCTACGTCTCGACCTCCGCGGCGGTGGCGCCGGTCATCGGCGAGTACGAGCGCTCTGCCACGGCGCTCTTCAACGCGTACGTGGGCCCGGTCATCGACGGCTATCTCCGCGGCCTCGCCACAACGCTCGAGGCGGCCGGGCTGCGCCAGCAGCTCCTCGTCGTGCAGGCGAACGGCGGGGTGACGACGGCCGTCCAGCTCGTGCCGATCTTCACCGTCGAGTCCGGGCCGGCCGCCGGCGTCGTCGGCGCGGCGCACCTCGCGCGCTCGCTCGGCCAACGCGACGTGATTGCGACCGACGTCGGCGGCACGACTTTCAAGGTGGCGCTAATCCGCGACGGCGAGTGGGGCTACAGCCGGGAGACGGTGCTCAACCAGTACCAGCTGCGCCTGCCGATGATCGATGTCGCCTCGATCGGTGCGGGCGGCGGGTCGATCGCCTGGGTCGACGGCGCGCGTCTGCGCGTGGGGCCCCGCAGCGCTGCCGCGGAGCCGGGCCCGGCGTGCTACGGGCTGGGCGGTACCGAGCCGACCGTGACCGACGCGGATCTCCTGCTCGGCTATCTCTCGCCGGAGCGCTTTCTCGGGGGACGCATGGCGCTGCACCCCGATGCCGCGCGCGAAGCCATCCGGAGCCGGATCGCGGCACCCCTCTTCGACGGTGACGTGCTCGCCGCAGCCGCCGGGATCCGCCAGGTCATCGACAGCCAGATGGCCGACCTGATCCGCAAAGTCACCCTCGAACGCGGGTACGACCCGCGCGATTTCATGATGATGGCCTATGGCGGCTGCGGGCCCGCGCACGCGGGCGCGTACGGTGCTGACGTCGGGGCGGCCGAGATCATCATCCCGTTCTTCGCGACCGTGCATTCGGCCTACGGTGCAGCGCTCTCCGACGTCCGCTTCAGCCTGCGGCACTCGGAGCCGATCGTGCTCCCGGTGAACCCCGCGCGGCTGGAGACGATCTACCAGAGGATGGAGGCCGATGGTGCCAGGGCCCTGGCCGACGCCGACGTGCCGCCGGACCGGCGCGTCTTCCGGCGCTGGGTCGAGGCACGCTTCCGGCGCCAGGTCCATCACGTCCGCGTCGACGCGCCGCCGCGCTTCGATCCCGCGGCGCTCCGCGACCTCGCGGCGGCGTTCGAGCGCGAGTACGAACGGCTCTTCGGCTCCGGCTCCGCGCTCAAGGACGCCGGCATCGAGCTCGTCAACTACGGTGTCGACGCGATCGGCGTCGTGGACAAGCCGGCGATCGGGCGGGCGCCATCGGGCGGCGCAGCCCGGCCGCGCACGGAACGCCCGACCTGGTCTCCGCGCACGCGCGGGATGGTCGCCACGCCGATCTACGATGGCCCGTCGCTCCCGCCCGGTACCGAGCTCCACGGGCCGGCCGTGATCGAGCACCCGGGAACGACGATCGTCGTCGTCGCCGGCCAGCGCGTGCGCATCGACGACTGGCGCCACACCCACCTCTTCACACGCTGACGGGCCCGCGCATGCTCAAGCGAGCGAACACCACGATCGATCCGGCGACCTTCGAGGTCCTGAATCACCGTCTCCTCAACATCGTCGAGGAGATGGGGATCCAGTACATGCGCTGCTCGGGCTCCAACGTTCTGATCACCGGTAACGACGCCGCCACGGCGATCATGCGGCCCGATGGCGCACTGGTGTCGGTCGGCCCGTACATCGTGACCCAGGGCAACGTGCTGCCGCTCATCGTCGAGAGCACGATGCGGCTTTCCGGGGACGTGGGCTACGACGAGGGCGACATCTTCATCTGCAACGATCCCTACCTCGGCGCGATCCACGCGCCGGATTTCGCGACCGTTGCACCGATCTACCACGAGGGCGAGCTGATCGCCTGGATCGGCGCCTCGGGCCACCAGCTCGATACCGGCGGCATGGATCCCGGCGGTTTCTCGGTGAAGGCGGTCGACGTGCACCAGGAAGGCCTGCGCATGCCGCCGGTGAAGATCGTCGAGGCGGGGCGGGTGCGCGAGGACGTCTACCGCTGGATCATCAACCAGGTACGCGATCCCCTCGTCGGGCTCGACGTGCGCGGCCAGATCGCCGCGCTTAACGCCGGCCGGCGGCGCATCGGGGAGCTGATCGAAACCTGGGGCGCCGCGACCGTGAAGGCGGTCATGCAGCGCTCGATCGAGCATGCGCGCGACAAGCTCGCCGCACGGCTCGAGTCGCTCCCCGACGGCGAGTGGCGCGAGCTCCAGTACATCGATCACGACGGCCACTCGCCCGACATCTACAAGATCATCTGCGCGATGCACAAGCGCGGCGCCCGGCTCGAGTTCGACTTCGCCGGCACCAGCCCGAACGCGCGCGGCCTGATCAACTCGACCTGGTCGGGCCTCCAGGCCGCGGTGCTGTCCTCGGTCTATATCAACCTGTGCTGGGACATCCCGTGGAACCGCGGCGTGCGCGACTGCGTCGATATCCGCGCCGAGCCCGGAACTGTGAACAACTGCGCCTACCCGGCGCCATGCGCCATGGCGACCATCAGCGCCGTCATTGTGACGATCGACGTCACCTGGCGCTGCCTCGCGCAGCTCCTGCTCGCCTCCGACCGGCACGCGAGCCAGGCGATGGCGAACTGGTCCGGCACGTCGATGGCGCCGATCTTCGCGGGCACGAGCCAGCACGGGTTCCGCTTCGCCGCGACCGAGATGAGCCATTTCGGCGGCGGCGGTGGCGCGCGCGTCGACGCCGACGGCGTGGACACCTCGGGCATCGTCTTCAACACGACGCCGAACGTCCCGAACATCGAGGATCAGGAGGCCGAGTATCCGGTGCTCTACCTCTTTCGCCGCCACCTGCAGGACTCGGGCGGGCCCGGTGCCTTCCGCGGCGGCCGGGCAGGGGAGCTCGCGTACACTGCGTACGAGGCGCCGGACGGCCGCCTCGAGGGCCTGTTCGCCGGCACCGGCGCGGAGATGCCCAATGCGATCGGGATCGCGGGGGGGTTTCCCGGTGCGGCGATCCGCGTCGCCCGCGTGCTCGACACGGACCTCACCGACCGGCTGGCACGCAAGGCGCCGCTCCCTGCACGCCTCGAGGAGATCGTCGGCCGCCGCGAGATTCTCGCCTGCAAGCACGAGCGCTCGCCGATGTTCGCCGGCGAGGTCTGGTACCACAGCTGGCAGGCGGGCGCAGGCTACGGCGATCCACTCTCGCGCTCGCCCGAACGTGTGGCGGGCGACGTCGCGCGCGGTGCCGTGTCGGCCGCGGCAGCGCGCGAGATCTATGGCGCGGTGTTCGCAAGCGACGGGACGATCGACCCCGACGCTACCGCGCGCGAGCGCGCCTCCCGGCGCGCCGCCCGGCTCGAGCTCGCGGGAACGCCCATGCCCGGCGACGCGGTGCTCGCGTTCGACGGTCCGGGTCGCCATCGATTCGGGGCGGCGCTCGATCTCGCCCTCGACGAGGAGCGAATCGCCTGCGCGAGCTGCGGCGCGCATCTGGGCGGGCCCGGGCAGAACCTGCTGCCGCGGCTGAAGGAGGCCATCCTGCCGCTCGCCGCGGCCGGCCCGGTCCGGGGCGAGGACTACGACCGCGGCCGGTTCGGGCTGCGGCTGCTGCTGTGTCCCGGCTGCGGCACGGCGATCGACGCGCATCTCGCATTTGATGGGGCGCCACGACCGTCGATGCGGATCTCCTACCGATGACCGCAGAACGTATCCCCGAGGTGGGTCCTCGCAAACGACCGGTGGCTTCAAACCATCCGGCGGATCGTCCCGATCCATACAGGGTCGCTTATGCCTAAGCGCATCGTCGTCAGCGACCGGCTGATGCAGCCGATCGCACACTTCTCGCACGGCGTTCGGATCGGGGCGACGGTGCACCTCGGCGCCGCCGCCGGCGTCGATGCCGCGCGCCGGCTCGCGGGCACGACGCCGGGCCTGGGCGACATGCCGGCCCAGACCGAACAGCTGTTCGCGAACCTGCGCATTGCGCTCGAAGCGCTCGGCGGCAGCTGGACGGACGTGGTACGGGTCAAGACCTACATCGTCGACTGGCGTGACCTCCCTGCCTACGAGGCGGTATACGCGGCCCGGATGGGGGCGACGCGCCCAGCCGCGGCTACGGTCGGCACATGGGGCTTCCCGCTCCCGCAGATCCTGCTCGAAACCGAGCTCGTCGCGTGCCCGGGGGGCAGCGGCGGTCGCGCGGACGGTCTCTATTACCGCAATGCCGCGCCGATCGACGGCGGCGGCGCAGTCGCGGCGCCTCGCGACGCGCGGGCCCAGGCCGAGGTGGCGATCCGCAACCTGGCAGCCGTGCTCGAAGAAGCGGGGCTCGGGCTGGAGCACGTCGTGATGCTCGAGGTGTCGCTCGCCGACATCCGTGTGCTCGAGGCGTTCGACGCGGTGTTCGCGAGATTCTTCCGGCCGCCGTTTCCGGCGCGCAGCGTGGTCGGTGTGCCGCTCTCGCGAGCCGGGCAGCTCGTCGAGCTCGAAGCCATCGCCGCGACCGGCGGCGAGCCGATCGAGCCGGCGGGCGCCGTCCCCCCGGCGATGGCCGTCTCGGCGATGCGCGCCGGAGACTGGTTCTTCGCGAGCGCTCGGAGCGGCGCCGAGGAACCCGGCGCGGAAGCGCAGACCCGTCGCGCGTGGGAGCGCATTGCCGCGAGCCTCGATGCGGCAGGCATGGCGCTCGAGGACGTGGTTCGCACCAACAACATCCTGACCGACTGGCGAGCCTACGCGGCGTTCAATGCCGGCTACGGCGCCTTCGTGACGCGGCCGTACCCGCCGCGGGCGACGGTGCACGCTGCGCTCGCCGCGCCCGGCGCCTGCGTCCAGGTCCAGGCCATCGCGCACCGGCAGGGGCGCGACGCGACGGTGCTCGAAGCGGACCGCAATCGCGCCGGCGCCACCTAGGCGCTCACCGACCATGTCTTCGGCTTCCGGCTCCGCTCGCTCGCCGAGCCTGTTCATGCGGGCCACCGCCAACGCCCTGGAGTTCGCCACGGCGGCCATGCTCGTCGCGATCTGCGTGATCGTGTTCGTCAACGTGTTCTTCCGGTACTTTCTGCACATCGGCCTGGGATGGACGGAGGAGCTCGCGCGCTATCTCCAGGTGTGGATGACCTTCCTCGGTGCGACGGTGGCGGTGAAGCGCTGGACGCACTTCCAGCTCACGATCGTCGACCAGGTGATCCCCGGTTCGGTACGACGCTTCACGCGCCTCTTCGCAATCCTCGTCGTGATGCTCCTCGCGGCCATCATGATCAAGCACGGGATCGACATCACGCGCGTCACGTGGAACCAGAGCTCGCCCGTGCTCGGCTGGCCGATCGGCTACCTCTACTTGATGTCACCGGTGTGCGGGGTCCTCATGGTGATCTTCGCCCTGCGCCACCTCATGCGCGCCTGGCGCGGCGAGCCGGACGGGCCGCCCGGCGACACGCATGCGACCGTGCCCGTGGCGGCAGAATGAGGTGGCGACGCACATGATCGTCATCCTCGTTCTCGTCAGCTTCGTGGTGATGGTGCTCCTCACCGTGCCGGTCGCCTTCGCCCTCGGCGTGGCGGCCGCGATCGGCCTCGTTGCCTCGGACAGCGCGCCGCTGCTCGTCGTCCCGCAACGCATCTTCGAGGGCGCCGACTCGTTCGTGCTGCTCGCCATCCCGCTCTTCATCCTGGCGGGGGCGCTCATGGAGACCGGCGGCATCTCGATGCGGCTCGTGAATCTCGCGAAGGCGCTCGTGGGCCACGCGCGGGGCGGTCTCGGCATGGTGGTCGTGGTGAGCGAGGGTCTGTTCTCCGGGATCTCCGGCTCGACGGTCGCTGACGTCTCGGCGATCGGCTCACTGATGATCCCGGCCCTGCGGCGTGCCGGTTTCAAGCCGGACCAGGCGGTCGCGATCGTGTCCGCGGCCTCCGCGATGGGCATCCTCGTCCCGCCGTGCCTGCTCATGGTCGTGATCGCGCAGATCGCCGGCCTGTCGGTCGGCGCGATGTTCCTGGCCGGGTTCGTGCCGGCAGCGGTGCTCGCCCTCGCGATCATGGCGCTGATCTACGTGCAGGCGCGGCGCGACGGCATCGGAGGTGCGGGTCGCGCCACGCTGCGGGACCTCCTGCGTGCATTCCGCGAGGCGGTGATTCCGCTGATGATGCCGGTGATCATCTTCGGGGCAATCCTCGGCGGCATCGCCGATCCGACGGAAGCCGCGGTGCTCGCCGTGATCTATGCCTTCATCGTGGGCATCTTCGTCTACAAGGAGGTGACCTGGGCGCAGCTGCCCAAGATCCTGGTCGACAGCGCGGTGACGAGCGGGATCGTGATCTTCATGGTCGGCACGGCGTCGAGCTTCTCGTGGCTCCTCGCGGTGCAGCAGGTGCCCGCCGAGCTCGCCGCGGCGATGCTCGCGTTTTCGAGCGAGCCGTGGGTCTTCTTCGTGGTGAGCATCGTGTTCCTCATCGTGCTCGGCGCGATCCTCGAGGGGCTGCCCGCGGTCATCATCTGTCTGCCGATCTTCCTGCCGATCGCCCAGCGTCTGGGGATCGATCCGATGCATTACTCGGTGGTCGTCGTCGCGGCGATCGGACTCGGGCTGTTCCTGCCGCCGGTGGGGGTGGGGCTGTACATCGCAAGCTCCTTCGCGGGCTTGCGCGTCGATCAGACAATCCGGGCGATGGCGCCCTACGTGCTCGTCCTTTTCGCGGGGATCCTGATCCTCATCGCCATCCCCTGGCTCACGCTCATCGTTCCCAAACTGTACCTGGGCCGCTAGGTCCGAAACGAGGAGGAGAGAACGCCATGCCCGACACTCCGAGATCACTGTTCGATCGTCGCCGCTTCCTTCACGCCACCGCCGCGCTCGCTGCCTCCGGCAGCCTCGCGAGCCCGGCGCGGGGGCAGACCGGGCAGGCCCCTGGGGTGGTGCGTCTGCCAAGCAAACTGCAGCTCAAGTTCGCGACGATCGCCGCGGAGAGCTTCCCGTACGTGGACGGGGCGCGACGCTGGAAGGAGCTGCTCGAGACCCGCAGCGGCGGAACGATCGAGATGCAGGTGTTCCACTCGGCGCAGCTCGGCGCCGAGCGCACGATCAACGAAGGCGTGCTCGCCGGCTCCATCCACGCGGGCATCGGTGCGGGCGCGTGGGCGGGGTTCGTGCCGTCCTACAACGTGGTCGAGCTTCCGTTCCTCATCCGTGACCTCAAGCACATGTACGCCCTCGCCGATGGCGAACTCGGGGATCGGATCGCCCGGGAGGCCGAGACCAAGGGCTTCAAGGTGCTCGGGTACTTCAGCGCCGGCGACCAGCATTTCCAGACCCGGAGCAAGCCGATCCGCAGCCTCCAGGACATCAAGGGCCTCAAGATCCGGGTGATCGAGAACAAGGCGCTGATCGACGGGTTCCGGGCGATGGGCGCGGTCCCCGCCCCGATCCCCTATCCGCAGATCTACACCGCGCTCCAGCAGGGCACGGTCGACGGCACGGCGAACGACCTGCTCTCGGTCACGACGCTCAAGCTCTACGAGGTCGCGAAGTTCATGACGATCTCGAGCTACGTCGTCGAGCCGCGGCCGGTGATCATGTCCAAGGCGTTCTTCGACAGCCAGCCGGCGGATGTCCAGCGCCTGCTCGTGGACACCGCGCGCGAGGCGGCGGTGTTCGAGCGCAAGGTGTTCGAGGACCGGCTGGTCGCCGGAGAGGCCGAGGCGAAGAAGAACGGCATGACCTTCCTCGCGCTCACCGACCGGGAGAAGTGGGTGGATTCGGTTCGCCCCGTCTGGGCCGACTTCGGGAAGACTGTCCCCGGTGCGGCGGAGATGATCAAAGCGATCCAGCAGAGCTGAGGCGAGATCGCGCGGGAGGCGCCGGCACGAACCGAAGGCGGTCGAGGAGGCGGATCCTATTGCCTGCCGTGGCGACCGGTGAACGGGCACCCGCGTCCGCCCGAAAGGAAACGGGCAGGGACGATTCTCAGAGGAGCGACGGATGACGGGAGAAGTGACTGCATTTCCGGCCGGCGGCTACCGCTACATCGCGGGGGCCTTCCAGTACTCCGGCGGTGTCGCCGCCGCGGAGTCGGGGTTCGAGATCGAACGGGCGCGGCTCGCCCGCCCGCTGCCCCTGCTGGAGGGGTTTGCGGCAGTCGAGAGGCATCTTGCGTCCCTCGGCCGTCCGACGACGGCGTTCTGCGCCTGTGAGCTGCGCTCTCCGGCGCCGTTCACGGAGGCCGGGTTCATGGAGTTCAATCGCGGGTACGTCACGACGCTGGAGCGCTGGGGGATCTATCGCGAAGGCAGAAACCCCGTCGCTCGCAGCAACGTCTGCCCGGAGATCGACCCGCCCGCAGTGCCGAGCCTTTATGCTTTCTCGTACACGGTACCGGCGCGCCCAGGCGGACGCGGCACTTTCGTCGTGGCGGGAAGCGCGGAGGCGAAGGAGGGGGGAGGTACCTACGCCGATCGGACCATCCGCCGCGGCGACCGCTCCGCCGCAGGCCTTCGCGAGAAAGCCCGCTGGGTCCTGGGCGAGATGGAGCGGCGCATGGCCGCACTCCGCTTCGACTGGTCGCACGCGACGACGACCCAGATCTACACCGTCTATGACATCCATCCACTGCTCGGCGAGGAGATCGTCAGACGCGGCGCGACCCCCGCGGGCCTCACCTGGCACTTCGCGCGACCTCCGGTGCAGGATCTGGACTACGAGATGGACGTCCGCGGCGTCGCACGCGAACTCCTCCTCTAGGCTTGGAGATCATGTTCGCGTTGCGCGACGCGCTGATCATGCCTGACCGATGATACGGGAATGCCGGTTGAGTGCTCCGAGCACGGAGATCCGCCTTTATCCGCGCGGCGTATGACCGCTGGGCCGAGTTAGTCCGCGAGGCTGGGATCAGGCCGGATTGAGACGCCGGGGGCTAGGCGAAGCGGGCTTCGTCCCGCTCCAATCACGGCTGTCCGAGGATGCTTGGGCAGGTCGGTAGTGTATGTGACCAATCCTCCGAGCTTCCATACCTCCAGAGTCAGGAAGTTTGCCACGCGGTTGCCGGCCATTTGTTCATCCGGCAAGTTCGGCCAGCGTGTCCGCGAGAACGCGCGCGCCGTCGTAGAGGTCGTCGGGTGTCGCCGACTCGGCCTCGTTGTGGCTGATGCCGTCCTTGCAGGGAACGAAGATCATCCCTGAAGGACAGATGCCGTGAAGGTACCGAGCATCATGGCCAGCTGCCGAAGGCAGTTCCATCGTGCGCAGGCCTAACCGAGTTGCGGCGGCGGCGATCGTCGTCCGCATCGTTGCCGGAAATTCCAGCGGCATCGCAGTAATCAGTTCTTCGGCTTCAACCTTGCACGGTCCTGCGCTAGCAACGCAAATTCCAGGTACACGGTCGCCGAGCGCACTTAAGGTCGCTTCATCCGGATGACGCAGATCGATCGAAAACACAGCTTGCCCGGCGACGACCGATGGCGCATTCGGACGCACTTCGAGCCGTCCGACGGTGAATTTGACGATGTCCGCATCATCGTGCATCGCTTTGGCAAGCGCCTGGATCATCGCGGATGCGGCGAGCAAGGCATCCTTGCGATCCTGATGCCGCGCGGTCCCCGCGTGCGCCTCCTCGCCGGTAACGGTGACGCGAAACGTCCGCTTTCCCTGGATGCCTGTGACCACGCCGACGCTGAAGCCTTCGCGCTCCAGCACCGGGCCCTGCTCGATATGGGCTTCCACGTACGCACCCACGGCGCGCTGCAGCGGACGCTCCGGCACGGACGGAAAGGCGGCGCGCATTTCGGCCAGAGCCTGCTGGACGCTCACGCCCTTGGCATCGCGGACCGGGAGCATCTCGGCAAGTGGCGCTGCACCCGCGAACGCGGCCGACCCCATCATGCCGGGCGCGAAGCGGGAGCCTTCTTCGTTCATCCAGGCGACGACCTCGATCGCGCGCAACGGGGAGCGGCCACTTTCGGTGATCGCCTGCACCGCCTCCAGGGCAGCAAGAACGCCGTAGACACCGTCGAATTTTCCGCCGGTCGGCTGACTGTCGAGGTGCGAGCCGCTCAGGACCGGCGGCGCGTTGCGATCACGGCCTTCCAGGCGCAGAAAGAGATTGCCTGCCGGATCGGTGTGCGCGGTCAACCCTAGCGCCATACCCCAGTCGATCAACTCGTGCCGTGCCGCGATCTCTTCGGCCGACAGAGCCTGCCGGTTCACACCGCGCGCCGGCGTCGCCCCATGGCGCGCAAGGCGCATATGACGATCCCATAGTCGATCGCGATCGACGTGAGAGGCGACGCTCATGCTTACGAGGTCTTCATGATTTGCGCGGACACCGCGCGCGGGTCGCGCGGCGACCAGCGTCCCGCCTCGACAAGCGCGATGAAATCGCCCACGAAGCGGTTGAAGTGCTCCGGCTCCTCGAGGTTCAGGGTATGGCCGGTCTTCGGCAGCACGAGCAGGCCGCACGCCGGTACTGTATTCTTGAGGAAGATGCCCGGCTGCAGGCAGTGGTCATCCTCGTCGCCGACCATGACGAGCGTCGGCACCATCATCTTCTTTAGCCGGTCTTCCAGATCGTAGATCGAGAGGCGCCGCGCTTGCACACCGCGCATCGTATTGGCCGCGCCCACCGCCGAATGCTCGCCGAGCTGGGTGGCGAACTCCTGCCAGCCGCGCGGATCCTTGTTCTGGAACTGCACCCGGGAAGCGCCAAGCGCATACGTCTTCGCGAAGGCCTCACTCCCTTGCGTCTCGAACTGCCGTGCGACCTCGTTGGACACCTCGCGAAAGTACGCCTCGAACTGCTTCTCGGCGCCGTATCCCGCTCCGGCCACGACGATGGATCGCGCGCGCTCGGCGTGATCGAGGCCGAAATGGAGCGCGGCGAACCCGCCCATGGACAGGCCCACCACGTGCGCGCGGTCGATGCCGGCGGCATCCATCACCGCGACGATGTCCTCGACGGCGCGGCGCTGCGAGTACGCCTCCACCGATTGCGGGACATCGGACGGCGGATAGCCACGCGCCGCGAAGGTCACGCACCGATGGCGGCGCGCGAAACAGCGCAGCTGCGGCTCCCAGCTTCTGTGGTCGCCGCCGAACTCGTGAACGAACACGATCGGCGTGCCAGCGCCGGCCTCCTCGAAGTGGAGCCGGGTGCCGTCGTCGGCCTTTGCGAACGCCATGACGCCCCTTTCTAGAACAGCGGTCCCGGTTCCTTAATGCCGCGTGCCCGCTCCACCATCTCGGGCAGGTGTGCACAGAAAGCGTCCGCCCAGCTCTCGGGCACGGTCGTCGCCACCTTGACGAAGCGATGCCCGAACTTCGGCGTGTGATACGAGCCCTGCCGGATCATGATTCCTTTCGCGCGGTATGCCTCGCACAGCGCCTCGGGCGCAATGCCCGCATCGATGCACTCGACGACGAGGAAGTTGGCCTGTGAGGGATAAACGGCCACTTTCAGGCCACGAACCTTGGCCACGGCACTGTAGATCTCCGACTGGTTGCGGCGCTGGCGGCGTTTGATGTCGGGCAGCCACTCGCCCTTGACCTTGAGCCCCGCGATCGCGGCGCGCTGGGAGATGACGTTGCACCCGAGATTGTTCGGGGGGGCGGCGGCCAGCCGCTCGACCAGATCGGGTGAGGCCACCAGCGCGCCCACCCGCAGACCGGCGAGCCCCAGCCACTTGGAGAAGCTGTAGATGGTGACGGTGCGCTCCGGATAGAAGCGCGCCGCAAGCGTGTGTGTGTCCGCGAAGTGCCGGTAGGTGCAGTCGTGCACGAAGTAGGCGCCGACACGGCGCGCGATGCCGGCGAACGCCTCGATCTCCGCTGCTGTGTAGCACACGCCGAGCGGGTTATTGGGATCGACGAGGTAGACGATGCGCGTCTTGCGATCGACCGCAGCCTCGAGTTGCGCGACCGACAGCCGATAGTTGTATTCCGCCCCGTAGATCGGAATCTCGATTACCCTGGCCCCGGAGGCCTGGGCGAATTGCATCGGCCACTTCCAGCCGGGGTCGGTCGTGACGAAGTTGTCCCCGGGCTCGCTGAGCGAGCGGCATACGTTGTACAGCGCCTCGACAGCGCCGTCCGTGACGAGCACCGAGGCTTGCGGCAAGTCGAGATCGGCGAGGATCAGCTGGCGCAGCTCCTCCATCCCCGCCGGCGGCGCATAGGCGTGAAACTCCTCGGCGTCGATCGAATCGATCATCGCCTGGCGCACTGCGGGGTGGGTGGGGAAATGGTTCGTGTTCTGCCCGAGCCACATCAGCCCTGGCGTGTTGAACAGGCGATCGAAATGCCGGTTGCGGACCTCAAACTGCCTCATGACCGTGCGCTCCGCTCCTTGATGATCGAGCCGCGCGCCGCGATCCCGCCATCGATCGTGACGATCGACCCGGTGATGTAGCCGGCGCGCGGCGAGGCGAGGAACACCATGAGATCAGCGACCTCTTCCGGGGTGGCTGGCCGCCCACCCGGGTACTTCTCGCGCAGCTCCTGCCAGCGGTTCTCGTCGCCGTACCAGTCGAGCGCGCGGCGCTTGTTGATCTTGACCATGCGCTCGGTCTCAACCGGTCCCGGGTTCACCCCAACCACCCGCACGCCGAAGTCGAGGCTCTGGCCGCCGAGTGCCTTGGTGAAGGCCATCAGGGCGGCGTTGGCGGTGCTGCCGGCGATGTAGTTCGCGTCCCAGTTCTCGCCGGAGTTGCCGATGTCGTTGACGATCACACCCGCGTTACGCGCCTTCATTGCCTTGTAGAGCTCGCGCGTCAGGGTGATGTAGCCGAAAAGCTTGAGGTCGTATCCCCGCCGCCAGTCTTCCTCGGATAGGGATTCGATCGGCCCGGAGGGGATCTCCCCGGCGTTGTTGACGAGGATGTCGACGCTGCTGCAACGGTGCCCGAGCTCGACCACGTTCTCCGTGCGGGCGAGGTCCATCGGATGGACCACCACCGATACGTCGTGCTGTCGGATAAGCGCGTCGCGCTCGGTCGCCAGGGCATCGCCCGAGCGGGCGGCGAGGTGCAGATTGCACCCCTCGGCAGCGAAGGCGCGCGCCGCCGCGAGCCCGATGCCCTTGGATGCGCCCGTGATCAGCACCGACTTACCCTTCAGCCTCAGATCCACTCGGCCTCCTTGCTGCAACCGCGTATACGCGTTGCATTGTGTCGCATACAATTTCGGGGTGTCAATGTGACGTAGGATCCCTATATGAACGCGAGAGAACGCGCACGCCAGAACGGCGGCCGTGCCGCAACGAAGAGCACGGGGAGGACGCGCTCCGATCGGATCAGGCATGCGATCGAGAGAGACATCGTCTCCGGCAAGCTCATGCCCGGGACGAAACTCGACGAGGACGCGCTCGCGGCCCGCCATGGCGCCTCGCGCACGCCGGTCCGCGAGGCGCTTCAGCAGCTTGCCTCGCAGGGACTGATCGAGCTTCGCGCGCACTCGGGCGCCTTCGTCGCCACACTCACCGTCGTCGAGCTGGCGGAGATGTTCGAGGCCATGGCCCTCCTCGAGGCCGCATGCGCGGCACTCGCCGCGCGCCGGCATACCGCACGAGACCGGCAGCTTCTCGCGGCGGCGCACGACACCTGCGCGAAAGCGGCGCGCCGGAAGGATCCGGAGGCCTTCTATGTCGCCAACGCGCTCTTTCACGAGCGAATCTACGCCGCGAGCCACAACGGCTACGTCGCCTCCCAGACCATCCACCTGCGCAACCGGCTGGAAGCCTATCGCAGGGAAGCGACGTTTCATCCGGGGCTGATGTCCCTCACCATGGCCGAGCACGAACGGATCATGCAGGCCATCTTCGACATGGACGAGACCGCAGCGGCGAGGCAGATGCGCAGCCATCTCGACACGCTGCGCGACGACGCTGTGTCCGTGGCGATGACCATGCAGAAGGCGAGCCGGCAGTAGCGGATCACTAAGCCTGACGACTGAAGTCCATGCCGGTGCGCTGCTGCGCCGCGGCCAGCAACCGAGCGGCAGCGGCGTTTGCCCCGTCCAGCGCGCGCGTCTCGTCGACGTCCACCAGATGCCCATCACGGACGCGGACGTCTCCGTTGACTATGGTGAGCGACGCGTAGGGATCGCTTCCGGCGAGGAGTAGCCCAGCGAGCGGATCGAGAACGGCGCCCGCATGCGAGAGCCGGCGCAGCGGGAACGCGGCAACGTCTGCCGCCTTGCCCGGCGTAAGCTGACCGATGTCGTCGCGCCCGAGCGCGCGCGCCCCGCCTCGCGTCGCCATCCACAGCACGTCCTGCGGTGTCATCCACTGATCCGCGTCCTCGCTGTCCTCGTAGCCACCTACGCGATGCAATACCAGTGCGAGGCGCAGCTCGTTCAGCATGTTGCTCATGTCGCTACTCGCCGCGCCGTCCACGCCGATGCCGACGTTGATGCCGTGCGCACGCCAGTGACCGACTCGGGCGACCTTCTTCCCCAGTCGCACGATGCAGCGCGGACAGTGCGCGAGGCTCGCCCCGGCGTCGGCGATGGCCCGCATCTCGTCGTTATCGAGGAGCGTCGAGTGGGCGAACCACGTGCGTTCCCAGAGCCACCCCGAGTCGCGCAGCACCTCGATCGGCCGCCCACCCTTCTCGCGCATGACGGCGCGCTCGTCGGGACGCGGGTCGAAGTGGACGTGAAGCCCGCACGCACTTGCACGCGCGAGGTCCGCAAACCGGCGCATGAAATAAGGCCGGCCGTACGTCACGCTGGTGGGGCCCAGCGCGACCTGCAACATCGCGCCCGGCGAGGTGTCGTGGTAGCGCCGGAGCGTCGCTTCGAGCTTGGGGAACAGGGTCTCTTCCCGATCGAGCAGGCGCTCGAGCTGCGCACCCATGAGCGGCCGCAGGCGGCTCTCGAGATCGGCTTCGATCGTCGGCATGCCGCCGCGAATCAGTACGAACCGGATGCCGGCTTCGCGCACCCCGCGAATCTCCTCGGCGGCCATCTCGCCGTCCGTCTCCGGCATCAGATAGGCGAAGTCGGCGTTGGTGGTGCACCCGGAGGCGAGGAGCTCGCAGCTGGTGGCAAGCGCCGCCCAGTAGTACGCATCGGCATCGATCTCCGCCCAGATGGGGTACATCGCGCAAAGCCAATCGAGGATGTTCGAGCGAGATGCGAGGGGGACGGCCCGGGTCAGTGTCTGATAGAGGTGGTGGTGGATGTTGACGAGCCCCGGCGTCACGAGGCATCCGGCAACGGAGATCTCCTCCTCTGCGCTGAGCGAAGGCGCTGGCTCGGGACCCACCGCAGCGATGCGGCCGTCCTCGATGAGGACGTAGCCATCGCGGATGACCTGGCGTGCATCGTCGCAGGTGTGGATCCAGTCTGCGCGGCGGAGCAGGAGGCGGGCCATGAGAGGACAGGTCCTGGAACGAATATACGATTTCAATCGTGTCGTATATCATGAAGCATGGCAATGGGCTCCTCGCTGATCCGCGGGCGCTATCTCCTGTGCCGGGCCACCGGGCGCGACGCGGTGGAGATGTTCGAGGACGCGGCGCTATTCCAGCGCGAGGGCGAGATCGTGGAGATCGGGCCGTACGAGACCCTCAAGGCGCGTCATCCCGATGTGCCGGAGGTCGGCACGCGAGACCACATTGTCATGCCGGGTTTGGTCAACGCGCACCATCACGTGGGGGTGACCCATCCGCTCGCCGGCTGCATGGATGGCCCGCTCGAGCTCTGGCTGTCCGAGGTCTGGGCGCGGCGGGACGTGGACCCGTACCTGGACACGCTGTGGGGTGCCATACAGCTCCTGCGCTCGGGTGTGACCACGGTGATGCACAACGTCGTGCGCTGGATCGTCCCTGCTGGGGATGCGCTCCTCGGCGTGAGCGACCGGATCCTGCTGGGGTACCGTGAGGCCGGGATGCGCGTCGCCTATTCGATCGGGATGAAGGAGCAGAACCTCATCGCCTACGGCGACGACGCGGCCTTCCTTCGGGGGTTGCCGGCGACGCTGGGAAGCGAGCTTGCCCGGCGCGTGGGCGAGACGATGTCCGGCGACGGTTACCTCGCCCTCTTCGAGGAACTGTACCGACGGTACGGTCACAGCGGTGGCGATCGTGTTCGCCTGCTACTCAGCCCGAGCAACGTGCAGTGGGCCTCGGACGAGCTCTTCCAAAGCATCAAGGCACTGGCCGCGCGATATGGCGCCGGCATCCACATGCACCTCGCCGAGACCGTGTACCAGAAGGCATACGCGGAGCGAAGCTTCGGCAAGTCGGCGGTGGCGCATCTGTCCGAACTCGGCGTCCTCGGTCCGGAGCTCTCCTGTGCACACGGCATCTGGCTCGACGAGGAAGATCTGGAGCGCCTCGCAGACGCCGGCACCGTCATCTGCCACAACCCGAGCTCGAACCTTCGTCTGCAAAGCGGCGTCGCGCCGGTGCAGCGCATGCTTGAGCGCAACGTCACCGTCGCGCTCGGCGCCGACTCGAGCGGTATCAACGACGACCAGGAACTGTTGCAGGAGGTGAGGCTCGCCTCGGCCCTCCATCGCGGAGTCGGCCACGATGCGCCCCGCCTCACCCCGGCGGACCTGCTGGGGATGGCGACGGCAAGCGGCGCACAAGCGTGCAGGCTGGGCGGGCGGGTAGGGACCCTCGAGGTCGGCAAACGCGCCGACGCAGTCCTTGTCAACCTCGATCGGCTGACCGAAGGCCTCGGCGCGAGCGAAGACGCGCCCGTCCCCGAGCTGCTCTTCCAGCGGGGTCGGGATCGGCACATCGACGCTGTACTCGTGGACGGCGAGGTGGTCTTTGCAGAGGGGCGCCCGACGCGTTTTGATGCGACCCAGGTCGTGGCCGAGTTGCGTCAGCGCTTCAGCAAGCCCCTGGCGCCCCACGAGCAGGAACGCCGCGCGTTGGCACGCGCGCTGCGCCCCTATGTACGCGCCTTCTACCGGGAGGCGAATTACACTTTGCATTGACAGGGTCCGCAGCCCTGGGACCTCCTACGACGCACGAACGCCTGAAAATCATCAACCGGGGGATTCACCATGCACGCGCTCAGACTGTCTCTAGCCGCTACCGTCTTCCTCGCACTCACGCCCGTCGCCGCGCAGGAACCCGTCCGTATCGGTGTTGTCCAGCCCCTCACCGGTCCGGTGGCCTACGACGGCAACATCTACGTCAACACGGTCAAGATGCTCGTCGAGGACATGAACGCCAAAGGCGGCGTCCTCGGTCGGCCAATCGAGCTCGTGGTCGAGGACGGCGCCTGCAACCCCGCCCAGTCCGTCAACGCTGCGGAGAAGCTGGTGGTGCGGGATAAGGTCGTTGCAATGCTCGGCGCGTTCTGTAGCACCTCGACGGCTGCGATGATGGAGGTCTCGAAGAAGTACCGGATCCCCCACGTCACGGGCATCTCGACCGCTGCGCAACTCACCGAGCAGGGCAACCCATACTTCTTCCGGGCGGTGGCCACGACACCGATGCTGGGCAACGCCTTCGGTGGCGAGCTGCCGGCAGCGGTCAAGGGCAAGCGCTTCGCGTTCCTCGTCATCAATGACGACTGGGGACGCACGATGGTGAACTCCTACCCGAAGGCGATCGAGCGCGCGGGCGGGCAGATCGTCGGGACGGAATACTTCCAGCCAAGTGAACTCCAGTTCCTCTCTCACATCACGAAGCTGAAGAGCACGAACCCCGACGCGATCATCCTCGCCGCCAATACCCAGCACGCGGTCGCGTTGAGCAAACAGATCCGCGAGCTCGGCATCACCGCCCCACTCATCGGTGAGGGCTCGTGGACGAGCGACAGCTACCTCAAGCTCGCTGGACCGGCCGCCGAAGGGGTGTATGGGCTGGTCGAGTACGTCTACACCATCCAGAATCCCATCAACGACGCCTTCGTGAAGCAGTTCCGGGCAAAGCTCAAGGACAACCCGACGAAGTTTGCCGGCGCGGCACACAACGGGATCAACATCGTCGTGGACGCGATCAAACGGGCCGGGGCCGCTGACCCCGAGAAGATCCGGGCCGCGCTCCAGAAGACCGACTACACCGGCCTCGTCGGCAACATCAAGTTCGACGAGAAGAACCAGGCCTACGGCCAGACCGTGTACCTGGCGCTGGTGAAGAACGGCGTCCCCGAGGTCGTGAAGAGCGCCAGTATCGCCAAGCCGTAACGGCGTGTCCGACGCCATGGCCATCCTCGGCCAGCATCTGCTGAACGGGGTGCTGATCGGCTGCGCCTATGCGCTGATCGCGATCGGACTCACGATGATCTTCGGCGTGATGAACATCGCGAACTTCGCCCACGGCGAGTTCTACATGCTGGGCGGTTTTCTGGCGTTCTATCTGGTCAGCCTGGTCGGGCTCAACTATTTCCTCGCCCTCCCGACTGCGGTGGCCCTGGTCGTCGCGCTGGCCATCGTGCTGCAGCATGCGATCTTCCGGCGGCTGCGCGAGGCTCCCATGATGACCACGACGCTCGTCACCATCGGGCTGTCGATTTTCCTCGAGCACGTGGCGCTGCTGCTCTGGGGTCCGCAGCCGCAGTCGATTCCCACGCCGTTCGCCACCAAGCCGCTGAGCTTCTTCGGTATCTACACGACGCCCCTTTACCTCTTCTCCATGGCGGTGACCGCGGCGCTGATCGTCGCCGGGCACCTGCTCATCCGCCGTACGCGCATGGGCAAGGCCATGCGCGCGACGTTCCAGAACAAGGAGGCCTCGGCGCTGGTGGGGATCCGGATCGACCGTATTTACATGTACACGTTCACGTTCGGGGCGGCGCTCGCGGCTGCAGCTGGCGCCGTGCTCGGCGGCTTCATTCCGGTCGAGCCCACGATGGGCGGGATCGCCACCCTCAAGGCGTTTGTCGTGGTGATCCTCGGCGGCATGGGAAGCTTCGTCGGGGCGATTGTCGGCGGACTGCTTCTCGGCCTTGCCGAGGGGCTCAGCGCCGGCTACCTGTCCACCGGTTGGAAGGACGCGGTCGGCTTCTTCGCCGTGATCCTGGTGCTGCTGTTCCGGCCGGAAGGCCTGTTCCGTCGTGCCTGAGACGGGTCGGTACCGCCTCGCGGCGGCGCTCGTGCTCGTCGCCCTCCTGGCCGTGCCAGTGGTCGTCCGCGACCACTACTACCTGCATCTGTTCATCGTCGCGGCCATCTTCGTGGTGGTCGCGCTCGGCCTCGATCTCATCGTCGGCTACGTGGGCCAGCTCTCGCTCGCCCACGCCGCGTTCTTCGCGCTGGGCGCGTACACATCGGCGCTGCTCTTCCTGCGCTTGAAGTGGTCGATGTGGATCGGGCTGCCGGCGGCGGCCATTCTTACCGGGCTCGCCGCATTTGCGCTCGGCTGGGTGATCCTGCGCGTGCGCGGCCACCGCTTCGTCATCATCACGGTCGCCTTCGCCGAGATCATGAAGCTTGCCGCCACCAATTGGGTGGATCTGACCCGGGGCTTCATGGGCTTGCCAGGACTCCAGATCCCGGCGCTTTACGTGCCCGGGATCGACCCGATCGACATCTCGTCCAAGGAGCGGTTCTATTACGTCGCACTGGCGGCTGCCGTGCTGGCGTTCGTGCTGTGCCGCCGGATGGTGCGCTCGTCGATCGGGCGCGCATTCGTTCTGGTGCGGGAGAACGAGGTCCTGGCGGAGTCACTCGGGATTTCCGCCTTCCGCTATTGCATGATCGCGTTCGTCTTCGGTGCCGCGCTAGCCGGCGCTGCCGGCAGCCTCTACGCCCACTACGTCGGCTTCGTCAGCCCGGATCTCTTCAATTTCTCCTACATCACGATCATGCTCATCATGGTCATCCTCGGCGGCAAAGGCACGTTGATCGGCCCCGCCCTCGGTGCGGTGATCTTCACCTTCCTGCCCGAGCTCCTGCGCGAAGCATCGCACTGGCGGATGATCATCTTCGCGGCCATCCTGATCGTCGCGACGCTGTTCATGCCGCGAGGCATCATCTTCCCGCTGGTCGAGCATCTCGTTCCACAGCGTTGGCGCACACGCCATGCCGGCGCTGCTTGAAAGCCGCGGCGTCAGCGTGCGGTTTGGCGGGCTGACGGCGCTGAAGGATATGAACCTCGCCGTCGCACCCGGCGAGGTGCTGAGCGTGATCGGGCCGAACGGCGCGGGCAAGACGACGCTGTTCAACGTCATGACTGGGCGCGTGCGGCCCAGCGCGGGAAGCGTGGTACTCCGCGGCGAAGCCATCGAGCGCCTGCCTGCGTTCCGAATCGCGCAGCTCGGCGTGGTGCGCACGTTCCAGAAGACCGAAGTGTTCGGCCCGCTCGCGCTTCTCGATGGCGTCGCGGCGGGCGCCCTGGCGCGTGGCGACCCGGACCCCATGGCGCGCGCTCGTGAGGCGCTCGCGACGGTCGGTCTCGCAGGCAAAGCCGAGCTTTCCGCGAACCAGCTCTCCTACGGCGACCAGCGCCTGCTCGAGCTGGCCCAGGCGCTGGCCGCCCGGCCCGCGGTGCTTCTCCTCGACGAGCCCGCCTCGGGCATGAACCACCAGGAGAGTGCGCACATCGTCCGCCTCATCGGGGAGCTTCGCACGCGGGGTCTCGCCATCATCCTGGTCGAGCACAACATGCATGTGGTCATGATGATCTCGGACCGCGTGATCGTGATCAACTACGGCGAGAAGATTGCCGAGGGTCGACCCGAAGAAGTGCGCGCGGATCCCCGCGTCATCGAGGCCTACCTCGGCGTTGCCCAGCCTGCTGATGCTCTCCCTCGATAAGGTCACCCTTCATCGCGGGCGGACGCGTGTGCTCGACGCCGTCTCACTCTCGGTCAACGAGGGCGAGCTGGTTGCGCTGATTGGCGCCAACGGCGCGGGCAAGACCACGGTCCTCCGGACAGTTTCGGGGCTCCTGTCGCCGGGCGAGGGAAGCATCACGTTTCGCGGCCAGCCGATTCAAGGCGCGGACTCTGATGTCATCGTTCGCCTTGGCATCGCGCATTGTCCGGAGGAGCGCAAGATCTGGCCGCAGATGACGGTGCTCGAGCACCTAGAGCTCGGCGCTTTCGTCCGGGCGGGGGCGGGCGGCATCCGCGAGGACATCGACCGCGTGTTCGAGACTTTCCCAGTCCTCCACGAGCGGCGTGAGCAGCTCGCCGGCACGCTGTCCGGCGGCGAACAGCAGATGCTCGCCATCGGCCGCGCGCTGATGTCCCGGCCGACGCTCATCCTCTTCGACGAACCGTCGCTGGGCCTCGCGCCAATGATGGTAGAGACCATCGGCAAGATGATCGCCCGCATCCGCGAGCAGGGTACGACGGTCCTGCTCGTCGAGCAGAACGCCTCGCTCGCGCTGCGGCTGGCCGATCGCGCCTACGTTCTGGAGACGGGGCGCGTTACGCTCTCGGGCCCGGCAAGAGACCTAGTGGCGAATCCTGAGGTCCACCGCGCCTACCTGGGCGGCTAGCGACGAGCATTCTTGTACAGGAGAGGTGCGATGAAGCGCGAAGTAATCAAGGCCTCCGACGCGCCGGCGCCGATGGCGCACTACTGCCAGGGTGTGCTCGCGGGCGAGACGCTCTACGCGGCCGGTCAGGTCGCCTCGGACTACAAGACCGGTGTTGCGCCCGAGGCGCGCCAGGACCCCGCCTTTCCCTATTACGGCGCCGACATCCAGAAGCAGACGCGCTACATCCTGCAGAACCTGCGCAGCGTCTTCGAAGCGGCAGGCTGCGGGCTGGGCGACGTGGTGAAGTCGCAGGTGTTCCTGACCGACCTGACGGACTTCTACTACTTCGACCAGATCTGGAAGGAGTTCTTCCCTTCGCCGCCGCCGCGCACCACGGTGCAAATCAGTGGGCTCCTCGTGCCCGGATGCCGCGTGGAAATCGACCTTACCGCATCCAAAGGCTGAAACGACTTTCTGCGAAGCAGGTGGTTGGATTTCAAGACCGCCCCGACCAAAATCAAACACTTAGGCGAGGGCAGGAAAGTCGCTGTCCAATATCCCGCCTAAAATGTCCCAAATCTCGATCTCGTAGTTCATTGATTCATCGCGAAAGCGCACCTGCAAAGCACGCAGGTGCGCTAAAGCACGCGCAAGCAGCGGGTCTGCCCGCTTGAGGGGCAGGATTCAAACGCCCGACGGCCAAAATCAACCACTCAGATCAGCGGCGGTCGTTGAATGGCGACAAGGCAAGTGTCGCGGCAAACGAGCGGCAGCTCGCGACGCCATGGCCCTAAGGCGGCGAGTCGGACTGGCGCCCTGGACCAAGTTCCGGCCCAGGAGCGGACATTCGGAGTCTGTGGTCAATCCCCACTCATCAAAGCGAACGAGGGTGGCCGCAGAGCCGTGCCACCCCTTATCCTTGTTACGGCGTCCTCACCGTGCTGCGCTGGCCCTTTTCGACGATCACGAACTCCAAGAACACCAGCTTCTCGGTAGCGCTTGCATTCCGGTGGGCATGGACCATGCCGGGGCGAACGTGCACGGTTTCACCGGGCTTGAGTGTCACCGGTTCCTTGCCCTCTTCTTGCCACACGCCTGAACCCTCAAGCACGTAAAAAACGACATGCGAGGGATGGTAGTGCTTGGGGTTCTGGCCGCCTGGCGCATAGGTGGTGCGCAACACGCGAAACTCCTTTGCCGGCATGCTCGCATCATCAAAAATGTGCAGCGGCTGCGCCGTGATCCCGACGCGGTCTCCCTCTGCACCTGCTAGTGCGGTTACTTGTGCGCCCACTTGCGCAGATCCTGTCAAGCCGGTGAGCGCGGCACAGACTGTGAATAGCCTTCGCATATCAAAGTCCTTCCTGATTACCAATGAGGCTCAGCTGGTGAGCCAGTAGGGTGCGCATACTGGCATCGCTTGATTTCGCAAGGAGATAGGCGATGCCGAAGAATAAGGTGCAGTTTCAGCGGGGCATGAGTTTGCGCGAATTCATGGTGAAGTACGGAACCCAGGAGCAATGCGAGCAGGCGCTTGTTGCGTGGCGCTGCCGCAGGGCTTCGTCTGCCCCGAGTGCGGACACACTGGGTAGTGCGTTCTCAGGCGCCGCCGGCTGTTCCAGTGCAACGGCTGCGGCCGGCAGACCTCGGCGACCGCCGGCACCGTGTTCGCCGGCTCCAAGCTGCCGCTGAGCAGCTGGTTTCTGGCCATGCATCTGATCACCCAGGCCAAGAACGGGATCTCCTCGCTGGAGCTGTCGCGCCAGATCGGCGTGTCCCAGAACAGCGCCTGGCTGATGAAGCACAAGCTCATGCAGGCGATGCTCGAGCGCGAGCAGGACCGGGCGCTGCGGGGCGTGATCCAGATCGACGATGCCTACTGGGGCGGGCGGCGCCGAGGCTACAAACGCGGACGCGGCACCCGGGGCAAGACGCCATTCGTGGCGGCGGTGGCCACCGATCCGCAGAGCGAGCGGCCGGTGCGCATGCGCCTGGACCGGGTCAAGGGATTTCGTGGCCGCGAGATCGGCCGCTGGAGCCGCAAGCACTTGGCCGGTGGCGCGCATGCAGTCCATATCGAGGCGGATGCAGCGCGCGAGCGTCGCAACGTCCTTCTCCTGCAGGCAAGCAGTGGCGCAATGATCGCACTCGTCGGCGCAATCGTTGCAAGCCTCGATACAAGCGCGGTACTGTTCATGGGCCATTTTCATAACTCCTAGAACTCGCCGGACCCGGATTGGGCCCCCCTACGCGCTTCGGCGCAGCAACCACTGTGCCCCGTGTCGCACCGATGAGCGCGGGTGATCTTCGGACGGAAGAGGACGAGGTTATCGGTGATCCGTGCCGGCGGCTGAGGCCAACCTGGAGCCTCGAGTCCGATACAGCCAAACATATGCAATGGCAAGCAGCACGTAATTGGCAGCGAGAAGCCATGGTGTCGTCCATGGGATGCCATCGAGGCCGCGGTACGTCACGGGATAGAAGATCGGAACGGCGTAGTACGCGTTCGAATGCGTCGGCACGTCGAGCGCGATGTGTGCCCACCAGCCGAGCAGCACGAGCGGGAAGCGCCGCAGCGCGCTCCATGCGACGGCAGTGACCGCTCCCGCGACGATCACGCTGTGCATCACGCAGTGCAGATGGTGCGCGATCGACGCCACCATCGCGGGCATCGGTGGCTCGCTGCCCGGTTCTGCGACGATGTACGCGAACAGCGATCCGGTCTCCCCGGCCGACACCGCCCAGGCGGCGACCGGGACGGTCTGAATGACATCCGGCAGGACACCGAGTGCGATCGCGCCCCAGACCGCTCGCGTGGTCACGCGTCCCTTCCGGCGCAACCATACGGCGCCGGCAGCCACCCACAACCCATGCGCGACAATGTCCAAGGTCGACTCCGCGTGCCCGGCAGCCTACGAGCCCCGGCGACTGCTGGCAACTCTCCCCCGAAGCCTATCGCCGAACCAGGTCGATGAGTGGAGCGGGTCGCGAACCGCGCGCCGCGCGCTGTGCGCCTTGACCCTGTAGTGTGCTTTAGGGTTTACGCTGGCAACATGAACAAAGCCGTGACCGCGGCCAACGAGCCCTACCTGACCATCGGTCAGCTGGCCGCGCGGACCGCGGTGCGCGTGGGAACCGTCCGCTACTACGAGCGCTGCGGTCTCTTGCCGCGCGCCCCACGCTTGGCCTCCGGTTACCGACACTTCGGCGCCAACGCTGTCGAGCGGCTACGCTTCATTCGCGCGGCGCAAGCCCTCGGCTTCTCTCTCGCCGAGATTCCGCGAGCTGCTGTCGCTGCGCGTACGGCCGGGCGCGAGCTGCGCCGACGTGCGCGCGCGTGCCAACGACAAGATCGACAGGATCGACGCGCGGATCACCGAACTGCAGCGCATTCGCGCCGCGCTCGTCACGCTTGCTATGCGCTGCACCGGCTCGGGGCCGACGAGCGACTGTCCGATTCTCGATGCGCTCCAAGCTGAGGACAGCCGATGAAGGTCGAGTTGATCTATGACGCGGGCTGTCCGGACGTGGCTGCCACGCGGTCGGCGCTCGTTCGCGCGCTGATGGAGACCGGCGTCGATGCCCGCTGGACCGAATGGGACCGTGCAGCGCCTGACAGCCCCGACTACATGCGCCGCTACGCTTCGCCGACCATTCTCGTCGACGGCGCGGATGCCGGCGGTGCCGACGATACCGTGCAGGCGGACGCTTGCCGGGTGTACCAAGACAGCACGGGACGAATGCACGGTGTGCCGCCGGTCGAGCTGATCGGAGCCGCGCTGCGCGTCGCGCAACGGATGCCGCGTCCCGCCGGTCGCGCATGGATGCCGACGGCCGCGACGCTGCCCGCCGTTGGTGCAGTCCTCGTTCCGAAGCTCGCCTGTCCCCTCTGCATCCCGATCATCGGGTCGGCGCTAGGTGCGGCCGGCGTGGAGCTCTTCCCGCTCACGCCGTGGGTTTTCGGGTTTGCGCTCGGGCTCGTCGCGCTTACGCTCGTGTTCCTCGGGCACCGCGCGCGGCGTGCAGGCCGCTGGGGCATGTGGCTCGTCACAGCCTTGGGCGGCATGGCGATGCTCGCCGGCAAGTTCGCATTGGATTCGTTGTGGCTCACCAGCGCGGGCGTCATCGTCTTCGTGGTCGCGGCGCTGCTGGGCGGCCGGGCGGTTCGCGGGGCTGCCTGTCCGGCCTGCCGGGAGAGCCAAGCGGCTCGCCCTGTCGACGCACACTGAAGGAGGAATCACCATGGCCGTACCCAAGCGCAAGATCGAAGTGTTCAGTGCCGGGTGCAGCGTTTGCGACGATGTCGTTGCGCTGGTCAACCAGATGGCGTGCCCGTCGTGCGAGGTGACGATCCTCGACATGAGAGATCCCGCGGTCGCGAAGCGCGCGCAGGGGCTGGGCGTCCGCAGTGTGCCGGCGGTCGCGATCGACGGCAGGCTGGCGGCGTGCTGCGCCGGGCGTGGCCCGGATGCCGCGACGCTACGCGCCGCCGGACTTGGGCAACCGATCTAGAGCGTGTTGTCGCGCTGCCCGGCGATTCGCCCTGATCGCCAGATTCGATTCGCGCACGGCGGTACGTTCGAGCTCACAGGCGCCACAATTGGGATCACACGTCCGGACGCGTCTCGAGATGAACCGGCGGCTTCCGGCCTAGCAGATCGCGCACGGCAGGGACCGTCGTCTTTAAGGCGATACGCTGCAGGCCGACGACCGGGCTTTCTTCCTGAGAGTCCGGGAACTCGTTGAGACTGCCGTCTCCGAGTCAACGTTGCGGCTCGTCGGCGAGAAGCTGCGCCGCACGACGGAGATGCCGCTTTCTGGAGACCCGTGCAGGCCGTGGAGGTGCTCGGCCAGCGCCACGGGCCACAGAGGCCGAAAGGGCGGGGGTGCTCCGCAGTCTGATCGAGGGCGGCGACTTGTCCGGATTCGGGTTGGTGAATGCCGTGACACACTTCTCGCAGCAGGTCGCCGGCTACGATCGGGCCTCGGAGCTCGAAGCACTCGGCGGGCGGTTGGTGGAGGGCTCGGCGAGCGATTGGAAGGCGCTGGGCGTCGAGGCGTAGGGGCTAGCGGACAACGGGATGGCGGTCATCACGACGCCGTCCCGTCCGTTCGCACGACGCCCGCCCATACACGGGCAACGCGTCACGAAAACGCGCGCCGACATTCTGGCTATCCTCTAGACTAGGTCGGCGGCGCGGCCCGCCTGACCCCTTCGCAGTCGCCGCATCCCACACCAAGGAGTCCAGAGAAGGCATGCCCAATGTCGGAGCACTACTCAAGGAAGAGATCACAAGGCTTTCGCGCAAGGAAATCCGCCGGCAACTGGCAGGGGTGAAGAAGGCCTCGGCGCAATACCGTCGGCACATCGCCGCATTGAGGCGACGAATCGCAGGTCTCGAGCGGCAGGTGACAGTCCTCGGGACGCGAGGGCTCGGGCGCGAAGCCACGGCGGCGGCTCAAAGTACAAGGAGGACGCGTTTCGTGGCGAAGGGGCTCCATTCCCATCGCACCCGCCTGGGCCTTTCTGCAGAGGAGTACGGCCGACTGGTGGGCGTGAGTGCGCAGACCATCTATAGCTGGGAGCGGAGAGAATCCGCTCCTCGTGCGGAGCAGCGGGCCTCGCTCGCCACGGTCCGCGGCCTTGGCAAGCGGGAGGCGCGCGCCCGGCTGGAGGCGGTGACCTCGCGCGGCGAGAAGCGTACCCGCAGGGCTCGAAGATGAGCGGGGCCGCCGGCCTGCTCTGCTCGTCCTGTTGCGAAGTACCAAGAGGTTGTTTGTGGACTGAGCCAGCACTGATCGACGCGAGGCCCTCGATACCCTGCGAGCCCGCTGCCCATTCTTGCGCTCCTCTGGCGCGCGCAGGAGATACTTACCGAGCGGCCCGCAACCTCGGGAGGCGAGGGAGAAACCTGCCGAGCTTGAAGGAAGAGCGCGCCCCGACGAATTGGAACTTCCGCTTGAGCCACATCTCTGCCCGGTTGCGGCCGTGTTCCCGCAGCGCGTAGATAAACGAAGGGTCAGTGTTCAGCC
>DATIDG010000058.1:0-34040 GCA_035456405.1 Burkholderiales bacterium | reverse complement strand
GAGAAGCTCTCGAAGCAGACGCTTGCGCCACCGGTGGATCCCGCGCGGCCCGCCGCGGCGCTCGCGCGTGCGCTGCAGTTCCTCGGGCAACCCGCCAAGCGCGGGATCGAGCGCGCGGCGCCGCGCGAAATCCTGTCTCAGGCAGTCGCGCGGTGGGATCGCGCACGCATCCCGCGCAGGCGCGCGGCACCGATCGAGGATTGACGTCCGGCAAGGGAAGGTCCGAAAAATGGCCACGGGCGTCGCGAGGCAGCGCACGCGGAGGGCGGACCAGTGCGTACCGCCGCAGGCGACAGGTCCGACCTCGAAGCGGCAAATGCGCGCCAGGATCCGCGCGCCTTTACGGTCGCATCACTGCAAGCGGGGCTCCTGCTCTGCGTTCCGGCGCGCAGTTGGACGAGCCAGGACAACCCGAAACAACGCCTTACGCCGCTTGGAACTCGCGATCAGATCCGCCGCAAGACGTTGATCGGAGCTTCCCTAGCTGCGTTCCGCCAGAAACTCGTTGATCGGGCCCCAGAACTCGCTCTGCGGGCCGAGGTCGTTGTGTCCTGCGCGCGGGACCGCCGACCAGCGCTTCGGCCCGCCCCACGCGTCGTGGAGCCGCCGCGAATGCTCGGGCGGAATGATTCCGTCGCGCTCGGCCACGATCGCCAACAGCGGCACCTTGATCGCAGGCGCCCGCGACAGCGAATCGAACGGATGCTTGAGCAGGAGCCGCACCGGGAGGAACGGATAGTGGCTTTGTGCGAGGGCGGTCATGCTGTCGTACGGCGAGATCAGCACCACGCCCGCGACCTCGCGCCGCGACGCGATGTAGGTGGCGACGCCGCTGCCGAGGCTGCGCCCGACGAGGACGATGCGCGAGCGGTCGACGTCGGCGTGCCCGGCGAGCGCGTCGAAGGCGGTCTCCGCGTCGGCGAAGAGCGCCTGTTCCGAGGGCTTGCCTTCGCTCCGCCCATAGCCCCGGTAGTTCACGAGCGCAAGCGACCAGTCCGCCGGCCACGGCTCGCCCGCCTGCCACGACACCTCCTCCGCGTTGCCGCCGTAGTACACGATGAGCGGCGCGGGCGTGCGCACGGAACGGACCAGCCAGCCTCGTACGACGACCCCGTCGTCCACGGTGAACGCGAGATCCTCCACCGTGCGCCCGGCGCGCGTCTGCGACAGGGTCGCGGAGCCGGGTTGCGGCAGAAACAGCATGCTGTCCTGCGCGAGATATAGGGCGCCCGGCACCCCCAGCGCCAGCACTGCACCGAGAACGAGCCAGGCGATCACGTCCACGTCACCTCGATCAGCCGGAGCCGACGCTCCGCTGGGCCGGCGCCGGCACCGGTTCCACCGGCCGCCTTGCAGGAATCAGCACCGTCGCAAGCGAACCGACCACCAGCACTAGCGCCGCGTAGTCGCTCCAGCGCGGGGTCTCGCCCAGCACGACGGCGCCGCTGAACACGCCCACGACCGGCACCATCAGCGAGGACAGCCCCGACACACCTGCGGGCGCGGTCTGCGCGATCTTGGTGAACGCCCAGTAGCAGAAGCCGAATGCGACGAACATGTTGTACAGCACGCCGAACATCGGCCCCGGCGCCAGCGCGAAGACGTTGAAGCTGCCCTCTTCCACGAACAGCGCGATCAGGACGATCGGCACGACGCCGGCCACCATCTGCCACGCGGCGAAGATCGTCGTCGGAAGCGCAGTGGGCCACTTGCGGATGAGGACGATCGCGACCGCCCAGCCGACCGCCGCACCGATCATGAACAACGCGCCCGCCGGCGCCCGCCCGACCACCTGGAGCTCGGCGCCGAGCAGAAGCAGCACGCCGGCCATCCCGAGGGCGACGCCGGTCGCGCGGCGCCGGGTGAACGGCTCCCTGAGCACCCAGGTCCCGAGCAGTACGGCCCACATCGGCATCGTGAAACCCAGGATCGACGCGCGCCCCGATGCCATGAGCGCCACGCCGTAGGCCGACAGGACGTTCCAGACGGTGATGTTGATCAGGCCGATGATGGCCAGGCGCCGCCACTCGCTGCGCGGCACGCGCCACGAGAGCCCGCGCACGGCCGCCATGGTGAACAGCACCGCCGCCCCCGCCAGCAAGCAGAGCGTGCGGAAATGCATCGGCGCCATGCCCGCGAGTGACAGCTTGATCATCGGCCAGTTGAAACCCCACGCGAGCGTGAGGGCCACCAGGATCCCGATCAAGTGCGGCGGGAACGTCTGGGACGAATCATGCTTCATGCCGGTCCGAAGCGCACGCGCAGGTCGGAGGCCACCTCTTCCGGAGTCAGCATCGCAAAGCGCTCCTCAAGAAGAAGCTGCAGGTAGGACGCGTCCGACACGTGCAGCGTGGGGTTCAGATAGAAGCGCGGCAGCAGGCGCGCAGTGAGCCAGTGCTTTGCGACGGGCGCCCCGAACGCGTCCGGCATGAGGCAGAGGTTGAAGCTCCAGAGCCCGCGCGCGGCGAATGCGGCAAGCACGCGCACGAGGCTCGCCGCAAAGTCGGCGATGTCGACGTCGTCGAGGTCGGCGATCGTCGCTCGGTCGCGGACGACCGCCAGCGCATCGCCGAGGACGCCGGTCGGCGTGAACGGCGCGAGCCACTCGACGCGACCGTGCGCGCCGATCCACCGCGGCCCGCGGCGTTCGGCGCCGAGCAGCACTTCGGCATAGACGCGCCCGGTCCGCGCACGGAACGCTTCCGCGGCTACCAGCTGGCGCGCGAGTGCGTTGCCGGGATTGGCCGTCACGATCACCTGCATGTGCGGGTGCACCTGCGTTCCGCCCGCAGCGGGCATGTAGTTCCACGTGACGATCCCGTACGCGGGCCGATCAACGACGCGCCCCGCCGCCGCGCGCATGAAGTCGCGCGCGACCCAGAGTCCGTCGACGACCACGCGTTCCGGCATCGCGTCCATCGGCTGGACATGCTCGCTGCACAGCACCGCAATGGCCGAGAAGTCGTCGTAGGGAAAGAGGTTGGGGACGAGCACCGAGTCGCCGCGCCGCAGCCGCCCGCCCGGAATCAGGTCGTCGGGGAAGCGCGGCGTGACCGCGTCGATCCGCTCCGGGCAGAAGGGGCACCCCGGCCGGCTGAGGCTGTCGATAGTCGCGAGATCGGGCGGCGGCGGCGCGCGCATGGCGAAGTGGCAGATGCGCGCCGAGTCTCCGGTCAGCGGGTCGCGGCGAACCTCGCTTTCGATCTCCACCAGCGCGAAGTCCTTGCGCGGGTCGTGCAGGCGCGCGCGCTTCGTCTCGGCTCGGAATTCGATCATGTTCCCGTCCGCGGGAGTGATGACCGCGCGATTCTAGCCCGGCGCGCTACGACCGCACGACGAGCGCCACGCCGATTACGGCCAGCGCGAAGCCGGCGGCGCCCAGCGCGTCGAGCCGCTCGTCGAAGAGCAGGAACGCGATCACTGCAGTGAACGGCGGCACCAGGTAGAACAGGCTCGCAACCTTCGTGGCCGCACCGCGGCGGATGAGGAGGGTGAGCAGCGAGATCGCACCGATCGAGAGCACGAGGACCAGCCACGCCATCGCAAAGATCAACTCGCCGGTCCAGCGCACCGGCTCTCGCTCGAATGCGAACGCGAACGGCGCGAGCACCGCGCCCGCCGCGATGAACTGGATCACCGACCCGGCGCGCAGGTCGAACGCGGCGCAGAACCGCTTCTGGTAGATGGTGCCGGCTGTGATCGACACCAGGGCGAGTACGATCATCGCGCCGCCGAACGGGGTAAGGCCGGCAAGCGTCGCCCGCTGCGCGACCACCAGCGCGACGCCGCCGAAGCCGAGCGCGAGCCCGAGCCACTGTCGCGCGGTCACGCGCTCGCGGAGGATCGGCGCGACCGCGACCGCAGTGAGGACGGGCTGCAGCCCCACGATGAGCGCGGCGAGCCCCGCGGACATGCCGCTGTGGATCGCGGTGAACACACCGCCGAGGTAGCCGCCGTGCAGGAGGACGCCGGCGGCCGCGATATGCGCCACCTGCGCCGGGCTCGCCGGCCAGCGCGCCCGGAGGACGAGTGCGATCGGGAGCATGAGCGCAAGCACGAATGCGAAGCGCAACAGCAGAAACGTCACGGGCGGCGCGTAGGGTAGTCCGAGCTTCGCGCCGATGAACCCCGTGCTCCAGAGGAACACGAATGTCCAGGGCATCCACGCCACCCAGTCGCCGGTCGCCCGCCCTTCCGAAGTCATTGCCGCTTCTGGCGTGCCTTGAGCGTTGCAGTGTGGTGGTCGGGCCCGGTCAGAACGACTCTTTCGCTGGCGCTGCTGGGATCGTCCGCCAATTCGACTAATTTACTGTTTTGTATTGCTTTCATAGCGCTGAGAGCGGCTGATTTGTGCAAAGCACAAAAAGTGCTTGACACGATTCTCGCAATCCGTAAAATTACATTTGTGCGGCGCAGCAATACCGCAAAGAATTCTGGCAGACGTAGCCCGTTAACCTTTCCATATTGGAGACCAACATGTACGTGACCCCCGAACAGATCGTTGCCAACAGCAAGGCGGGCGTTGAAATTCTCCTCGCCATCGCCAACAACCAGTTTGCCGCCTACGAGAAGCTGGCGGCGCTGAACTTCAACGCGACCAAGAACGCGTTTGAGGACGGCATGAACCACGCCAAGGCGCTGCTCAACGCCAAGGACATCCAGGAAGTCGTGAACCTGAATGTCGCGGCGGCGCAGCCGAACCTCGACAAGGCGATTGCCTACTCGCGCAGCGTTTACGAGCTCGCCACCCAGCAGCAAGCCGAAGCCACCAAGCTCCTCGAAGGCCAGGCGGGCGAGTACAACAAATCGGTCGTCGGCTTCCTCGACAAGTTCGCGAAGAACGCGCCGGCCGGCTCGGATGTCGCGGTCGCCGCGGTGAAGTCCGCCCTCGCCGCCGCCAACTCGGCGTACGACAGCTTCACCAAGGTCGCCAAGCAGGCGACCGAGATCGCCGAAGCGAACATGGCAGCCGCGACCGCCGTGGTCGGCAAGAAGAAGGCCGCCTGAACAAAGTCTTCCTCTCTCTGTGCTGAACCCCCGGGACCACCCGGGGGTTTCTTTTTTGGCGCGATAGCCCGCCGCGCAGGTCTTGCGGCGGGTTGCTCTCGCCAGGAACGTAGAAACGAGGAACCGTTCAGCCCTTCGCCGCGGGCTCGATCGTCGCGCCGGTCGCCGTTACACCGGTCTTCAGCACCTCTATCGCCTCCGCGACCTCGTCCGGGTCGCCCCGCACGCCCAGCTCGATGTGCCGCCGCGCGCCGTCCTCGCCCATGTGCGGCAGGCTGAATACCTTTAGCCGACGGTACCTCGACTCGACCTCGACCATCAGCGGCGTGAGCGTGCTCTCGGCCGAGCCGTAGACGATGATCGCGGCCTCCGCCTCCGGCGTGCGATGGTGGAGGCGCGCATACCGGCCGTCCAGGACCCACTCGACCATCGGCCACGCCATCACGGGGAAGCCGGGCACGAAGTGATGGTCGCGCACGGAGAACCCTGGGATCTGGTTGTACGCGTTCGGGATGATTTCCGCGCCGGACGGAAACTCCACCATCTTGAGGCGAAATGGCGTCGTCTCCGCGCCAAACCGGGCGCGGATCAGGCGCTCGCCCTCGGGGTGCAGCACGAGGTCCACACCCAGCGCTGCAGCCGCGCATTGGCGCGTGTGGTCATCCGGCGTCGCGCCGATGCCGCCGAAAGAAAAGACGATGTCCTCCGAGGCGAACGTGCGCTTGAGCGTCGCAGTGATCCGCTCCGGGCTGTCCCCGAGATACTCCGCCCAGTCGAGCTTCAGCCCGCGCGCGGAGAGGATCTCGACGATCATGGTGAAATGTTTGTCCTGCCGCTTTCCCCGCAGGATCTCGTCCCCGATGATGATTGCGCCGAATTGCATGTGGAGAGCAGACGGAGCGGAGTGCGGCAGCGCACTCACCGCTTCATAGTCTGCCACAGCTTCTCCAGCCGCTTGACCGACACCGTCACCGGCGTCTTCAGCTCCTGCGCGAAGAGCTGCACCCTCAGCTCCTGCAGCAGCCACCCGAACTGCTCGAGCTGCGGATCAATCTCGCCGCTCTTGCGCTGCCTCGCATCCTCCCGCAGCCATTGCGTCTCGAGCGGCGCGAGCTCGCCCATCGCGCGCGCATCCCGCGCCGGATCGGCGCGCAGCTTGTCGAGCCGCAGCACCGCCGCCTTCAGATAGCGCGGGAAGTGCTGCAGCCGCTCCCACGGCATCGCCAGCACGAACTCCCTGGGCATCAGGCGCGCGAGCTGCGCGCCGATGTCGCGCACCGCGTCGGGGAACGCTTTTGCCGCCTGCAGCTTTTTCTGCAGCGCCTGGTGTTCGGCGAGGATCTCGCCGACCAGCCGCACGAGCTCCTGTGCGATCAACGCGATGCGGCTGCGCGCCTCGTCACGCCGGCGCGCGAAATCCTCTGCCGTGCGCGGAAGCGGCTCGCCCATGCACGCGCGCTCGAACGCTGCGGCCACGAGCTGCGCCTTCAGATCGTTCGCATCGCCGAGGCTCGCGAACTTCAGCGCCATCGCCTGGAGCCCGGGCAGGCTCTTCTCCACGTACCGCGCCTGCTCCTTCAGCTGCAGCATGAAGAGCCGCCGCAGCCCGGCGCGGTGGAGCACTCGCGCCTTCTCGTGCGAGTCGAACACCTCCAGGTCCACCGTGTCGCCACGATCCACCAGCGCGGGATAGCCGACGAGCGTCTGCGACCCGCGCTTGAGGTCCATCATCTCGTCGAGCGGACCGAACGACCAGTCGGTGAGCCCCGTCAGCGCAGCGCCAGGGCCCGCGACCGCGGCGAATTGCTCGCCGGCCTCCCTGCCGAGCTCGGCGCGCAACTGCGCGAGATTGCGTCCCATGCCGAGCTGGCGGCCATGCTCATCGACGACGCGGAAATTCATCGACAGATGCGGCTGGAGCGTCTCGGGCCGGAAGTCGTCGAGTGGCACGACGAGATCGCGCGTCTCGCGGGCGTAGCGCACGACCGCGTGCGCGAGCGGCGTGTCCCCGGGTCTCGCCGCCGCCGCGAACTCTGCTGCGAACTCCGGCAGCGGCCCGAGCCGGTGGCGTACCTTCTGCGGCAGCGACTTGGCGAGGAGCTGCACCTTCTCCTTCAGCAGCCCCGGAACGAGCCACTCGCACCGCGCCGCACTCACCTGGTTCAGCGCAATCAGGGGCACCGTCATCGTGACGCCGTCGCGCGGCCCGCCCGGATCGTGCAGGTACTCCAGTGCGAACGACCTGCCGGCCATGTCGAGCACGTGCGGGAACAGGTCGGTCGTGATTCCGGCTGCCTCGTGGCGCATCAGGTCGTCGCGCTTGAGAAAGAAGCGCTTCGGGTCCTCTCGTTCCAGCTCCGCACGCCAGGCGTCGAAGGCCGCGCCGTTGTGCACGCCTGCGGGGACCAGGCTGTCGTAGAAGGCGAAGATCAGCTCGTCGTCGACGAGCACGTCCGGCCGCCGCGACTTGTGCTCGAGCTTCTCGATCTCGCGCACGAGCCGCTGGTTGTGCTGGAAGAACGGCGCTCGCGATTCCCAGTCGCCGTCCACGAGCGCCTGGCGGATGAAGATCCTGCGCGCCTCGTTCGGGTCGATCGGCCCGTAGTGAACGCGCCGGCTCACGTATACCGGAAGCCCGTAGAGCGTGCCGCGCTCGAGCGCGACGACCTGCGCCGGCCTCTTCTCCCAGTGCGGGTCGCTCTGCGAGCGCTTGAGGAGATGCGCGCCGAGCCGCTCGAGCCACTCGGGCTCGATGCCTCCGACGGAGCGCGCGAAGAGCCGCGTCGTCTCGACCAGCTCGGCGGCCATCACCCAGCGCGGTGCCTTCCGCACGAGCGCGGAGCCGGGATGGATCCAGAACTTGATCCCGCGTGCGCCCTGGTAGCTGCCGTCCTCCGCCTTCAAGCCCACGTTGCCCAGCAGCCCGGTGAGCAAAGCGCGATGCACGCGCGCGTACTGTCCGCTGTCCTGCTTCACCTCGCCGGCCTTCCAGCCGAACTCCGCGGCGAGCTCCTTGAGCTGCGAGTGGATGTCGCGCCATTCGCGCAGCCGGTTGAACGACAGGAAGTGGTCGCGGCACGCCTTGTGCAGCTTGCGATTCGATTCGTGGTGCAGGCCGTCGTCGAAGAACTTCCAGAGCCTGAGATGGCCGAGAAAGTCCGACTTCTCGTCGGCGAAGAGCTTGTGCGCCGCATCGGCCGCCTGCGCGCGGTCCATCGGCCGCTCGCGCGGATCCTGCACGGCCAGCGCCGCTGCGATCACCAGCACTTCGGCGAGGCTGCCCTCCTCCTTCGCGGCCAGCACCATGCGGCCGATGCGCGGGTCGACGGGAAGCTTCGCGAGCGTCCGCCCAACGTCGGTCAGCTCGCGCGCCTCGTTCACCGCGCCCAGCTCGTGCAGGAGCGCGTAGCCGTCCGCGATCGCCCGCGGCGCGGGCGGATCGATGAACGGGAATTCCTCCACCGCGCCGAGACCGAGCGATTTCATCCGCAGGATCACCGCGGCGAGCGACGAGCGAAGCACCTCCGGGTCGGTATACGCCGGCCGCTTGCCGAAGTCCTCCTCGTCGTAGAGGCGGATGCATACCCCGGCGGCGACGCGGCCGCAGCGACCCGCGCGCTGCTGCGCCGCCGCCTGTGAGATGCGCTCGACCTGCAGCTGCTCGACCTTGCTGCGATAGCTGTACCGCTTGACGCGCGCGAGCCCGGGATCGACCACGTAGCGGATGCCGGCCACGGTCAGCGACGTCTCCGCGACGTTCGTGGCGAGGACGATGCGTCGCCCCGCATGGGCCTTGAACACGCGCTCCTGCTCTTGCGCCGACAGGCGCGCATAGAGCGGGAGGATCTCCGTCTGCGGCGGATGATGTTTGCGCAGTGCCTCCGCCGCCTCGCGGATCTCGCGCTCGCCGGGAAGAAAGACGAGCACGTCGCCCGGGCCCTGCCGCGCCGCCTCGTCCACGGCGTCGACGATCGCATCGCCGAGCTCCCGCTCGTCGTCTTCCGGGTCGAACGGGCGGTAGCGCACCTCGACGGGATAAAGCCGCCCCGAAACCTCGATCACCGGCGCGCCGCCGAAGTGCCGCGAGAAGCGGTCGGCGTCGAGCGTCGCCGAGGTCACGATCAGCTTGAGGTCTGGCCGGCGCGGCAGGAGCTGCCTGACGTAGCCCAGCAGGAAGTCGATGTTGAGGCTGCGCTCGTGCGCCTCGTCGACGATCAGCGTGTCGTACTGGCGCAGCTCGGAATCGCCCCGGGTCTCGGCGAGCAGGATGCCGTCGGTCATGAGCTTCACGTACGTCGACGGGCTCGTCCGGTCGGTGAAGCGGATCTTGTAGCCGACCACGTCCCCGAGCTCGGTCTGCAGCTCCTGCGCGACCCGCGCGGCCGTCGCGCGCGCCGCGATCCGGCGCGGCTGCGTGTGCCCGATCAGGCCGTCGACGCCGCGACCGAGAGCGAGGCAGATCTTTGGCAGCTGCGTCGTCTTCCCGGAGCCGGTTTCGCCGCAGACGATCACGACCTGGTTATCGCGGATCGCCGCCCCGATCTCGTCGCGCCGCGCCGCGATCGGAAGATCGTCGGGGAAGGTCGGACGCGGAAGGTTGCGGCGCCGCGCCTCGAGCTCGGCTGGCGAGCGGCGCCGCCCGGCGACCGCGGTCATTCGCTCCCGGCGGCGAGCAGCCGCTCAGCGTACCGCGCCAGCAGATCCACCTCAAGATTGACCCTTGCGCCGCGCGCGAGGTGCTTGAGCGTCGTGACAGCCAGCGTGTGGGGGATCAGATTGATGTCGAACTCGTCGCCGTCCACGCGATTGACCGTGAGGCTCACCCCCTGCACGGCAATAGAGCCCTTGCGCGCGATGTACCTCGCCAGCCCGGCGGGCACACGGATGGCGAGTCGATGGCTTTCGCCGACTGGCTCGAACGCGAGGACCTCGCCGACGCCGTCGACATGACCGGAGACGAGATGCCCGCCGAGCCGGTCCGCGAGGCGCAGCGACTTCTCGAGGTTGACCTCGCCCGGCGCGTCGAGCCCGGTGGTGCATTCGATCGTCTCCTGCGACACATCCACGTCGAACCGCCGCCCGGCGAGCGCGACGACCGTGAGGCAGCAGCCGTTGACCGCGATCGAGTGGCCGATCGCGACGTCGCTCGTGTCGAGCCCGGCGGCGTCAATCGAGAGGCGCAACCCCTTCGGGCGCGGCTCGACGCGTTCGATCCGCCCCACGGCCGCGACGATTCCGGTGAACATAGCGGCGCGAAGGGTACACCGTGGCGTGCGGCGCCGCCAAGAAAAGGGCCGCGCGCGCGGCCTCCCGGATGCCCCGATGGCTCAGTGGCCGGTCACGTGGTCATGCCCAGCGCCCGATCTCCTTGTCGAGCGACATGGCCCACGCCGCCAGCAATATCACCAGCGCGCCCACGAAGACGGTGTTCCACGTAGCCGTCGCCTCGGCAACGAAGCCCAGGACGAGCGGCGACGCCATCAACCACACGCCCAACACGAGATTGACCCATTCTTCCCAGGGTTTCGGCAGGTCGATCTCGACGAACGCGTACGCGGCGAGGGCGACGCCCACCGCCAGCGCATTCCAGGTCGCCCAGTCGTGCTCTGAGAATCCGAGGGCCCACGGCGACGCCAGGCCCCGAGGGCGAGACCCGCCCAGTCCTGCCAACGCATCGAACCCATACACTCCCTCCTTTCCGCATGTGCCGACACCGGCACTACATTAGACGGCGCGGACCGGGCGACGCTCCGGCGCCGCAGCCGAAGAGCGTCAGGCCAGCCGGGCGACGAGGCGCAGGTCTGCGCCGACTCGCCGGACATCGCGCCAGAAGAGGTGGCGGCGCTGCGCCAAGTCGTCGATCGCGGGCAAGTTGAACATGCCCTGCCCGCTCTCGCCGATCAGGCTGGGGGCGAGGTAGACGAGCAGCTCGTCGACCACGCCCGCCGCGACGAGCGAGCCGTTCAGCTTGAACCCGGCTTCGACGTGGATCTCGTTCAGCGCGCGGCGTGCGAGCTCGCGCATGAGCTCGGCCAGCTCGACCTTCCCGCTCGCGTTCGGGAGCAGCACCACCTCCACGCCGCGGTCGCGGAGCCGCGCGATCTTCTCGCGGACTTCAATGGCCGCCGCAACCAGCGCGTTCCCCCCGGCGAAGAGCCGGGCGTCGAGCGGGGCTTCGAGCCGCGAATCGACCAGCACCTTCAGCGGCTGACGGGGCGTCTCGACGGCGCGCACGGTGAGCCGGGGGTCATCGTCCCGCACGGTGCCGATGCCGGTGAGCACTGCACAGGCGCGCGCGCGCCAGGCGTGTCCGTCGGCGCGTGCCTCCTCTCCGGTGATCCACTGGCTCCGGCCGTTGCCGAGCGCGGTCTTGCCGTCGAGCGAGCCCGCAACCTTGAGCCGCACCCACGGGCGACCGCGCGTCATGCGCGCGACGAAGCCGACATTCAGCTCCCGTGCTTCGTCCCCGAGCAGTCCGGACTCGACCTCGATGCCGGCTGCGCGAAGCCGCGCGAAGCCGTCTCCGGCGACCCTCGGGTTCGGGTCCTGCATGGCGGCGACGACGCGCTTCACGCGCGCCGCGATCAGGGCGTCGACGCACGGCGGCGTGCGCCCGTGATGGCTGCAGGGCTCGAGAGTGAGATAGACGGTCGCGCCGTCTGCGCGGCCGCCCGCCGCCTGCAACGCGTTGATCTCGGCGTGGGGCGCGCCGGCGCGCTCGTGAAAGCCCTCGCCGACGACCGCGCCGCCGTGCACCATCACGCAGCCGACGCGCGGGTTGGGCGTCGTCGTAAACAGCCCGCGGGCCGCCAGCCGCAGCGCCCGGGCCATGTGATGCTCGTCGGCAGGGGTGAACATGCGGCCTCGGTGCCGCCGGCCGCGGCTATTTCGCGGCCGCCCTGGGCCGGACCTTGCGCCCGGGGCGCTTGAGCTCGAGCACCTTCTCGCGGAACTCGTCGACGCGCTGGAAGTCCTCGTACACCGAGGCGAAGCGGATGTAGGCGACGCTGTCCATCTTCTTCAGCTCCTGCATCACCATCTCGCCCACGGTGCGCGAGCTGATCTCGCGCTCGCCGCGCGCGAGGATCCGCTGCTCGATGCGGTCGATCGCCGCGTCCACGTATTGCGTCGGCACCGGGCGCTTGTGGAGCGCGCGCGCGAACCCGGTGCGGATCTTCTCGCGGTCGAACGCGGTGCGGTAGCCGCTCGTCTTGACGACCACCGGCATCGCGAGCTCCACTCGCTCGTAGGTGGTGAAGCGCTTGTCGCAGCTCTCGCACTCGCGCCGGCGCCGGATGCTGGTGCCGTCCTCCGACACGCGCGTATCGATGACCGCGGTCTCGTCGGACTTGCAGTACGGGCACTTCATCGCGGCTCAGGCAGCCCTCTCGGCCGGCGCCCCCGCGGGCACGGCGGCCGGATAGACCGGGAACCGCTTGCAGAGCGCGCGCACCTCGTCGCGCACCCGCGCGATCACCGCCTCGTCGCCGGGAGCGTCGAGCACGTCCGCGATCAGGTTCGCGACCCGCTCCGCCTCGAACTCCTTGAAGCCGCGCGTCGTCATCGCCGGGGTGCCGATGCGGATGCCGCTGGTGATCGTCGGCTTCTGCGAATCGTTCGGAATCGCGTTCTTGTTGACCGTGATGTGGGCGCTCTCGAGGATGTCCTCGGCGGCCTTGCCCGTGATGCCCTTGGCGCGCAGGTCCACGAGGAAGAGGTGCGAGTCCGTCCGCCCGGAGACGATCCGCGCGCCGCGCTCGGCGAGCACCTTCGACATCACGTGCGCGTTGGCCAGGACCTGCTCCTGGTAGCGCTTGAATTCGCGGGTCGTCGCCTCCTGGAAGGCGACCGCCTTCGCCGCGATCACGTGCATGAGCGGCCCGCCCTGCAGCAGCGGGAAGACGGCCGTATTGAGCAGCTTCTCGTGCTCCTGCGCCGCGAGGATCAGCCCGCCGCGCGGCCCGCGCATCGTCTTGTGCGTGGTGGTGGTGACGAAGTCGGCGATGCCGATCGGGCTGGGGTAGACGCCCGCGGCGATCAGCCCCGCGTAGTGCGCCACGTCCGCCATCAGGTATGCGCCCACGCTGTCGGCGATCCGGCGGAACTGCTTCCAGTCGATCTGCAGGGAGTACGCCGACGCGCCGGCGATGATGAGCTTCGCCTTATGGCCCTTCGCGAGGTGCTCGACCTGCTCGTAGTCGATCTCCTCGCGCTCGTCCACGCCGTAGAAGAACGCCTGGTAGAACTTGCCGGAGAAGTTGACCGGGCTGCCGTGCGTCAGGTGGCCGCCGTGCGCGAGCGACATGCCGAGCATGACGTCGCCCGGCTTGAGCACCGCGGCGTAGACCGCCTGGTTGGCCTGCGAGCCGGAGTGCGGCTGCACGTTCGCGTAGTCGCAGTGGAAGAGCTTCTTCGCGCGCGCAATCGCGAGCTCCTCGGCGATGTCCACGTACTCGCAGCCGCCGTAATAGCGCTTGCCCGGGTAGCCTTCGGCGTACTTGTTGGTGAGCACCGAGCCCTGCGCCGCGAGCACCGCTGGGCTCGCGTAGTTCTCGGACGCGATCAGCTCGATGTGGTCTTCCTGGCGGCCGATCTCGGCCTGCACCGCCCGCCACAGCTCGGGGTCGCTCTTCGCGAGAGTCTCGCTGGAGAACATGGCGTCGCGTGCCTGGAGTCGAAGGCGGGTAGTCTATCATGCTGCACCGCACGAGCCGCGCGTTGCAGCCGCCGAAACCCCGATGAGCGAAGACCCCGAAGCGAAGCTCCGTCGCGGGCCGCGGCTCGATCCGGCAGGCGCGGAATTCTGGGACGCGCGCTACCGCGAGTCGTTCATGCCCTGGGACGCCGCCGGCGTGCCCGGGGCCGTGCAGCGCTTCCTCGAAGGCGAGCGCGATCCGCTGCGCGTGCTGATCCCCGGCTGCGGCGCGGCATACGAGGCGCGCGCGTTCGCCGAGCGCGGCCACGACGTTCTGGCGATCGATTTCAGCGCGCTCGCGCTCGAGCGTGCGCGCACGTTCCTCGGCGACTGGTCGCGTGTCCTGCGCTTCGCCGACTTCTTCGCCGACGATCTCGGCCCGTCGTTCGACCTGGTGTACGAGCGCGCGTTCCTCTGCTCGCTGCCCCGTCTGCACTGGCAGCGCTGGGCGGCGCGAGTCGCCGGGGTCATGCGCCCCGGCGCTCGCCTGATCGGCTTCTTCTTCCAGCGGGACGAGGAGCACGGCCCGCCGTTCGGTCTCAAGGCGGGCGAGCTCGAGCGGCTGCTCGCGGCGGCATTCGACCGCATCGAGGATGCGCCGGTGAAGGACTCCATCGCGGTGTTTGCCGGAGGCGAGCGCTGGCAGGTGTGGCGCCGGCGCTGAGCGCGCGGCGCTCAGGCGATCAGCTTGCAGATCGCTTTGAGGTCGACGTTGCCGCCGGAGATGACGACACCGACGCGCTTCGCGCGCACGTCGTGCGCCCCCTTGAAGAGCCCCGCGGCGGCCAGTGCACCGGTCGGCTCGACGACGATCTTCATCCGCTCCCACAGGTAGAGCATCGCGTCGAGCAGCTCGCGGTCGTTCACCGTCATCATGTCGTGGACGAGGGCGAGCACGAGCGGGAAGGTCACCTTGCCGAGCGAGGGCGTGCGCGCGCCGTCGGCGATCGTGTCCGGGTTGTGGACGGTCTGCAAGGTCCTGGTCCGGAACGAACGCGTCGCATCGTCGCCGGCCTCGGGCTCCACGCCCACCACCTTGCAGCTGGGCGAAAGGTGCGCGGCGGCGATCGCGCATCCCGACAGCAGCCCGCCGCCCCCGCAGCAGACGAACAGCCAGTCGAGCGGGCCGGCGTCCTCGATCAGCTCCTTTGCCGCGGTGCCCTGTCCGGCGACGACGTGCGGATGGTCGTAGGGCGGGATGACGGTCAACCCGCGCTCTGCGGCGAGGGCCGCGCCGAGCGCCTCGCGGGTCGTCTCGTTCTTGTCGTAGGTGACCACCTCGCCGCCGTACCCGCGCGTTGCCGCCAGCTTCACCGCCGGTGCGTCGTCGGGCATGACGATCGCCGTGCGGATGCCCAGGAGCGTCCCCGCGAGCGCGATCGCCTGCGCGTGGTTTCCCGACGAGTACGCAAGCACGCCGCGACGCTTCTCTTCGTCGGAGAGCTGGACCAGAGCGTTGTATGCGCCGCGGAACTTGAACGCGCCCATGCGTTGGAAGTTCTCGCACTTGAAGAACACTTCGGCGCCGCTGCGCGCATTCACCGTGCGCGAGGTCATCACCGGCGTGCGGTGCGCATGGCCTGCGAGTCGCGCGGCGGCGGCGGCGACGTCGGCGTACGAGACGGGGAGAGAGCGGTCGGGAGCGTTCATCATGCGATTTGACATCAGAGACTAGACGTCGTCCAGCGCGCCGGCCGGAAGGTGGTCGATCTCCGCCCAGAGCTCGATCGTCCAGCGCCGCCCCTCGATCCGCGCACGGTTGAGAGCCGCATTCGGCACGACGAACGTGCGGGGCATCTCGAGCGCGATGTCGTGCGCGCGCCGGTAGACGATCCCGAGGACCCCACCGTGCGTGACCACGACGACGCGCGCCTCACCGTGGATCTCCGCCAGCCGCTCAAAGGCGTCGAAGACGCGGTCCCGGAACTGGATGCCACTCTCGCCCTCGGGCACGCGGTAGTCCTGATCGCGCGCGACGAGACGAGCGTACGCCTCCGCATGGTGGCGCTCGATCTCCGCCCACGTCAGGCCTTCGAGGATCCCGTAGCAGCGCTCGCGCAGCCCCGGCTCGGGCGCGACCGTAAGCCCGAGTTCCGCCGCGATCGGTGCGGCGGTCTCAAGCGTGCGGCCGAGGTCGCTCGCGACGAGCGCGTCAACGGGTTCGCGCGCGAGACGAGCGGCGATCGCTTCCGCCTGGCTGCGGCCGCTGGCGGAGAGCGGGCTGTCGTGCCAGCCCTGCAACCGGCCCGCGGCGTTCCACTCGGTCTCGCCGTGACGGACGATGAGGAAGGTGGTCACGTCTCCCGTGTTCTCGAAGGCCGCCTACCGTGAAAATTCCCCGCCCGCGTCGCGCCGCGGCACCGGGGCGGGCGCCATTGGTTTAGTTTATCGTTCCCACGCCGTTGCGATTCCCCTGCATGCCCGTCTCCCTCGACGCGACCACCGGCCAGCATCTCGGCGACCGGACCGAGCAGCAGGACCGCGTCGCGATCATCCCGAGCAAGAAGCTGAAGGGCACCGCGCTGGCGATCGTCGCTGACGGCGCCGGCGGCTACAAGGGTGGCGCGGCGGCCGCCGAGCAGGTGATCGGCACCGCGCTCAACCTGTTCGAGAACTTCTCCCCCAAGATCGAGTCACCTCAGGACCTGCTGCGCCAGATCGCCCTCGAGGCGCACACCGTGATCCGTCTGAACCGGGTGCTCACCGAGGAAGAGCCGCACAGCACCCTGGTCGCGATGGTCCTGCAGCCGGACCGCGTCGACGGGGGCTGGGTCGGCGACAGTCGTCTGTATCACTTCAATGGCGCGACGCTCAAGAGCCGCTCGAAGGACCACTCGTACGTCCAGCAACAGATCGACGAAGGGCAGTGGCGCGAGCAGGATCGGCACACGCACCCCAACCTCAATCTGCTCCTCCAGGCGCTCGGTCACTCCGAGACGCCGGTCCCCAGCTTCGGCGCAACCGCGCCGCTCGCTGCGAACGACACTTTCCTCCTCTGCTCCGACGGCCTCTGGGACTACTTCAGCGACGCCGAGATCGGGAAGGCCCTCGCCACTCTGCCGCCGCGCAAGGCGGCCGAGATGCTGATCAGCGCCGCGCGCGTCCGCGCCAAGGGTCGAGGCGACAACCTGTCGGTCGCGATCGTGAAGCTCACGCAGACTCCATGAGCGGCGCGCCGTGAGGGGCGGGTGGCGCCCGACGACTTCCGACTCGCACCTCACGCTTTCCTAAGCCTTCAGCCGCGGCGCCCGCGCGCCCGGCGGGCGAGGCGGCCTGCCCGGGCAATCGGGCCCGCGGCGCGCGATAACCTGCATAATCCGCGCCGGCCATGTCCGAGATCGTCCTGGAGAGGGTGTCGAAGCACTATGGCGCGGTGCGCGCCGTGGACGGCGTCAGCTTTCGCGCCGCCTCAGGAAAGTTCCTCGTACTGCTCGGGCCCTCGGGGTGCGGCAAATCCACGATGCTGCGCCTGATCGCCGGGCTGGAGGACGTGACGGAGGGGCGGATTTTCATCGGCGGGCGCGACGTCACGCGCCTCGACCCGGACAAGCGCCGCGTGTCGATGGTGTTCCAGTCCTACGCCCTCTTCCCGCACCTTTCGGTGGCCGAGAACATCGTCTTCGGGCTGAAGGTGCGCCACACGCCACAGCCGGAGCGCGACGCGCGCCTCGCGCACGTCGCGGAGCTGGTAGGCCTCGCCGAGCAGCTCGCGCGCAAGCCCGCGCAGCTCTCGGGCGGGCAGCGTCAGCGCGTCGCGCTCGCGCGCGCCATCGTGGCCGAGAACCGGATCTGCCTGATGGATGAGCCGCTCTCCAACCTGGATGCGCAGCTGCGGCACGGCATGCGCGTCGAGATCCGCGCGCTGCAGCAGCGCCTCGGCATGACCGTCGTCTACGTCACCCACGACCAGGTCGAGGCGATGAGCATGGCCGACCGCGTGATCCTAATGCGCCAGGGGCGCATCGAGCAGGAGGGCTCGCCCGAGGAACTCTATGCGCGGCCTGCGAACCTGTTCGCCGCGCGTTTCATCGGCACGCCGCCGATGAACATCGTGGCCCTCGCCGACGGCGCGGGTGGCGCGGTGATCCGCGGCGCGCCCGGCGCGGCGGTGCTTCCAGGCCCCGGCGCGGGGCGCGTGCTGGGGTTGCGTCCCGAGCACATCGAGCTCGTCGCCGCGGGCGGCGTTCCGGGGCGGGTTTCGAGCGCCGAGTATCACGGGGCCGATACCGTCCTCACGGTGCAGGTCGGCGAGGAGTCGCTCCTCGCGCGCGCGCCGGGGCGCGTGGTGCTCGGTGAGGGCGCCGCGGTGCGGCTGGGCTGGGTGGCCGATGCGGTGCACGTGTTTGACGCCGGCAGCGGCGCGCGAATTCAACTGGATCGAGCGCTGCCGCAGCCGGCATAATTGCGGCGCAACGAAAGCCCTTTAACGTGTCACCCGAAGGGAGGAAACCATGAGATCGCTCACTGCCCTGCTGCTGGCAGCCCTCGTTGCCGCGGCCGCACCGGCCCGCGCCGATACCGAGCTCACCTTCTACTATCCAATCGCCGTAGGCGGACCGCTCACCAAGGTGATCGACGGGCTAGCCGCCGACTTCGAGAAGGCGCACCCGGGCGTCAAGGTCCGTCCGATCTACGCGGGAAACTACGACGACGCGCGCATCCGGGCGCTCGCCGCGCTGAAGGCGGGCCAGCCCGCGCAGATCTCGGTGCTGTACTCCATCGATCTCTACGAGTTGCTCGAGCAGGACGTGATCGTGCCGTGGGACGACGTGGCGACCACCGCCGAGGAAAAGGCCTGGCTCAAGGCCTTCTATCCGTCCCTGATGATGAACGGCACCTACAAGGGCAAGGTGTACGGCATTCCGTTCCAGCGCTCCACCATCGTCCTGTACTGGAACAAAGATGCCTTCAAGGAGGCCGGGCTCGACCCGGAGAAGCCGCCCGCCAACTGGACCGAGATGACGCAGATGGCCGCCAACCTCGTGAAGAAGGACCCGGCTGGCAACGTGACGCGCTGGGGCGTGATGGTGCCGTCCACTGGCTACCCGTACTGGATGTTCCAGGCCTTCGCGCGGCAGAACGGCCACGACCTCATGAACCCGGAGGGCAACCGCACCAACTACGCGCACGCGGACGTGATCGCCGCGCTGCAGTACTGGCGCGACCTGGGCGCCAAGCACCGGGTGATGCCCGAGGGCACCGTGGAGTGGGGCACGCTGCGCCAGCAGTTCACCGAGGGCAAGACCGCGATGATGTGGCACACGACGGGCAACCTCACCGCGGTGAAGACGAGCGCCAAGTTCCCCTTCGGGGTGGCCATGCTGCCCGCCTCCAAGCAGCGCGGCTCGCCGACCGGCGGCGGCAACTTCTACCTGTTCAAGAAGACCACGCCGGCGGAGCGCAAGGCGGCGCTCGACTTCGTGAAGTGGGTGACGACGCCCGAGCGCGCCGCCGATTGGAGCATCGCCACCGGCTACGTCGCGGTGCGTCCCGAGGCCTACGAGACGCCCAAGCTCAAGGCGTACGCGGCCGACTTCCCGCAGGCGGTGGTGGCGCGCGACCAGTTCAAATACGCCACCGCGGAGCTCTCGACCTTCCAGACCGGGCGCGTGCGCAAGCTCCTCGATGACGCGATCCAGGCGACGCTCACCGGCCAGAAGCCGCCGGCGGAGGCGCTGAAGGCGGCGCAGCAGGAAGCCGAAAGGCTGCTGAAACCCTATCGCTAGGGAATGTTTGAACAAAGGGGGATATCTCCCCCTTTACCCCCTGAGTCGGAGGAAGCTCTGCTTCATTCTCCGAATGAACCAGAGCTTCCCTAGCGCAATGAAGCACGTCTACGGCTGGCTGCTGCTCACGCCGGCCGCGATCCTGCTCGTCGGCTTCACGCACTACCCGGCCGCGGCGACGCTCTTCGACAGCTTCTTCTCCACCGGGACGGCGGTGCGGCCGTCCCGGTTCGTGGCTTTCAGCAACTACGCGTCACTCGCCGACGACCCGATCTTCTGGCAGGTGCTGGGCAACAACCTCTGGTTCGCCCTCGGCACCATCCCCACGTCGATGGCGCTCGCAATGATGATGGCGCTGTGGGTGAACGACCGGCTGCCCGCGCGCGCGCTCGTGCGCATGGCGTACTTCACTCCCACCGTGCTGCCGATGATCGCGGTGGCCAACATCTGGCTGTTCTTCTACACGCCGCAGATCGGCCTGCTGGACCAGATCGGGGCGGCCCTCTTCGGCGCGCCGAGCCGCAACTGGCTCGGTGATCAGAGCACGGTGCTCGCCTGCACGATGGCGATGGTGATCTGGAAGGAGGCCGGGTTCTTCATGATCTTCTACCTCGCCGCGCTGCAGACGCTGCCGCCGGAGCTGGAGGAGGCAGCGAAGATCGAAGGGGCCTCGCGCTGGTACTACTTCCGGCGCGTGACTTTCCCGCTGCTCATGCCGACGACGCTCTTCGTGCTGGTGAACGCTACCATCAACTCATTCAAGCTGGTCGATCACCTCTTCATCCTGACCAAGGGCGGGCCGGACAACGCGTCCAGCCTGCTGCTGTACTACATCTACCAGGTGGCGTTCAGCTTCTTCGACACGGGCTACGCCTCGACGCTGACCGTGGTGCTGCTGGCGCTCCTCGCGGGCCTCGCGGTGGTGCAGTTCCAGCTGATCGAGAAGCGGGTGCACTACCGGTGAGCGCCTCCGGCCGCAGCGCGCCGCTCCTTGAGACCGCCGCGGCCTGGCTGCTCGCGGCGCTGTGGCTCGCGCCTTTGCTCTACGCCTTTTGGGCGGCGCTCCACCCGGTCGAGTACGCCACGCGCTTCGATCCGCTTGCCCCGCTCACCCTCGCGAACTTCGCCAAAGCCTGGACCTACGCGCCATTCGCGCGGCACTTCCTCAACACCGTCCTGCTGGTGTCGATGATCCTCGCGGCGCAGCTCGTGCTGTGCACGCTGGCGGGCTACGCGTTCGCGCGGTTCGACTTCGCCGGGCGCGACATCGCCTTCGGCTTCGTCTTGATGCAGCTGCTCATCATGCCCGAGGTGCTGATCGTCGAGAACTACCGCATCATGAGCCGCCTCGGCCTCGTCGACACGATCCTCGGCATCGGCCTGCCGTACATGGCGAGCGCCTTCGGCATCTTTCTCCTGCGGCAGACGTTCAAGACCGTGCCGCGCGAGCTGGAGGACGCGGCGCGCGTCGAGGGCTGCTCGTTCATCGGGGTGCTGTGGCGGGTGTACGTGCCGCTCGCGCGGCCCACCTACCTCGCCTACGGGCTGGTGTCGGTGAGCTACCACTGGAACAACTTCCTCTGGCCACTGGTGATCACGAACACCGTGGAGACGCGGCCCCTGACCGTCGGTCTCGCGATCTTCGGCGCGCCCGAGTCGGGCGTGGACTGGGGGGTGATCAGCGCGGGCACGATCATGGCGGTATCGCCGCTCCTGGTCGCGTTCCTCCTGTTCCAGCGGCAGTTCATGCAGTCGTTCATGCAGGCGGGCATCAAGTGACCGCGGTCCTCACCTGGAACATCCAATGCGGCCTCGGCTGCGACGGCGCGATCGATCTCGCGCGCATCGCGCGCGTGGCACGCGCGATGGGCGAGGCGGACGTGTTGTGCTTCCAGGAAGTCGCCCGGAACGAGGCAACGGTCGCCGGCGGCGCCGACCAGGCCGCCGAGCTCGAGGCGCTCTTTCCGGGCTACCAGGCGTTCTTCGGCGCGGCGCTCGATCGGATCGCGCCCGGCGGCGGCCGGCGCCAGTTCGGCAACCTGATCCTCTCGCGACTGCCGGTGCTGCAGGTCTTCCGGCACCTGCTGCCGCATCCGGCGCAGGGCGGGATCGAGCACATGCAGCGGCAGGCGATCGAAGTGGTGGTGGAGGCGCGCGGCGGGCCGCTGCGCGTCGTCACCACCCACCTCGAGTACTTCTCCGATGCCCACCGCGCCGCGCAGATCGAGCGCCTGCGCGCGCTGCAGAACGAGGTCGCCGGAAACGTGGCGGAGCCGCCCACGCCCGCCGCGAGCCCGTACGATCCCGCCCCGCGGCCGGCGTCGCTCGTGCTGTGCGGCGACTTCAACCTGCTCCCCGGCGACGCGGAGTACGCGCACCTGTTCGCGCTGCCGCTCGTCGACGCGTGGCGCAGCGCGCGGCCGGGCGAGCCCCATCCGCCCACCACCGGGCTCTACGATCGCCGGCAGTGGCCGATGGGCGGGCACTGCCGCGACTACTTCGCCGTGACGGCGGACGTCGCGCGCCGCGTCGTGGCGATCGAGGCCGATCTCGACACCGACGCCTCCGACCATCAGCCGCTCAAGCTCACCCTGCGCGATCCGGCGTAGCTCGCCGCCAACTCACGCTTTCCCGAGCCAACCCCGCCTCAGCCGCAGCGCCCCGGCGCCCGCCTTCTTCGCGAAGCGCAGCACGCTTGTGTCGGCGGGCGGCGCCGCGAGCCTGACTTCGAACTCGCGCAGCTCGTCGCGTCTGAACGCGATCACGCGCGCGGTATCGCCGGGCCGCCGGCGCGCGAGCAGGGCGTCGAATGTCTGCGGCGTCACGCGCAGCCCGTCGATTGCGGCGACGATGTCACCCGCCGAGAGCCCGGCGGCCTGCGCCGGACCGCCGTCGAGCACGTGCGTGAGCTTCAGGTCGTTCCCGTCGCTCGAAGTCCGCGCGCCGAGCGCAACTCGCTCCGCAAGCGCCGTCGCACTCTTGGCGGCCGGTCGGCCGCCACGGTCCGACGCGGACTCGGCCGGCCGCACCTCCATCTCCACGCCGACGATCGCGAGCAGGTGCTCGAGCGGCAGCTCCGCAGTCGAGCGCAGCGCGCGATCGAAGAACGGCCGCAGCCGCACGCCGGTGACCTCCTCCGCGAGCCGTTCGACGCCGTCTTCCGGCACGCCTATTCCCGGCCGGCCGTACCGCCGCCACAGCGCGCGCATCACGTCGTCGAGCGAGCGGCGCCCGCCCGTGCGGCTGCGGATCAGGAGGTCGGCGCACAGCGCAACGAGGCTGCCCTTGCCGTAGTAGCTCACGATCGCGTTCGGCGCGTTCTCGTCCTGCCGGTAGTACTTGATCCAGGCGTCCCAGCTCGACTCGGCGACCGACTGGCGGCGGCGCCCAGGCGTGCGCAGCAGCTGGGTGATCGCGCGCCCCAGCGTCTCGAGATACTGGTCGGACGCGAGCAGACCGCAGCGGACGAGCGCGAGGTCGTCGTAGTACGACGTGATGCCTTCGAACGCCCACAACAACGTCGTGTAGCTCTCGCGGTCGAGGTCGTAGGGCGTGAAGGCCTGCGGCCTGATGCGCTTGACGTTCCAGGTGTGGAAGTACTCGTGGCTCGCGAGTCCGAGAAAGGTCCGGTAGCTCTCGGTCGCCTCCTTCACCCCGGTGCGCGGGAGATCGTCGCGGCTGCAGACGAGCGCGCTCGAGGCGCGATGCTCGAGCCCGCCGTAGCCCTCCCCGAGCGCGGTCACCAGGAAGACGTACCGGTCCATGGGCGGCAGAGCCCCGAAGAGCCGGATGTGCTGGTCGCACATGCGCTTCAGGTCGTGAACGAGACGCTCCAGGTCGGCATCCTGTCGTCCGGAGAGCGCGATCTCGTGCGGCACGCCGCCGGCGCTGAACGCCGCGTGCGCGAACGCGCCCACCTCGACCGGGTGGTCGATGAGCTCGTCGTAGTCCTCGGCCGCATACGCGCCGAAGCCGAACGCCCTCGCACCGGCTCGCGGCATCGACGTCGCCACGCGCCACGCGGCGTGGCGTCGGCCCGGCGGCGGTGCGATCTCGACCTCGCACGGCCGGTCCTCCTTGCCGAGCGTGCGCAGGAACACCGACGGGCCATTAAAGAAGCCGTGCGTCGTGTCGAGGTGCGCGCCGCGCACCGACAGGTCCCAGGCGTACACGTCTGCCGTCACCGTGAGCGGCCCGTTGCACGGTGCGGCGCGCCAGGTGTGCTTGTCGGTCTTTGCGAGCCGTACCGGCGCGCCACGGCACTCGGCGTGGATCGCAACGACGTGCTTCGCGAACTCCCGGATCAGGTAGCTGCCGGGGATCCACGCAGGCAACGCGAAGCGCTGACCCGACGGGTCGGGATCGGCGACCGTGCACGCGATCTCGAACAGGTGCGCCTCCGGGTGGCGGGGCTGGATGCGGTAGCGGACGGGTGGCCGGCTCTTCATCTTGTCGGTCGGTTCGCCTCTGGGATAATCCGCCGCTTTTCGCCCGAGCCGCCATGCCGCGCAGCGCCCTCCTCGCCGCCTTCGGCGCGATCGCCCTCTGGGGCGTGCTCGCGGCGCTCAGCCTGCGACTCAGGGCATGGCCGCCATTCCTGCTCGTGGGGACCGCACTGCTGATCGGCAGCCTCTGCAGCATCCACCGCCTGCGCGAGTGGCGCGTGCCGCCGCGCGTGCTGGCGCTGGGGATCTACGGCCTGTTCGGTTTTCACTTCCTGCTGTTCCTGGCGCTGCGGCTCGCGCCGCCCGTCGAGGCCAATCTCGTGAACTACCTCTGGCCGCTGTTCATCGTCGTGCTCGCGCCCGCGATGTTACCGGGACAGCACTTGCGCGTACGACACGTCGGCGGCGCCGCGGCCGGATTCGCGGGCGCCGCGCTGCTCGTCACCGGCGGCCGGTTCGCGTTCGACCCCCAGCATGCGGCCGGCTACGCGGCCGCGCTCGGCTCGGCGCTCATCTGGGCGACGTACTCGCTCGCGACGAAGCGCCTCGCGTCGTTCCCGACCGCGACGATCGGACTGTTCTGCGCCGCGTCCGGCGTGCTCGCGATCGCCTGTCATGCGGTGCTCGAGCCGCGCTACCTGCCGAGTCCGGGCGAGCTGCCCTGGCTCGCGGTGCTCGGCCTCGGCCCGATGGGCGCGGCCTTCTTCCTCTGGGACCACGCGCTCAAGCGCGGGGATCCGCGGCGCATCGGCGCGCTCGCGTACTTCACGCCGCTCGCCTCGACGCTGGTGCTCGTCGCCGCGGGTCAGGGCGAGCTGACCGGCGTTGCGCTGGCCGCGATGGCGCTGATCATCGGCGGCGCAGTGCTCGGCGGCCGCAACTAGTCGTCCCTGCGCGCGCGCTCTGCGGTAGCGGCCGAGCGCAGCCAGTCGATGAACGCCTGCGCCGCAGGCCGGTCGACCGATCGCGGCGCCACGATCGCGTAGTAGGCGCGGCTCTGGCCCGGCGCGGTGTGCCGGCGCCCGAAGGGCGCGACGAGCCGCCCGGAGGCGAGCAGCGCATCGGCGAGCGGAACGCTGCCGAGCGCCACGCCCTGCCCGGCGACCGCCGCCTGGATCACCTGGTCGGGCTGGGTGAACCGGACCAGGCCCGCCGGAGTCGGCATCGGCACCCGCATCGTCTCGAACCAGACGCGCCACGTCAGCCATGGGGTCCGTTCGGCGTCGTCGTATTCGAGCAGGACGCAACGCGCGAGGTCCTCCGGCCGCTTCAGGTTTGCGGCGCCGGCGACTTCCGGGCTCGTGACCGGCAGCACCCGCACGCCGAAGAGCCGCACCGCCCCGGGGCCCGCCATCGCCGGCGGGCAGTACCGCACGGCGACGTCGATCCGCTCGCGCTCGAGGTCCTGGATGCGATTCTCGGCGACGAGGCGCACCTGGATTCCGGGGTGGCTCGACTGGAACTGGGCGAGGCGCGGCACGAGCCACAGCGACGCAAACGACACGGTGGTCGACACCGTGAGCGCTGCGCTCGCCTTGCCGGCGCGCACCGACACGGTGGCCGCCCGCAGGTCGTCGAGCGCCTCCCGCACGGCCTTGAAGTATCGCTGCCCCTCGTCGGTGAGCAGCAGCGCGCGGATGCGGCGCTGGAACAGCTGCACACCGAGCTGCTCCTCGAGCGCCTGGACCTGCCGGCTGATCGCCGACTGGGTCAGGAACAGTTCCTCCCCCGCCTTGGTGAAAGACAGGTGCCGGGCGGCGGCTTCGAAGCCCTTCAGGAGGTCGAGCGAAGGCAGGTCGCGATTCAGCATATGGATTCCCTGCTGTCATCCATGGCATGTAGAGATGTCGTTTGCCGCCCTGCAGAGGCAAGCGGACACTTCAGCGCACGAGGAAGCGAATTTCCCGTCTTCGACGCATGACACGGACGCATTATCAGGAGCCAGACGATGAACATCAAGGCCAACACCGCCCTGCTCGCCCTGGCGCGCGGGGCCACCCTCACCCTGGAGGACGCGCGCGGCGCGCTGGTGCGCTGCCTGAACGGCCGGCTCTGGATCACGCAGGAGCACGACCGCAGGGATTACTTCGTCGACGCGGGTAGCACGTTCCGCGTCGACCGGGAGGGGCCGACCGTTGTCGAGGCGGCGCGCGACTCCCGGTTCGTCGTGGAGGCGGCGGCGGCGGGCGCGCTCGAGGCCTGGTGGCACCCGGCGGCGCGCACCGTGCCTAGCGAATCACCAGCGTGATGCGCTGCTCGCCGCGCAGGAGCCCGAGACGCAGCGGCTGCTCCGCGGCGCGGAGCGCCTCGAAGAGCTGCTTCACGTTGCGGACACGGGTGCGGTTGACGCCGTAGATCAGGTCGCCCGCGCGCAGGCCGTTCTTGAGCGCCGGGCTCGCCGGATCGACCGACGCGACCACGACGGCCTCGACCTGGCCGTACATCGGCATGCCGGGCGCAAGGTCCGCGACCCGCGCGCCCGCGAGCTGCGGCACCGCCTCGCCCGCCATGGCGACGACCTGGAACGGTTCGCCGATGCGCGCGCGCACCTTCATCTGACGCCCGTCGCGCAGCACCGTCATGTCCACCTCCTCGCCGACCGGGGTGAGGCCGATGCGGTTGCGCAGCTCGCCGGAGCTCCGGATCGGCCTGCCGTTGGTCGCCGTCACCACGTCGCGTGTCCGCAGCCCGGCCTGCTCGGCGGTCGAACCCGGCTCGACCTTCTGCACGACCGCGCCCTCGGTGACCGTCAGGCCGAGCTGCTTCGCCACGGCGGGCGTGACGTCCTGCGTCGTCACGCCGAGCCGCCCGCGACGTACCTCGCCGAAGCGCAGGATCTGGTCCATCACGGCGCGCGCCATGTTGATCGGGACGGCGAAGCCGATGCCGATGTTGGCGCCGGGCCCGAAAATCGCCGAATTGATGCCGACCAGCTCCCCACGCAGGTTGACCAGCGCGCCGCCGGAGTTGCCCGGATTGATCGAGGCGTCGGTCTGGATGAACTCCTCGTAGCCCTCCATGCTGAGCCCGCTGCGACCCACCGCGCTCACGATGCCCGAGGTCACCGTCTGCCCGATCCCGAACGGGTTGCCGATGGCGACCACGAAATCGCCGACGTTCACCCGGTCGGAGTCCGCGACCGGAACGGCCGTCAGCGCTTCCGCCGGGATGCGCAGCAGCGCGATGTCGGTGCCCGGGTCGCTCCCGACCAGCTCCGCCTTGAACACGCGCCGGTCCTTCGTGCCGACCACGATCTCCTGCGCATCCTTCACGACGTGATGGTTGGTCATCACGAGGCCGCGCGCGGCATCGACGATCACGCCCGAGCCGGCCGACAGCTCGCGCTGCTGCGGCTGGTCGGGCACGCCGAAGAAGCGGCGAAAGAACGGATCGAGCAGCAGCGGGTTCGCCTCCATCGGCGCGCGCGCGACGACGGCGATGTTCACCACCGCCGGCGTGACGCGCGCGAGCATCGGCGCGAGCGTCGGGAGCGGCTGGCCGTCCACCGCGCCCGGCAAGGCGGTCTGCGCCGGCGCGGCGAGCGTCGCGAGGGTCAGGCAGCCGGCTAGGGCCAGGCGAGCGAGCATGGGGCGTGCAGTCAGGGGCCAGGGATTGTAGGTCGCGCGCTCAGCCCCGCGAAAGATCCGCGGGCGTGTCGATGTCCCGCAGCACGCCGGGGTCGTCCACCGGGACGCGGGCGAGCGCCGCAGGATTGGCTTTCAGGACCTCGCGCGCACCGGCATCGCCGGCGAGCCGCTCGAGCGCGGCGCGGAATTCGTACGCGAAGCCCACCGGGTGCCCGCGCTCGCCCCGATAGACCGGGGCTGCAATCGCCGCGCCGCCAGCGAGGGCGTCTGCGACACGCCGTATCGTGCCGGGGCGGATAAACGGCATGTCGGCGAGCGCTACGATCCATCCGTCCGCCTCGCCGGCCGCGTGGACCGCGTGCGCGAGCGTCACGCCCATGCCCTCGGCAGCGCGCTCGCAGACCGTGACCTCCGCGCCCGCTGCCCGGAGGGCGCGCTCGAGCTCGGGCGCGTCGGCCCGCACCACGGCGACGACGCGCGGCACGGCGGCGATCAGGTTGCGCGCCGAAGCCACGGCGATCGGCGTCCCGTCGGGAAGCGGATGGAGAAGCTTGTCGGAGCCGAACCGCGTGGCCGCGCCGCCGGCGAGGAGGACTCCGACGATCGCGAACCCCTCTCGCAAGGAAAAGCTAGCTCGGCTGCGTCGCGCAGCTCGACGGCGCGAAGTCGCTCGCCGGCTGCTCAAGCGTCTCGCCGATCTTCACCCCGCGACGCACCGCGGTCATCTCGGCGAGGATCGCCACCGCGATCTCCGGCGGCGTCTTGGCGCCGATCTTCAGGCCGACCGGGCCGCGGAGCTTCGCGATCTCGGCCTCGGCGAGGTCGAAGCCGGCGAGGCGCTTGCGGCGCGCGTCGTTGTTCTTCTTCGAGCCGAGCGCGCCGACATAGAAGCACGGCGCCTTCAGCGCTTCGAGCAGCGCCGCATCGTCCAGCTTGGGATCGTGGGTCACGGCGACGACCGCCAGATGCGGGTCGGGATTCATCGCGAGCACGGTGTCGTCCGGGTAGCCCCGCACCAGAGCCGCCCCCGCGAGGTCCCACTCGGCGGCGTACTCCTCGCGCGGGTCGCAGACGGTCACGTGGTAGTCGAGCGCCATCGCCATCTGGGCGAGGTAACGGCTCGTCTGGCCGGCGCCGATGACGAGCAGGCGCCAGCGCGGCCCGTGCACCGTCTTGAGCACCTTGCCGTCGAACTCGAGCGCGTCGGACCACTTGCCGGGTTCGAGCCGCACCGCGCCCGTCTCCATGTCCACGAAGCGGGCGACGAGCTCGTGGCGCTCGATGACTTCGAGAAGTTCACGCAGCTTCGCGCCCGCGCCCACCGGCTCGAGGACGAGCTGCAGCGTGCCGCCGCAAGGCAGGCCCCAGCGCTTGGCCTCCTCGTCGGACACCCCGTAGGTGGTCACCTCGGGCTTGCCCGATGCGAGCTGGTGGCTCTTGACCTTGTCGATCAGGTCGTCCTCGACGCAGCCGCCGGAGACCGACCCCATGACGTGTCCGTCGTCCCTGATCACCAGCATCGCCCCCACCGGGCGCGGGGCCGAGCCCCAGGTGCGCGTGACCGTGCCGAGCGTCGCGCCGTGGCCGGCCTCGGTCCAGTTGACCGCAGCTTTGATGACTTCCAGATCAACGCTATCCATGAGAACCCCCGGATTCCTCTCTGTTGACGCAATTGTAGGCGCGCCGCCGCACCGCGTCACGCCACCGACACCAGGGGCATATGCGGGCGCAGCCGCGCGTGCGCAAGCCCGGCAACGGTTGCTTCGGTCATGTCCATCGGCTAGCATTTCCCGACCTGACCGGACGCGCCTTTCTCGCGCGGCCGCCCAAACCCCTGGCGCTGGATCGAGAGGAGGATTTTTCGCCGCACGAACGATCGCTTCATCCCGCGCATTCGCGGGGCCCCTGCCCCGCCAGAAGAACACCAACCCGCACCGGAACCGAAGGAGGCTCCAATGACCGTCCGAGTGTCCATGACCGTGAACGGCAAGACCGTGAGCGGCGACGTGGAGGAGCGCACGCTCCTCGTAGAGTTCATCCGCAACAACCTGCGCCTCACCGGCACGCACGTCGGCTGCGACACCGCCCAGTGCGGCGCATGCACGATCCACATGAACGGCCGCGCGGTGAAGAGCTGCAACATGCTCGCCATGCAGGCCGAGGGCGCGCAGCTCACGACGATCGAGGGCGTCGCCAAGGCCGACGGCACCCTGCACCCGATGCAGGAGGCGTTCCGCGAGCACCACGGCCTGCAGTGCGGCTTCTGCACGCCGGGGATGATCATGAGCGCGATCGACCTCGTGAAGGTGCACCCGCAGCCGGACGAGCAGACGATCCGCGCCGAGCTCGACGGCAACCTGTGCCGCTGCACCGGCTATCACAACATCGTGAAGGCCATCAAGGCCGCCGCGGCGAAGATGTAGGAGGCCAGCCATGAGCACCAATCTCATCGGTCAAGCAGTCAAGCGGCGCGAGGACTACCGGTTCCTGACCGGCGCCGGGCAGTACACGGACGACGTCCAGCTCGCCAACCAGACCTACGCCTATTTCCTCCGCTCCCCGCACGCGCACGCGAAGATCAAGGCGATCCGGAAAGACAAGGCCATGAAGGCCCCGGGCGTGGTCGCGATCTTTACCGGCGACGACGTCGCCAACGCCAAGGTCGGGGGACTCCCCTGCGGCTGGCTGATCACCGACGTGAACGGGCAGCCGATGAAGGAGCCGCCGCACCCGGTGCTCGCGCAAGGGAAGGTGCGCTACGTCGGCGACCACGTCGCGATCGTGATCGCGGAGAGCTACGCGCAGGCCAAGGACGCGGCGGAGCTCGTCGAGGTCGACTACGAGGTGCTGCCGGCCGTCGTCGACGTCGCCGACGCCGCCGAGAAGGGCGCACCGGTGCTGCACGACATCGCACCGGACAACACCTGCTACGTGTGGGCGCTCGGCGACAAGGCGGCAGTCGACAAGGCGTTCGCCTCCGCAGCGCACGTCACGACGCTCGAGTTTGTCAACAACCGGCTGATCCCCAATGCGATCGAGCCGCGCGCCGCGACCGGCTCCTTCAGCCGCGCCGACGACAGCTACACCCTATACGTCGCGAGCCAGAACCCGCACGTCGAGCGACTGCTGATGACCGCGTTCGTGCTGGGCCTGCCCGAGCACAAGGTGCGCGTCGTCGCGCCCGACGTCGGCGGCGGCTTCGGCTCGAAGATCTATCTCTACGCCGAGGACGTCGTTGTCACGTGGGCGTCGAAGCAGGTGAACCGTCCGGTCAAGTGGACCGCGGAGCGCTCCGAGTCGTTCCAGTCGGACGCGCACGGGCGCGACCACCTGACCAAGGCGGAGCTCGCGCTCGACAAGAACGGCAAGTTCCTCGCGCTGCGCGTGCACACCACGGCGAACATGGGCGCGTACCTGTCGACGTTCGCCTCCTGCATTCCGACCATCCTGTACGCCACGCTGCTCGCCGGCCAGTACACGACGCCGGTGATCTACTGCGAGGTGAAGGCGGTGTTCACGAACACGGCGCCGGTCGACGCATACCGCGGCGCAGGCCGCCCCGAGGCGACCTACGTCGTCGAGCGCATCGTCGAGACGGCGGCGCGCGAGCTGAAGATGGACCCGGCCGAGCTGCGGCGGAAGAACTTCATCACCCAGTTCCCGTACCAGACGCCGGTCGCGCTGCTCTACGACACCGGCAACTACGACGCGACCCTCACGGAGGCGCAGAAGCTCGCCGACGTCGAGGGCTACGCCGCGAGGAAGAAGGCGTCGGAGGCGAAAGGCAAGCTGCGCGGCAGGGGCTACGCCTGCTACATCGAGGCGTGCGGCATCGCGCCGTCGGCCGTCGCGGGCTCGCTCGGCGCACGCGCGGGCCTGTTCGAGGCTGGCGAAGTGCGCGTGCACCCGACCGGGAAGGTGACGGTGTTCACGGGCTCGCACAGCCACGGCCAGGGCCACGAGACGACGTTCGCGCAAGTGGTCGCCTCGCGCTTCGGCATCCCGCTCGAGGACGTCGACATCGTGCACGGCGACACGTCGAAGATCCTGTTCGGCATGGGCACGTACGGCTCGCGCTCGATCGCGGTCGGCGGCACGGCGATCGTTAAGGCGATGGACAAGGTGGTGAACAAGGGCAGGAAGATCGCCGCGCACCTGCTCGAGGCCGCGGAGTCCGACGTCGAGTTCAAGGACGGGTTCTTCCAGATCGCCGGTACCGACAAGAAGAAGGCGTTCGCCGAGATCGCCCTCACCGCCTACGTGCCGCACAACTACCCGCACGACAAGCTCGAGCCGGGCCTCAACGAGAACGCGTTCTACGATCCGACCAACTTCACTTTCCCCGCCGGCAGCTACATCTGCGAGGTCGAGGTCGGTCCGGAGACCGGCCAGGTGAAGATCGACAAGTGGGTCGCAGTGGACGATTTCGGCAAGATCATCAACCCGATGATCGTCGAGGGCCAGGTGCACGGCGGGCTCGTGCAGGGCATCGGCCAGGCGCTGACCGAGAGCTGCAGGTACGACAAGGCGACCGGCCAGCTCCTGACCGGCACGATGCTCGACTACAGCCTGCCGCGCGCCGATGAGGTGCCGTCGTTCGTGGTCGGCACCAAGGAGACGCCGTGCACGCACAACCCGCTCGGCGTGAAGGGCTGCGGCGAGGCGGGCGCGATCGGCGCCCCGGCGGCGCTCATGAACGCGATCACCGACGCGCTCGGGATCAAGGACATGCCGATGCCGGCCAGCCCGCAGAACGTCTGGTCCGCCCTCAGAACGAAAGAAGCGGCGTAAGGAGGCACGACATGTACTCGTTCAACTATCAGAAGACCAAATCCGTGGCCGACGCCGCAGCGGCGCTGGGCAAGAATGCGGACGCCAAGCTCCTCGCCGGCGGCCAGTCGCTGATCGCGGCGATGAAGCTGCGGCTCGCGCAGCCTGCGCAGCTTATCGACCTCGGCGAGGTCGCGGAACTCAAAGGCATCAAGGTGGACGGCGGGAGCGTGACGATCGGCGCAATGACGCGTCACGGCGAAGTGGCCTCGTCTGCCGACGTGAAGAAGGCGATCCCGGCGCTCGCCGCGCTCGCAAGCGGGATCGGCGACCGCATGGTGCGCAACATGGGTACGATCGGCGGCTCGGTCGCGCACAACGACCCGGCGGCCGACTACCCCGCCGCCGTGCTCGGCCTGGGCGCCACCGTGATCACCAACAAGCGCAAGATCGCGGCCGACGACTTCTTCAAGGGCATGTTCGAGACGGCACTGCAGGCGGGCGAGATCATCACCGCGGTCTCGTTCCCGACGCCGAAGCGCGCGGCCTACATGAAGTTCAAGAACCCGGCGTCGCGGTACGCGATGGTCGGCGTCTTCGTCGCGGAGACGGCGGGCGGTCCGCGGGTTGCCGTAACTGGTGCGGGTCCCGGCGTGTTCCGCGTGCCGGAGATGGAGAAGGCGCTCGCGGGCAAGTTCGCGCCCGAGTCGGTGGCGAATATCGCGGTGACGTCGAGCGGACTCAACTCCGACATCCACGCGTCGGCCGAGTACCGCGCCCATCTGATCACAGTGATGGCGAAGCGGGCGGTAGCAGCGGCCCTCACCTGACGAGGGTCCCGCGCGTCGTTTGCGCGGGGGTCGGCAGCAAGAGGGACGCGGCTGGCCGCCGACGCTCGCGGCTTCGCGTAAACGATCGTGGCTCGGAGGCGGCCGCTGCGTTGGGCTGAGCCTGATCTCGATCTGATGGAGGCCCCCGCCGCGGCGGGGGTTTCTTTTTCCGGAGCTTGTATCCCATGGCGACGACCTTCCTGACCCACCCGTCCGAGGCGCTCGCGAACTACTACGGTGACCGGGCCGTCGCCGGCCTGAAGGCGCTCGGCGACGTGCGGTTCAACACTGCCGGGCGCGAGCTCTCGACACCCGAACTGATCGAGGCCGCACGCGGCTGCGCGGTCATCGTCTCGTATCGCCAGACGCCGGGCACAGCGGAGCTCTTCCGGTCCAGCCCGGATCTCGTCGCCTTCTCGCGCTGCGCGATCGACATCCGCAACGTCGACGTGGCCGCCGCAAGCGCCGAGGGCATCCTCGTCACCCAGGCGAGCGCCGGGTTCGTCGCGTCGGTGAGCGAGTGGGCGATCGGCGCGATGGTCGACCTCGGGCGGAATCTCACCGCATCGACCATCTCCTACCGCGCAGGCGTCGTGCCGAAGGCGCCGATGGGGCTCCAACTCGAAGGCTCGACGCTCGGCATCCTCGGCCACGGCCAGATCGGCCGGCGGCTTGCGGACCTCGCGCTCGCGCTGAACATGCGGGTGCTCGTGTACGACCCGTTCAAGACCGTCGAAAACTGCGCGATCGGGCAGCGCAACTTGTCTCAGGTTCTTGCCGAGTCGGACTTCGTCGTGTGCTTGGTGGTCGCCAACGATGCGACCGAGAACCTGATGAACGCGGCCGCGTTCGCGCAGATGAAGCGGGGTGCGTATTTCATCAACGCCTCGCGCGGCAACCTCGTGGACGAGACCGCGCTCCGGGCGGCACTCGATTCGGAGCATCTCGCCGGCTGCGCGCTCGACGTCGGGGGCGCGCCC
>DATIDG010000057.1:0-21683 GCA_035456405.1 Burkholderiales bacterium | reverse complement strand
ACTCTCTTATGCATCGCTGATCACCTTGGTCTAAGGATGGTTTGAATCCAGGGCCAGAAGCCGGCGCGCACCCGAGGGCGAAGTGCGGCCCGGGCACGCGTCACGTGGTCAGTCTGGCAATGCATGGCGATGAGGACCATCGCCGAAGGACGGCGCGTTGGAGCCGCTAAGATTTGCAGCGCTAGATTAGAGATGTCGGCCGAAAAAATCCAATCGGAAGCTTGGATGCTTTCGATCCGTTCGCTCGATAGCGTGTAGAAAATACCGACGACCTTGCGCGGATCGTCGCCGGAGGAATCGCAACATCGCCACGCGCAGAGCCCATTTCCCGCCGTACCGATCGGCCATAGCGTATGCCTAGGCACTCACCGCCTCGTCGCTCGGAAGCAGCATGTATTCGGGCTGCGCGCATTTCCGTTCTTCCTCTTCGGTAATGGGTGCTTGATGCTGCTACTAGGGGGTCATGGAAGGTTGGTGAAGAGCGTTGCAGCCGAGGACGTCACGCTAAAGGCAAGGTCGACTATGGGCCACGCCTTACGACGACCTCACCTCAACTGCCGGGACAACCATCGCGCGAGGTTCGCGACGTAGGCGCGGATGTCGCCCAAAGCATTCGGGTCGGCAAACACCTGGTTAAGCCGATGCTCTGGAGGGTACTCAGCAATTGCGATGCTCCCGAGTATGGCCGGTTCGATTACTGAGGCAGGTGCCAACTGGAGGAGTGGGTCCCATGCGTCACTTTGCGAGCGCATGCACGTCGTCGGCGAAATCCTCGAGCCGCTCTGCCGGCGAGGCGACCGGTGATTGCCCGTGCCCGCGCGCATCGGCGCACAGCACTGTGTAGCGCCGGCTCAGCGCCGCAGCCACCGGCCGTAGGAACGTGAGGTCGAGCCCCACCGGGTGCAGCAACGTGACGCGCGGGCCAGTGCCGTCGATCGTGGAGTGAAGGGCCGCGGCAGGCATCGGAGCCGCTCCTAATCAGCCGGTGCGCGCCGCGCGGGAGGTCACAGGGGGTTTCATCTACCGGCCGTGGGCGACCAGATCGCCGCCGTCGACGACGAGCAGGCTGCCAGTGATGAAGGCGGCTTCGTCGGAGTGTAGGAAGAGCGCCGCGTATGCGACGTCCCACCCGGTACCCATCTTCCGCCCGAGCGGGATCCGGCTGTCACGCGCGGCGATCACCTCCTCGCGGGTTCGGCCTTGCGCCACGCGCGACTCGATTGCCATCGGCGTGTTCATCAGCCCGGGGAGGATCGCGTTGACCCGTATGCCGTACTGCGCGTTCGCGGCGGCGACGTTCTCGGTCATGGCGATCATCGCCGCCTTCATCGTCTTGTAGCCGAGCAGCGGGTACGCCTGCACTGCGGCGAGCGAGGAGATGTTCACGATCGAGCCGTGGCCGCGCTTCCTAAACTCGGGGAGCGCGTGTTTGGTGGCAAGCCACGCTGTCTTCAGGTTGACCGCGAAGCTGCGGTCGAACGCCTCCTCGGTCAGCGTGTCGGCCGGCGCGTCGCCGAGCGCGATGCTCGCGCCGACGTTGTTGTGCAGGATATCCAGCGGGCCGAAGCGGTCGACAGCGGCGACAACGACGCGCCGCACGTCTTCTTCGCGGGTCGCGTCGGCCTGGTACGCGACCGCGTCGCCCCGCTCCGCGTGGATCATCCTAACGGTTTCCTCGGCGGAGGCGAGGTCGCGGTCGACGACCGCGACGTGGGCGCCCTCGCGCCCGAGAACGATGGCCGTGGCGCGGCCGTTGCCGACGGTCTCGCCGGGCGTCTGGCCGCCGCCCATAACGATGGCCACCTTGCCTGCGACACGTCCCGCCATAGGGTCCTCCCCTTCCCGAAGTGTCGTCCAACAGTCCGAGCCGTCAATCCTGGGCGAAGGGAAACTCGGCGAGGAACTGCTGGTATTCGGACTCGTTGTCGATCTGCATCGTCGCCAGGAAGCGCACGACGGCGTTGTAGAACGCGACGGTGAGGACGAGGTCAGTGAGCCGCTCGTGGTCCAGCGCCTCCTTCAGCGCCGCGAACGTCCCGTCCGAGATCGCGAAATCCTCCGTCATCTCGCGCGCGGCGCGGAGCACCGTGCGCGCGAGGGGCTCCAGAGTGCTCGGCCGTCCGGCAGTCTCGTCTGCAATCGCGCGGATGTCGCCCTCCGACACGCCGAAGCCGCGGCCGATTTTGATGTGATGCGTGTACTCGTAGACCGACTTAGTGAGATAGCCGACCTGCAGGATCGCGAGCTCGCGGAGCCGCGGGTCGAGCCGGCTCTTGTGGCGGATGAACTCGCCGAGCCCGTGGAATGCGCGCGCACCGTTCGGGCTGTGCACCATCGCCCGGAATAGGTTGATGTTCCGGGCCAGCAGGTCCTTGTGCTCCGCCGGCAGGTCGGACTGATCGAGATACGGTACGCGCGCCATCACCTGCGCCGGCCGCTCAACCTTCCACTGGCTCGACATCGAGTCGCGCGACGATGCCCTCGAGCGCGCGATTCGGCGCCGGATAGCGCTTAAGCACGAGCGGATCGTGGCCCGGAACGACGTGCGCGCGCGAGCTCGCGAGCGCGTACGCGCGCCGGTGGCCGGCCAGCATGTCGCCCACGTTGTAGACGGTGGGGAACGGCCGGATCTGCTCCATATTGGCATACAGGTGAGCGGCGTCCGAGGCGAGTACCACCCATCCGCGCTTCGTCCACACCCGCACCATCTGCAGGCCCATCGTGTGGCCACCGACGAAGTGAACGCTGATCCCGGGGGCGAGCTCCTCGTCACCGTCGTGGAACGCGACCCGGCCGTCGTACAGCCGCCGCACCATCTTCACCACGTCCTCGACGTCAAAGGCGTGCCGAAGCGGAGGGTGGCACATGCACCGCCCGGTGGCGTAGAACATCTCCTTGTCCTGCACGTGGTAGCGGGCACGCTCGAAGAGATGGTGGCTCCCGCAGTGGTCGTAGTGCAAGTGCGTGATGATCACGTCCTCGACCCTGTCGGCGTCGATGCCGAGCGCCTTGAGGCCCTCGGACGGGCAGCGGATGTGGGTGCGGCTGCGCTGTTTCCCCATCGCCGCATCGAAGCCGGTGTCCACGATCCAGGTCTTGTCCGCGCCCTTGATTGCCCAGACAAAGTAGTCGAGCGGCATCGGCTTGTCGTGCGGGTCGCCGCCGAGGAAGTTCTCGCTGGCGCGTCGCTCGTGATGGGCGTACTTGATCGCGTAGATCTCGTAGGGTCGCAGGTCGGCCATCAGCGTTCTCCCGGTTCAGCTGCGCTTCACTTCGACGCTCGCGTCACGCTCGACCACCTGCACGATGGTCGTGAAGTCCTTGTCGCCGCCGATCTCCTCGAACGTGCGGCGCCAGAGCTCGCGCACCGCAGTCGCGACCGACATCGGCACGCCGGCGGCGGCGGCCTCCTCGAGGCAGAGCTTCATGTCCTTGTACATGAGGTAGGTGGTGAAGCCGAAATCGAAGGTGCGCGGCAGGATCGCCCTCGGAAACTTGTCCTGCGAGGCGCTGTTGCGGCCGCTGCCCGCATTGATCACGTCGATCATCGTCGCCGGGTCGAGCCCCGACTTCACCCCGAAGACGATCGCCTCCGAGGTCGCGGCGAGCGCGGTCGCCGAGAGGAAGTTGTTCGCGAGCTTCATCGTCTGGCCCATCCCCGGGCGCTCGCCGATGAAGAACACGTTGCCTATGTGCTTGAGCATCGGCTCGAGATCGGCGAAGAGTGCCTTCGGACAGGCGACCATGACCGCCAGCGTGCCCTTGACCGCGCCGGCTACGCCGCCGCTCACCGGCGAGTCGACGCCGACGATGCCCCTGGCGGCGAGCGCGGCCGCAATCTCCCGTGCCATCGAGGCGCCGGTCGTCGAGAGATCGAGCACCGTCTTCACCTTCGAGCCGGCGATGACGCCGTCCGAGCCCAGCGTGACCTGCCGCACGACGGCCGGCTCCGGGAGGCTGAGGAGCACCGTGTCGACCGCGGAGGCGACCGCCGCCGGTGAGGCGGCGGCACGCGCCCCCTTCGCCACCAGCGCCGCAACCGACTCCGGCCGTACGTCGTGCACGACGAGCTCGTAGCCGGCGGCGAGGAGCCGCGCGGCCATTGGCTCGCCCATCTTGCCGAGCCCGATAAAACCGACCTGTCTGGCCATGACGCCTCCCCGGGCTACGGCTTCTTGCCGTCGATCTCGGCGAACACCTCGCGCGCGCACCGGAACGACTCGACCGCCGCAGGTACGCCGCAATAGATCGCAACCTGCATGAACACCTCGCGAATCTCGTCGCGCGTGAGGCCGTTGTTCAGCGCGCCGCGGATGTGCAGCTTCAGCTCGTGGCTGCGGCCGAGCGCGGACAGCATGCCGAGGTTGAGGATACTCCGCGACTGGCGTGACAGGCCTTCGCGGGTCCACACGGCGCCCCAGCAGTACTCGGTGACGAGCTGCTGGAACGGCAGGTTGAAATTGTCGGCGGTCTTCAGGGAGCGCTCGACATGCTCGGCGCCGAGCACCGCTTTCCTGACGGCAAGACCCTTGTCGTGTAGCTCCTTGTCCATGGTTCCTCCGGGTGATCGCTGGGGATTGGCGCGCGGCGCGCGCCGTTCGGGGCCGCAAGTGGCGGTCGCAGCATTCTACGGAGCGCGATGAACGAGCGTCAATGCGGCGCGCGTGGGATGCGCCAGTGGGACGCGCGTTGCCCGAGCGTTGCCCGCGCGCGGTGCGAATGCTAGATTGCGTGCTCCGCGAGAGGAGTGGCCGATGGCAAGCTTTCCCGAGCTGGCGTGGATGAAGACGTATCAGGACCGCGTGAACGCGGATCCCGAGATGGAAGTGATCGGCGGGTGGTTCACCGTTTCGATATCGTTTACCTTCGGCGAGCGGCGGTACGTGGTGCGCGTCGAGCGCGGCCGGATCGCCGACATCAACGCCGCGCCGCGCATCGACTCGCGTTCGTCGTTCGGCTTCCGCGCGCCCATGTCGGTGTGGGAGAAGTTCGTGAGCCCGAACCCGCCCGCGCTCTACCACGACTTCTTCGCGATGCTGATGCGCGTGCCGGAGTTCGTGCTCGAGGGCGACAGCCTGATCGCGGCGCAGAACGCGCGCGCGCTGCAGCGCATGATGAACCTCATGCGCGGTTGAGGAGAGCGTCGATGCCGAAATACGAACCGATCGTCGGCCGCTACGTCGAGGTGAGCGCGCTCGGCGCGAGCCACAGGGTCTTCTTCGAGGAGGCGGGACAGGGAATTCCGCTCCTATGCCTGCACACCGCTGGCGCCGACAGCCGGCAATGGCGCCACGTCCTCAACGACGGTGAGATCACGCGGCGGTTTCGCGTGATCGCGTTCGACCTGCCGTATCACGGCCGCTCGACGCCGCCCGACCGCTGGTGGCTCGCGAGGTACCGCCTGACGACGAAGGGCTACCTCGATATCATCCGCGCGGTCTGGCAGACGCTCGAGCTCGCGCGACCGGTGGTGATGGGTTGCTCGATGGGTGGGGCGATCGCGCTCAAAGTCGCGGCCGACTATCAGGGCGAGCTGACCGGCATCGTCGGCCTCGAATCGACGGCCTACGCGCCGGGGCGCTACAACGACTTCCTGCATCACCCCGCGGTCCACGGCGGCGAGCTCTGTGCAAGCTATACGCTTGGGCTGTGCGCACCGTCGAGCCCCGAGGCCGCCAAACGCGAGAACTGGTGGTACTACAGCCAGGGCGGTCCCGGCGTGTATGCCGGCGACGTGCAGTACTACAGCTTCGACTGGGACGCGCGCGAGGACGTGAAGCGGATCGACACGCGCAAGTGCAAGGTGTCGCTCCTCACCGGTGAGTACGACTATTCCTGCACGCCGGCAATGACCGAGGCAGTCGCCGCGTCAATTCCGGGCTGCCGCATGACGATCATGAAAGGGATGGGGCACTTCCCAATGGTCGAGAACTATCCGGCGTTCCGGCCGTTCCTGCTGCCCGAGCTCGATTTCATGGCGCGCTGAGGGCGTTGCGCCTCTTCAAACGCGCCACTGCCGGCAGAACACCGACGCCGACGGTCCGCCTACTCGGCAAGCCCGCCGCTCAGGGCACGAGCGCGACAGCGCCGGTCGTGGCTCAGGCCTCGAGCGTTGCGCGCGCGCGCGCGGCCTCGGCGAGCACGAAGCGGTTGCCCGGCTCGATCCGGACCGGCGCCCGCCGCGATCGCGGCGAAGAAGTCGTCGGCGCGCTCGACGAGCTCGTCCCGCGCCCGGGTGTAAGTAAAGATCGAGGGGCTGGTGAGGAACAGCGATCCGAGGCGGTTGAGCCGGAAGACGTCGAACGGCGGGACCGGCGCGGCGGCGGTGCCGTAGCTCACCATCAGCCCGCGTGGCCGAAGGCTCGCGAGCGAGCCCTCGAAGGTCGGTCCGCCAACCGAGTCATACACCACGTCGACGCCCGCGCCGCCGGTCAGCTCGCGCACCCGCGGCGCGAAGGCCTCGCGCGAGTACACGATGACGTGGTCGCGGCCGTGCGAGCGCGCCACCTCGGCCTTCGCGTCGCTTCCCGCCGTTCCGATCACCGCCGCGCCGAGGTGTTTCGCCCATTGGCAGAGCATCAGGCCCACGCCGCCGGCAGCCGCGTGCACCAAAATCCGGTCACCAGCCTTGATCCGGCAGGTGCCCTTGAGAAGGTATTGAGCGGTGAGCCCGCGCAGCAGGTTCGCACCCGCGGAGAAATCGTCGATGCCGTCGGGCACCTTCACCAGCCGGTCCGCCGGCATGCACCGTCGTTCGGCGTAGGCGCCGGGCGGCGGGCTCGCGTACGCGACACGATCGCCGATTCGCAGCCCCTCGACACCGGTGCCGAGCGCCTCGACGATGCCGCATGCTTCCATGCCGAGCACAGCCGGATACGCGGGCAGGGGGTAGCGCCCGGCGCGGTGCTGGACGTCGATGTAGTTGACCCCGACTACAGTGTGGCGGACGAGCGCCTCGCCCGGTGCGGGCGGGCCCGCCTCGCCCTCAACGACATGCAGCACATCCGGAGCGCCTGGGCGCTCCATCGCCACCACTCTGGTCGGCATTGGATGACAGGCCGGCCGGCGCGCGGGTGCGCCGGCCGGGGTCTCGCCGCCTACTGCTTCGACCAGACTGGCTTCGCCATCGCTGAGGCCGCCGGGTAGACCACCACCGGCTCGCCGTTCTGCCACTGCACGATCAGCAGCCCGGCGCCGGCACGCCGCCCGTTTTCGTCGAACTTGAGCCGTCCGCCGGGGAAGAACTTTGCCGGGCCGTCCGTGGTGTCCATTGCGCGAATCGCCGCGGCCACCTTCCGGCGATCGGCGGCACCGGCCTTCTCGAGCGCCTCCTTATAGATCCACATGTCACCGTACGTGGAGATACTGTCCTGGGTCATCCACGGCTCGCCGGTGCGCTTCTTGAAGTCGGCGATGATTGCCTCCTGCCCCTTGGCGCCCCAGTTGGCGACGACCGTCATGACGCCTTCCATCAGGTCCTTGCCTACGAGGCGGAGCATCTCCGGCGCACCGATGTGCGCACCGTTCGACACCACCGGCAGGCGGCCGCGTCCGAGGCCCATCTCACTCAGTTTCTCGAGTACGAGCTTGTCGTCGGGCACGCTCGTCGGGAGCAGCAGTAGCACATCGGGCCGAGTGTTGCGGACCTTCTGCACCATCGAGGTCGCGTCGGCGAGCGGCGGGGTGAAGGTTTCGTCTACCACGAGGTTCAGGTTCAGCTTCTGGAACCCGCCCTCGCGCATCGGCTTCACGAAGCTCACCGGCGCCGCGGTGTTGTCCATGACGATGCCGACGGTCTTCAGCGGCTGCCCGGTGGCCGATTTCGCGAGCTCGAGCAGCGCGGGCAGGGCACCGTTCGCCTGCGCGCCACCAGTCGGCGAGGTCTGGAACACGTACTTGTAGCCGCGCCCGGTGATCACGTCCGAGTATGAGAGCGTGAGCACCGGCAGCTCCGCGCGCTCGGTCACCTCGGTGACCGCGAGCGTGAAGCTCGACAGCCACGCGCCGGTCGCGCCGACGACGTCGGTCTCCTGCGCGACGAGGCGCTGCGCCGCGTTCTTCGCCTTCTCGGCGTTGTCGCCGGCGTCGACCACCAGCAGCTTCAGCTGCGCGCCGCCCATCGACTTGATGCCGCCGGCGCGATTGATGTCCTCGATCGCCATGTCGGCGCCCTTCTTCATCAGCTCGCCCTGCCGCGCCCAGGGCCCGGACATCGGGGCGATCATCGCGACCCTGACCTCCTTCGCCTGCGACCACGCGGGGCCGGCACCGAACGCTAGACCAGCGCCGGTGAAGGCGGCGGCGAGCGCCCGGACGAGTGTTCTTCGTTGCATTCTCATCACAGCTTCCTCCTTTGAAAATAAGACCGCGAGCGGCCTCGTTCGGCGACTTACATCCCAAGATACGCCCGTTTCACCCGCTCGTCCGCGAGCAGCACATCGTGCGTACCCTCGAGAACGAGGCGTCCCGATTCGAGGACGTAGCCGTAGTTGCACGCGCTCAGCGCCTCGGCGACCCGCTGCTCGACGAGCAGCACGGTGAGCCCGGTCTGGCGGTGGATTTCCTCGATGCGACTGAAGATGAGGTCGGCGAGCATCGGGGAGAGCCCCATCGACGGCTCGTCGAGCAGCAGCAGGCGCGGCGAGGAGGCGAGCCCGCGGCCGATGGCGAGCATCTGCTGCTCGCCGCCGGAGAGCGTGCCCGCCGGCTGGTCGCGCCGCTCCTTCAGCACCGGGAACAGTGCGAAGATCTGCTCGAGGTTCCGCGACCACTCGGCGCGGCCGCGCTCGGGCACCGCGCCCATCTCGAGGTTCTCGATCACGCTCAGCGAGCGGAACACCTGCCGCCCTTCCGGCACGTGCGCGATGCCGAGGTGGGCGCGCCCCGGCGGCGGCACCGCGAGCAGGTCGCGGCCGTCGAAGGAGATCCGTCCGGCGGTCGGCTTCACCGTGCCCGAGACGGTCTTGAAGAGCGTCGTCTTGCCCGCGCCGTTCGGTCCGACGATGGCGACGAACTGCCCCGCAGCGACCGTGAGCGACAAGTCGACGAGCGCCTTCAGTCCGCCGTAGGCGACGTTCAGCGCGTCAATGCTGAGCACGGGCCATCCACCGCTTGCCGAGATACGCTTCGATGACCTTCGGGTCGCGCGTGACCTCCGCCGGCGCGCCCGCGGCGAGCACCGCCCCGTGATCGAGGACCACGAGCCGGTCGGCGAGCTGCACCATCGCGTGCATCGTGTGCTCGATGATCACGATCGTCAGCCCGCCGTTCGCGAGCGCGTTGATCGTCGCGAGCAGGCTTCCGATCTCCTGCGAGCCGAGCCCGGCGAGCGTCTCGTCGGCGAGCAGCACCTTCGGCCGCGAGGCGATCGCGCGCGCGAGCTCCATCAGGCGCAGCTCGACCGTCGTCAGCCCGCCGGCGATCGCGTCGCCACGCGCGGCGAGGCCGACGCGGGCGAGCGCGTCGCGCGCTGCGGCGTACGCCCTGGCGTCGTCGCTCTCGGCGGCGAATGCGCCGACGACGACGTTATCGAGCACCGACATGCGCGGAAACGGCCGCATCACCTGGAACGTGCGCCCGATGCCGAGGCGGCACACCTTGTTCGGCTTCAGGTCGAGGAGCGGCTTCCCCTCGAACAGCACTTCCCCCGCGTCCGCGCGGATGAAGCCGTTCAGGAGGTTGAAGAGCGTGGTCTTGCCGGCGCCGTTGGGGCCGATGATCCCGAGCACTTCGCCGCGGCGCACCTCGAAGCTGACGTCCTGGACCGCCCGCAGCCCGCCGAACGAGCGCGAGACGTTCGCTACCCGCAGCACGACCTCCTCGCCGACCGCGCGCCGCGCCGCCGGCGCCGCGGCCATCGGCTCGTCGAGCACCGCGCGCGCGGCGTCCGGGCCGCGCGCGCGCCGCGCCCGCCAGTCGCGAAACCGCGGCACCAGCCCTTCGGGCGCGAGCATGATCACCGCCACGATCGCGGCGCCGAACACGACGCCCTGGATCCCCGGGATCTTGTCGCCGAGCTCCGCGTGCAGGATCTCGGCGAGCGGGATCAGGATGATCGAGCCGATCACCGGCCCCCACACCGTGGCGACGCCGCCGAACAGCGTCACGATCAGCGCCTGCGCGGAGGTGAGCATCCCGAACACCGTCGGCGGGGTCACGACCAGCAGCACCACCGCGTAGAAGCCGCCGGCGGCCGCGGCGATCGCGCCGGACACCATGATCGCCTTCATCTTCCAGCGCCAGGTGTCGATGCCGGAGGCCTCGGCCGCCCACTCGTTCTGCTTGATCGCGATCAGCGACAGGCCGAACCGGGAGCGTTCGATGCGGAGCGAGACGAGCATCGCCGTAACCAGCATGCCGAGGGCGATCACGACGTAGGCGCGGTGATCGGCGAACTGCATGTAGGCGGCCGGCGCTTCCTTCTTCATCGGCAGCGGCACCTCCTGGTAGCCGAGCCACTCGAAGACGTAGAGCAGCGCGAGCGGGTAGGCGAGCATTGCGAGCGAGAAGTAGACCCCCCGCAACCGGAACGTCGGATAGCCGATGAGCACCCCGGCGGCGACGCCGACCAGCATGCCGATCGGGATGCCGATCCACGGCGTCACCCCGAGCTTCACCAGCAGCAGGGTGACGGTGTACGCGCCGAGGCCGAAGAACGAGGCGTGGCCGAACGAGACCAGTCCCGAGTAGCCGCTGAACACGTTCCACGCCACGCCCATGATCGCCCAGACGAGGACCAGCGTGAGCATCAGCTGGTAGTACTCGTTGCGGACAGCGAGGCCGAGCGCGAGATACGCCGCCGCGAACCAGAAGATCGCCGCGACGGGCTTGCCGCGGGCGTTCGCGCGGTTGTTCGTCATGCGCGCTCCACGTTCCGCCCGAAGAGGCCCTCGGGGCGCCAGAGGACGATCAGCAGGAACACGACGAAGATCGCCGCGTTCTGCAGCTGTACCGGCAGGAACAGCGTCGAGAGCTGCTGGACGAGCCCGATCGTCAGTCCGCCCCAGAACGCGCCGCCGATGCTGCCCATCCCGCCGAGCACGACGCCGGCGTACATGATGATGACGAACTCCAGGCCGACGTACGGCTGGAACGGGTAGTAGGTCGCGACCAGCCCGCCGGCGAGCGCGGTGATCGCGCAGCCGAGGCCGAAGGCGATGCGGTGCGCCCGGTCGACGTCGATGCCCATGTAGGTCGCCGCCTCGGGGTTGTCGGCCGCGGCGCGCAGCTGCTTGCCGATCCGCGAGCGGGTGACGAAGAAGTAGAGCGCGAGCGCGACCGCGATCGACACGACGAACGCCACGCTGCGCGCCTTGTTGAAGAACATCGAGACGTGGTCGGCCGCGAGCGGGCCGACCTCCCACGCCGTGGCCGAGAGCGGCGTGCGGATGTTCTCCGGCGTCGAGCCGAAGAAGATGAGGCCGCCGTTGGCAAGGATGAGCGACAGGCCGAGCGTCAGGATGAGCTGCGGGTAGTGTCCCTCGCCCTCGGTGCCGAACACCCGGGCTCCGGTCACCCGCGCGAGGAAGAAGCGGTGCAGCAGGATGCCGACGACGTAGAGGAGGCACCCCGCGATCGCCGCCGCGACGATCGGCCCGGCGTACGGCCCGAGGATCCCGCCGAGGCCGAGCCAGGTGAACGCATAGAGCGTGGCGTACATGCCGAGCATCAGGAACTCGCCCTGCGCGAAGTTGATCACCCGCATGACGCCGAAGATGAACCCGAGGCCCACGCACATTAGCGCGTACACGCTGCCGATCAGAAGCCCCGCGGTGAGCGCCTGCAGCAGGTTTTCGAGGAGGACGAGCGACTGGTTCACGCCGGCTCCGCCGGCCGGAACCGCGGCAGCGTGAAGTCGGGGCTCACGTCGTGGAAGTCGACCACGACGCGCAGGCCGACCGCGAGCCGGTCGTTCGGCAGCCCGACGACGCTCGCCGTCAGCCGCGGCCCCTCGTCGAGCTCGACCTGCACGACGTTGTAGGGCACGTCCCCTGCGAACGCCGGGAACCACGCCTTGTGGACGACGGTCCAGGAGGAGATCCTGCCGGTGCCGAGCGCGGCGTGCCACGCCAGCCGATCCGCGAAGCAGAACGGACACACCGGTCCTGGCGGCAGATGGGCGCGGCCGCACTCGTCGCAGAACGGCAGCAGGAGCTTCCGCGCTCGCAGCGCATCCCAAAACGGCTGCGTGTCGGGCGTGACGCGGGGGAGAGGCTTGGCGCGTGCGCTCATCGTCAGCTCCGAAAGATCACCGAGTCGCCCCAGGCGGTGCCCCACTGGAGGTGGCGCGCGTTCGCGATCTGCCGCTCGCCGGCCGCGCCGCGGAGCTGCCGGACGATCTCGAGGATCGAGTTCCAGCCGCCGACGTGCGCCTCCGACAGGAGCCCGCCCGAGGTGTTCATCGGCAGCTCGCCGCCGAGCTCGATGCGGCCGCCCTGCACCCATTTGGCGGCTTCGCCCGGGCCGCAGAAGCCGAAGCGCTCGAGCACGAACAGCACGAGCGGCGAAAACGCGTCGTAGGTATAGAGGCCAGCGATGTCGTTCCGATCGATCCCCGCCATGCGATATGCGAGGAGATCGCGTTCCTCCGGCCGCCAGCGGGCAGTTTCCTGCTGGTTGATGCCGAGCCCGCGCGGCGCGAAGATGAACTCGTCGCGGCCGGAGCGCAGTCCCTGCATGCCGCTGATGTAGACCGGCGGCTGCTTGAGGTCGCGGGCGCGCTCGGCCGAGGTGACCAGCGCGACCGCCGCCCCGTCGGTGATGAGACAGCAGTCATAGAGCCGCAGGGGGTCGACGACCATGCGCGCCGACTGGTGCGCGGCAAGCGTCAATGGTTCCTTCATCACCGCGTGCGGGTTCTTGAGCGCGTGCTTGCGGAACGCGATCGGCACTGCCGCAAGCTCTTCGCTCGTCGCGCCGTAGAGCGCCATGTAGCGCTGCATTCCGAGCGCGGCGCCGCCGGCCGGCGCCGTGAGCCCGTAGGGCGGCGATTCGCCGTGCGTGCCGCCGTCCTCGCGCGTGCCCTCAGCGTCGCCGGGGCCGCCGAGGATCTGCCGCTCGCGGGTGAAGCTGATCGCGGTGACGCACGCGACGACGTTCGCGAGGCCGCACGCCACCGCCATAGCGGCGTGCTGGATCGCGCTGGTCACGAAGCGGCCGTGCAGCCAGGTCTGGCTCACCCACCGGACGTCGAGCCCGTACGCCTCCGCGACACGGTCGTAGTCGACGCCGAGCGGCCAGCCCAGGTGAATCGCGAGGCCGTCGACGTCCGAGCGCGTGAGGCCGGCGTCGGCCAGGGCGGCTTTCAGCGCTTTCGCGCCAAGCTTGAGCTGGCTGTCGGGCAGGAAGCGACCGTAGTCGCTCTGGCCGATGCCGGCGATCGCGGTCCGGTCACGCACGGCGAGGGCGGTCATGCCTCAGCCGTTCGGGCGAAGGAGGATGCGCCCGGTGATCCGGCCTGCTTCCATGAGCGTGTGCGCCTCGCCGGCCTCCTCGAGCGCGAGCGAGCGTGTGACGACCGCCTTGACCTGGCCGCGCTTCATCAGCGCGAGCACGTCCTCGAGCTGGTTGCGCGAGGTGCTGGTGACCGAGAGCATCGACTGGTTCTTGAGGAAGAGCTGCGCCGGGTTGAACGGCACGAACTGGCCGGTGAGCTGCCCGATCAGGATCCAGCGCCCGGCGACGCCGAGGCTCCGGCGCATCGGCTCGAAGAGTGGCGTGCCGACGTTGTCGACGAGGACGTCGACGCCGCGGCCGTCGGTGAGCCGCTTCACCTGGGGCGAGAAGTCCTCGCCGCGCGCGTGCACGACGATCTCGTGCGCGCCCATGTCGCGGATCAGGTCGGCCTTGTCCGGCGAGGTCGTCTGCGCAATCACGTACGCGCCCGCGAGCCGCGCGAGCTGGACCGCGTGCAGTCCAAGGCCGCCCCCCGCGCCGGTGACGAGGGCGCTTTCCCCCATCCGGAGCTTCCCGACGTCTCGCAAGCCGTTGAGGAGCGTGCCAATCGCGCAAGAGGCGATCGAAGCGTCGGCGAGCGGCACCCCCTCGGGCACCGCGGCGACGTTGTCGTCGCCCACGGCGACGTATTCGCCGTAGCCGCCGACCAGGCCCCAGTCGCCGAGGAACTTCCGGTCGGGGCAAAGCGTCTCGCGGCCGCTGCGGCAGAACCGGCACGCACCGCAGATGTAGTAGCGCTGCGCGGTCGCGACGCGGTCGCCCGCCTTGAAGCGCGACACCTCGCGCCCGACGTCGACCACCGTGCCGGAGATCTCGTGCCCGAGGATGCAGGGTAGCTTCACGCCTGCCTTGAGCGTGCCGTTCCGCGTCAGCACGTCGTGGAAACACACGCCACAGGCCTCCACCTTGATCACCACGTCACGCGGACCGGCGACCGGATCGGGGATGCTCTCAATCTTCATCGCGTCGATGCCGCCCGGCTGGCGCACCACCATTGCCTTCATTGCGGCTCCTTCATTCGGCGGGGGCAAACTTCACGAGCGTCACCCCAGGCGTGACCGGATCGAAGCACGCGCGCACCCGCATTCCCGACTGGATACGCTCGCGCGAGACACCGACGAGGTTGCTGAACAGGCGCACGCCCTCGTCGAGCCTCACTTGGACGACGTCGTACGGCACGTCGCGTGCGAACGCCGGCCAGTATGCGCGGTGGAACGTGCAGTACGACTCGACGATGCCTGCGCCGGTGGTTGCGACCCATTCGCTCCGCTCGCCGTGGCACTGCACGCAGTACCGCGCGGCGGGGAAGCGGTGGCGGCCGCAGTCGAGGCAGCGCTGCAGCATGAGGACGCCGCGCTTCGCCCCGTCCCAGAACGGGCGGTTCGCCGGGTCGTCCGGCGGCAGCGGCTTCGCGTAGTCGCTCATTGCGGGTCCCGGCCGTAGATCATCGAGGTGATGACCGGCGCCGCGGTCATGTATTGGACCAGCGCCGCGTCCGCAACCTGGCGCGCGCCGCACTCGCCCCGGACCTGGCGCACCGCCTCCACGTTGAGCGCCCAGCCCTGCATGTACGACTCGGAGAGATGGCCACCGCTCGTGTTGGTCGGGAGCGCCCGGCCGAGCGCAAGCTTGCCGTCCGCGACGAACGGGCCGCTCTCGCCGACCGGGCAGAAGCCAAACCCTTCGAGCGAGAAGAGCACCGTCGGCGTGAAGTTGTCGTAGATCATGAGCGCGTCCATGTCGCGCGGGCCGGCGCCGGCCATCGCGTACACGTCGTTCGCGACCTTCTGCATCGGCCCGCGCCAGAAATCCTCCGGCGGAAACGTCGACCCGGCGAACTCGGCCGCCTGGCCGAAGCCGCGGATGTACGCAGGCGGCTTGCCAAGGTCGCGCGCGCGTTCGGCGGTGGTGAGGATCATCGCGACGCCGCCGTCGTTGATCAGGCAGTAGTCGAGTAGGCGAAGCGGCTCGCAGATGAAGCGCGCGGCGCGGTACTCCTCGAGCGTGAACGGCGTGCGCATCACCGCGTCCGGGTTGAGGGCCGCGTGCCCGCGGAACGCCATCGCGATCGCGCCGAGCTGATCGGTCGTGGTGCCGTACTGCTCCATGTGCCGGCGCATCATCAGCGCGTGGAAGGCGCCGGGCGAAGTCATCCCGTACGGGAACCACAGCCCGGCGCCGCCGCTGCCGTATGCGTCGGAGGCGCCGCCGTACTGGTCACCCGCCGATCGCCCGTTATTGCCGTACACGAGCGCGACGGTCTCGGCAAGTCCGGCTGCGATCACCGCCACCGCGGTCTGGATGCAGATGCCCGAGAACCGGCCCTGTCCCGGCGTGATCGTGGTGTAGCGCGGGTTGATGCCGGTGATCTCGCCGAAGCGCTGGTAGTCGGGGATGCGGTTGATGATGAGGCCGTCGATGTCCCCGAACCCGAGGTCGCAGTCGTCGAGCGCGGCCTTGAGCGCCCAGACGCCGAGGTCGTAAGCGTCGTACTCGGGCAGCTTGCCGTAGCGTGTCGTGCCCACGCCGGCAACCGCGACACGCCCGGCGAGAGCCTTGTTCACCCGGCGAACCTCGGTTCGGGCAGCCCGCGCATCCCGGGCTCGAGCGCGAACACGCCGCCCGCCTGCGGCTGCGCGGCAAGCGCTTCGCCCGCGAGGTCCATGCGCGCGCTCGTCACGTAGAGGGTCGAGAGGTCGGGCCCGCCGAACATGCAGGTCGTCGGCCGCTGCACCGGCATGCGCACCGCGCGCTCGAGCCTGCCGTCGGGCGCGTAGCGGTGGATCGCCCAGCGGTCGAACTGCGCGCTCCAGACGAAGCCCTCCGCGTCCACGGTCATGCCGTCCGGGCCACCGTGACCGGCCTCGGCTTCGACGAATATGCGCCGGTTCGCGATCTCGCCTGTCGAGACGTCGAAGTCGTAGCGGTAGATCCGATGCGACGGCGTGTCGGTGAAGTACATGGTGCGGTCGTCGGGACTCCAGCCGATGCCGTTCGAGATCGTGAAGCCGCCGTCCATCGCCGTCACGCGCAATCCGTCCTCGACGCGATAGAGCTGGCCGATCGCGGCGCCGAGCTTGCGGTCGAGCGTCCCGGTCCAGAAGCGGCCGGCGCGATCAGCCTTGCCGTCGTTGAAGCGCTCGTCGCCGAGCGCGAGACCCGGCACTTCTAGCCACTGCAACTCGCCGCCTGGGGCTTCGAGCGTCGCAAGCCCGTTGCGGAACGCGAACAGGAAGCCGCCTTTCTTGCGCAGCGCAAAAGAGCCCGGTGGTTTCGGCAGCGGCCAGTGATCGACGCGCGCCGTGCGCGGATCGAGGCGCCAGAGCGTGGGGCTCGAAATGTCGATCCACCACAGCAGCTGCTCGCGCGGACACCACACCGCGCCCTCGCCGAGAACGTTCTTGCAGTCGACCGCGCAGGTCGCCTGGACAGCGTTCACGCCTCCTCCGTTCGGCGCCGCCCGTCCGGTGTCGCGCGGCAAAGTCTTGTTGGCTATGATGCTAGCGCCTTATCGACCGGCCGACAATGCGATGATCGAGCGTCCCACTCCCACTGGCGATCCCACCCTGGCGCGCGCTATCGCGCGCTGGCTCCGCGCAGTGGATGCGGCGGCGCTTGATGCGCGCGTGACGGAGAAGGCGAAGCTGTGCCTGCTCGACATGATCGGCGTCGCGGCCGAGGCAGCCGATCTCCCGTGGAGCCGGCAGGCCGCCGGGTACGCCGCGGCGATGGGCGGCGACCGGGCGACGCTGATTGGGTCCGGCATGCGAGCGAGCGTCGCCGAGGCGGCCTTCGCGAACGCGACCGCAGGTCACGGGCTGGTCCAGGAGGACATGCACACGGCGAGCATGACGCACATCGGCGTCGTCGTGTGGCCGACCCTGCTCGCGCTCGCGGAAAGCGAGCGCGCGACCGGTCGCGAGTTGATCGCCGCAGGCGTAATCGGCTACCAGGTCATGGCACGGCTCGGGCAGGCGTTGATCACGAAGGACGTGGCGCAGCGGTTCCGCCCGACTGGCCTCGTCGGCGCGGTCGGCGCGACCGCGGCCGGCGCGCGCCTGCTGGGGTTATCGGAGGACGAGACGGTGCACGCGCTCGCACTGGCCGCGAACACCGCGGGCGGCCTCAACGAGTGGCCGCGCGCGGGCGGCGGAGAGATGTTCTTTCACCCCGGCTTCGCCGCGCGCAACGCGGTGACATCGCTTTTCCTCGGGCGTGCGGGCGCCGACGCGGCCGAGTCGGCGCTCGACGGGCAGGCGGGGCTCTTTGCGGCGTTCGGCGGCGCGCCGGGTAGAGCCCTCGACCTCGGCGGGGACTCGGAGATCCTCGTCGTCTACCACAAGCCCATTCCGGCGTGCAATTACGCCCAGACGCCCGCGCAGGCCGCGCTCGCCCTGCGCAGCGCGCACGAGATCTCGCCGCGCGACATCGAGCAGGTGGTGGTGCGGAGCTTCCCGGAGGCGATCGCCTACCCGGGCTGCGACCACCCCGGCCCGTACCGCACGCAGCTGCAGGCGAAGATGAGCATCCAGTTTGCGGTGGCTGCCGTGCTCGTCCACGGACGTCTCGACGACGCCGTGTTCCGGGCGTTCGAGCCGGACGGCGAGGTGGCGACCTTCGCGCGACGCGTGCGGCTCGAGAACGACGCCGAGCTCGCGCGCGGGTACCCGCAGCGGCAGGGCGCGGAGGTAATCGTGTCGCTGCGGGACGGCCGGACTACGAGCAGGCGATTGCTCGCGCTCGAGCCGCTCGATGGCGCGGGCGTGCGCCGACGCACGCGTGCCGCGCTCGCGCGGCTGCTTGGCGAGGCGCGTGCCGACGCGATCGAGCGCGAGATCGACGCGATCGAGGATTGCCCGGATGCCGGGCGCATAGCGCGGCTGCTCGCGCGCAACTGAGGAACCCGCCGTGGCGACGATGCCGGTGAGCCGGACCATCCCGGACCTGATCGACGAGCTGGCGAGGCGCGTTCCCGAGCGCGAGGCGCTGGTCGGTTCCGGCCAGCGCTATACGTATCGCGAGCTCCGCGCCGAGGTGAGGCGTATCGCACGCGGCCTCGCTGCGCTCGGCGTGCGTCGAGGCGACAAGGTTGCGATTCTCATGGGCAACCGGTCCGAGTGGCTGATCGCCGACTTCGCCATTGCGCTGCTAGGCGGCGTGATGGTGGGGGTCAACACCTGGGTGACCGCGCGAGAGCTCGAGTACGTCCTCGGTCACTCTGACGCGCGGTTCCTGATCACGGTCGATCGCTTCCTGAAGTACAACTACTGCGCGCTGCTCAAGGAGCTCGAGCCGCATCGCGAGCGGCTGCCATTGCTCGAGCGGATCGTCGGCGTGGGCGACAAGCTCCCAGACGGTTGGCTTCGGTATGCGGACCTTGCCTCGCTCGGCGGGCGGGTGCCCGAGGCGGCGATCGACGCCGCGCAGCGCGCGGTCGCGCCCGACGACGTGGTCTACCTTCTCTACACGTCGGGCTCGACGTCGCTTCCGAAGGGCGTTCAGCTCCAGCACTACGCGCTGATCGAGAACATGTGGCAGATCGGCGAGCGACAGCGTGTGACCGAGCACGATCGGCTCTGGCTCGCGGTGTCGCTCTTCTGGGGGCTCGGCTGCGAGAACGCGCTGTTCAACGTTCTGACCCACGCCGGCTGCGTCGTCCTGCAGGAGCACTTCGACGCCGGCGAGGCGCTCGCCCTGATCGAGCGCGAGCGCTGCACCCTGTTCTACGGCACGCCGAACATGGCGCAGGCGCTCTACGAGCATCCCGACCGCGCGAGACGAGACCTCTCGAGCCTGCGCGGCGGTGCGACCATTGGCACGCCGGAGCAGATCATGCGCGTGGTCGAGCTCGGGGCGCGCGAGATCTGCAACATTTATGGCCTCACCGAGACGTACGGCAACTGCAACGTCGCCGACGCTGCCGATCCGCTCGAGAAACGGCTGGCAAGCGTGGGACGGCCGCTCGTCGGAGTCGATCAGCGGATCGTCGAACCGGACACCGGCCGGGTGCTCCCGCCTGGCGAGCTCGGCGAGATCCGCGTTAAGGGCTACGTGACGTGCGGTTACTACAAGGACCCGGCGCGGACCGCCGAGTCGTTCGACGAACTCGGGTACTTCCGGACCGGTGACCTCGGCGTCGCCGACGCCGACGGCAATCTGCACTTCCGAGGTCGGATCAAGGAGATGGTCAAGACCGGCGGGATCAACGTCGCGCCGGTCGAGGTGGAGGAGATCTTGCTCGCTCATCCGGGCGTGCATCTCGCGTTCGTCACCGGCGTACCGGACCCGACGCGCGACGAGGCTCTGGCCGCCGTCGTCGTGCTCAAGCAAGGCGCTGTCGTCAGCGAGGCCGATCTGCTCGCGCACTGCCGGGAGGCGCTCGCCGCATACAAGATCCCGCGGCTCGTCAGATTCGTCACCGAGTCCGCGCTGCCCCTGACCACTACCGGTAAGGTCCAGAAGAATCGCATTGCGGAGCAGATCTTCCCCGAGTGCACGGGGGCGCAATCGTGACGGTACCCGGCGGACAAAGCTGCTGCCGGGGTGCGGCTTCATCGTTGATCTTTCCGGCGCTCGTTGCGTAAGCACCCCTCGTCGGGCGGTTCCGCCAGCAGATGGCCAAAGGAGGTGGGACGGTGATTACCCTCTACGACAATGAGCTTTCCGGGAACGGCTACAAGGTTCGCCTGTTCCTTCATCTTCTAGAGCTTCCCTACACCCGGAAGACGGTAGATTTGTTCAAGGGCGAGGGTCAGACGACAGCATTCCTCGCGCTGAACCCTCTCGGCCAAGTGCCCGTACTCCTGGACGACGACGTAACCCTGCGCGACTCGCATGGAATCCTGACCTACCTGGCGCTCCAATATGGCAATGGCCGGTGGATCTCCGCGGAGCCGGTTGGCATGGGACGCGTGGTGGCATGGTTGGCCAACTCCGCGAATGAGCTCCAAAACGGGCCCGGTGCCGCCCGATTGGTGCATAGATTCAAGATCGGCAGCGACGTGAAGAGGCCGAAAGCGATCGCCGCCCGCATCTTCGCGGTGATGGAGGCGCAGCTGCGCACAACGCAATGGCTCGTCGGTGGGCAGCCAACCATCGCAGATATTGCGTGCTTCCCTTACACGATGCTCGCTCCTGAGGGAGACATCTCTTTGGAGGATTTCCCGGCGATCCGCCGGTGGCTTGGACAGGTCGAGCAGCTACCGGGATTTGTTCCCATGGTAAGCGGCGCATGAACGGTGCTTCGGGACCCGAGCGCGATGCAATGCCACACGCAGAGCGGAGCGTGGCGCCCTTCAGTTCTGCCAAACGGCGCGGGCGTGGCCCGTTACCGCAGCACTCCGCTTCGACAATCTGGGCCCGGTCTGGGACCCAAATGGTACGGGCCCTGTAAATCGGCCCTGATAGGGAAATTGTGGGTCTTCGCGTCCCGGAAACGTGCTCTTCGCCGTTCGTGACGCCGCGACCGCCCTAAATGCAATGCACGGCTTGCCTTCCGCGTGGTGAAAGGCTGATGTGAAGCACGGGACGCGGACCAATGCAGCACCGATCAGCCAGGGTGTGTTCAACCAGGCATCGACGGTCTCACTGGAGGCGTTGAAGGAGCCCGGTGATATTCACCGCGCGGCAGAAGACCCTCAGGTTCCCGTCCGTGTGCGGCTAACAACAGCTGTAGAGGTAAGGCGCTGACAGCGGTCGTTCGATGGCGCTATCGACCCCTTGCTGCCCGTCGCATTCGTGAAAGCTGACGTTCGCCAGGTTCGCTGACGAGCCGCGCGCGTCGGTCGCCGCCTCAATTGCCATCGCACCGACATGGCTAGGAAGGACGGGTTTGCTATGGGGTAAATTTCGGGGAGCGGATCGTTGACAGACTCGATTATGACCATCGCCGCTCCGGCCCGGCAGTTTCGACGCAAGGGCGGAGCGCCACAGCCGTCGCCAACGGGGTCGCCGGTGCAACCGACGTTCGTATTCGCGAACTGCCGTTCACCACCCCTCTAGTGAAGGCGGCACGGGCGGCGCTAGGCCTTGCGAGTGCGGCCCACCGGGCCGCGATATGCCGGCTATGGCCTCAGCGGCGGCGGCGCGGGGCTTAACCGCCGCGATGTCCCCGAGCGACACGATGCCGACCAGTCTCTTGTCGCGGTTTACGACCAGCAGGCGCCGCACCCGGATGTCCCCCATGTTCGACGCGACGTGCTCCAGGTCTTCGTCCTCGTAGCAGTACT
>DATIDG010000056.1:0-61768 GCA_035456405.1 Burkholderiales bacterium | reverse complement strand
CTCGATCGCGAGCGTGTCCGCCGCGCCGAGTGGCACTGCATGTTCACCGCGACCGGATTCATGGTGATGTGCGTCGCGGCCGTCTCGACGTGCACCGCGAACGCGGTCGAATCGCCGCCGAGGCCCTGCGGCCCGACGCCGAGCCGGTTCACCGCCGCGGTTAGCTCGGATTCCAGCTTCGCGCCCTCTGGATCTTCGCAATGCGTGCCGAGCGGCCGGGTCGCCGCCACCTTGGCGAGGTGGACGCACAGGTCCGCGGTGCCGCCGACGCCGACGCCGACGATCGTCGGCGGGCAGGTCCTACCGCCCGCGTCTAGCACGCAATCGACCACGAAGGCCTTCACCGCGGCGACACCCTCGGCGGGAATCGCCATCCGGAGCCACGAGTTGTTCTCCGAGCCGGAACCCTTCGGCACCATCTCGATCGCGAGCGTGTCCGCCGCGCCGTCGAAGTCGAAGTGGATGACCGGTACGCCGCGCCCGCAGGAAGAGTGCTCATTCTTGCGCGTCACCGGGTGCACGACCGAGGAGCGCAGCGGATGCTCGCGCGTCGCGCGCTCGCAGCCGCGCCGGATCGCTTCCTTGAGGGCAACGCCGTCGACTTCGACGCCAGTGCCGATCGTCACGTTGTAGATCGGGATCCCGGTGTCCTGGCAGAGCAGGTTGTCGGTCGATTCGGCGACGGCGATGTTCCGGACCATCACCCCGAGGATCCCCTGTGCGGTCGGGTCCGTCTCGCCGCGCGTGAGCGCATCGAACCCCAGCTTCACGTCGGGCGGCAGAAGCTTCAGCGCCCGGATGTAGAGCTGCTTGGCGGCCTCCTCGACCTGCTGGACGTCGACGCGCATCGCTCGCGACCTCAGTGCGTACCCGGCTTGCGGGCGAGCGATCTTGCGATGCGCTCGGGCGCGAAGCCGAGCTGCACGAGCACCGGCCCGCGGTCGAATGCTTCGTCGTAACGCTCGATCAGCCCGTTCCGGAGCCGGCACCGGCTGATGCCGGCGAAGCCGACGCGCCTGCCTTCCGCGCCGGGGAGCTTCGAGACATACGAGAAGTCGTAATGCGCATAGCCGACCCGCCCGTCGGAGACGACGTCCGCCAGATTCCAGACGAACTCGCGCGCGTCGCGATGGAAGCGCTGCTCGATCATCTCCCGGATCGCTTCCCGGCCGCGAAACTCGCCGTAGAACCCGTCGTGGTAGGTCCCGTCGGCGGTGAAGCAGGCGGCGGCCGCGGCACCGTCGCCGCGGCAGATCGCCTGCGTCATGCGCTCCAGCAGCGCGCCGAAAGGGACCGAGGCACTAATCATTTGACGCTGATCTTGCGCTCCTTGACGACGGTCGCCCAGCGCGCGCGCTCCTCGCGCATGCTCTTCTCGAACTCGGCGGGCGAGTTGTGCACGATCGTCATGCCCTGCACGAAGAACCGCGCGCGCATCTCGGACGAGTCGAGCACCTTACGCGTATCGCGGAACACCTTCTCCACGATCTCCTTGGGGGTTCCGGCGGGCGCGACGATGCCGAACCAGCCGTAGTTCTCGAAGCCGGGCAGCGTTTCGCCGACGGTCGGCACGTCCGGCAGCTGGGGTGCGCGCTCCTTGCTGGTGATCGCCAGCGTGCGCAATTTGCCCTGGTTGATGAAGCTGATCGCCGCCGCGAGGTTCGGCGTCGCGAAGGTCGTCTGCCCGCCGACGAGGTCCGCGACCGCAGGACCCTCGCCCTTGTACGGCACGTTCTGGACGTCGATCTTCGCGGCGTGGAGGAAGTTCTCGCCCGCGAGGTGCGTCTGGCTGCCGATGCCGGCGTGGCCGTAGTTCAGCGCGCCCGGCTTCGCCTTCGCCGCGGCGATGAGCTCCTTGAGCGTCTTGTACGGCGAGTTCGCCGGGACGACGATCACCTGCGCGCCGCGCACGACGTTGGTCACCGCGACGAAATCCTTCGCGGGATTGAACGGCATGTTCGGGTAGATGTGCTCGTTCGCCGTCACCACCGAGCCGGACGTGAAGAACAGCGTGTAGCCGTCGGGCGCGGCCTTGGCCGCCTCCGCCCCGCCGATGTTGCCCGCGGCGCCGCCCCTGTTGTCGATCACGATGGTCTGGCCCCACATCTCGCCGAGCTTCTGGCCGACGATGCGGGCGGAGATGTCGGTGGCGCCGCCGGCGGCGAAGGGCACGATGAACCGCACCGGCTTCGTGGGGTAACTCTGGGCGGCGGCCCCCAGCGGGAACGCCAGCAAGGCGGCTGCGATCACATGGATCAAGCGACGGGTCGGTCGGGACTGCATGGTCGGCTCCTCTCTCGGTGGTCGAAGTTCGCGCCGCCGTGCATGGCGACAGCGCTCGTTGCGATGCTTCGGCAGGTATTCTCGCAGCACTCCCGCCGCCCGGCTACAGGGCGAGCGCGAGGGCCAGCCCCGCGGCGAGGGTGACGCCTGCTGCCAGCGCGAGCAGCGACTTCTGCCAGTCGCGCCACGGGAGGAGCTCGAGCGCGAGCAGCCGCAGCCCGCCCGCCGCATGCGCCGCGAGCAGGACGACGATCCCCCACTCCGAGGCCTTGACGAGCGGCTGCTCGGTCCAGCGCAGGAACGCGTCGAGCGCAGCCTCGCCCTGCAGCGCCTGCCCGAGCGCCCAGAAATGCAGCGGCAGGAAAGCCGCGAGCGCGAGGCCGGACAGCCGATGGACGACGAACGCCCACCAGGCCGGGTGGTTGCGCGCGCGGAGATCGCCGCTCATGCGAACACCGCCCACACCGCGCGCAGGCCCAGCACGAGGAGCAGCGCCGCGAAGAGGTGGAGGGCAACCCCGAGCGAACGCCCGCGCCAGCCCAGCCACTCGATTGCGATCGCGCGCAGGCCGATCGGTGCGTGCGCCGCGACCGCAGCGACGAACACCGCGTAGAACGCCGCCCAGCCGGCGCTGCCGCGGGTGCGCCCGAGGATCTCGCCGGCCGACAGCCCGCCCTGCACGGCATAGACCATTACGGCGATGTGGACCAGCACGCACAGCGCAAGCACGGCGGCGCTCGCGCGCTGGGCGATCCACAAGGCGACTTCCCCGCGCGGACTCACAGCTCACCCTTCAGCAGCGCAAGCGCCGCCGCGCGCTTCAGCCCGGCGATCGACGCGGTGGGCGAAAGCTGCTTCGGGCAGCGCTCGGCGCAGCTCATGTGCGTGTGGCAGCTGTGGCAGCCGGCGTCGCCGGACACGGCGCGAAGCCGCTCGACGCGCGCGCCGTCGCGCACGTCGTTGACGAGGGTCCAGGCACGGTTGAGCGCGGCGGGACCGAGGTAGTCGCGGTTCCACGCGACCACGTCGCACGAGGCGTAACACACGCCGCAGCCGATGCACTCGATGCCGGCATTCGCGGTCGCGCGGCTGCGCGACCCCGGCGGCACTCGCGCCGGCGCGTCCTTGCGCGTCGCGGTGGGCGCGAACTGTCCCTTCGCGCGCGCCCACTTGTCGAAGAACTCGCGCATGTCGGTCGCGAGGTCGCGGATCACCGGGAGGTTCGCGAGCGGACCGATCTCGAGGCGGTCATCGCGCGCCACTCGCGCGATGTGCGTGCGACAGGTCCAGCGCGCGACGCCGTTCACGGTCATCGCGCAGGAGCCGCACATGCCGACGCGGCAGGCGAAGCGGTAGGCGAGCGCCGGCTCGAGGTGCCGCTGGATGTAGGTCACGACGTCGAGCACCGTCTGGCTCTCCTCGCGCGGCACCTCGAAGCGCTGATAGCGCCCGTCTTCCCTGCCCCGCCACACGTCGACCTGCAGCATCGCCATGCGTCGCTACGCTCCCGCCAGCTGTCGGATCTGGTCGAGGAGCGGCTGCGGCACCTCGACTCCTTCGCGCGCGGCCCGCTCCGCGAGGCTCTGCCGTCGCGCGCCGGGCAGGCGCACGTCCGGATCGCGCAGCATCTCCGCGACCAGCGTCTCGGTGCGCTCGTGGAACACGTCGTGTCCGGCGAGCGCGCCGGGATCGACGGCGAGGAACGCCTGGCCGATCTTCGGGCGGTTGCCCGCTTCGCTGAAGAACGTGTCGGCCTCGAACCCCATGTGCGCGCCGGTGAGCGCGCAGCACAGCAGCTCGACCATGAGCGCGAGCATCGCGCCCTTCACGCCGCCGGCCGGCAGCATCATTCCCTCGAGACCTGCCTTGGGATCGGTCGTCGGGCTGCCGTGCTTGTCGAGCGCCCAGCCGGACGGGATCGGCTTGCCCTCGCGCGCGGCCACCATCAGCTTCCCGCGCGCCACCTCCGAGAGCGAGAGATCGACGACCAGCGGCGGCGCGCTCCGGCGCGGGAACACCGCGGCGATTGGGTTCGTGCCGAAGATCGCGTGCCGGCCGCCCCACCAAGGCATCGCGGCGGGCGAGTTCCCGAACGCGAGGCCGACCATGCCGGCCGCCGCAATCGGCTCGATGTGATGCGCCGCCGCGCCGAAATGGTGGCTGTTCGCCACCCCGGCGAACGCGACGCCGTGCTCGCGTGCGCGTGCGATCGCTTCGGTGACGGCGAGCGCGCAGGCGGGAAACGCGAGGCCGTCGGCGGCATCGACGAGCACCGCGCCGCCCTTCGCCCGCACCACCTTCGCCACCGCGCTGCCGTCGACGCGTCCGAGCCGGACGTGGGCGGCGTACTGCGGCACGCGCGCGACGCCGTGCGATGCGAGGCCCTGCGCATCCGCCGCGACGAGCGCCTCCGCAGTCGGCTCGGCCATCCTCGTGCTCGCACCGGCGTGCTCCAGCGCCCGTGTCGCGAGGGCGGTCAGTTCAGCTAGCGCTACGCGCGGCACTGGAACTCCGAAAAGCAGCCCTTCTCTGTGTGTGCTCTCTGGCCATTCTTCCCTAGCGCGTCAGCGCCGCAGCGACTTTCTCCGCAATCATGCCCGACACGCGCACGTTGGACTCGCGCGTCACCCCAGCGATGTGCGGCGTGAGCACGAGGTTCGGCGCGCCGGCGAGCGGCGAGCCGGCGGGCAGCGGCTCGTTCTCGAACACGTCGAGTGCGGCGCCTGCAAGGTGGCTGGCCGTGAGCGACTCGGCGAGTGCGGCCTCGTCGATCACTCCCCCGCGCGCGGTGTTGATCAGCACGGCGCCGCGCTTCATGCGTGCCAGGCGGCGGGCGCTGATGAGGTGCCGCGTGGCCTGCGTGAGCGGGACGTGCAGCGTCACCGCGTCCGCCTCGGCAAGGAGGTCGTCCAGCCCGCGATACGCCACGCCGCTTTCGCGCCACGCCGGGTCGGCGGCGGAAATCGCGGCGTCGGTGGCCAGCACCTTCATACCGAGCCCCTGCGCGAGCTTCGCGACCAGGCGGCCGATGCCGCCGAAGCCGACGATGCCGAGGTGCTTCCCGGCCGACTCACGGCCTTCGCCCAGGCGCCCGCGCGGCCACTTCCCGGCGGCGACGTCCGCGGTGGAAAGGTACGCCCCGCGCAGCAGCAGCATTACGGCGCACACGACGTACTCGGCCACCGCGAGCGCGTTGGCGCCCGTGGCGGGGATCACCTCGATCCCGCGCGCAGTGCAGGCCGCGACGTCGATGTTGTCGAGGCCGACGCCGAGGCGTCCGACCACGCGCAGCTGCGGTGCGCGGGCAATCAGCTCGGCATCCACCTGCGTGCGATTGCGGACGATCAGTGCTTCGACGTCGGCGAGACCGGCGAGCAGCTCGTCGCGCCGTTCGACGAGCAACGGGCCGTAGCGCACGTCGAAGTTGCGCCGCAGCGCGCCGACGGCGCCCTCATCCATGAACTCGGCGACGACAATCTTCTTGGTCATTGGCACGCCAGGCGCGACGAGCCTGAGGCTTCGTCGGTCCAACTGCAAATGCCATCGTACGAACAAGGGGGGACTCCCCTTGTATATTCCCCATGGGCGAACAAGGGGCTCCGCCCCTGGTAGATCCCCGAACGGCCCATGCTCAACGCACCGTCACGCATACGCGGTGCACGGCGTTGTTGCCCATGCCGTTCGTGTTCCACTCCGGCTCGAGCGGCTGGGTCGCACCGGTCGCGTCGGTCGCGCGGCACGCGAGCTCGTGCTCGCCGGGGGACGCCTCCCAGTCCCAGCGCCAGCCCTGCCACGCGAAGCGGCTCCTTTGCGGCTCGATATTCGCGTCGCGCCAGGTGCCGTCCACCGCGACCTCGACGCGCGTAATCGCCGCGCCGGCGCCCGACCACGCTCGCCCGGCGAGGGCGACCGTGCCGCGCTCGACCAGCCGCCGGCGGGTGTACCAGTCGGGCACGCCCGGGGGCGCCATCAGCGACTTCACCTTCGCAAACGTGATCGGCACGCCGGGATCGCCCGAGTACTTGCGGTAGTGATAGCCGACGGCTTGCTGCAACCCGTCGAACGGCCGGTCGAGCACGTCGATGCGCGCGAGCCACTTCACGCTCGCCATGCCGAACCAGCCCGGCACGACCAGCCGCAGCGGGAAGCCGTGCTGCGGCAGAAGCGGCGCGCCGTTCATCGCGTACGCGAGCAGCACGTCGTCGGCGAGCGCATCGGCAGGTTTCAGGCTGCGGCCGTAGTCGTGCTCGACGCCGCGGTCGAAGCCGCGGTCGGCACCGATGAACGCGACCTCGACCGCGTCGGCGCGGAGCTGCGCCTGCTCCAGCACGTTGTGCAGGGGCGTGCCGGTCCAGTCCGCAGTCCCTACGCCCTCGTAGAGCCACGGCATGCTGGGATAGCGCGGGCTCATCAGGCCGCGGCCGTTGCCGGCGCACTCCATCGTGACGCGCAGCGTTCGCACCGGCAGCCGCCGGATGTCGGCGAGCGTCAGCGCGAGCGGCCGCGCGACGCGGCCGCCGACCGCGAGCCGGAACGCCGCTTCGTCGAGTCCCGCGACGTCGAAGTGGCTGAGGGTGTAGTGCAAGCCGACAGGCGTGACGTCGTAGCCGAGCGCCTCGAGCGGAAGCCCCGAGTTGCGGTACGCGAGCGCGAGCTCCTCGCGCGCAAAATCACCCTCGACGTGCGGCCGGGGCTCTTTCCCGAAGAAAGGATTGCCCGCCATGGGCTGCACGCGCTACGGCCGCAGCACGATCTTCGCCGCTGCGGAGCGGCCGGCGGCGAGATCGCGGAATGCCGCGGCGCCCGCGGCGAGCGGCCGCTCCTCGACCCACGCGAGGTCGCCGAACACGCCGTCGTACAGAGCGGCGACCGTCGCCCGCAAGTCGGCGGTCGTGTAGGTGTACGTCCCGATCAGCGTGATCTCGGCGAGCGTGAGCTTGCGCATGTCGATCTCGCTCGCCCAATCCTGCAGGCCGATGTGCATCACGACGCCGCCCGGCTTCACCGCCGCGAACGCGGCGGCGCGTGTCCCTTTCGAGCCGACCGCGTCGACCACCACGTCGACGCTGCCGTCGCGCGGCGCGCCCTCGCCCCGCGGGTCGTAGGTCGCACAGCCGACCGCCCGGTCGACCGACGCGCGGCGCAGCGGGTTGGTCTCGGCTAGCGTCAACCGCCGGACGCCATACCTGCGCGCGAGCAGCGCCGCGAGCATGCCAATCGCGCCGCCGCCGATCACCAGCACCGCGCACTCGGGTAGCGGCCGCACGGCGGCGCGCATGACGAGATGGAGGGCGTGCAGCGCCGTTGCGGCCGGCTCCGCGAGCGCCGCCTTGACTGGGGTCATGTCCTGCGGGATGTCGACGAGGGCACTCGCCGGGATCGACATGTGCTCGGCAAATGCGCCCGCGCGCGTCATGCCGACCATCGAGCGGTTCGCGCAGAGGTTGCTGCGCCCCTGCACGCAAAACTCGCACGTGCCGCACGCGATCAGCGGGTTGCCGGTCGTGCGCCGGCCCGTGCCGGGCCCGGCCACGATCGTCCCCGCGAACTCGTGGCCGAGGACGAGCGGCGGCACGCGCCGCGGATCATGGCCGTGGTAGGCGTGCATGTCCGAGCCGCAGATCCCCACCGCGTCGATCTTCAGCACGACCTCGCCTTCGGCGAGCACCGGGTCCGGCTCGTCGCGATAGGTCACCTCGTCCGGGGCGGTGTACACGAGCGCTTTCATTCCGAATCCCTCACCCGGCCGAGAACCCGCCATCCACGAAGATCGTCTGGCCGGTCACGTAGTCCGAGGCGCGGCTCGCGAGGAAGACCGCGGCCCCGCGCACGTCCGGCAGCTCGCCGTTGCGCCCGATGAACGTGCGCTCGGCCATCTGCTTCCACCGCACCGGGTCGTTCGCGACCGGCGCGGTGAGCGGGGTCGCGAAGAAGCCGGGCGCGATCGCGTTCGCCGTCACGCCGTGCTTCGACCATGCCTCGGCCTGCGCGCGCGTGAGCTGCATGATCCCGCCCTTCGACGCGCCGTATGGCCCGCTGTTCCCGAACGCCCGCACCGACTGCAGCGAGGAGATGTGGATGATGCGCCCCCAGCCCTTCGCGATCATCGCCGGGGCGAGCCGCTGCGCCAGGAAGAAGGGCGCTGCCAAGTTGAGCGACATCGTCGCGTCCCAGTCGCTCTCGGTGATTTCGAGCATCGGCCGGCGGATGTTCACGGCCGCCGCGTTGACCACGATGTCGGGCGCGCCGAAGAAGGTGCCCGCCTGCGCGGCGCAGTCGGCGAGCGCATTGCGGTCCGCGAGGTCGCACGGGATCGTCGCGGCCCGCCCGCCCGCGGCGGCGATCCGCGCCGCCGCCGCATCGAGCTCGGGCTTGCGCCGGGCGACCAGCACGACTTCCGCCCCCGCTTCGGCGAGCGCGCGTGCAATCTCGCCACCTAGCCCAGAGTTGGCGCCGGTGACGAGCGCGCAGCGCCCGGAGAGGTCGAAGAGCTGCGCGATCGAGGGCTGCACGCTACGCCTTCACCGGCTCGCCGCGATCGAATGCCTCGCCGGGGAAGTACTTCTTCAGCCGGTCGTCGGCGGTGCGGGCGTGCGCCTCCATGCCCTCGAGCCGCGAGATGCGCGCGGTGACCTGCGCGACCTGCCGGTTCGCCTCGCGGGTCATGCGTTGCCACGTCACCGTCTTGATGAATTTGTGCACCGACAGGCCGCCCGAGTAACGCGCCGCGCCCTTCGTGGGCAGGATGTGGTTCGGCCCGCTCGCCTTGTCGCCGAAAGCGACCGTGGTCTCCTCCCCGAGGAAGAGCGACCCGTAGCAGGTCAGGTTCGCGAGCCACCAGTCGAGATCCCGCGCGTGCACCTCGAGGTGCTCGGAGGCGTACCGGTCGGACACGTGCGCGACCTCCTCGCGCGTGTCGCACAGGACCACCTCGCCGTAGTCGCGCCACGCCACACCCGCCGCGTCCCGTGCAGTGGGCGGCAGCGCGTCGATCAGTTCCGGCAACCGCGCCATTGTGTCGTCGGCTAGCTTGCGGGAGGTCGTGAACAGCCACGCCGGCGATTCGTGCCCGTGCTCGGCCTGCCCGACGAGGTCGGAGGCGACGATGCACGGGTCGGCCGATTCGTCCGCAATCACCGCCACCTCGGAGGGGCCGGCAAAGACGTCGATGCCCACCTGCCCGAACAGCATGCGCTTCGCCTCGGCGACGAACTTGTTCCCGGGGCCGACGATTATGTCGGCGGGCTTGCCGGTGAACAGGCCATAGGCCATCGCCGCGATCGCTTGCACGCCGCCGAGGGTCATGATGACGTCGGCACCGGCCACCTTCATCGCGTACAGGACCTGCGGGTGGATGCCTTCGCCGCGGAACGGCGTCGAGCAGGCGATGACCGTCGGCACGCCCGCTGCCTTCGCGGTCGCGATGCTCATGTAGGCGGAGGCGATGTGCGCGTAGCGGCCGGTCGGCACGTAGCAGCCGGCGACGTTGACCGGGATGAGGCGCTGGCCGGCGACGAGGCCGGGCGCGACCTCGACCGAGAACTCGCCGATCGACTGCGCTTGGGCAAGCGCAAAGCGGCGCACCTGCCCGGTCGCGAACTCGATGTCGCGCTTGACCGGCGCCGCGATGTCGCGCGTGCGCTGCTCGATCTCCGCGGGGGTGACGACGATCTCGCCCGACCAGCCGTCGAGCTTCGCGGCATAGGCGCGCACCGCCTGCTCGCCGTTCCTGCGGATCTCGGCCAGCATCTCCTCGACCACGCCCTGCGCGGCGGCGCTCTCGGTCTCCGGCGTCTTCGCCGCCTTCTTGAGATAGGTGATCGCCATGCATGCGCTCCTGGGGGAGCGGCCGGCGGCGCGCCCCGCGCAGCCTACGCGCTCTCGTAGAGCCGCGTCAGCACGAACTCGCGGTGCCCGAGCACCTCGGCAGCCGTCCACCGCCCGTTGGCCGTGGCGAACATGCACTCGAGCAGCTTGTCGCCGGCCTGGTCCATGTTCAGCTCGCGGCGGGTGATGCCCGACACGTCGACGTCGATGTGCTCGGCCATCGTGCGCACCGTCTTCGGGTTCGCGCCCAGCTTGATCACCGGCAGGATCGGATTGCCGATCACGTTGCCCTGGCCGGTCGGGAAGAAGTGCACGACGAAGCCGGAGGCCGCGCAAAGCGTGACCATCTCGGCTGCGGCCGAGGACGAGTCCATGAACCACAGGCCGGGATGGGTCGGCATCTCGGCCTTGTCGATGACGCCGTCCACCGTGCATTTCCTGCCGATCTTCTGGATGTTGCCCAGCGCCTTCTCCTCGATCGTGGTGAGGCCGCCGGCGATGTTGCCCTTGGTCGGCTGCGAGTCCGAGAGATCGCTCGTCTTGTGCCGATTGATGATGTCCTGGTAGCGGTTGAACATGAACATGAACCGCTCGCGAATCGCCGGAGTCTTGCAGCGCTCCGCCACCAGGTGCTCGCCGCCGGTCAGCTCGGTGGTCTCGCCGAAGCACAGGGTCACCCCGTGCGGGTGCAGCTTGTCGAACGCGTTGCCGACCGCGGGGTTCGCGCCGATCCCGGACGTGGTGTCCGACTCGCCGCACTTCGTCGACACCCAGAGGTCCTTCAGCGGCGCCTCGACGCGCTGCAGCGCGGTCGCGCAGTGCACGAACTCCTTCGCCTTGCGCGAGGCCGCCATAACGGTCGCCGTGTCGCCGTTGTGCTCGATCGAGAAGCCCGCGACCGGCTTGCCGGTCTTGGCGATGCCGTCGACGATGCGCTGCGTCCAGGCGGGCTCGATGCCGATCACCACCGCCGCGGCAACATTCGGGTTGCTGCCCGTGCCGATCAGAGTGCGGAAGTGGAGCTCGAGGTCGGCGCCGAACTGCAGTCGCCCGTACGGGTGCGGCAGCGCCATAGTGCCCATCACGTTTCGCGCGACGCCCTCGGCCGCTGCGTTCGAGATGTCGTCGACCGGCAGGACGATGACGTGGTTGCGCACGCCGACGCGGCCGTTGTCGCGGCGGTAGCCCCAGAACGTTGCCTTGCTCAGATCCATTGGCATGGTTAGCAGTCCCAGTTTCGATTCGGTTCAGGCCCGCAGCGGAGGCACGGGCTTCCAAGCAGGCCGCGCAGGGGTGCGTGCACGCGGCCGCTCATTCCTACCAGCGCTTCGTCTTGACGTTGTGCACGTGCAGGTACTCGCCCGCCTTGATCGGGGCGATCGTGCGGCCGATGTCGACGCCATACTTGATCACCGTGGCGCCGCTGTCGAGCGGCTTGAGGGCCACCTTGTGTCCGATCGGGATTTCGTTCAGCACCTTGAGCGTGACGGTCTTGTCCTGCTCCATGACCCAGCCGGTGAGCGTGTCGCCGGCCTTCACGTTCTCGACGACCACGGTGCCGACCGCGTCGCCGTCCTCGTGCACGACAAAATGGATGGTCATGCTGCCTCCTCGGGATGGACGGGTGCTGGGGAGAGGGGGCAGCCTACGCCCGCGCTGCTGTATGAGTCAACTATATGACTTGTATGACCTGTCCGGCCGGCGGTATGATGCGCCGCCCACCGACCCTGGAGCCGCCCCGCACATGGCCGCGCCGCTCGCCGCCGGCACCCCGACCGCCGCCCCCTTGTACAAGGAGGTCAAGCGGCTCCTCACCGGGAGCCTGCAGGCTCGCGAGTGGCAGCCGGGCGAGGCGCTGCCCTCCGAAACCCGGCTCGCGCAGCACTTCCACGTCTCGATTGGCACCCTGCGCAAGGCGGTGGACGAGCTGGTCGCCGAGCAGGTGCTGGTGCGCCAGCAGGGCCGCGGCACGTTCGTTGCGACGCACGGCCCTTCGCGCCTCATGTTCCAGTTCTTCCGCATCGTGCGCTCGGACGGCGAGAAGCAGCTCCCCGAGCCGGAGCTGCTCGGATTCGAGCGCGACCGCGCCGGGGCGCACGAGGCGGCCGCGCTCGAGATCCAGCCCGGCGACCGCGTGCTGCGAGTGCGCAACCTGCTGCGGCTCGGCGGAGAGCCGATCGTGCTCGACGACATCGTGCTCGCGCAGCGGCTCTTCCCCGACCTCGGAGAGAAGGCCTTCCGCGAGCGCGACAGCACCATCTACAACCTCTATCAGACGCGCTATGGCATCAACGTCGTGCGCGCCTCGGAGCGGCTGCGCGCCACGGCGGCGGACCGCGTCTCCGCGCGCATCCTGAAGCTCGAGCCGGGCGCGCCGCTGCTCGAGATCCACCGCGTCGCGATGACCTACCACAGCTCGCCGGTCGAGCTCCGGCGCAGCCTCGTCAACACTCGCCACCACGCCTATTCGAGCGAGCTCGGCAAGGGGCAGGCCGGCTGACGCCCCGCGCCGGTCGTCGGCCGGCCGACGAAGTGCCGACAGCGGCCCGGGCGCCGCAGCCGCCGCTCTGCCAATTTCTTCGCGGTCCCCCGCTCCCGGACGCTCGAGCGCTTGATCGAGCTTGGCACCCGGCCCGAGCTCGACGACTTCGGCACTGGCTACTCATCGCTCGTGTATCTGCAGCGCCTGCCGGCCGGCACCATCAAGCTGGACCGCTCGTTCATCAAGGGCATTCCGGCGAGCGACAACGCGCAGGCGATCGTGCGGGCCGCCATCGCGATGGTGCACGCGCTCAAGAAGGAGGTCGTCGGGGAAGGGGTCGAGACCGGCGAGCAGCTCGCGCTGCTGCGCGCATGGGGCTGCGACGCCATCCAGGGTTATCACCTGAGCAAGCCAGTTCCCGCCGACGAGTTCGTCGCGCTGCTGCGCGCCCCCGGTCCCGTCCGCGCCTGCGCCTGACGGCGCGGGACGCGCCGCGTGGTCGCGTATCCTTGGCGGCCCCGTGTCGACCGTCGCACTCATCCTTCCGGACTTCCTGCTGATCCTCGCCGGCTTTCTTCTGCGCCGCGGAACGCCGCTCGGCGCAGAGCTCTGGGCCGGAGTCGAGAAGCTCACGTACTTCGTCCTGTTCCCCGCGCTGCTCTTCTATGCGAACGCGCGCTCGCGCATCGATCTCGCCGCGGCCGCGCCGATGCTCGCGCTCGTCGTCGCTGCTCTCGCGGCCGGGATGGTGCTCGGGCTCGCGGGCAAGGCGCTCTTTCGCCCGCCGCAGCCCGTGTTCGGGGCGGCGTTCCAGTGCGCATTCCGGTTCAACTCCTACATCGGCCTTGCGCTCGCTGCGCGCCTCGCCGGCGATGCGGGCGTCGCGTTGATGGCGCTCGCGATCGGCGTCGCCGTGCCGATCGTGAACGTGTCCTCGGTGTGGGCACTCGCGCGCGGGCGGGGTGCCCGTCTCGCGCTGGAGATCGCGACGAACCCGCTAGTCTTATCGTGCATGGCGGGCATCGCGTGGGGCGCCGCGGGGCTGCCACTGCCGGAGCTCGCCAAGGTCACGCTGTCGCGAATGGGCAGCGCCGCAATCGTACTCGGCCTGCTCGCCGTCGGCGCGGCGCTCCACCTCACGCCCGAACGTGCGCACGCGCCTTTTCTCGGCTGGATTCTCGCGGTTAAGCTCCTGGCGCTCCCTGCGGTGGTGTGGGTGCTCGGCGGCGTCGCGGGCCTGGCCCCGCCGGCGTTCACCGTCGCCCTCGTGTTCGCGGCGCTGCCGCCCGCCCCCGCGGCCTACATCCTCGCGGTGCGCCTCGGCGGCGACGGGCGCATCGCGGCGATGCTCGTGTCCTACGGCGTGGCGGCCAGCCTGGTCACGCTGCCAGTGTGGCTGGCAGCCGCTAGCGGCACTTGAGGTTCGCGCCGGGCGCGGCGATCGGCTGCGAGCAGTCCTGCTCGTTGATCGCGCGGCCCGCGGCCATCTTCGGCGCCGGACGCCACGCGTCTTCCCAGAGCATGAACGGCGACGCGCGGTGCCGCACGGTCCCGCGCTCCGTCGCCGTGTAACCGTACGCGCAACCCGCAAGCGCGGCCGCCACCAGGCAGGGCGCGAGACGCCCGGGGCGCATCCTCAGTCGCGCCGCGCGCTCTCGAGCTCGCGCAGCTCCTCGGACGTCGCACACTTGAGATTCGCCGACCAGTTGACGATCGCCTTCGAGCAGTCCTGGAGGTTGATCGTGCGGTCCTCGCGCATCCGCGGGGGCGGCAGCGGCGACAGGCCGTTCTCGGCGGCGAGGATCCCCAGGATGAAGACTCCCGCGATCGTGTTCGCCGCCGCCGAGGAAAGCCCGATGGTCGCGGAGACGAACAGCCCGCCGTCCGCGATGACTCTCACGCCTCCGACTGGCGGCACCGGCGCGATTGGCGGCACCGGAGCGATCGGCGGCACGGGGCGCACCACTCCGCCCGTACTGACCGACGAGGCCGTGTTGGCGGCGCAACCGGACGCGCCTAGAACGGCGGCGGCCAGCGCGGCGGCGAAGTGGGTGAGGGAAGTCACGGACCGATTGTATCGCCGCAGCTGTTGCTAGAATGAGCGCCCGTCCCTGCAGCGGAGGCCCGCCATGCAGAAACCCCTCGAGATCGTTCCCGCGAAGAAGGCGGAGTTCGTGCGCTCGCGCACGGACAAGTACTTCACCAAGTCGCGCGAGGTGGTCGAGAGGTTCGGCGACAAGATGGTCTCCTACGGCGTGTTCATGCGCCGGCGTGTCATCTGCGCGATCAACCCGGCGATCGAATGCCTGCGCGAGTACTATCCGGCCGAGGCGCAGCCGCCGCTGAAAATCACGCGCCTCTACGAGGAAGGCGCCTTCGTCCCCGACCAGAAGCCGATGTTCACCTACACCGGCTCGTTCGCGAACCTGCTCGAGCTGGAGACGCTCATCCTCCAGCGCACCGGCGTCGCGTGCGTGTCGGCGTACAACGCCTACAAGATGGCGATGAATCTGCCGAAGACGCTGTTCATCGACATGCACGCGCGCCACGCGAGCGGCGACGACTTCACTGAGCTCGCCGCGTATGGCGCTTCGGTGGGCAGCCGCATGGCGAAGCTGCACGGCGCGAGCGGGTTCATCGGCACCTCCCAGGACCTCACCGCGCACTTCTACGGAATGGACCGGGGCCTCGGCACGATGCCGCACGCGCTCGTCGGCTACGCGGGCTCGACGCTCCGCGCGGCGCAGATGTTCGTCGAGGCGCACCCGAGGGATAACCTGACCGTGCTCGTCGACTACTACGGCCGCGAGTTCACCGACGCGCTCGAGGTGTGCCGGTGGTGGTTCAACGACATCCTGCCGGGCGACACCAACGGCACGCGCACGCTGAGCCTGCGCATCGACACCCATGGCGACCGCTTCGCCGAGGGACTGACCTACGAGAAGTCGGTCGAGATCGTCGCCAACTGGCTGCACGTGCTGAACGAGTATGAGGCGGTGCGGATGGTGATGGGCGAGGAGGCGTTCGACGCCGACACGCTGAACGTGGTGAAGGACCGCGTGCGCCGCGTGCTGTTCGGCACCGGGGTCTCCCTGGCGAGCGTGATCCAGATGCGCCAGAAGCTGGATACCGCCGGGTTCAACGCCGCGAAGGTCGTGGCCTCCTCGGGCTTCAACCTGTTCAAGTGCAAGATGTTCGGCAACGCCCGCGCGCCCGTCGACGCGATCGGCACCGGCTCGTTCATCCCCGACAACTACGGCGACACCTTCGCCACCTCCGACGTGTTCATGTACGACGGCGAGTTCGCGATCAAGGTCGGCCGCGAGAGGCTGTTCCAGGGACTGAAGCCGTGACGGCGCAAGCGGGCCTCCTCTTTCCCACGACGCTCGTCGGCAGCTATCCCCAGCCGGAGTGGCTCATCGACCGCAAGAAGCTCGCCGGGCGGTTCCCGCCGCGCGTGCGCGCGAAGGAGCTGTGGCGGATCCCGGAGCCCTATCTGGCCGAGGCGCAGGACGACGCCACGATCATGGCGATCAAGGCGCAGGAGGAGGCGGGCCTGGACATCGTGACCGACGGCGAGATCCGGCGCGAGAGCTACTCGAACCGCTTCGCCACCGCCCTCGAGGGCGTCGACATCGACAACCCCGGCACCGCGCTCGACCGCTCCGGGCATCCGAACCCGGTGCCGCGCATCGCCGGGAAGATCCGTCGCAAGCACCCGGTGGAGGTCGAGGACCTGAAGTTCCTGAAGCGGCACACGACGCGCATGGTGAAGATGACCGTGCCGGGGCCGTTCACGATGTCGCAGCAGGCACAGAACGAGTTCTACAAGACCGACGAGGAGGCGGCGCTCGACTACGCCGCCGCGGTGAACGAGGAGATCCGCGACCTCTTCGCGGCGGGCGCCGACGTCGTGCAGATCGACGAGCCGTACATGCAGGCGCGGCCCGAGAAGGCGCGCCAGTACGGGCTCAAGGCGCTCAACCGCGCGCTCGACGGCCTCACCGGCACGACCGCGGTGCACATCTGCTTCGGCTACGCCGCGATCATCCACGCGCGGCCGTCGGGTTACTCCTTCCTGCCGGAGCTCGCGGGCTGCGGCTGCAACCAGGTGTCGATCGAGACCGCGCAGTCGAACCTCGACTGCGCCGTGCTCGCTAGTCTCGAGGGCAAGAAGATCATGGTCGGGTGCATCAACCTCGACGACATGAACGTCGAGACGCCCGGGACGGTGGTCGCGCGCATCAAGCGCGCCCTCCCCTACGTGAAGAAGGAGAACGTCATCCTTGCGCCGGATTGCGGCATGAAGTACCTTGCCCGCGACGTGGCTTTCGGCAAGATGAAGGCCATGGTGGAAGCCGCGCAGATTCTCAGGCGCGAACTTGGCTAGAAGGGGGAATCCGGAAATGGCCGCGAAGAAGGCACGCCGCACCACCCACCGCAGCGTCTCGGGCAAGAAGCTCTACGCAGTGCGCGATGCGAAGGGGCGCTTCAAGGACATCCAGACCTACGAGCGCGCGCACCGCGCGGACCTCGCCGCGCGCACCAAGGGCGAGAAGGTGGCGGCGCGGAAACGGGCCGCCGCGAAGAAGCGGAAGCGCTGACCCGCCGCGACGCGGTGCTCGCTCGCCCTCCGAATTACCGCCCGCCGTCGCGCGGGCCGCGCCGCTCGCCTTGCTCGCGCTGACGCGGTGTTGCCGTCCGCGGCGACTCGATGCGCGGCGCAGGCGGCTCCATCCGTGGCTGGGCCATCGCGCGCGGCTCCGCTCGTGGCTGCGGCGTCGCGCGCGGCTCCGGAACGTGCTGCCGCTCGGTGCGCGGTTGCGGCGCCTCGGCACGAGCACGCGGTGAATCCATGCGTGGCTGCGGCACCGCACGCGGCTCCGGTCGCGGCTGCGGAACGAACTGCCGCTCGCTGCGCGGCGCGGACGGCGTGGCGACGCGTGGTTCCGGAACGTGCTGGCGCTCGACCCGAGTCGGAGGCGTTTCGGCACGAACCCGCGGCGAATCCATGCGTGGCTGCGGCGATTCGGCACGAACCCGCGGCGAGTCCAAGCGCGGCGGCGGGTTCGCGCGCGGCGGCGGCGGCGATACCTGTTGGCGCTCGATGCGGGACCCCGGCCCCTCGCCGCGAGCCGGTCCGGTCGGCTCGGCCGGCATGCGGCGGGGCTCCGGCCGCTGCGCCTGGGGGTCGGGCTGCGGCGCGCTGTCCCTGCGCTCGACGGGTGCCGGCGGCGATTGGCGCGCGGCTGCAGGCGGTTCGGGCGTCGCGCCGCTGCGCCGATCGGGCGCGCGGGAGACGGCGCTTTCCGGTCGATCGTTGCGCCGCTCTGGTACCGCGGACCCTGGCGGCGGTGACGCCCGCGGCGGCGTTGCGACGGGCGAGGTCGCGGGCGGGGCAGCCGCTCGTCCCTGCTGCGCCTCGCGGCTGCGCGGCGCCTCGGGCGCGCGGCGCTCGCGCATCGCGGGTCGCGCGACCTCCGGTGCGGACGAGGCGACTGGCAACGCCGCAAGCGTTCCCGGATCCCTCACCCTGATCGCTGCGGTGCGCACGGACTGTCCGCCCGACACCGCATGCGACGGCACTACCGTCAGCGCGTGCGGTCGGTTCGCATGCCGGACGTGCGCCGGCGGATGCCGGTCGACCGCGACGATCGTCGTGACATTGGTGACGTGAGTGACGTTGACGTTGCGTACGTACGTCGGACTGACGCGATAGCCGGGGTAGTAGACCTCGCGCGGCGCGAGCGGGAACCAGCCGACCGCGGGCACGCTGCCGATCGACACGGAGACGCTGAAACCGGGTCGCCCGACCCAGGCGACCAGCGCCGGCGCGTAGACCGGGCGCGGGACGAGGCGGCCGGGCACCCAGCCCCACGCGCCGCCGACGAGCGCCCATCGACCGTAGTGGAAGGGCGCGAAACCCCACGGCGCGTAGTCCACCCACGTCCAGCCCCACGGCTCGATCCACGCCCAGCGACCGTCGCGATACGGCACCCATCCGGCCGGCACCGCGCGCGGGTACCACACCGGCCCATACTCGGCGCTCTCGCGCCAGTCGCCGTGCGCGTCGAGCTCGTCGTAGCCGGTCGTTTCCGGCGAGACGTAGCGCGCGCTGCTCGAAGCGTCGTCGCGCCGGTCGCGCGCGAGGCTCCAGTCGTCGAACTCGTCGCGGAAGGCGGCGGTCACGCGCGCATCCCCGGGCTCCGTGCCACGAATCTCCGCCTGCTGCCCCGGACCCGCGGCGAGCGCGACGCCCGGCCCGTCGAAGCGCGCGGCGCCCTCATGGACGACGACAAGCGTCGTGTCGCGACCGGGATCCACGTCGACCCGGTAACGGCCGGTGTCGGCGAGCAGTACCCGCCCGCGCGGCGTGAGGACCTCCAGCTCGCCGGCGTGCTCCCGGTTGCGCACGCGCAGCGCGACGCTGCCGGAGACGAGCCGCAGGCCGATCCGCTCGTCGTCGAGCGCCGCGAACTCGAGCTCGGTGGCGCCGTCGAGGCGGATCGCCGTCGAGCCGATGCGCACCTCCGCGCGCGCATACGGCGCGGTCGCCACGACGTTGCCGCCCGTGACCGGCCAGTTCAGGACGGCGGGAGTCGACTCCTCCCGATCCTCGGCTCGAAACGTGACGTCACCCTGTACGTGGCTGATCCGGCCGACGCGACCCGGCGGGTCCGCAATCGCGGCGGTGGCGACGAGGAGGACGAGAGCAAGCAGAAAGCGCGAACGATTCGCCATGGCGAGTCTCCCGCGGCGCGAAACGGACGCCGCCCATGTACGAACCCGTTAACGGCGCGGCGTTCGCATGTGCCGACCGCAGATACAGACTGTTGCAATAAAACCGCGCGCCGGTGTGTCGCCGTCCGGCGACGCTTCAATCAACCTTTATGTTTGCGTCCTTGACGATGCGCGAGTACTTGGCGATCTCGTCCCTCACGTATGCGGTGAACGCAACCGGGCCGGAGCCGTCGGGAATGAAGCCTTGCGCGGCCAGCTTCTCCCGCATCTCCGCCGACTTCACAGCCTTCGCCGCCTCGGTCGCCAGGCGGTCGACGATCTCCTTCGGCATGTTCGGCGGACCCCAAAGCCCGTACCAGGACAGCATCTCGAAGCCGGGGAACCCCGACTCCGCCATCGTCGGCACCTCGGGCATGAAGGGGATGCGCGCGCGGCTGGTCACGGCGAGCGCCTTGAGCCGTCCGCCCTTCACGTGGGGATACGACGAGGGGAGCGGATCGGCGAGCGCGCTCACCTGCCCGCCGACGATGTCGGTGAGCGCGGGGCCGGCGCCCTTGTACGGGACGATCAGGATCTGCAATCCCGCGTCGCGCTTGATCACCTCCTCGGTCAGGTGCCCGGCGGAGCCGAGCCCGGTCGTGGCGAAAGTGTACCTGTCCGGGTTCGCGCGCACCAGCGCGACGAACTCGCGCAGGTTCGCCGCCGGCACGCTCGGATGCGCGGTCACGAGCAGCGGGACCGAGCCGACGTTCGCGACCGGTGTGAAGTCGCGCTGGACGTCATACGGCACGGTCTTGAGGAACAGCGGATTGATGACGAAGATCGACGCCTGCACGAGGAGCGTATAGCCGTCGGGCGCGGCCTTCGAGACGAAATCGCTGCCGATCGTGCCGTTCGCGCCTGCGCGGTTGTCGACGACGAACTGCTGGCCGGTCTGCACGGCGAGCTGCTGCGCGAGGTTCCGCGCGACGACGTCGACGGTGCCGCCGGGCGGATAAGGCACGACGATGCGCACCGGCTTCGCGGGGTACTGTGCCTGCACGGCGCCCGCGAGCGCAGCCGCGAGCAGCGCTGATGCCAACCTCTTCATGGACGTCCCTTCCTAGAAAGTGCCGGGGTAGCCCCCGCCGTCGACGAGAAGATTCTGCCCGGTGACGTAGCCCGCCTGCGCCGAGCACAGGTACGCGCACGCGGCGCCGAGCTCGCCCGGATCGCCGTAGCGTCTCGCGGGGTTCGCGCGCACGCGCTCGGCCCAGATCTCGTCGAACGTGCGCCCGCTCGTCCGGACCAGGCCCTCGACATGGCGCCGTTGCGCATCGCTCGAAAAGATCCCCGGGAGTAGGTTGTTGATCGTGACGTTGTGCCGCGCCGTCTGCCGCGCGAGCCCGGCGACGAAGCCGACGAGCCCCGCCCGCGCGCCGTTCGACAGCGGCAGGTCGCCCTGCGGGCTCTTCACGCTGCGCGAGACGACGTTGACGATGCGGCCGAAGCGCCGCGCGATCATGCCGTCGACGGTGCGGCGGATGAGCTCGATCGGGCCGAGCATCATGTCGTCGACCGCGGCGACCCAGTCCGCGCGGCCGTAGTCGCGGAAGTCGCCGGGCGGAGAGCCCTCGGCGCTCGTCACGAGGATGGCGGGCGAAGGGCATGCGGCGAGGGCGGCGTCGCGGCCGGCCACGGTGCGGAAATCGCCCGCAACCGGCGTGATTTTCGCTCCCGACTCGGAGTGGATCTCCGCCGCGGCTCGCGCCAGCCGCTCGGGGTCGCGCGCGACGATGGTGACCTCCGCGCCCTCGCGCGCGAGCGCGGCGGCACACGCGCGCCCGAGTCCCCGGCTCGCTCCCATCACCAGCGCCTGCCTGCCCGCGATACCGAGGTCCATGTCGGCCTGCCGTCGTTCGCCGCATTCTCATTTGCTAGACTGCCCGCGGTCAAATGGTGAACGAACAGCGGTTTCAATCGCTCTCCCATTGGGGCGCCTTCACCGCGGTCGTCGCGGGCGAGCGCGTGGTGCGCTGCGAGCCTTTCGCGCGCGACCCCGCGCCGTCGCCGATGCTCGACGCGATCCCGGCGATGGTGCACTCGCCTCTGCGCGTCGCGCGGCCCGCGGTGCGCGAGGGCTGGCTCAGGGATCGCGCGAAGAGCGACGGCGCGAGGCGCGGACGCGAGCCGTTCGTCGAGATCGGCTGGGACGAGGCGCTGCGGCTCGTCGCGGGCGAGCTCGCGCGCGTGCGCGCGCAGCACGGCGCGAGCGGCATCTTCGGCGGGTCGTACGGTTGGGCGTCGGCCGGAAGGTTCCATCATGCGCGCACGCAGCTGCGCCGATTCCTCTTCGCCGGCGGCGGCTGCGTCGACCAGCTCGGCAACTACTCGTGGGGCGCCGCGCAGTTCCTGCTGCCGCACGTGATCGGCACGTTCGCACCGGTGACCGGGCGCGTCACCGATTGGGCGAGCATCGTCACAACCACCAAGCTCGTCGTCGCGCTCGGCGGCCTCGCGATCAAGAACGGGCAGGTCACCGCCGGCGGTGCGGGCGAGCACACGATGGCGAGGTGGCTCCGCGCGGCGAAGGACGCGGGCGTCGAGTTCGTCGTGGTCAGCCCGACCCGCGCCGATGCACCGGACTTCCTCGGCGCGCAGTGGCTGTCGATCCGTCCCAATACCGACACCGCGCTGATGCTCGGGATTGCGCATGCCCTGATCGCCGAACGGTTGCACGACGAAGCATTCCTCGCGCGCTACTGCACCGGCTTCGCGCGTCTGCGCGACTACGTGCTCGGCGCAGCCGACGGCGCGGCGAAAACGCCGGAGTGGGCGTCGTCGATCTGCGAGATCCCGGCGGAGTCGATCCGCGCGCTCGCACGCCGTCTCGCCGCGAACCGCAGCATGATCACCGTCGCCTGGTCGCTGCAGCGCGCGCGCCACGGCGAGCAGCCGTACTGGATGGCGATCGCGCTCGCGGCCATGCTGGGGCAGATCGGCCTCCCGGGCGGCGGTTTCGCTTTCGGGCACGGCTCGACGAACGGCGTCGGCAACCCGCGCCTCGACCTGCCTGCGCCGGAGCTGCCGACGAAGACGAACCCCGCGGCGCGCGCGATCCCGGTGGCGCGCGTCGCCGACATGCTGCTCCATCCGCGCGAGCCGTTCGAGTTCAACGGCAACACCGACTACTACCCCGACGTGCGCTTGGTGTACTGGGCGGGCGGCAATCCGTTTCACCATCATCAGGACCTCAACCGCTTCCGCCTCGCCTGGGCAAAGCCCGAAACGGTCGTGGTGCACGAGAGCTGGTGGACGGCGACGGCGCGCCACGCGGACATCGTGCTGCCGGCGACGACGGTGCTCGAGCGGAACGACATCGGCGGCAGCTCGCGCGACCGCTACGTGTTCGCGATGCACCAGGCGATCAAGCCGGTCGCGGCGAGCCGCAACGACTTCGACATCTTCAACGAGCTCGCCGCCCGCCTCGGCTGCGAGGACGCCTTCAACGAGGGCCGCAGCGAGATGCAGTGGCTGCGCTGGATCTGGGACGGCGTGCGCGAAGGCGCCGGCGCGAGGGGCCTCGAGCTGCCCGACTTCAACGCGTTCTGGGAGCGCGGCTACGCCGAGCTGCCGCCGCCCGAGAAGCCCTTCGTGCTGTTCGAATCGTTCCGCGCGGATCCGGAGGCGAACCCGCTCAGGACGCCATCGGGAAAGATCGAGCTCTACTCCGAGCGCATCGCGTCGTTCGGCTACGACGACTGCCCGCCGCATCCCGCGTGGCTCGCGCCCGAGGAGTGGCTCGGCGCGCCGGCGGCGCAGCGCTACCCGCTGCACCTCGTGACGATCCAGCCGCGCGACCGGCTGCACGCGCAGATGGATCCCGGACCGGTCGCGCAGGCGAACAAGGTCGCCGGCCGCGAACCGATCCGCCTGAGTCCGGGCGATGCGGCGAAGCGCAGGATCAAGGCGGGCCAGGTCGTGCGCGTGTTCAATGAGCGCGGGGCGTGCCTCGCGGGCGCGGTAATCGACGAGGGGGTGCGCGGCGGCGTAGCGGTGATGGCGACCGGCGCCTGGTATGCGGCCGACGCGAAGGGACTCGAGCTCGCGGGCAACCCGAACGTGCTCTCGCTCGACGTCGGCACGTCGCGCCTCACGCAGGGTTGCGCGGCGCTGTCCGTGCTGGTTGAGGTGGAGCGTTACACCGGAAAGGCGCCATTCCCGCCGGCGTCGTCCCCGGTCTCGGGCCCCGCGCTTGCTACTGCAGGACGGGCGACACCGCGGAAGAGCGCCGCCACGCGTGCGGGCACAGTTCGCGAGCGGTCGCAGAGGGCGCGCAAGACGGCGCGCCGGAAGAAGCTGTAAGCTGCGCGGGGTCTCCCGCGACTACCGATTGCCGTACCCCGGGCGCCGCCGCGCGTCCATCCTTCCGCTGGCCCAGGAAAGGAGTGCGTCATGCGCGTCGCAGCGAAGCTTGTCCCGCTCCCGAGTCGCGACAGCGTCTGGGACCGCTACCGGGGGGTCCGCTCCGACACCGAATCCCTCGCCGCGCCGCTCGCGGCCGAGGACTACGTGGTGCAGAGCATGCCCGACGCGAGCCCGGCGAAATGGCACCTGGCGCACGTGTCGTGGTTCTTCGAGAACTTCGTCGTCGCGCCGTACGCGCGCGGCTACGCGCCGTTCCACCCGCAGTTCGGCTACCTCTTCAACTCGTACTACGAGACGGTGGGCACGTTCTTCCCGCGCCTGCAGCGCGGGCTGCTCTCGCGGCCGACGGTGGAGGAGGTTTATCGCTACCGCGCGCACGTCGACCGCGCGATCGCGGACGTGATCGACACGGTCGGCGACAAGTGCTGGGGCGAGGTGTCGCGGCGCATCGAGCTCGGGCTGCATCACGAGCAGCAGCACCAGGAACTGCTGCTCACCGACGTCAAGCATCTCTATGCGATCAACCCGCTGCGGCCAGCATACCTGGGCGAGGGTGCCGCGTCGGCGGCGGACGCGCCGCCGCGCCCGCTCGGCTGGCGCGAGTTTCCAGGCGGCATCCGCGAGGTCGGTCACGCGGACGACGGCTTCGCTTTCGACAACGAGACGCCGCGGCACCGCGTGTTCCTCGAGCCGTTCCGGCTCGCCGACCGGCTCATCACCAACGCCGAGTTCATGGCGTTCATCGCCGACGGCGGCTATGCGCGCGCCGATCTGTGGCTTTCCGACGGCTGGCGTGCGGTGAAGGACCGCGGCTGGCAGGCGCCGTTCTACTGGGAGCAGATCGACGGCGAGTGGTGGCACATGACGCTCGCCGGCATGCGCCTGGTCGGCGCGCGGGAGCCGGTCTGCCACGTGAGCTACTACGAGGCCGACGCCTATGCGCGCTGGGCCGGCAAGCGCTTGCCGACCGAGGCCGAGTGGGAAACAGCGGCGCGCGATGCGCCGCGCGCCGGCAACTTCCGCGAATCGGGCCGGCTCCATCCCGCGCCGGCAAACGGCGGCACGCAGCTCTTCGGCGACGTGTGGGAATGGACCTCGAGCAGCTACTCGCCCTATCCCGGTTACCGCCCGCTCGAGGGCGCACTCGGCGAGTACAACGGCAAGTTCATGGCGAACCAGCTGGTCCTGCGCGGCGGCTCGTGTGTGACCCCCGCGTCGCACATCCGGTCGACCTACCGCAACTTCTTCTACGGTCCCGACCGCTGGCAGTTCATGGGCGTCCGGCTCGCCGAGTAAGCGGCGGGCGCGGAATCGCTCAGTTCCGGCCCGGGTAGGCACCCCTTCGCGGGTGATGAACAGACATGATCCCACCGCGCCACGCGGCGATGCAAGCGTGCGGCACGGTGGCCGGGGCGCGCGCTACTTGGCGAGTCCCTCGGCGCGCAGCGCTTCCTGCACCTTCGGCCGCGCCGCCAGGCGCGCGTGGTAGTCCTTGAGCGCGGGCCAGCGATCGAGGTTGATGCCGGTCCACTGGCACCAGTTCAGCAGCGTGAAGAGGTACGCATCGGCGACGGTGAACCGCTCGCCCACGAGGTAGGCGTTCGGCCCGAGTTGCTCGGCGACCCAGTCGAAGCGGCGCGTGATGTTGTCGCGCGCCGCCTGCTTCCAGCCCTCCGCCGCCGCCGGGTTGAAAAGCGGCGAGAACGACTTGTGGATCTCGGAGGTCAGGAAGTTCAGCCACTCCTGCAGCCGGTAGCGCTCGATCGTGCCGTTGGCGGGCGCGAGACCGGTCTCGGGCTTGCGGTCGGCGAGGTACTGCACGATCGCCGGTCCCTCGGTCAGCACCGTGCCGTCGTCGAGGGTGAGCGCTGGCACGTACCCCTTGCCGTTAATCCGCGCGTAGTCGCCGCCGCCCTCGAGCTTGCGGGCCTTGAGATCGACCTTGACGAGGTCGACCGGGATACCGGCCTCGCGCGCCGCGATGTGCGGCGACAGCGAGCACGCGCCAGGCGAGAAATAGAGCTTCATGGCATCCCTTCCGTTACGCGGTGCGCAGCTGAGGCGCGCGGCCGCGCAGGCTCGAGAGCGCGAACTTGCCGTCGCCGAGCAGCGCCTGCGCGATCGCCGTTGCGGCAAGGAACGCCGGGTATTCCCAGCCGCCGCCCTTCGCGGTGAAGACCCAGCCGTTGCCGGCGTGGGCCCAGAGGGAGCCGAGCAGGATCGGCACGAGCGCGGCGGCGACCCAGCGCGTCCCGATGCCGGCAAGGATCAGCGCGCCGCCGATCAACTCGGCCCAGAAGACGACGTAGGCAAGAGGCCCGGGCAGGCCGAGAGACTGGAAGAACTGGACAGTGCCGGGCAGCGTGAACACGGCGTACTTCAGCAGCGCGTGGGCGATGAACATCGCGCCGAGCGCCAGCCGCAAGACGAAGGCGGCGTAAGGAGCAGTGCGAGCGTCGAACATGGTCAGTGACTCCTGAATTGTGGGTTGAGACGGACTGTAGTTTGAGGATTGCATGATGCGGGATAAAGACGTTATTCTGAAATTTGTTGTCCTTGTAATCGGGATAATTGGATGGATCGATTCCTGGCCATGCGGGTCTTTACCCGGGTCGTCGAGCAGGGCAGCTTCGCCAGGGCGGCCGAGCGGCTCGGGATCTCGACCTCCGCGTGCTCCCGCCACGTCGCCGAGCTCGAAGCGCATCTCGACGTGCGCCTGCTCAACCGCACGACGCGTCGGCTGAGCCTCACCGAGAGCGGGGAGGCGTTCTACGAGCGGTGCGTGCAAGTGCTGGCCGACCTGGAAGAGGCCGAGCAGGCCGCCGCGGTGAGCGCAGCCCGCCCGCGCGGGACGCTGAAGGTGACGTGCGGGATCAGCTTCGGCGTGGGCCACGTCGCGCGGCTGATCGGCGCGTTCGCGGCGCGCCATCCCGAGGTGCGATTCGACGTCCAGCTGTCGGACCGCTTCGTGGACCTGGTCGATGAGGGTTTCGATCTCGCGATCCGCATCGGCGAGTCACCGACCCAGAACCTCATCGCGCGCCGGCTCGGGGAGACGCGGCTCGTGGCCTGCGCCGCGCCCATCTACCTCCGCGAGCGCGGCGCGCCAGAGACCCCGGCGGACCTCGCCCGGCACGCATGCCTCACCTACGAGTACCTGCCGCTGCGGAACACGTGGCGGTTCCGCGATCAGGCGGGAAGCGAGCACGCGGTGCGTGTGGCCGGCCCGGTGCATGCCAACAACGGCGAGATGCTCGTCGCGGCCGCCGTCGAGGGCATCGGCATCGCGATGGAGCCCGACTTCATCGTCGCCGGCCAGCTCGCCGCGGGGCGGCTCGTGCGCATCCTCGCGGACTACGCCCCGGCGCCGACGAACATCTACGCCGTCTACCCGAGCCGTCGGCACCTCTCGGCCAAGGTGCGCGCGTTCGTGGATTTTCTCGCCGAGCGGTTCGCGCAGGCCGGAGACTGGACCGCTGTCCGGGCCTGACGTTCAGAACTGGTACTTGCGCAGCCCGCCGTCCACCGGGATCACCGCGCCGGTGATGTAGCGCGCGAGCGGCGAGCAGAGAAAGGAGACGAGGTAGGCGATGTCCTCCGGCTGCCCGTACTCGCCGACCGGGATTTCGTGCGCGGACTGGTGCGCGCGGTACTCGGGCGTGTAGTTGCGCAGGATCTGCTCGCTGATGATGCGGCCGGGCGGGATGCAGTTCACCGTGATGCCGTGCCTGCCGACCTCGCGCGAGAGGCCCTTCGCCCAGGAATGCATCGCGGCCTTGGCGCAAAACGCGCCGTTCACGCCCTCCGGCTCGGACTTGCCGGTGATGTTGATGATGCGCCCCCACCGCCCGTCGATCATCTGCCCGAGCAGGCGATCCGTGAGCTGGCGCTGGCGCGTGAAGTTGAGCGTCAACGCTTCTTCCCATTGCGCCTCGGTCGCCTCCATCTTGAACGCACGGCTGCCGCCGGCGTTGTTCACGAGGATCTGCACCGCGCCGAGGCCCGCGAGCGCGGATTCGGCGATCCGCTTCGGCGCGTCCTCGCGCATGAAATCCTGCTCGACGATCACCGGGCGGTGCCCGCCGCGCGCATCGATCCCGGCGGCGACCTCCTCGAGGCGTTCGCGCCGCCGCGCAGTGATGGCGAGCCGCACACCCTCGGCCGCGAGGGCATACGCGACGCCGCGGCCGATGCCGCTCGAGGCGCCGGTGACGAGCGCGGTCTTCCCTGCGAGAAGGAGATCCAAGGCCGCTATGCAACCTTGAGCGTGGGCGCGATCTCGAAGCCGTACTTCTTGTCGAGCCCCAGCTCGCGCACGATGCGCACGCCTTTTTCCAGCGCCTCGCCCTCGAGATTGCGGAGCGGCCTCCTGAGGTCGCCGGCGGGCAGGCCGAGCGCTTTCATCAGGGACTTCACCGCGACGGGATTGATCACCGAATAGGTGTAGTGCAGCAGCGGCAGGCAACGCAGGTAGGTCTCCTTGAACGCTTCCGCCTCCCTGTAGCTCGTCCACGGCGTGGAGATCGTCGCGAGCTCGGACGGCGCGATGTTCCCGGTCATGTTCGCGGTGCCGTGCCCGCCGAGCGACATGGTCGGGATCACGAGCCCCAGGTTCGGCGAATCGCAGCACATCACCGACACGTCGGGCTTCGCAGCGAGGATCTGCGCGACCTGGCCCACGCGCGTGGTGGATTCCTTGTGCACGACGTAGTTCGGGTGCCCGAAGATCCGCAGCAGCTGGTCCCAGTGGAGATCGGTCTTCACGCGCGGCGGGTTGTTGTAGATGCCGAGCGGCAGGTCGGTCGCATCCGCGACGTCGAGGAAGAACTGCTCGCCGTCGGCCTCGGAGGCACAGATGTACGCGGGCGCGGCGAGGATCGCGCCGTCGGCGCCGTTCGCCTTGGCGAACCTGACGTTCGCGATCGTGACGTCCGTGTTGTTCCCGGTGCAGCCGTAGAAGAAGAGCATCTTCCCGCTCTTCATCTTTGCGGTCTCGACGATGATCGCCGTCTTCTCGTTGGGCGAGAGCATCGAGGTCTCGCCGGTCGAGCCCATGATGAGGACCGCGCACGTGCCGTGGTCCTCCTGGAACTTGAGCAACGTGCGGAACGCGCCGAAGTCGATCGAGCCGTCCTTGTTGAACGGCGTGATCAGCGCGACGAACGAACCTTCGATCCTCATTCTGGCCATGGCGATGCTCCGCGGCAAGGACGTGCGGGATTCCGGCTGTCGGTTGGAATCAGAAGAACTTGTTGGGCTTGAGGAAGAAGCCGAGCACGAGGCAGCCCTCCGGTGCGCGCGCCACGTGCGTGCTCCCCTTCGGCCGCCAGACGTATTGGCCGGTAGTCACCTCGCCCTCGTGGTCGACGAGGCGGCCCTCGAGCACCCAGCTCTGCTCGAGCTCGACGTGCTCGTGCATCGGCAGCTCCGCGCCCGGCGCGAAGCGCGTCAGCGTCGTCATGATTCCGGTCTCGGGATCCTCCATGAGGATCTTGATGTCGACGCCCTTGTACGGCGTCGGCCTCCACGGCAGGGCGTCGACGTCGACGTAACGCGACGAAAGCGCGGCGAGCGCTGCGTGCTGTTTTTCCATTCCCGGTGTGCGAAGCGTCATCTCGTCCTCCCTTCAGAGGTTCTCCCGCAGCCGCCGGAATCCCGCGTCCAGGTCGGCGATGAGATCGTCCACGTTCTCGAGCCCCGCGTGGATGCGGAAGCACGGACCGGGATCGGTCCACAGCGTGGCGGTGCGCGCGTCGCCCGGGGTCATCGGCATGATCAGGCTCTCGTAGCCGCCCCACGACGCGCCGATGCCGAAGAGCACCAAGCCGTCGATCAGCGCCGCGTAGGCCTTCCGGTCCAGCGCCTTCAACACTACGCCGAACAGGCCGCTCGCGCCTGTGAAGTCGCGCTTCCAGAGCGCGTGGCCCGCATCGGTCGGCAGCGCCGGGTGCATAACCCGCGCGACCTCCGGCTGGCGCGCGATCCACTCCGCGAGCCTCACGCCGGTCTCCCAGTGCCGCGCCAGACGGACTGCCATCGTGCGCAGGCCGCGGCTCGCGAGATTGACGTCATCGGGCCCGGCCGTCTGGCCGAGCTCGTAGTGAACGGCGCGCAGTCGCGGGGTTGCGGCCTCCGTCGCGGTGACGGTCCCGAGCATCGCGTCCGAATGGCCGACGATGTACTTCGTCGCCGCCTGGATGGAGATATCGACGCCGTGCGCGAGCGGTTTGAAGTAGAGCGGCGTCGCCCAGGTGTTGTCCATCAGCACGGTGGCGCCGCGGGAATGCGCCGCAGAGGCGATCGCGGGCACGTCCTGCACCTCGAAGGTGAGCGAGCCGGGCGACTCCAGAAAGACCGCACGGGTGTTCTCGCGCATGAGGGCGGTGATGCCCACTCCGACGAGCGGCTGGAAGAACGTGGTCTCGACGCCGAAGCGTTTGAGGAAACGCGTCGCGAAGGTCCGCGTCGGGCCGTAGACGTTGTCGGTGATGAGCACGTGGTCGCCTGCCTGCACCGCGGCGAGCAGGCCGACCGCGCAGGCCGCGAGCCCCGACGGGGCCAGCACGGTGCGATGGCCGCCTTCGAGCTCGGCGATCGCCTCCTCGAGCGCATGTGTGGTCGGCGTACCGATGCGCCCGTAGTACGTGCCCGGCACGTCTCGCGCGCGGTCCGCCTTCTTCCGGTCCCACTCCTCGAGCGACCGGGACAGGATTGTGGAGGCATGGAAGACGGGCGGGTTCACCGCGCCCGCGAAGCGCTCCGGATGCCGCCCGGAGTGGACCACCTTGGTATCGTCGTGCACGCTGCCCGCCCCTCGCCGAGAGTCCCGAGGACACATTCTAATTAGGCGGGGGCTTCGACATCGGGAACTTGGCTGGCACGTTGGTGACCCTCATATTCGGTCGAACCTCGAGGAAATCACCATGAAAGACAGTCAACCAGCTATCCCCCGCGCCCCGGTCGTCGTGCTGCCGGTCCGCGGCTGTCAGTTCCACGCCGGCGAAAAAGGGAAGGACGGCTTCCTGACCTTCTGCGGCAAACCGGTCAAGGAGGGCTACAGCTACTGCCCCGAACATCACCGCCGCGTCTACCAGCGCGCGGCGTCGCTGCGCGAGCCCCGGGTGACGACCGAGGTCGCGCCGGAGCCGGCCGAGGTGGCGCTGCCGGAGTTCGAGCGCGAAGCGGCCTGACCCCGGCCTGAAATCCGCCTGAATGAGGGGCGCCCGCGGGCGCCCCTTCTCTTTGCGCCCCCTGCGGCGACAACGTAGCCCTCCGGACTCGTCCCGCGGAGACTGCGATGCTCATCTCCCTGCTCGCCCGCGCCTATCGCTCGGCCATCGGCGACCTCAGCGTGACGGCGCTCACCGCGCTGCTGATCGCGTTCGTGTTTCGTGCTCGCGCCCCTCGCCGAGCTGCGCATCGTCAATCACCGCCCGGGCAGGCGCGTCGGAAAGAGCTCGTCCAGCAGCGGGAGGAGCGCCTCGCTCAGCTGCCCCTTGCCCATCACGGCGTCCACTCCAGCGGCAATCGCCGAGGCGCGATACGAGCCATGGTCGTCATCGAGGAGCGCGGCGATCTTCGGCGGTGCGGCGCGCAGGCGCATGAGCCGGCAGCACTCCTCGGCCTCGGGCCGCGGCAGGCTCCAGTCGACCAACACGAGCTCGGGCTGGAGCTTCGCGATCTCGATGACCGCCTCTCGGGGCGATCCGGCCGAGCCGACGACGTCGACGGTAGGTTCGGTGGCGAGGAACTGCAGCAGCGCGTGCAGGAGCCGCTGGTTCTCCTCGACGACGAGGATGCGCGTGCGTGCGGTGACACGTTCGGATTTCGGCGGGCGGGAGTTCACTGGAATTCGAAGGTATCCGCCGTGACGCCCCTACTCCATCGGGGAAACCCTGAAGTCCGCAGCGCGAGGCCCTGATTCCCGGCGTAGTTGCCACGACACGAGGGCCACAGCCCCTCGTGCCCCCCAAGACCGGGAACACCGCTGCCATCGGCAGCAGTTCTTGCTCTCTAGGGCTCCAGCCTGGCCAGCCCGGCCGGGGCCGGCCCGCCGAGCTCCGCGAGCCGGGCGCGGAGCAACGTGTCGTTCTCCTCGTTTAGGTCGCGCAGCTCGGTGAGCGCGTCCGCCACCCGCTTCCAGGCGGTGGTCAGCTCGCGCCCGCGGCTGCCTGCGGAGAGCGCACACGCGGCGAGCCCGCTCGCATCGGGGGCGAAGCCCTGCTGGGCGAGGTACGCGGCGCGCTGCATGGCGTACAGCTCGAGCGCATGCAGCTGAACGAGCTTCTCGGCCGCGATCGCATCGAGACGCGCAATGTCTCCCTCGACGAGGTTGCGTTGCTCTTCGCCCGCGAGGGCGAGCATCTGCTTCAGGTGCACGTACTCGAGCTCGAACTCCCGGACGAGTGCGGCGAACGGTTTCAAAGTTCTGGCGTGGCTCATCGCGGGCTCCTCTGCGGCGCAAGTGTGAACTCGAGCGCGAGCCTGCCCCTCCCGGGTTGCGCGTCGCCGGACGCCCGGAGGCTCACAGGATCGGCGACGAGATCGGCCCGGCTCGAATTCACGGCGCGCAGGGTACGCAACGCCGCCTTCGGGGCGAATCGGGGAAGCCCTGAGATTGGCTCGGTCGGGCCCTGAAGCCGGGTCCGAGCGCGCGGCAAATCGCTCCCGGCTACCGCCCGTCGCTCACCAGCCCGATGCGGATGGCGTAGCGCGTGAGGCCCGCGACGTCGCGGATCCCAAGGCGGTCCATGAGCTGGGCGCGGTGCGTCTCGACGGTCTTCACCGAGACGTGCAGCCGCTGCGCGATCTCACGCGTCGACCGGCCCTCGGCGATGAGCTGCAGGATTTCGCGCTGCCGCGGCGTCAGCGCCGGCCCCTCGGGCGCATCCAGCCCGCGCACGTAGCCTTCGATCACCTGTTTCGAGATGCGCGGATCGAGGTAGCGCTCGCCGCGCAAGGCGGCGCGGATCGCGAGCTCGAGCTCCTCTACGCCCGCGTCCTTCAGCAGGTACCCGGCCGTCCCGGCCTGCATCGCCTCGCGCACGTACCCGGGATCGGTGTGCATCGAGAGGATCAGGACCCGCACCTCCGGGCACTCGGCGCCGAGACGCCGCGCCGCGTCGAGCCCGTTCAGCTCGGGCATGGCGATGTCGAAGAGCGCGACGTCCGGCTTGAGCGTCTTGGCGAGCCGCAGCGCCTCGCGGCCGTTTGACGCTTGCCCGACCACCTCGAAGCCGTCCGCCGATTCGAGCAGCGACTTCATGCCCGCGCGCACGAGCGCGTGATCGTCGGCGAGAAGGATGCGGATCTTCACCTGGTCGCCTCGGCGAGGGGAAACACCACCCGCACCTCGGTCCCGCGGCCCGGAGCGGTGTTCATTTCGAGTCTACCGCCGGCAAGTTGCGCCCGCTCCTCCATTCCCGACAGACCCGCGCTCTCCCCGCGGGCGGCTCGCCGCGCCGCGGAGGCGGGATCGAACCCTTGCCCGTCGTCGCGGACTGCGAGGACGAGCGCACCGTCCTCGACCCGCAGCGAAACTGCGAGGCGGCTCGCCCCGGCATGGCGTACGGCGTTCGTCATCGCCTCCTGCACGATGCGGAAGCACGCGGTCTCGACCGCCGGGTCGAGCCGCCGCTGGGGCAGGCGGATGTCGGTGTCGAGCTCGAGCTCCGCACGCACGCTCCTGCGCTCGAGGTGCGAGCGGAGCGCCGCCTCGAGCCCGAGATCGTCGAGGATCGTGGGTCGCAACCGCGTCGACAGCGCACGCACTTCGGCGATCGCGGTCTCCAGCAGGGCGAGCCCGTCCTCGAACACCGGCCCGAGCTCCGGGTCGCGCGAGCGGCGACGCAGCGTCTGGAGGTTGAGGCGGACGGCGGTCAGCACCTGGCCGAGTTCGTCGTGGAGCTCGCGCGCCACCGCCCGGCGCTCCTCCTCCTGCACGGTGAGCACGCGGCGCGACAGCGTCCCGAGCCGCGCCGAGTACTCCGCGAGCCGCCGCTCCGCGGCCTTCCGCTCGGTGATGTCGAAGCCCGTCAGGACGGCGCCAGTGAAGTTGCCGGCGGCATCGCGCAGCGGCCCGGCATTGATGAGGATCGTCCGCGTCGGTCCCGACGGCAGCACCAGCTGGAACTCGTAGCCGTGCAGCGCCGGCTCCCCGCGGCGCAGGCGCTCGAGCGGCAACTCGTCGACACGCAGCGGGCGGCCGTCCAGCGCGAGCCGCGCCCAGGGGACGTCGCCCTGGCGCATGCCGACGATGCACTCGCGCGGCCGCCGCAGCAGCTCCTCCGCCTCGCGGTTGACGAGCTCGTAGCTCCCGTCCGCGCCGATGATCATCACCGCCTCGGCCATCGTCTCGATGATCTCGCGCAGGCGCCGCTCTGCGTTCTTGCGATCGGTGACGTCGGACCAGGTGGCGACGATGCCGTCGAAATTGCCCGCGGCGTCGCGGAGCGCGGCCGCGTTGGTCGAGACCGTTCGCACCGCGCCCTTGGCCGTCACGACCCGGTACTCGTAATCGCGCAGCGCCGCTGCGCCGCGCCGCAGCCGCTCGAACGGGTGCTCGCTGGTATCGAACGGCGCGCCATCGGCGGCGATCCGGGTCCACGGCACGGCGTCGTACCGGACCCCCAGGATGCGCTCGCGGGGATAGCCGATCATCTCCTCGCCTGAGCGATTGAAGAGCTCGTAGTGCCCGTCGGGCCCGATGATCGCAAGGCCCTCCGCCATCGTCTCGATCGTTTCGCGCAGGCGCCGCTCGGCGCTCTTCCGCTCCGTGACGTCGACGAACGTCGCGACGATGCCGTCGAAGTTGCCGGCCGCGTCGCGCAGCGGCACGGCGTTGACGGAGACCGTCCGCGGGGGCGCGTTCTCCGGCACGAACTGGATTTCGCGGTCGCGCACCCGCGGCTTCCCGCGGCGCAACTGCTCGAACGCATGGTCTTCGAGCCGGTACGTCGAGCCGTCCGCCGCGCGCCGTCCCCACGGCGCCCGGTCGAAACGGACACCGACGGCACGTTCGCGGGTCGTGCCTAGCATCTCCTCGGCGGCGCGGTTGAGAAGCTCGTAGCGCCCATCTGAATCGATGATGAAGAGCCCCTCGGCCATCGTCTCGATGATCTCGCGAAGGCGTCGCTCGGCCTTGTTCCGCTCCGTGATGTCCACGGACGTCAGCACGGCGCCGTCGAAGTTCCCGGCCGCGTCGTACAGGGGCATCGCGCTCGCGAGCACCGTGCGCGCGCGCCCCCCGGGCGACACGACCTGCATCTCGAAGTCGCGCACGCTCGGCTCGCCACGGGCGAGTCGCGCGAACGGATGGTCCTCGACCCGGAACGACGCGCCGTCAGCCGTGCGGCGACGCCACGGAACTTCGTCGTACCGGAGACCGATGATGCGATCGCGAGTTACGCCGAGCAGCTCCTCCTCGGCGCGGTTGGCGAGCTGGTACCGCCCGTCCGGCCCGATCAGGATGAGCCCTTCGCCGAGCGCCTCGATGACGTCGGCAAGCCGCCGCTCGGCGCTCTTCCGCTCGGTGATGTCCACGCCGGTCATCGCGATGCCGTCGAAGCCGCCCGCCGCATCGCGCAGCGCGGCCGCGTTCACCGAAACCACCCGCGACCGTCCCTGCGGCGTGATGAGCTGGAATACCTGATCGCGCACGGTCGGTTCGCCGCGGCGCAAACGCTCGAACGGATGATCCCTGAGGTCGAATGCGCAGCCGTCAATCGTTGCGCGGCGCCACGATACCTCGTCGTAACGCACGCCGACGATGCGGTCCCGTGGAACGCCGAGCAGCACTTCTTCCGCGCGGTTCGCGAGCTCGTAGCGCCCGTCCGGTCCGAGGATCAGGACGCCCTCGGCAATCGTCTCGATGATCTCGGCGAGCCGCCGCTCGTGCGCTTCGGCCCGCGCGAGCGCGTCCCGCCGCTCCGCCTCGAGCCGGGTGCGCGCCGCGATCATCCGATTGAACTCGGCGCCGATCAGCGCAATCTCGCGCGGGCCGCTCTCGGGCGCGACGGCATCGGTCGCGCCGGAGGCGGCGCGCTGCATCGCCGACACGATGCCGGCGACGGGTCGGCTCAGCCGCCGGGCGACGACCCACGCGAGCGCCACTGCGCCGAGGACCACAACCGCCGCGACGGCGAGCGACATCCGGAGCGCGCGGTAAACGGGGTCAAGCGTTTCCTGGTGCGGAAAACCGGCGGCGACGTACCAGCCCGCCAGCGGCAGTAGGATTGCGAGCGGCACGACCACCGCCCCAATCATTGCGAGCAGCATCGTGCGCAGGCTGACAGATGGGAGCTTCATCCCGGCGCGCGTCTCGGTCCCGGTCAAAGGATAGACCACGGCCGGCGGCATGGCATTGTCGCTGCGGCAGACACCGGGATGACGTCGGACGGGTGAAAGCGGCAGTCGCAGCCCGAATCCTCCGAATCATCGGGCGAATCGGATACGCCAAGGATCCGGGAAGCGAGGTTTCGCCGAGGCTTGAGTCTTGGTGCCGGCTCCAGGAATCGAACCCGGGACCTACCGCTTACAAGTTTCCAGGCCCGGCCCCCGCAGCACCCTAAGACTCCCCTACCTCGTCCCCATCTCGCTATAATTCAGGCACTTACTGCCCGCTAAGCGCCCGCCCGCTCCCCCGCGCTCCCCAATCGGCGCGGATATTCAGCGGATATTCGGCTCTGGGCTCGCGAAGAGGCGGTAGGTCAACGCGGAGGAAGGCGAATGGTGACAACGTATCAGCGGGTCCGGATCACCGAGCGGCTTGTCTCGACCGCTCGACCGGCGGTTGTCCAAGGCGCGCGACGCGAAGCGCTCTACCTCGACACCGAGCAGCCGGGCTTCGGCTTGCGCGTGAGCGCCAGCGGCGAATCGCGCAGCTTCTTCGTTCACGGGCGCGTCGCGGGGAAGCTCGTCCGCTTCACCTTCGACCCCCGCGCGCGGCTCGGGGTCGCGGAGGCACGCAAGAAGGCGCGCTCGTGGATCGGGAAGATGGCAGACGGCGTCAACCCGGTTCAGGCCCGCCGCGAGGAGCGCGTAGAGGCGCGCAAGGCGAAGGCGAGAGGGATCACACTCCGCGGCGCCTGGGAGCTGCGCGAGGCGACGCTCAAGGCGAAGGGGCGCAGCCAGAGGACGATCGACGGCGACCGGTACGTCCTCGAGAAGTACCTCGGCGACTGGCTTGACCGCGAGTTGCTGTCGATCACACGGGAGGAGGCGCGGCGCAAGCACTCCGCGATCGCCGCCGGCATCGCAGCTGGGCGCTTCAAGAAGGACGAGTGGCGCAGGCGCGGCGAAGGCTTCGGGGGCACGACCGCGAACCGAACGTTCCGCGTCTTCCGTGCCTGCTGGCGCCGCGCGGCGCGTCAGCACCCGGAGATCGGGCTCTGCCCGACCATGAACATCGATTGGCTCCCGGAGGCCAAGAAGAAGGCCCCAATCGGGCTCGACGGATTACCCGCGCTCTGGAAGCAGATCGGCGCGATCAAGAGCGGGCCGCGCCGCGACCTCTGGAAGACGATGTTATTCACTGGTCTTCGGCGTCAATCCGCATGCGAGGTGTTATGGGAGCACCTCAAGATTGACAGGCGCACGCTCCACGTCCCAAACCCGAAGGGCGGTGAGGTGCGCGCATTCACGATGCCGCTGCCGGCCTTCCTCGCGGAGACCCTGAAGACCCGCAAGGACGAGGACGCGAAGCTCGAATCGCCATGGGTGTTCCCTTCGCCGGGCGCCGAGTCAGGTCACGTCGAGGAGCCGCGCGATGACGCTCTCGGGATCACGCCGCACGACTGCCGGCGGCTGTTCATCACCGTCGCCGAGTCGACCGACGCCAGCCCCTACGCGATCAAGTTGCTCGTCAATCACGCGCTCCCCCGCGGCGATGTGACCGCAGGCTACATGGCGCTGGACGTCGAACGCCTGCGCCCGGTCATGGAGGCGATCGCCGCGAAGATGCGCGCGCACTGCGAGGGTAAAACGGCGCCGGTCGTCGAGATCGGGCCTCGGCGCAAGGGCAAGAAGGCGGGGGCATGAAACGCCGGAGCGGGTCGTCTTCCTCTCTGGAGGCTCTTCGCGCCGCCCTGGCGGAGCCGCCGGACGAGGTTAAGCGGATGCAAGGCCGCGCCGGCCGTCGTCCGAAATGGCGCTATGTGGACGTCGAGCCCGAGGTCGCCGTCGCGATGGACGTCGAGCGCGAGCGTCGGGCGCAGTGCATCACGAAGAGCAGGACTCCCGACTGGCTCTACGCGAAGATCGCGAAGCGGCACCGCGTCTCTGCGCGATCGGCGCGCCGCTTCTATGCCAAGCACGCCGATTGGGCGCGCGAACTCCTGAGCATCCCGGAGTTTCTCGCTAGGCGTCGGCGCCAGCTCGCCGAGTTGATGGAGGTCTACGGCGACGAGATCGGCCGCCTCGGGTTGCGCGCGATCGACCGTCTTTCGCGCGAGCGCAACGCCTTGAGGCCGAGCGAGATTCGGGCGTTCGACGAGCGCGTCCGATCGATTATTGGCCAGAAAGGCGAAAAGTCGGCCAGATAATTTGGCGCGTTACCTGAGCGAGGTATCGCGCCAATGAAGATCGTCGTCCGGAAGACCGAGCTGGAATCGGTCATCGGTTTCGGGGAGGGCACGGCCCGCAGGCTCGAACGCAAGGGCCTGTTCCCGCGCCGCCGCCAACTCACCAACGGCAGCGTCGGATGGCTCGCGAGCGAGCTTGAAGAGTGGGCGAAGTCGCGCCCGATCGCCGAAGGCGGGATGCGCGGCGAGGCGCCACGCCTCAAGCGCAAGGCCGAGGCCTCCGGATGAGTTCCCAAGGTAAGCAGCATGCCGCCGCCGAGGTAGCGGCAGCGCTCGCGGCCGCGGTCACAGCCCGCGTGGTCGCGCATCTACGCGAAGCCGCTACCCCAGCAAAGGCCGCCACGCCGGCCGCCCCAACAGGGCCGGAGTGGCTCCCGCCCAAGCGGGCGGCGGACCGCCTCGGTATCTCCGAAAAAACCCTTGAGAGCTGGCGCAGCCGGGGTGCAGGGCCGCCTTGGTCGCGCGTCGGATCGCGCGTGCGCTACAACGGTGACGACCTCGACCGTTGGGCGCGTTCAAGAGCCGCAAAGCGCGGAGCCGAGGCGCCAACATGAGTGCGCCCGAAAAACGAAGGCCCGGCAGCGATCGTCGTGCTCGAAGCGAAGCTCCGCGCGCTCGCCGAGCTGCGCGCGACGGTGGATAGCATGCCGACGATCGAGCGGGAGGACCTGTCCGCGTGAGCGCCGACGCCGTCCTGTCCCGCTTGGATCGCGTGCGCCGCGTCGGCGATGACCGGTGGGTCGCGGCTTGCCCGAGCCACGCCGACAAGTCGCCGTCGCTCTCGATCCGTGAGCTTGAGGACGGCCGCGTGCTCGTTCACGACTTCGGGGGATGCAGCGTCGAGCAGGTGCTCTCCGCGATCGGGATGGAACTCGCGGATCTCTATCCAAAGAGACCGAACACCGACCGCGCCCCGCGCGAGCGTAAGCCGTGGTCGGATCGCCAGCTCCTCGAGATCATCGACCGTGAGACGAACGTCATCTTCGTCGCGGCGTGCGACGTGACGCTCGCGGGGCGGCGGCTCTCGGACGTGGACATGAGCCGGCTTCGCAAGGCGCGGGAGCGCGTCACTGCGGTCATGGGAGCGCTCGCGTGACCGCAAACGTGGACGATTACGACGACACCGCCGATAAAGTCGTGCGGCTCCTCGACGCGAAGAAGGTGGAAGGCGCGCGCAGAGCCGATGACGAGGGCGTGATCCTTTCCGGCCGGAAGGGCGCTACGGTCTACTCGCTCACCGAGGACGCCATCGCGCGGGCGTTCGCCGATCAGCACCATAACGCGCTGCGCTTCTCGCATGACCGCGGGCGGTGGCTCATCTGGGAAGGGACTCGCTGGCGGGAAGATCCAACCGACCTCGCCTTCGATTGGGCGCGCTCGCTCTGCCGCTCGCTGAACGCCGAGGGCCGCCGCCAATGGGCGAAGGCTGCCACGGCCGGCGCAGTAGAGCGCATGGCGCGCGCCGATCGAGCCTTCGCGATGCGCGGCGACGAATGGGATGCCGACCCGTGGCTGCTTAACACGCCCGCGGGGACCGTGGACCTACGCACGGGCGAGCTGCACCACGCCGACCCGAAGGACCTCATCACGCGCTCGACCTCGGTCGCGCCCGAGGAGGGCGAGCCGGTCCTTTGGCGCCAGTTCCTCGCGCAGGCGACGCAGGAGGACGAGGAGCTAGAGCTGTTCCTTCGGCAGATCGCCGGCTACGCCTTGACGGGCGACACGCGCGAGGAGTGCCTCTTCTTCTGCTACGGCTCCGGCGGCAACGGCAAGGGGACATTCATCGGCGCGCTGCACGACATCCTCGGCGACTACGCGACGACCGCCGCGATGGACACGTTCCTCGCGTCTCGCTTCGAACGTCATTCGACAGACCTCGCCATGCTCCGCGGCGCCCGTCTAGTCGTCGCGTCCGAGACGCGCGAGGGCCGCGCCTGGGACGAGCAGCGCGTCAAGACGATGACCGGCGGGGATCCGATCACGGCGCGCTTCATGCGGATGGACAACTTCATTTTCCGGCCGACCTTCAAGCTGCTGCTCTTCGGCAACCACAAGCCGAAGCTCCAGGTCGTTGATGACGCCTGGCGGCGGCGCTTCCATATCGTCCCTTTCACCTTCCGCCCGCAGCGGCGCGACCAGACACTCAAGCAGCGACTGCGCGCGGAGTACGGGCAGATCCTGCGCTGGGCGATAGACGGCTGCCTCGACTGGCAGGACCACGGCCTCGTCGTGCCGGCGCGCGTCAAGTCCGAGACCGCAACCTACTTCGAGGCGCAGGATACCTTCGCCGCTTGGCTGGAGGAGCGCTGCGAGACCGACGGCACGTTCACCGAGACGATCGCGTCGCTGTTCTCGTGCTGGAAGTCCTACGCCGAGGCGGCCGGCGAGCATCCCGGCTCCTCCCGCGCCCTGGGCGACCGCCTCGCCGCGAACGGCCTCCGCCGCATCCGCAACGAGCTTGGCATTCGTGGGCGCGGTTTCGCCGGCATCCGCCTCAAGGCGCCCCAATGAGGACCTGCTTGTTGAGCCGGAAGTGCCGCTTGAGCCGCTCCCGCTATATGAAGCCCCTAGCGCGCGCTTGTGCGTCATATATAGATCGATCCGGCTCAAACGGCTTTGCGGCTCAATCGGGCGTTAGACCCATGGGCGCGATCGTCCCCATCGACGCACAACCCTAAGCCATGAACCTATTCGCGAAGCTCTCCGCGCACCAGCTCGACGTTGCAATCACGTTCCTTGAGCGCGAGCTAGACAAACTCGATCGGTCCGCAACGCCGTTGGCTGCGGAACTGTCGCTCGCCTACGCGCAGCAGCTTGACCAGGCGCTCTACGAGCTGAGCGGCGACGCGCGATAGCTACGCCACCCGCTCCCACCCATCGATCGTCGAGCCTCGGCCTGTACGCGCAGCGGGGGAACGATCGACACCAGGGGGGGGAGGTCGCTGGGAAAGTCGAATGTTCTGGAGGCCGTGGCCTAAACCAGGCAAAGCTAAAACGGAGTTTCACACCGCGTTTCCCCTGTAGGAGATTTCCATGCACGTGGTTCCATTATTGCCCACTAAGCCGGCACCGTCTCACCTCTCAACCGAGGCGAAAAGCTGGTGGTCGCAGCTCGTTGCCGAATTCAGCATCACCGATCCTGGCGGGCTCCTATTGCTGCAGACGGCGTGCGAGGCCTACGACCGGATGCAGCAGGCGCGCCGGGCGATCGAGGCGGACGGGCTCATGTCGAAGGGCTCGAAGCGGCAGGCGCGGGCGCACCCGCTGCTCGCGGTGGAGCGCGACGCGCAGAAAGCGCTGCTCGCGAGCCTGAGGGCGCTCAACCTCGACCTCGAACCGTTGCGCGATCGCCCGGGCCGGCCAGCAGGAGGTTGGGGTGCCAAGTAAGCGCAGCAGGGTCGCTCGTCCACTACAACGGCGCATCACTCCGCAGGCGCTCGCCGCGTACCGTGCGGCCGATTGGATGCAGCTCCACCGCGAGCTGGGCCTTAAGCCATGGGAGGCATCGCCGCTCGCCGTGGACGCGGACGAGCCGCCTGCGCCCGAGCTGCAGAACGCGTGGACCGCGTCGTGGGTGCGGGCCGTCGAGTTGCGCGAGGCGCTGGAGGCCGCTGATGCCGACTAAGCGCGTGCGCGTCGGGCGTGAGTGGCAACCGCAGGGCCTTAGCGTGGAGGAGCGCTGCTGGTTAACCGGAGAGCCGCTGCCGCCGGGCGGCAACAAGTTTTGGGCTCACACGCGCGGACAGACGAAGGTGCAGCGCTGCCGGGCGCTGCTGGTCGAGTATGCCGAACTGATCCCGGAGGGCCGGCTCGAGAAGCTTCAGCGCGACGTCGAGGACTGGGCCGGGACAAGTTGGTGAGCCGGCCACCGCGCTTCGACGCCGCCGCGCTGCTCGCGGTGCTCGGTCCGCGTCGACCGCAGGCCGCATATACGCGCGAGGACCGCCTGCGGCTGCTCGGCGAGGCGTTCACGGCGTTGCTCGCTGGCCGGATGCCGAGCCGCGAGGCGGCGTTCTTTCTCGCGGGCGATCGGGTAGGTGCTGGGGCGACCGTCCGGAATCGACGCCGACTCCCGCCGGTGGCGCTCCCAGAGAGCGGACCTACCTTCCAGTTCGCCGCCACCCCGATCAACGAGGCCCTGATCCGGCAATGGTACGAGGGCGTGCCCGTGGAATCCGCACGCAACTTAATCCTGGTCGGTGGCACCGGCACCGGCAAAACCCATCTCGCGGTGGCGATCGCCAGCCAACTCATCAAGCACGGCCGCCGCGCACGCTTCTTCACCGTGCTCGATCTCGTCAACCGGCTGGAAGCCGACCAGCGTAGCCACCGTGCCGGCGCCACCCTTCGCCAATGTGCGCGCATGCACTGCGTCGTCCTGGACGAGCTCGGCTACCTCCCCTTCAGCCAAGCTGGCGGGGCGCTGCTGTTCCACCTGCTCAACCGCCTGTACGAGAAGGTCTCGGTGATCATCACCGCCAACCTCTCGTTCGCCGAATGGCCGCAGGTGTTCCACGATCAGAAGATGACCACCGCGCTTCTGGATCGCATCACCCATCACTGCGACATCGTCGAGACCGGCAACGAATCTTGGCGCTTCAAGCGTCGCGACTAAGGCGTCTGCCCTCGGGCCAATCCCACGATGCAGCCCCACGACTCAAGTAGTCAGCGTAAGCAGAACAACCGGACCGCAGTTACCCACCGGGCGCGTGTGCGTGGCGGGCGCCACGCGCCGCGTGGATAACTGCTCCGCATCAGCTTGCCAGGGTCAGAATTGCACGCGGGAAAGGGGTCAACTTTGGAAGCGGATTGACAGACCGACACCAGATCTGTGTCTTAGGCGCGAGCTCGGCGCGCTGCGAGGCTAGGCCCGCTTCGCTGGGCTGCTGCCGCGGCGCGAAGGAAGGTTCGTGAACCTCGAAGGTGCGCGCGGCCGCGTCGTAATCGGGACGAGAAAGGCGCTTTCCACCGTCTTCGGCAGGGTTCCCGCGGCCCTGGCCCTCGCCGGCTGTGCACTTCCTGCAGCGACCCCAAGGCGTTCGCCAGGCGCTGCCGCAAGGCCGGATTGAAAGTGCAACGCAGCGTCTTCACCCTGCCCGCCGCGCTCGGCGGGACCTGGCTGCTGCAGGCCTAGGCCGGAACGACCTCGGCGTAGTGCGCGGCGATCCGGCCTGTGGTGGCGAACCACACCCGGTCGGAAGCGGCGCGCACGTGCTCCATCGCCCGGCGGAAGTGCCTGAGCCGGAACGGCTGGCCGACGAGGAAGGCGTGGATCGACACGCCGTATACCAGCGGCTGATCCTGCGACTGCTCGAGCATCTCGTCCAGGCTGTCGATGATCATGTCGGCGAACCTGTCCGCGGTGCCGTGGTGCAGGGCGATCATCGGGATGTCGTTCACCTCTTGGGGGTAGGGCACGCTGAGGATGCGGCCGCTCCGCGTCTTCATCCACACCGGCTGGTCGTCCATCGGCCAATCGAGCAGGTACCGATAGCCCGCTTCCTGCAGCAGGTCCGGCGTCACCTTGCTCGGGTTCACGCCGGGCGAGAGCCACCCGGCAGGCGGCTTGCCTTCATGCCGGCGGATCGCTTCCGTCACATCGGCGATGAGCTGGCGCTCGCCCGCCTCGTCAAGGTCGTTCTGGTGCTCGGAGTTGGTGCGGCCATGGCCCACGATCTCGTCGCCGCGCTCGCGGAAGGCGGCCACCACTTCCGGGCAGTGCTCGTAGCATTCACTGTTGAGAAGAAGCGACACCGGGAGCTCGAGCTGGTCGAAGAGCTTGAGAAGCCGCCAAACGCCCACGCGGTTGCCGTACTCGCGCCAGCCCCAGTTATATGAGTTGGGGTGCGGCAGTCCCGGGGAGTACGAGATGCCGAGCCCGGTATTCCACGCAAAGGCCTCGAGGTTGAGGCACAGGTGGAAGGCGAGACGCTTGCTGCCGGGCCAGGAGAACTGCGGCCGGTCGACGATCGCTGAGTACTCGAAGTGCGGCTGGCGCGTGAGCATTATGCGGCGTCGCCCTGCCTGGAAGGCTGCGTCTCGGAGAACGCCGGCAGGTTCATGCAGCGCTCGAAGATCGCCATCACCGTGGGATAGGGCGCCAGGTCGCAATTGAAGCGCTGCGCGTTGAAGACCTGCGGCGCGAGGCACACGTCGGCCATGCTGACGCGCTGGCCCAGGCAGTAGCTCCCGGCACGCTTCTGCGCTTTCAGGAAGCCCTCCAGCCCGGCGAAGCCCTCGGCGATCCAGTGCGGATACCAGTCGCCGTTGATTTTGGCGTCGTCCAGGCCGTAGGCGCTCTTCAGGTACTTGAGCACGCGCACGTTGTTGAGCGGGTGCATCTCGCAGCCGATGATCTGCGAGACCGCGCGCACGTACCACTTCTCTTCCGTGTCGCGCGGCATGAGCGGGGGCTCGGGATAGCGCTCGTCCAGCCACTCAATCATCGCCATCGACTGCGTGTACACCTTCCCCTCGTCGCTCACCAGCGCCGGCACCAGCCCCTGCGGATTGAGCGCGAGGAAGGCCGGGTCCTTGTGCTTCATCCCGGGCAGGCTGGTGTAGGCCGGCTCGTACGCGAGCTTCTTCCAGGCGAGCGCGATGCGCAGCCGGTACGAGGTCGACGAGCGAAAGAAGGTGTAGAGCTTCACGCCGACAGGTTCTGCGCCTTGTCGAGGATGTGCTGCGGCGTGGCCGACACCACCTTGCCGTATTGCGGCGTGAAGTTGCCGCCGACGATGTGCTTGATGAACTCGGGCTTGATGCCCTTGAACTCCTTCAGGATGCGGGCGTGCACCTCGATGTCTGCCCACTCGCCGATCAGCCAGAAGCGGGTCGGGTCCTTCACGTCCTGCACCAGCGCGCCGTCCTTCACCTGCGCCGGGGACTTGTGCATCGGGTTGGCGTCGGAGTAGTCGAACTGGTTGAAGAGCCGGATGAAGTCGTCGATGTGGTCGGGGTCGACCTTGAAGTCGTAGATATGGAGGTAGTTGCCCTGCTTGGCGATGGGTACGAGTGCCATGGTGACTCCTTTCAGGAATTGTGAACGCGCTCTTTCTGCGACGCGTGCCACGGGATGGCGAGGCGCTCGAGCCAGGCGATGAGCCAGAACAGCGCCACGCCCATCGCCGCGAGCACCAGGATAGCGGCGAACACGCGCGCCGTGTCGAACATCCCCTGCGCGCTGAGGATAACGTAGCCGAGGCCGCGCTGCGACGAGACGAACTCGCCGACGATCGCGCCGACCAGCGCGAGCGAGATCGCCACTTTCATGCCGGCGAAGAGCGAAGGGAGCGCGCAGGGAAAGCGGATGCGCCACAGTGTCGCGAGCCGACCGCCGCGCAGCGACCGCGCGAGGTCGAGGATGTCCGGCGGCACCGACTTGAGGCCGAGCACCGCGTCGATGACGATCGCGAACACCGCGATGAGGAAGGCGATCGCGACTTTAGGCTCGGCGTCGGTGCCGAGCCAGATGACGAAAAGTGGCGCCACCGCCACCTTGGGCACGCTGTTCAGCGCGACGATGAGCGCGTAGACGCTTTTTTCCAGCAGGCGCGATTCCACGATCAGCACGGCGAGCAGCACGCCGAACAGCACCGCGAGGGCGAAGCCGCCGAGCGTGACGATGAGCGTGTACCACGCGTGCCCGAGGTACCAGGCGGGCGCGCTGAGCAGGTCGGCGAGCACCGCCGAGGGCGGCGGCAGGATGATCGGCTTCACCTCGAAGGCGCGCACCCCGGCCTCCCAGAGAAGAAAGACGCCGACGAGCACGGCGAGCGCGGTGAGGTTTCCCTTCACGCCTCCTCCTTCAGGAGGCCCATGCCCTCGAACAGCGTGCGGATGTTGCTCGCATAGCTGTTGAAGCGCTCGCTCGCGCGCACCGCGAGGCGCCGCGGCCGCGGCAGCTCGACTTCGATCACGTCGGCGATGCGCCCCGGGCGCGGCGTGAACACCACCACCCGGTCGCCGAGGAAGATCGCCTCGCTGATGCTGTGGGTGACAAAGAGAACGGTCTTGTGCTCGGTGAGCCACATGCGCTGCAGCTCGATGTTCATCTGGTCGCGCGTCAAGGCGTCGAGCGCGCCGAACGGCTCGTCCATGAGGAGCAGCACCGGGTCATCGACCAGCGCGCGACAGATGGCGACGCGCTGGCGCATGCCGCCGGAGAGCTGCGCGGGATAGGCGTCCTCGAAGCCGTCCAGTCCGGTGAGCGCGAGGAGCGCCGCCGCCCGCTCGCGCGCCGCGGCGCGGTCGCCGTGCCGGAAATCGATCGGCAGCATCAGGTTGTCCGCCACATTCCGCCAGTCGAGGAGCGCGTCGCGCTGGAACACCATCCCGAGTCCCTCAGGCGGGCCGCTCACCGGCGCGCCGTTCACCGTGATCGATCCGCCGCTCGGCGACTCCAGCCCGGCGATGCAGCGCAAGAGCGTGCTCTTGCCGCAGCCGCTCGGCCCCAGGATGCTGACGAACTCGCCGGGGGCGATCGACAGGCTCGCGTCCTCGATGGCGACGACGCCCTTCCCGCCGAACTGCTTGCGCAGCCCGCGTACCTCGATGGACGCGGCCGGACGCGCCTTCATCGCTTCGCGATTTTCGCGATCAGCGCCTGGTCCAGCATGTCGTTGGTGTAGAACCCCGCGGCCGGGGCGTTCTTGATGAGGTTGACCGAGGCCATCGTCTTGATGCCGGCGACCCAGTCGGCGTCCGCCATCACCCCCATCGGCATGCCCTTGGACGCCGGCGTGGTGAAGAAGGCCTTGAGCGCGTCGATCTGCGCGCGCAGCACCTTCGGATCGACCTTTGCCTGCGGGCGCTGTGCGATGATCGCCTTCACCGCCTCGTCCTCGCCGCCGTTGACAATGTATTCCCAGGCGCCCGACACGACGCTCGCGAAGCGCCGGATCGCCGCGCCGCGTTCCTTGATCTTGTCCTCCGAGGACACCAAGCCGAAACTCGGGAACTGCAGGCCGTAGTCGGAGAACAGGATCGCCTCCGACGGGCGCGTGGCCTCGACGGCCGGTAACACGAAGGGCACCGTGGAGAACACGCCGTCGGCGCGCGCCGCCGCGTACGTCGGCACCTTCGCCGCGGCCTCGACGTTCAGCAGCTCCACCTGCTCGCGCTTGAGGCCCCCCGCGGCGAGGAAGGTGTCGAGAAACGGCGCCTCGAGCGAGCCGGCGGTGAAGATGATCTTCTTGCCGGCGAGGTCGCGCGGACCCTTCAGGTTCGCGCCGCGCGGAACGAGCAGCCCGATGTCGTTCTTGCGCGCGAAATTGGCGATCGCGCGCACCGCGAGTCCCTTGTCGCGCGCGATCATCATCGGCGCGAGGCTCGCGTGCCCGACGTCGAAGCGCCCGCTGCCGACGAGCTGCACGGTCGTGACCGAGCCGTTGCCGTCCTCGATCGCGGCCTCGATGCCGTTCTGCCGGAACCAGCCTTTCTCGCTAGCGAGATGAATCGCCGCGTGCGCGCCCCACGGCGTCCAGTCCAGACGCACCGCGAGCTTGTCCTGGGCCGAGGCTGCGCCCGCCAACATGCTGAGAAGCGCGCCGAGGAGTGCCGCCGCTACCGCTTTCCATGGATTCATCTGTCTCTCTCCTCCTCAGTTGAAAATCGCCTTGATTCGGGACCAGAGCCATCTCCAGAACACGCCGCCCGCGTCGAGTTGCGCCGCCGGTGCGGCCGGGCGCGCGCCATTCCCCAATTGCTTGTCGAGGTTCCTGCCGAACTCGGCCACCATGCGGCCGACGAACTCCTTGACCAAGTCGCCGCGCGAGAACTGCGCGAGCGGCCCCTGCAGACTGTAGTCGATGCTGATGGCGATGCGCGTGGCGCCGCCGCCCGCGTCGAAGAGCTGGTAGGCGATGTCGCCGCGCGCCCGCGACGATGAGAGCGCGTCCTGCCCGGCGCCGCGGATCACGCCCCGCTTCGCCGCCTCGTCGCGCTCGAGCGCCGCGCTGCCCGCGAACGCGGCCCGAATCGGCCCGAACTTCACCGTGATGCGTCCTTTGAGCGCATTACCCGCGCTTTCGGTAATCTCCGCGCCGGGCAGACAGGCCGCCACCCCCGGCATGTCGGCGAATGCGGCCCAGACCACGTCGAGCGGATGCTTCACCGTCGCCTGATCCTCGATACGCGTGCCGGACGACACCGGGGCGGCTTGCGGTTTCTCTTGCTTCTTCGCCTCCAGCGGCGTGAAGCGCTCCGGCGCTTGCGCCTTCTTTTCCTCGACTAGAACTTCGTTCGCCGCCCGACGCGACTGGACCACGGAAGAGATCGCGCGCACGATGCCGACGTAGCCCGTGCAGCGGCAGAGGTTGCCCGACATCTCCTCGCGGATGCGCCGCTCGTCGGCGCCGGGCAGACGCAGCACGAGGTCGCGCGCGGCGATGAGCATGCCCGGCGTGCAGAACCCGCACTGCAGCGCGTACTCGCGCGAGAAGGCGGCGCGCAACTCCTTCATGAGGGCGTCGTCCTCGAAGCCCTCGACGGTGCGCACCTCGGAGCCTTCGCACTGCACCGCGTAGGTGATGCACGACCGCACCATCTGGCCGTCGATGAGGACGGTGCAGGCGCCGCACACGCCGTGCTCGCAGCCGAGGTGTGTGCCGGTCAGGCGCTGCTGATCGCGCAGGAAGTCGGCGAGGTGGGTGCGCGGCTCGACCAGCGCCTGCACGCGCTCGCCGTTCACTGTGAGATCGACGGTTTTCATGACTGGGCGATCGCCCGCTGCACGGCGGTGGCGCGGAGCTTGCGCGCCGCGGGCCCGAGGACCGACGCCACGCGCGCGAGCGCGGCGCCGATCATGTCGGCGCTCGCAGATCCCTGCTCGGCGAGCGCGCGTGCCACAGTGTCGAGCGGCTGCGGCGCGCGCTCGAGCGCGCCGGCGAAAAGCCGCGCCACGCGCCGCTGCGGGTCGAGGAGGAGCGCGGCGGCGGCTTCGGGAAACTCGCCGGTCTTACGGCAGAACTTGTAGTAGCCCCAGCGCGCGCCGGCGCCGAGCTTCGGTACTCGAATCGACTCGACGATCTCGTCGTCGGCGAGCTGAGTGGTGAACGCGGCGCTCATGAAGGCGTCGGCCTTGATCTCGCGCGTCCCCGACGGCCCGGCGACACGCACCTGGGCATCGAGCGTCGCGAACACGAGCGGCCAGTCGGCCGCCGGGTCGGCGTGCGCGAGGCTGCCGCCCACCGTGCCGCGATTGCGCACCGCGCGGTACGCGATGACGCGCGCCACCCTGGCGAGCGGCTCGCAGCCGGCAAGCGGCCGGTCCTCGAGCTCGGCGTGGGTGACCGCAGCGCCGATGCGCCATGCGTCGCCTTCGTCCACGATGCTCTTGAGTTCTTTTATTCTTGACACGTCGACCAACAGTTTCGGGCGGGCAAGCCGCAGGTTGAGCATCGGCCCGAGCGACTGGCCGCCTGCGATCGGCTTCGCTTCCCCCGCCCCGCTGCGCAGCGCGACGAGCGCCTCGCCCAGATCGCGCGGGCGCAAGTAATCGAACGCGGCGGGCTTCACGCGGCCTCCCGCTTCGGAGCGGCCCTTGCGTGCTCGATGGCGTCGAGGAGCTTCTCCGGCGTAAGCGGCGTGTCGCGCACTTCCACGCCCAAGTGGTCGAGGGCGTTGTTCACCGCGTTGAAGATCACCGCGGGCGGCGCGATCGCGCCGCCCTCGCCCATGCCCTTGATGCCCAACTCGGTGTATGGCGAGGGCGATTCGAGGTGGAAGATGCGGATGTTCGGTACTTCCGTCGGCCCGGGAATCGTGTAGTCGGCGAGCGTGGAAGCGTTCGGCTGGCCGTTCGCGTCGTACTGCTGCTCCTCGTACAGCGCAGTGCCGATGCCCTGCGCGATACCGCCGATCGCCTGGTGCTCGACGATCGCGGGGTTGACGAGCGTGCCGCAGTCCTCCACCACCACGTAGTCGAGGATCTCGACCTGGCCGGTGTCCGGATCGACCGCGACTGCGACCGCGTGCGAGGCGTAGCTGAAGGCGCCGGTGTCGCGCTTGGGCTTGAAGGCGAGCGACGCCTCCAATCCCTGCTTGTCAACGTTGTCGGGTAGGCGCTCCGGGCGCATGTACCAGGCCTCGGCGATGTCGCTCAAGCTTACGGAGCCGGAGGGTCCGACAACCCTGCCGGGCTCGAAGTGGCACTCGGACTCGGGAGACTTCAGAAGATGCGCGCCGATGCGCACGAAGCGCGGGATGAGTTCCTTGCACGCATTCACCACTGCACCGCCCGACATGACCATCGAGCGCGAGGCGTAGGTGCCGGTCGAGAACGGCGTGGTGCCGGTATCGCCGTGCACCACCTGCACGCGCGCAACGTCGATGCCGAGCACTTGGTGCGCGAGCTGCGCCATCGTGGTTTCCATGCCCTGGCCGTGCGACTGCACGCCGATCCTCACCTCGAGCCCGCCGCCCGCGGTGAGCCGCACCGCCGCCTGGTCGTAGCCCGGCGTCATCGGCAATCCCCACGCGGCGAAGACGCTGGTGCCGTGCGCCGACTGCTCGCAGTAGCTTGCGAAGCCGATGCCGATGATGCGCCCGTCGGGTTCGCCGCGTTTCTGGCGCTCGCGCCACTTGTCGACGTCGAGCTTCTCGCGCGCCATGCGCAGCGCGCGCGGATAGTCCCCGCTGTCGTAGTGCTTGCGCGCGACGTTGTCGTAGGGCATCTGCTCCGGGCGCACGAGGTTCATGAGGCGCACCTCGTACGGGTCGCGGCCCACCGCGCGCGCGATGGCGTCGATCATGAGCTCCATCGCGAAGCACACGCCAGTGCGCGCGACGCCGCGGTACGGCAGGAACCCCGGCTTGTTGGTCGCCACGCAATAGGTCTTCACGCGGTAGCCGCGGAAATCGTAAGGACCCGGCAGGTTGCCAGTCGCCTGCCCGGGCTCGAGGCCGATAGTGAACGGCCAGTTGGAGTACGCGCCGCCGTCGATCGTCACTTCGGCGTCGAGCGCGAGCAGCCGTCCTTCCTTGCTCGCGTAGGCGGTGAGGTTGTAGTGGTGCTGGCGCGAGTTGGCGCCGGCCACGAGGTGCTCGCGCCGGTCCTCGATGTAGCGGAAGGGCTTGCGGTATCGCAGCGCGAGCCATGCGACACACAGGTCCTCGGGAAAGACGATGCACTTGTAGCCGAAGCCGCCGCCCACATCCGGCGCGATCACGCGCACCTTCTCCTCGGGCAGGCCGAGAAAGCGCGCGATGCCCACGCGCAGGAGGTGGGGCGTCTGCGAGGAGCTGTAGAGCACGAGCTGGTTCGCCCGGTCGTCCCAGACCGCGAGCGTGCCCTTGCCTTCCAGGGGATTCATCGACTGGCGCGAAAGCTCGATCTCGCGCTTCACCACCACGTCGGCCTTCTTCGACTCGGCGTCGAAGCCGTTGTCGAGCTGCAGCGTGAGATAGAGGTTGTCGTCCCACTCTTCATGAACTCGAATGGAAGGATCCCGACGTGCCTTGTGGGCATCCACCAATACCGGCAGCTCCTCGAAATCCACCTCGACCTGCTCGGCAAGGTCCTCGGCCTCGGCGCGCGTACGGCCGACGCAGCAGGCGATCGGCTCGCCGACGAAGCGCACCTTGCCCCAGGCGAGGTGGTGCTGCTCCGAGAGCTTGAAGGTCGGCAGCGTCGAAGGCGCGACGATCGCCTTCACCTCGGGCATATCCTCGCGCACGAAGATGCGCCCCTCCGACCCCGCGGGCTTTCTCACCGCAGTGATGCGCGCGTGCGCCACCGGGGAGCGGAAGAACGCCACCTCGCGCTGACCCGGCAGGATCATGTCGGGCACGAACGTGCCGCGGCCGTGAAGGTGGCGCGAGTCCTCCTTGCGCGGCACGCGCGCGCCGACCCCCTGGCCGCTCTTTTCTTCGCCGCTCATTTCACGCTGTAGCGGTAGCTGTCGAGGCTGTACTCGGCGACGCGGAACCAGAGGTTCTGGTCGTCGCGGAAGCGCTGCCAGGGCTCGTAGATGTTCTTGAACTCGGGACTCTTCGCCGCGAACTCGCCGAGCACCTCCTGCGTCGCCTTGTAGCAGGCGTCGAGCACCGGGCGCGGAAAAGTGCGCAGCTGCGCGCCGCCGCCCACCAGGCGCTTGAGCGCCGCTGGATGGCTCGCGTCGTACTTCGCCATCATCATCACGTACTGCTCCGCCGCAGCGGATTCCACCGCGTCCTTGTAGGCTTTCGGCAGCGAATCCCAGGCCTTCTGGTTGACGAGCAGCGTCACCTGTGCGCTGCCTTCCCACCAGCCCGGCGTGTAATAGAACCTCGCCACCTTGTGGAAGCCGAGCTTCTCGTCGTCGTACGGCCCGATCCACTCGGCGCCGTCGATCAGGCCCTTCTCCAGCGAGGTATAGATCTCGCCGGGCGGGATCTGCTGCGGCACCGCGCCGAGCTTGGCGAGGATCGCCCCGCCGATGCCGCCGATGCGGAACTTGAGGCCCTGGAGGTCCTGGATGCTGTTGATCTCCTTCCGGTACCAGCCGCCCATCTGCACGCCGACGTTGCCCACCGGGAACTGCACGATGTTGAACTTGCCGAACACCTCGCGCAGCGCCTGCAGGCCGCCGCCGTAGTACATCCACGCCGCTTGCTGGCGCGCGTTGAGGCCGAAGGGCATGCCGGCGTCGAAGCCGATCGCCGGGTTCTTGCCGAAGAAGAACGACGACAGCACGTGGCCGCACTCAATGGTGCCGTTCTGCACGGCGTCGAACACCTGGGGCGGCGGAACGATCTCGCCCGCCGCGGTGGCCTGGATGCTGAAGCGGCCCTCGGTGAGCTCGCCCACGCGCCGGGCGAAGAGCTCGGCCGAGCCGTGCATCGCGTCCAGGCTCTTCGGCCACATCGTCGACATGCGCCAGCGCACCTGCGGCGTCTGCCCGATCGCGGGCGCCGCGGTTGCCGCGAGCGCCGCGCCGGCGCCTGCCCTGGTCAAAAAATCGCGTCTCTTCATGGTTCCCTCCTCCGGTGGAAATTCATCGCGGCTGCAACGCCCGCTCGATCTGCCTTCTCACATCCTCGCCCGCCTTGTCCATGTCCACGACCGGGCCGGCGTGGAAAAACATCGTCACGAGCTGCGGCACCGCGATTACGAGCATGACCACGATGAGCTGCAGCCCCACCCACGGCAGCGCGCCGAGGTAGATCTCGCCGCTGCGGATGTAAGGCGGCGTGATGGCGCGCAGATAGAAAAGCGCGAAGCCGAACGGCGGATGCATGAACGAGGTCTGCAGCAGCACGCACAGCAGCACGCCGAACCATATGAGGTCGATGCCGAGCTTGTGCGCCACCGGCGCGAGCAGCGGCACGACGATGAAGGCGATCTCGAAGAAGTCGAGGAAGAAGGCGAGCACGAAGACGAACAGGCTCACCACGATGAGGAAGCCGACCTGGCCGCCGGGCAGCGCGCCGAGCAGCCCCTCGACCCAGTGGGGCCCGTCCACCCCCTGGAACACGAGCGAGAACACCGTGGCGCCGATCAGGATGAAGATGACCATCGAGCTCAAGCGCATGGTGCTGTCCATCCCCTGCCAGATGAGCCTGCGCGTGAGCCGGTCGCGTAGCGCAGCGAGCACGAGGGCGCCGACCGCGCCCATGGCACCCGCCTCCGTCGGCGTCGCGAGGCCGAGAAAGATCGTGCCGAGCACGAGGAAGATGAGGCTCATCGCCGGTACCACGCCCCAGAGCGCGCGCTTCAGGAGCACCCAGCCCCGCAGCGTGCGCGCCTCGACCGGCAGCGGCGGCACCCAGTGCGGGCGCAGCACCGACAGCACGAGGATGTAGAGCATGAAGATGAGCGTCTGCGCGATCGACGGGCCGATCGCGCCCGCGTACATGTCGCCCACCGGCTTGCCGAGCTGGTCGGCCAGCACGAGCAGCGTGAGCGACGGTGGCACGAGCTGCGTGATCGTGCCCGTGGCGGCGATGACCCCCATGGCCGTCTTCACGTGGTAGCCGTAGCGCAGCATCGCGGGCAGCGCGATCATGCCGAGCGCGATCACCGAGGCCGCGATAGTCCCGGAGATCGCGCCGAAGATCGCGCCCACCAGGATCACCGCGTAGGCGACCCCGCCGGGCACGCCGCCGAAGAGCTGTCCGGCGCTCTCGAGCAGGTCCTCGGCGAGACCGGTGCGCTCGAGGATCGTGCCCATGAAGGTGAAGAACGGGATCGCGAGCAGGAGGTCGTTCGACACGATGCCGAACACGCGCAGCGGCAGGTTGGACAGGAAGTCCGGCGAGAACAACCCGACCTGGATGCCAATGAAGCCGAAGAACAGGCCGAGCGCCATGAGCGAGAACGCCACCGGGAAGCCGATCAGCAGGAACACGATGAGACCGGCGAACATGATGGGGGCCATGTTGGCGACCATCGCGGCTCCTAGGTCGCCGGCCGCTCGTACTGCGTGGAAAGGGGCAGCGCGCCGGTGAGCATCGCCGCGCGGCGCACCATCTCGGCCACGCCCTGCAGGGCGAGCAGCGCGAAACCGATCGGAAGAACGAGCTTGACCGGCCAGCGTACGAGCCCCCCGGCGTTGGACGACACTTCGCCGATGCGCCACGACTCGGCGAAGAGCGTCCACGACATGCCGGTGAGGAGCAGCGCCGCCGGCAGCAGGAAGATGCCGAGGCACACGAGGTCGAGCCAGACCTGCCCGCGCGGCGCGAGCGCCCCGTAGAAGATGTCGACCCGCACGTGGCCGTTCAGGCGCAACGTCTTGGCGGCGCCGAAGAGCACGATCACCGCGAAGAGATACCACTGCATCTCGAGCCAGGCGTTCGAGCCGACCGAGAAGAGATACCTGGTGACCGCGTTGCTGGCGCTCACGGCGCAGGCGAACAGCACGCACCAGGTGGCGAGCCAGGCCGCGGCGGAGCTCAGCGCATCGACGCCGCGCAGGAAGAGCTTCATGCGGCCTCCGGCGGCACGCGCTTGCCCCACGGGCGGGCCTTCTCCAGCGCCCGGGCCGCCGCAAACAGGTCCGCCTCTGCGTGCCAGCGCGCGACGAGCTGCAGGCCGACCGGCAGTCCCGCGCGCGTGAAGCCCGCGGGAACGCTGAGCGCCGGGTGCCCGGTGAGATTGAACACGTTGAGGTAAGGCGCCCAGGCGACGCGCATGTCGCCGGCGGGCCTGCCGTTCACCGTGATCGGCTCGTCCACGCCGTGCGTCGCGGAAAGCGGCGGGCGGCTCATGGTGGGCGTCGCCACGAGATCGCAGCGCTCGAACCAGCCCTGCACCTTGCGGAACAGCTCCGTGCGCTTCACGGTCGCCGCGAGGAGCTGCTGCCCGGTGTAGGCGCCGCCGGCGCGGATGCCGGCGGCGAAACCGGGCTCGATCTTCGCCTCCACCTCGCCAAGTCTTGCGAAGTAGCGCGCCGCCCAGTTTGACTGCTGCAGCACGCGCCACGGCGCTTCGGCGTTCTCAAACGTCTCGTTGACCGTGCGGACCTCGGCTCCCAGGTCGCGCAGCGCGGCCTCGCATTCGCTGCGCACTTCGTCGTCGAGCAGCGTGTTGCCGAGCAAGGGACGCCATTCGACGCGCAGGGTTTGCGATTTCCAGTTTTCGGAGACCAGCGAGTAGGGGTCGCCCGGATGCGGTCCGGCGATCACCTCCAGCATGAGCTCGCAGTCCTCCACCGTACGCGCCATCAGGCCGAGGTGAATGAAGTTGTTGAAGGCGTCCGGCACCTGGCTGTGCGGCACGCGGCCGAGCGTCGGCTTGAGTCCGAGGATGCCGCAGCACGCCGCCGGCAGGCGCGTCGAGGCGCCCGCGTCGGTGGCGAGCGACAGCGGCCCCATGCCCGCCGCCACCGCCACGGCCGAGCCGCCGGAGGACCCGCCGGGCGTCAATTCGGCATTCCACGGATTGCGCGTGATGCCGGAGATCGGCGAGTCGGTGAGGAGCTTGTAGGCGAACTCGGGCGTGGTGGTCTTGGCGAGGATCACCGCGCCCGCGTCCTTCAGCCGCTTCACCGCGACCGCGTCCTCCGCGGGCACATTGCTTTCCATGAGGCGCGAGCCCCAGGCGGTGCGCACACCCTTCGTATTCAGGATGTCCTTCACCGACACCGGCACGCCGGCGAGCGGCCCGAGTTTCCCGCCGGCAGCACGCGCGCGGTCGACCGCGGCGGCCTGCGCGCGCGCCTCGTCCGCGCACACCGTGACGAAGGCGTTCAGCCTAGGTTGTAGGTTCTGAATTCGGTTGAGGCACTGTTCGAGCACCGTGACCGCCGAGATTTCGCCGTTCCGTACCCGCCGCGCGGTATCGGCCGCGGTTGGAAACGCCGATGCGCTAGACTCGCGCGCCATGAAATCTCCCGTGCGCGAGCCTAGGCTGCCGCTCTGGTCGCGCCCCGGCTACCTGATCCGGCGCCTGCATCAGATCCACTGCGCGCTGTTTCTCGAAGAGTGCAAGGATTCGGGCCTCACCCCGGTGCAGTACGGGCTGCTCACAGCGCTCAGCTTTCGCGGCGAGCTCGACCAGGGCTCGCTCGCCGAGGAGCTCGGCCTCGACCGCACCAGCACGGCGGAGGTGCTCTCGCGCCTGGAAAGGCGCGGGCTAGTGACCCGCAAGCCCAATCCGCGCGACCGGCGCGCGCGGCTCGCGAGGATCACGCGTCGCGGCCGGGCGCTAATCGCAACGATGTTTTCCGGCATGCAGCGCGCGCAGGACCGCATGTGCGCGCCGCTTAGCCAGAAGGAGCGCGACGTGTTCATGGCCACGCTCGCGCGCCTCATCGAGGCGAACAACGAATACGGTCGCGGCCCGCTGCGCATCGACTAGACGGGCAGCACCAGGTCGTTGGCGATGAGCACGGTGTCGTAGACGCACTGGCGCTCCTTGAGAAGCAGCCTGCCGCCGACGCGCACGAAGGTGTCGTAGTAGCGCCCCGACTGCTGGATGGAGGTGGGCCCGTCGACCAGCGTCTGCAGCAGCAGATAGTTCGACTGCGCCTTGATCGTCGCCCCCTTTGCCTCGAGCACGCGTACGTTGGTGACGAAGTGCTGCAGCGTGCGCGGCGCGTACATCTGCGTGTGCTTGATGGCGAACGCGCGGTCGCGGATCATCGCCTTGGAGTCTGCGTACACCAGGCCGACCGGCAGCCCGGAATCGGCGTTCTCGCGCGCGGTGATGCGATAGACGGCGTCGTCGGTAAAGTAGTCGGGCCAGCGCTCGACCTCCCCGCAGTCGAGCGTCCAGCAGTAGTCGGCGTGGAACTCCTCGATTTCCATGCGCAGCTCGCGCGTCTCGCGCGGGTCGGCACTCGCCATGTCGTAGCCGGGATACATCACAGCCCCATCTGCCCGCGATAGTAGGCGTACATGCCGCGGATAGCGGCCTCGTCGATGACCGCGTTGGTCGACCCTTGCGTGGTCCCGCCGAGCTTGACGATGCCCTTGTCCGAAGACGAGCGACGCAAGCCTTCCTGCACGAACTTGATCGCCTCGTTGTCCTCCAGGCCGAGGAAGCCCGAAGGGCCCATGAGGTTGCCCTGGCGCAGGCGGTGGCGCAGCATCTCCTCGTCGTCGGTGTCGTAGCCGAACATGGTCCACAGCATGATCATGCTGTGCGGGCCGTTCGGCACGATGTGGCGGATGCCGAGGGTGTTCAGCTCGCGCTGTACGATAAGGTTCGGCCAGATCGTCTGCATGGTGACCGACCACGGCGAGTCGAACTCGCGCACGTACTGCAGGAAGCGCCCGTCGGCGAGCTTGAAGTCCTCGCGGTAGGAGCGCATCTCGGCTTTTACCTCGCCGACCGCGGCCGCGACGTTGTCCGGCTTGGCCGATGCGAGGGTGCCGTGGCGGCCGGTCGCGTCCGCGATCATGCCGTTCTTGCTGCCGGCGACCATCAGGCCGAAGGTGACGAGAAACGAGTGCAGTAGCGTGGCGTGGTAAGGATCCTTCAGGTTCTCGTGGTAGAGCTTCCAGTTGCCCGGCAGCTCGTTGCGGTAGTAGCCGAGGATCCTGAGCTTTCTTCCCTTGAACACCACCTCGAAGTCCTTGAGGATCTCGGCGCCGAGATACGCCTCGATCGGCTCCACCTCCTTCGAGAACGAGGCGAACACCACGCCGTGCAGGGTAGTGACATTGAGCTGCAGGAGGCCGTGGTCCTCGTTCCTGAAGTCCTTGGGCATGCCGCCGCCCTCGCCCTTTATCCCGCGCTTGAACGGCACGCCCTGCAGGTTGCCCTTCAGGTCGTAGGACCACTGGTGATAGGGGCAGACGAACTCCTTCGTGTTGCCGCGTTGCGCGCGGCAGAACTCCGCGCCGCGGTGCGCGCAGCGGTTCTCGAAGACGTGGACCGAGCCGTCGGTGTCGCGCGCCACGACGACGGGCGTCGGCCCGACGTAGGAGCGCGTGAAGTCGCCCGGCTTCGGAATCTCCGCTTCGAGCGCGACGAAGTTCCACGTCGCGCCGTGAAAGATGCGCTCAATCTCGCGCTGGTAGATCGCCGGGCTGGTGTAGAGCCAATCCGGGAGGTACTGCAGCCCGCCTTCGGGCCACTTGTAGTCGAAGGACTCGTCGAGTTGCTCCTTCGCGAAGCTGCCCGGCTGGTGGATTACGGTGTTGACGCTGAACATGTCGCCTCCGTGAGAAGGTTCTTGAGCCTGACGGCGCCGTCGGCCAGGCGCTTGGCTGAAAGCGGCGTGCGCGCCTCGATCAGGCGCCGTGCGAAGCGGATCTCACCGCCCGTGTTGAACCCGACGGCGAGGCGCAGGCGGTCCGCGACGAGCCCGAACGCCAGGCGCTCGTCCCGCCACACGACTTGCATCGCCGGCTCTGCGACGCCGACGATCTGGATGTCGGCGTCCAGCTGATCCGACCAGAACCACGGCACCTCGGCGTAGCGCTCCGCGAACCCGGCGATGTTCCGCGCAGCGGCGATGGCTTGATTCTGCGCATTCTGCCACGACTCGAGCCGCACGCGCCGTTCCAGGATCGGGTTGTAGTGGTTGGTGCAGTCGCCCGCGGCATACACGTTTTCCAACGTGGTGCGGCAGTACTCGTCGACGACCACGCCATCGTTGGACGCGGCGCCGGCATTCTCGGCGAGCTCGGTGTTCGGAATGATGCCCACGCCGATCACGACGAGATCGGCCGGCAGCTCGGCGCCGTCGGCGAGCTCGACCGACTTCACCGCACCGTTGCCATGGATGCGGGCCACCGGCACGCCAAGCCGTATGCGCACGCCGTGCGCGGCGTGCAGGGAAGCAATCTGCGCGGCGATGTCGGCCGGAAGCACCCGGTCGAGCAGCGCCGACTGGCGCTCGACTACGGTCACCGCCAAGCCCCGCATGAGCGCGCTCGAAGCGACCTCCAGGCCGATGAAGCCGCCGCCGATCACGACGAGGCGCCGGCCCGGCTGCAGCTCGGCGGCGAGCCGCTCGCTGTCTTCCAGGGTGCGCAGGTAATGCACGCCGGCGAGACCGTCGGGCGCTCCGGTGAGCGGCCGCACACGGCTGCCCGTGCACAGCAGCAGCTTGGAATATTCGAGGCGCTGCCCGTCGGCGGTGATGACCGCCTGGCTCTTCGGCGCGATCGCCTCGACGCGCGAGCGCGTGCGCAGCGCAATGCCGTGCGCGGCGTACCACGCGCGCGGATGCATGCAGGCGGCCGCCCCGGGTTCTTCCCCCAGCAGCACGCTCTTGGAAAGCCGCGGCCGCTCATACGGCTCATGGCGCTCTTCCCCGAGGAGAACGATCTCGCCCGGGTAGCCGGACGCGCGCAGGGCCTCGGCGGCGCGACCGCCGGCTTGTCCGGCGCCCACGATCACGACGCGCTTACTCGCCGATGTCAACGTACACCTTGCCGTTTTCGGTCCTTACCGGGTAAACCCGCACCGGCTCGGTGACCGGCAGGGCCTTCGGAGCGCCGGTCTGGAGCTCGAAACGCCCCTGGTGCAAGGGGCACTCGATGCAGCCGTCCTCGACGTAGCCGTCCGAAAGCAGCGCGTACTGGTGCGTGCAGACGTTATGCAGCGCGTAGAACCTGCCGCCACTGCGACATAGCGCGATCGGTCGCTCGCCCAACACCGCCGCCATCGCCTCGTCCTCGCCCAGCGTATCGGCGCCCGCGACCTCGTGCCAGCCCATTTAATCAGTGTACTCCGCATTTTTTTCGAGGGTCAAGGACGACCTGGGGAGGATCTCCCCAGGCACTAGAGGCGGCGGAGGCTACGCGGCGCGCGCTAGGCGCGCGAGCTGAGCCACGATCTCATCGCGCCTGAGCAGGTCGGCATACTTCTGCCCCATGTCAAAGAGGCTCGCGTCGTGCGGGCCGAGCGCACGGTCACCGACACAGTCGCGCGCGAGGATCGGGCGGAAGTTATGGCTGATCGCATCGATCACGCTGGCTCGCACGCATCCGGAAGTGGTGCATCCGACCACGACCACGGTGTCGCAGCCCTGCTGCACGAGCCACGGCGCGAGCCCCGTGCCGAAAAACGCCGAGGCTTGGGTCTTGCGCACAATCAGCTCGCCCGCACGCGGCGCAAGCTCGGGCACGATCTGGCCGGCGGGGTGATTCTCCGTAAGCATCCGCAAGCTCGGCACCTTCATGCAAAACACGCCCGCGTCCGAGCCATCCTCGGCGTACACCACGCGAGTAAACGCGACCGGCAGTCCCGCTTGACGAAAGAAGTCGAGCAGACCGACGGTTTGCTTCACCGCCGCATCGATGTTGCCGCCGCCGAAAAGTGCCGGGTCGTTGAAGGCGACCGTGAAGTCGACGATGACGAGCGCCGTCTTGCGACCGAACCCGATACGATTGCCGAAGTTCTGCTTGCGGTAGATGTCCGTTTCCTGCATGGAGTAGCCTTTCGCGCGCCCGATCGGCGCTGCCGCTCAGGGTATCACCTCGGAACGGTGGCGTCGCGTGCGAGCCCCGTGAGGTAGCCCCCGAAGCTCGCCCTTCCACGCGCCAGTGGTAAGCGCCATTAGCACGAGCAAATAGAGTCGCGACCAAGCTTGAGCGTTGAATGACCGCTTATGAAGAAATTGGTGACTGCGTTCGATCGTCGGATGATGGCCGGTCAGCGACCCTCAGACGAAGGGCTCAAGTCGACCCGAAGCGGAAGGTCACGACTGCCGAGAGCGGACGCACGAAATCGAAGGGACCAGACGTTGAACGTATTGGTGAGCGGCGGGCCGGTTTTGCCCGTCCGTTCCACCTAGCGCTCTCCAATTACTGAAGAGCGCATCACGTTACCTACCCTCCAGACGGGCTTTGTAGGCCGCCTCCCAATTGCGTCCATCGAAAGGTTTGACTTCGTAGTTCGCGGTTTCGAGATCGAAATCGTCAAGGCAACGCACGTTCACCAAATACAGATTGGGATACGACCGCGGATTACCGAATGTTTGAATGCCGCAATGCTTACAAAAGAAATGTTTGGCGATCTTCGTGTTGAACTGATACAGCGTTAACTCGCTCTCACCCTGCAGCAAACGGA
>DATIDG010000055.1:0-16464 GCA_035456405.1 Burkholderiales bacterium | reverse complement strand
TCCCCCTCACAGGTGTAGCGCTTCGGAATCGCGCCGCCGGCGCTGAAGGCGGCGGAGGTCAAGGAGAACGTCATGGTACGGGTCTCCTGTGCGAGCGCCGCTTGACCGAGCGTGACGACCGCCTGGAAGCAGGCGAGAGCGGCCGTCACGAGCTGGCGCATGACGCTAGTAGGTCGCGGCGGTGCCGCTTCCCACCGAAGGGGGTTCGGCCAATTCTAGCGCTCAGCCGGCGTCAGCTCCCTCGAGCTCCGAGAACCGCACCCGCATGATCTCCTTCGTCGTCACCCGGTCCTGACGATCCTTCTCGACCAGGAGGAGCTGCTGCGCCTCGGGCAGGCCGGCGGGGATCACCATCTTGCCGCCCGCCTTCAGCTGATGGATCAGTGGGGTAGGAATGAGCTCTGGTGCCGCCGTCACGATAACCTTATCGAAGGGAGCGTGCTCCGGCCAGCCGTGGTAGCCATTGCCCACCCTGAGCTCGATGTTCTTGTAGCCCTGTCGGCCGAGCCGTCGCTTCGCCTGCTGCGCGAGCGCTTCAATGATTTCGACGCTGTACACTTTCCGCGCCAGCTCCGCGAGAATCGCCGCCTGGTAGCCGAGTCCAGTACCGATCTCGAGGACCGTTTCATCCGCGCGGATATCGAGCAGATCAGCCATCAACGCGACGATGAACGGTTGCGAGATCGTCTTGTCGAAGCCGATCGGGAGCGGCGAGTTGGCATACGCGTAAGCCTGGAGCTCGATCGGCACATACTCGTGCCGCAGCACCTTGCCCATGACTTCCATGACCCGATCATCGAGGGCCGCTTTGCCGAGCCGGGCACTCGCGTAGATCGTCTCGGCGGCGATCTCCGTGAGCATCTGTTGACGCAAGACCGAGAAGAATTCGGCGTTCATGGTGCGACCCTCGTACGGGACCAGAGACAGCGCGAAAGGCGAGGCAAGCAGGGTGTTCGCAAGCGAGTTGCCATTGCAGAAATGCATATCGAGTCGATCAACGCCGTAACGCTGGCGGAGCACGACATGAGCCGGTCGGCGCCCTATTACCCGCGCAAAGGTGTTCTTCTAGCGCAGATCCCGGAGCATGCCGGTGTTGTGAAGCGCTACTCCCCTCGATCCTTATCTCGGCACATGCCGCGCAGGCGTCTCTCGCATGTTTCCCAATCGCCTTGTCGACACTCCAGTCTGCGACATTCGAATTCACAAGCCGCGATGTCTTCAGGAACGTCTTGAATCAACCGGCTCTCGAGCCATCGGCGTAGCCTGCGAAAAGGGCCCAGCCTGTCTTCCCCTTGCGCAGCCATTGGGTACCTCCGGGCTCGCCAGCGCCCTTCGGGCGCAGGAACGCGCGCACAACAGATCGGGAGTACAAGGAGGCTCGCGCGGCCCCCAATTACTCAGATTAGCTGCATCGGCTCGCGGCGTCGAGCGCAGCCGAGGCCGGCGAGGATCGAGCAAGTGCGATCCCATGCCGCTTGCGGCTCGCCCTTCAGGCGCTCAACATGGCTATTCCGCGCATAGTGCGCCGCGTCATTCTCGCGTTCCGCCGCATGGTCCGCCATCGAGATAACCGATCGAGCGAAGAGCCCGCATTGATGCGTCGCCGCGACTTCCTCGCCCTCGGCGGGGCCACCGCCGCGACGACTCTTCTCGAGCCCGCCTTCGCCCAGCCGCCAGACTTCGGGCACCGGTTCGTGTGGGGCACGGCTACGTCCTCCTACCAGATCGAGGGGTCGCCCGCTCGTGTCGGCGGCGGCACGTCCGTGTGGGATGCGTTTTGCCGGCGCCGCGGAGCGATTCGCGACGGCTCGTCGGGGGACATCGCCTGCGATCACCACAACCGTTACCGCGAGGACGTCGCGCTGATGCGCGCGCTGGGCGTCGGCGCGTATCGCTTTTCGATCGCATGGCCGCGGGTGATGCCCGAAGGCGTTGGCACCCCGAATGCCGTCGGACTCGGCTTCTACGACCGGCTGGTCGATTCCCTGCTCGCGGCAGGCATCGAGCCGTGGGTCACCCTCTTCCACTGGGACTATCCCGAGGTCCTCTACAAGCGGGGCGGCTGGCTCAATCGCGACAGTACGCAGTGGTTCGCGGACTACGCGACGGCAGTGGTCACGCGCCTGTCGGATCGCGTGACGCGCTGGATCACGTTCAACGAGCCCGAGGTGTTCCTCGTCCTCGGACACCATCTCGGCGTGCACGCGCCGGGCGACAAGCTGTCATGGAGCGAGATCCTGCGCGCGTCGCACCACGTGATGCTCGCGCACGGGCGTGCGACGGTCGCCATCCGCGCGGCAGCAAACCGCTCGTGCCAGATCGGTTACGTCGCAGCACTCGAGCCCGCGATCCCCGCGACCAGCCAGGCCGCCGACGTTGAGGCCGCACGACGCGCGACCTTCTCCGGCGTGGCAGCCTGGCTACTCGACCCCGTGTATCTCGGCGGTTATCCAGAAAGCGAGCTGAAGAGTTGGGCAAAGGACGTTCCCGAGTTTCCAGCCGAAGATCTGCGCACGATCCGGCAGCCGCTCGACTTCTTCGGCGCAAACATCTACCAGGGCAAGCTCGTTCGGGCGGGCGCGGACGGCAATCCGGAACGGGTCGCGCGGGTGCAAGGTGCGCCGCGCACCCTGATGGAGGTGTTCGACGTCGTGCCCGAGGCGCTCCGGTGGGGCCCGCGCTTCTACTGGGAACGCTACCGCCTGCCGATCGTGGTGACCGAGAACGGCCTGTCGGGGTGCGACTGGGTCGCACTGGACGGCCGCGTGCACGATCCGCAGCGCATCGACTTCATGGAGCGCTATCTGGGCCAGCTCGCGCTGGCCCGCGCGGCCGGGGTCGACGTGCGCGGCTATTTCGCCTGGAGCCTGCTCGACAACTTCGAGTGGGCCGAAGGGTATCGTCAGCGCTTCGGCCTGGTCCACGTCGATTTCGAGTCGCAGCGCCGTACGCCGAAGGACTCGTTCCGCTGGTACCGCGATGTGATTCGCACGAACGGCGCTGCGCTCAAGGGGCGCGCTCCACGCTGATCCCGGTCGTGGCGCGGGCCGCACTCCCTCCGCACAGGCGCCTGCTTGGCTTCGGGAGGAAAGCCTATGCGCCTAGGCCTCCGCCGCGCGGCAGTGCGCGGTGATTGCTTCGATCAGTCGCGGCGTCAGGGCCGGAGGAAGGTCGTGGCCCATGCCGTCGATCAGCATCAGCTTCGCGCCAGGGATGTGCTCCGCGGTGTCGCGGCCGGCGGCCATCGGCAGCAGCGGATCGTGCGTCCCATGAATGACGAGCGTCGGCGCGCGGATCTTCGCGAGGTCGCGGCGCCGGTCGCCGGATGCGAGGATCGCGAGCAACTGCCGCGCCGTTCCCGCCGGGTAGTAGCCGCGCCGCGCCACCCGCTCGCAGTTGCGCCGCAGCAGCTCGGCGTCCGTCGCGAACCCCGGGCTGCCGATCACGCCGAACAGATGGACGAGATGCGCGATCACCGCGGCCACGTCACTCGGGTCATCCGGGCGCCGCAAGACCGCCCGCACCACGCTCAGCCTGCCGAGCGAAACGCGGGGGTTGCCGCTCGAAGACATGATCGACGTGACGCTCGTCACGCGTTGCGGATATCGCGCGGCCATCGTCTGCGCGATCATGCCGCCCATGGATACGCCGACGAGATGGGCTCGTGCGATCCCGAGCGCGTCGAGCAGGCCTGCGACGTCGGCCGCCATGTCGTCCAGCGTGTAGGGCGCCCGCACCGGCAGCCGCAGCAACGATCGCCCGATCGCCAGCGGGATGCTCGGAAGTCGACCGCAGTGGACCTTCGCCGAGTGCCCGCAGTCGCGATTGTCGAAGCGGACGACCCGGAAACCGCTTGCCGCGAGACCCTCGACGAACGCGTCGGGCCAGAAAACGAGCGGCATCCCGAGCCCCATTATCAGCACGGCGGGAGCTGCGCGCGGATCGCCGTTCGTCTCGTAGGCGAGCGTCAACCCGTTGGCCGTGGCCGTCGGCATGCAGGCGTCGGCGCTAGAACCAGGCGCGGCGCTTCGGGTCGCGGTAGAGCCAAGCGCGCGCGCCGCTGCGGTCGAACGGTCGCCACGCCCCTTCGGGTTGGGCCAGCCGGTCGGCGATGGCGTACCACGAGAGCGGATTGAAGCCGAGGCCGAAGTGGCTCGCCTCCACCTCGATGTTCTCGTGCAGGGGCCCCTCCTTCTCCACGCTGCATTGCCACGCGACGATCCCGTCGCTCCGGCTGTAGATCGAGGTCGTGGGCACCGGCGGCGGAATGCGCAGCGGCTCGTGGATCTCGGGTGCCCCGATCTTGTGGCCGGTGACGAGCTCGTACAGCCGCCACGCGTTGGTGGCCTTCGGGTGCCCGGTGAATGGCGTGCCGAGGCTGATCACCAGGCGCACGTCTCCCGGCAGCTCCTTGGCGAATTCGCGCGCATAGAGGCCGCCGAGACTCCAGCCGATCAGGGACACTTTCCGCCTGTGGCGCTTGCGGACCTCGGCAAGTCGCGCGCGGCACGCGTCGAGCGCGCCTTCGCGCGGCCCCTTGTTCGTTCCGAGCTCCCAGCCGTAAGGCGCGTAGCCGCGGCTCTCGAGGAAGCGTCGCAGCGGCGCAGTGGTGATGTCGGAAGCCATCAGACCGGGGAACACGAGCACCGGATGGCCATCGCCTTCCGGTGCCATGTTCAGCAGCGGACGGAACGCCATCATCGCGCCGTACTCCCAGGGCGCCCGCCATTCCAGGGCGAGCCGGAGCAGGCCCGGTGCGCGCATCAGGCCGTACTCGTACCAGTGATGCGGGTTATGCATGTTTGTCGATGACCCGCGGCTCTTCAGGCGCCGGACGCCGCGAGTTTCTTCCGCCCGGTCGCGCGCGACCTGGGAGCGGCCGAGCGCGCGCTCAGCTCGTCGAAGGATTCGTGAAGCGCGCGGACGAGCTTCCGGATGTCGGGGACGGCCTTCCGCGCGGCGATCAGGCCGAAGTCGAGCGAGCCGCAGTAGCTCTGGACGGTAATGTTCAGCCCGAGGCCGTGCTCGACAATCGAGGCCGGCCAGTAGGTGAGCATCTTCGCGCCCGCGAGGTAGAGCGGCGTCTGCGGCCCCGGCACGTTCGAGATCACCACATTCGCGAGCGGCGGAAACGCGTGCAGTCGCTGCGCGCCGGCATAGAGCCGGGCGATCGCCGCGAGGATCCAGGGCGCGCCGAGCGACGGAAAATCGGTCGGTAGTACCGATCGCGCGTGCGCGGTGAGCGCCTTCGCCGCGCCCGTCGAATCGCGGATCGCATTGAGCCGCGCGATCGGGTCCGCGAGGTGCGTCGCGAGACTGGCAAGCACTATCGTGGCTCGCGTCGCATACTCGGTGTCGCCCGGGTCCCGTAGCGAGACCGGCATCGCGGCAACGAGCGGGGCTTGGGGCACGCCCCCGTGATCCGCGAGGTAGCGTCGCAGCGCGCCGCTCGCGAGCGCAAGCACGACGTCGTTGACCTTGGCGTCGTGGCGCGCGGCGATCGACTTCACTTCCGCCAGCGGGATCGATGCGGTGGCGAAGGTGCGCTCCGCAGTTATGGCGACGTTGAACGGCGTGCGCGGACCGAACGCGACGCTCCGTCGGAGGTCGAGATGTCCGCGACCGGGGGATCCACCGCGCGTCTTGCCGATTATTCCTCCGAGCACCCGAGCCACTTCCGGTAGATGGCGGATCAGCTTGACATACTGGGCGGCGGTGTTCCGGAACGCCGCCCCCACCAGAGTGCCGACCCCGGGCGTTTCCTCGAGGCGGCGACGGCCCGCCGCCGGAACCCGACGCGGCTTCGGCGTCACGTCGAGGAGCGCGTTCGCGAGCTGAACGCCTGCCGCGCCATCGAGCGCCGCGTGGTGCACCTTCGAGTACCAGGCGAGGTGTCCGGATGCGAGGCCTTCGATGAGATAGAACATCCACAGCGGCCGTCGTCGGTCTAGGAGCTCGCCGTGCAGCCGCGCGACGCAGGCCTCGAGCGCCGCACGGTTGCCGGGCCGCGGAAGGACGATGCGGCGCACGTGATGGTCGAGATCGACGCGCTCGTCCTCGACCCAGACCGGGCTCGCCAGCTCGATCGGCAGGGTCGCGAGCCGGCGCCGGAAGACCGGCGCGAGATGGAGCCGGCTCCGGATGTGGCGCCGCGCGCGGGCCAGGAAATCGATGCGGCGGCCGGGCGGCGGCTCGTAGAGATGGAGAGAGCCGACGTGCATCGGCGTCTCGGGCGCTTCGAGATAGAGGAACGTCGCGTCGAGGCCGGAAAGCGGCTTCACCGAGTGTCGATCGCCTTGTCGTCTTGCGGATCCCGGAAGCGCGGATCCGCCGCCCATCTGTGCGGGCAGCCGTCATCTTACCGGGCCGCACCCATGCTTGCCTCGGCGGTCAGCCCGACTCGCTCCGCGCGGGACTCGCGCGATTCCTCGTCGCGCGCGATGGCCACGCCTTCCAGCGCCGGTGGACCCACCACCACTGCTCGGGATGGCGCAGGATCATCCGCTCGAGCGCGGCGTTGTAGGCGCGCGTGTTGAGCCGGATCGCCTCGTTCGTGTCGGGATCCTCGACCAGGGGCAGCGGGTCCTCGAAGCGCAGGACGTGATGCCCGTCCGGTTCACGCCAGCTCGACGCCGGCACGACGGGCGCACCCGTCGTCAGCGCGAGGACGGCGACGCTGCGGAAGGTGCCGGCCGAATGGCCGAAGAAGTCCACCCGCACGCCGTCCTTGCGGCTGGCATGCTGATCGAAGGGGAACACCACGAGGTCGCCCGCAGCCAGCCGTTCGAGGATCGCGTCGAGCCCGCCGCGCTTCGGCAGAATCCCGAATCCGGCACGCCGGAATCGGCGCGTCACCAGGTCGTCGAGCCAGCGCGGCTTGAACGGGCGCCGCACGAAGTAGAAGCGCCCGCGCGCATGCGGGTAGTTCGCGAGCCCGGCAGCGGTGGCGACTTCGAAGTTGCCGAAGTGCCCCGTGACGATCAGGACGCCCTTTCCCCGCGCCAGCGCCGCCTCGAGCGACTCGAGGTTCTCCACCTTCACCATCGTGGCCCGCCGCTCCGCGGACACCCACGGGAACCAGAGGAACTCCCAGAAGAGCCGCGCGAGATGCGCGTAGTGCGCCTGCGCGAGACGCTCGATCTCGCTTTCGGGGGCAGCCTCGCCGAACACACGCCGGAGATTCTCAAGGATGACGCCGCGGCGGAAAGGCAGCAGCCGATAGAGGAGCTTCCCCGCGAGCGGCGCCTTCGACCCGCCGGGCACCGCCAGCGTGACTGCCGATGCGCTCGTGCGGTCGTGGGTCAGCGAGAGCGAGATCGACGCGATGCGATTGCGCTCGAGAACGTCCTGCGCCGCGGGACTGCAGACGACGCGCGGCGCGCCATAGCTGTCCCGCGCGACCGAGAAGTCCGCCGCGCCGATCGCGCCAATCGCCGTCTCGCCCGGGAAGAGCTTGATGCACGCCTCCTTCGCCGCGAAGCGCGCAGCGAGGCTCGCCGCGCGTCCCGGCCCGTCCCCGCTCTCGCTCAACTCGTCGCGGGAGAAGATCTTTTCGAGGTCTTCGGGGGGTGTCTCGCGCAGCAGGTGCTCGATCCGCGCGATCTCGACCGTGTCGATTCCGCAGCGGGTGGGCGCGACGGGCGCGTCCGCCATGCCGCTACGCGCCGGCGGCGACGCGGATGAGCAATGCGGCGTTGGTGCCGCCGAAGCCGCGCGAGAGGACCAGCGCGACGTCGCTGCGCGGGCGCTGAGGCGCGGCGGAGACCGGCAGCCCGGCGCAATCGGGATCGAGCTGACGCAGGTTCGCAATGCCCGGAACGCTGCCCTCGCGCATTGCCTCGAACGCCGCCACTGCGTCGATGATCCCGGAGGCTGCGAGAAGATGTCCGAACGCCCACTTGAAGCCGGTGACCGGCGGCGGCGCGGCCCCGAACACCGCGCGGAGCGCGCGCGCCTCCGACGCATCCGACTGCCGCGTCCCATTCGCGTGCGCGACGACCAGACCGACATCGTCCGGCCGCAGCCCCGAGCTGGCGAGCGCATTCCCGATCGCGCGCGTGAGCCCGTCGCCGTCGTCGCGGATGGGCAGCAGGCCCAGACCGTCGGTTCCGTAGCCGCTGCCGAGCACCTCGCCGAGTATGGTCGCGTTGCGGCTCGCCGCCGAGGCTTCCGTTTCCAGCACGAGCGCGGCGGCGCCCTCGCCCATCGTGCTGCCAGTACGCGCGGCGTCAAACGGCCGCACCGTGTCCTCGGAGAGCAGCCCGACGCGGTGGTAGTAGAGGATCATCTGCGGCTCGATCGACGCGTCGTGCCCGACCGCGACCGCGCGCTCGCACTCCCCCGCCCGGATCGCCTCCGCCGCCTCCGCGATCGCGAGCAACCCGCTCACGCTGTGATTGGTGATGCACGCATTCGGGCCCTTGAGCCCGTGGCGGATGCCGACGTGGCACAGCACGTTGTTCGGCAGCGTGCGCAGGAGCCACATCGGGTTCACCGTCGCACTGAGCTCGCGCCCGAACGCCTCGAGACTGCCGTCGGCTGCGGTGAGCAGCGGGAAGTATTCGTACTGGTTCTTATAACCGCCGCCGCCCGAACCCACGTAGACGCCGGTCGCGTCGCTGTACTTCGCCGCCGCATCGGCGTCGAGCTTGTCCCGATACGCCGTGACGCCAGCCGCATCGATCGCCTGCCCCGCCGCGTACAGCCCGAAGACGTCAGTCCGGCGGATGAGCTTGAGCAGCTTGCGGTCGCCGGCGAGCGCGCCGCCGTTGTAATCGGCGACCTCGGCCGCCACCTTCGCCGGCCACTTCGATGCGTCCCATTGGCGGATCGGCGCGACCGCCGAGCGCCCCGCGCGGAGCGCCGCGAGGATCTCGGCCGGCGTTCTGCCGGCGCCGCAGATGGCGCCGGTGCCGGTTACGACGATGCGTTGCCCCTGTGCCATCCGCTTCACGCACCCGACGCCGCGCGCCCGTCAACCTCCTCGGGGTTGCGGAACGCGAGGCAGCTGTTGGAGCCGCCGAAACCGAGCGAGTTGGACAGCGCGACCCGGACGCGCCGCTTGCGCGGCTCGCCGCGGACGATATCGACGTCGCAGTCCGGATCGATCTCGCGCAGGTTCGCATTGACCGGCAGCGTGCCATGATGGATCGCAAGCGCGCAGATCGCTGCCTCGACGGCGCCCGCCGCGGCGATGAGGTGTCCCATCACGCTCTTCGTCGAGCTGACCGCCACGCGGCGGAAATCGTCACCGAACACGGCCCGCAGGGCCGCACACTCGCTGCGGTCGTTCATCGGCGTCGAAGTGCCGTGTGCATTGAGGTAATCGACTTCGTCGAGCGCTGCGCCGGCGTCGCGAAGCGCCTGATGCATCGCCTGGATGGGTCCGTCCCCCGAGGGATGCGAGTCGGTGATGCGGTAGCTCGACAGCGAGTTCCCGTCGCCCGCGAGCTCGGCGTAGATCTGCGCCCCGCGCCGGCGGGCCGATTCCCACTCCTCCAGGACCAGGAACCCGGCGCCCTCGCCCAGCACAAAGCCGTTGCGGGTCGCGTCAAACGGCCGGCTGGCGCGCTCCGGCATGTCGTTGTCCGGCGAGACGGCGTTCAGCAGGCAGAAGCCGGCCAGCCCCACCGGGTTGATCATCGAGTCGAACCCGCCGGCGAGCACACGGTCGGCGATGCCGCGACGGATCACCTTGAGCGCGGTGCCGACGGCCTGGCCGCCGGAGGCGCACGCCGTGTGGACCGAGCTCGCGTATCCGTGGATGCCGAACCGGCGCATCAGCAGCGAGACGCCGGCAGTCGACTGGCTGCGTGAGAACACCATCGGGTCGTCCGCCGACCCGCCGCCCTCCAGGAGGCGATCGGCATCGAGCTCCCCGTTCGGCGCGGCGCGGCGATGCACGTCGGCGAGCTCGTCGAACGTCACACCCATCATGCCGGTGCCGACCACGCAGCCCCAGCGGGTGCCGGTGTCCGGCGTCGGCCGGATGCCGGCATCGCGGAGCGCCTGCTCGGCGGCCGCGAGGGCGAAGCCGTGCGACCGGTTCGCGGATTTGAGGAGCTTGCGATCGTCGATGGCGTGCACGGCGTCGAAGCTCTTTACCTCGGCCGCGATCCGGACCGGGAAGCCGCTCGCGTCGAACGTGCTGATCGGGGCCACAGCGCTGCGACCGCCGAGCAATGCACCCCAGGCGGTGGCAACGTCGTTCCCGGCCGGGGTCACGAGCCCAAGCCCGGTGATCGCGACGCGGCGGCGCGGGGCGATCACGACACCCTCCGCGGCGCGATCTCGACGCGGGCGGTCGACACCGGCTTCCCGTTCGCGCGCGCGATGAGTCCGACCGTCGCGCTCTCGGCGGTGGCCGACTGGAGATCGATCCGGAGCTCCAGCACCTGGCCCGGAGGGGTGAACGACCGCATCTTCACGTCGCTCACCCGCATGGGAACAAGGAGCGCCGCCACGGCGCGCAGTGGTGGCGCTTCGCGCGCGAGCTGCAGCGCAAGTTCGATCTGGGTGTCGAGCAGGAGCGTTCCAGGAAACACCGGGCGCAGCGGGAAGTGATCGCCGAAAAACGGTGCCGATTCCGGCACGCGCAGCTCCGCGCGCAGTCGTTCACCCGGCGCGCGATCGACCACCTTGACCTCACGCGCGGCGACACCCTTGAAGCGCCCCGGCGGCGCGCCTGCCCCGCTGAGCGTCTCGAAGTCCGCACGCACCGCCTCCGGCGCGTCGAACTCCTCCATCGGGAGCATCGGTCCGACGCAGTCCTTGAGCTGCAGGACGCGAGTGCCGTCGACGCTCGCGGTGCCGCCATAGGACACGGCCTCCTCGTCGCAGCTCTGGATCCTCACCTCGAGATCGAGGCTCTGTCCGGGCGCGACGTCCGCGAGGAACAAGGCTTCGCCCGCCAGTCCGGCGACCGGGCGGCGCCGGAAGTCCAGCTGCGACATCGAGACCCAGGCGGCGAGCTGACCCACGGCTTCGGCCACGAGCGATGGGGGAAACTGCGCGACGGCGGGTGGAATCGTGTAGCGGCCGGCCCCCCGGATGCCTGGCTCGAGCTTGGTGATCCGGTCGACGAATGAAAACGCGCTGAAGCGCTCGGACATCGGCTTCCCGCCGCGCCGCGAGGCCGGCGCGCTCAGGCCGACGCCGGCGCAGCGCGCTGCGCGCGGATGACGACCTTGCAGAAGGTCTCGGGCGTGAAGAGCTTCGGGATGTCGGCCGACTTCAGCGGCGTCTTGATGCGCTCCGCCGGCACCTCGCTGAGGAACTCCCTGAGGCGCCTGAGCCCGGCCTCGGTGAGCACGCCCTTCTGCTCGAAATCGGACTCGGCGAGGTCGCCGCGCGCGTCCTCGACGATTTTGCCGCGCGGGATCTTCACGCCGAACGCCCGCTCGAGCCGGAAGACGAGGTCCAGAAAGTCGATCGACTCGGCGCCGAGCTCCTCGATGAGCGGCGCGGCCGGCTTCACATCGGCCGTCTCCACGCCGAGCGCGTCGGCGATGATCTGGGCAACCTTGGGAAAGATCGCCGCGATTTCTTCCTTGGTGATTTCCTTCTGCTGCATTCCGCTTCACTCCATCTTGAAGCCGCCGTCGACGTGCAGGACCTCGCCGGTGACGTAGTCAGCGAAGCGCGCGGCGAGAAACCAGACCGCGTACGCGACGTCCTGCGGCTGCCCGAACCGGCGCAGCAAGATCCGCCCCTTCACCTCGTCGCCGGCCATGTCGCGCACCGACTGCGACATCTCGGTCTCGATGACGCCCGGCGCGACGCAGTTCACCGTGATCCGGCGCGACGCGAGCTCCACCGCGAGCGCGCGCGTGAAGGCATTGATCGCTCCCTTGCTCGCGGCGTAGTTGGTCTGCCCGCGTCCGCCCTTTTCGCCGGAGACCGAGCTCAGGTTGATGATCTTCCCGGCGCGGCGCGCGATCATGTGCGGCACGACTGCGCGGGTCACGTTGAACACGCCCCCGACGTTCGTCTCGAGCACGGTCCGCACGTCCTCGTCCTCGAGCAGGGCGAGGAGGTTATCACGGATCACCCCCGCATTGTTCACCAGGACGTCGATGCGGCCCCAGCGCTCCGCCAGTCGCTCGACTGCGGCACCGACGGCCTTCGAGTCGCACACATCCACCTGCTCGGCCGCCACCTTCAGTCCCCCAGCCTGCGCCTGCGCGACGACCTCGTCCGCAGCCGCGCTGTTGCCGCGGTAGAAGAACGCGACGTCCGCGCCGTCGCCGGCGAAGAGCTCGACGATCGCGCGCCCGATGCCTCGGCTCCCGCCGGTGACGAGCACGGTCTTACCCGCCAGTCCCGAGTCGATCTGCATGCTCACCCCGAGATCGCGAAGCCGCCGTCCACGAACAGCGTGTGCCCGTTGATCATGCCGGCCTCGGGCAGACAGAGCAGGTACACCGCGCCCGCGACATCCTGCGGCGTGAGGACCGGCCCGGCCGGCGTCCGGTGCGCGAACGACGCAAGCAGCTCCTCGCGATTGGGAAAGTGCTGCAGCGCGTCGGTGTCCACGACGCCCGCGCTCACCGCGTTCACCCGGATTCCGCGCGGTCCGAGCTCCTGGGCGAGCGATCGGACCAGCGATTCGAGCGCCGCTTTCGACGCCCCGATGAAGCCGTAGTTGGGCATTGCGCGCTGCGCACCGAGGCTCGACATCGCGACGATCCGCCCGCCAGGGGGCATCAGCGGCGCCGCGCGCTGCGCCAGAAGATTGAGCGCGAGGGCGTTCGTCTCCATGCACCAGCGCCAGTGCTTGAGCGTCATCTCCAGCGTCGGCCGCAGCACCCCCGACGCCGCGTTGCTCACCACGATGTCGATGCGGTCGAAATGCTTCTTCAGCTCGGCGAAGAGCTCATCGACGCTCTCCGGCAGGCCGACGCTCGCCTTGATTGCGACTGCGCGCCGGCCCATGTCGCGGATCTGCGCACAAGCCGCCTCCGCTTCCTCGTGGCTGTTGTAGTAGTTCGCGACCACATCGCAGCCGGCGGAGGCGAGCTTGAGTGCGACCGCTCGGCCGATGCCGCGCGCGGCGCCGGTGATCAGCGCGACCTTGCCTGCGAGTACTTGCGACATCCGCATGCTCCCTATTGCCGCTTGGCCGCAACGTTCTTGGCCCGCAGGAACCGCTGCGCCTCGAGCGCCCAATGCTTCTTGATGCTGTACCAGACGTCCGCCGCCCACAGCGCATTCGCCACCGACACCGCGTTCGCGGGAAACCCGTCGATCTGGCCTGGCGCGTACGCGTTCAGCCATTCTCGCATCGCCGGATCCGCGGCGAGATCGGCGACCGCGGCCACGGTCACGTGCGAATAGCTGGCGGGCAACGCGACGTTGCGGACTCTCGCGGTGCCGCTCGCCCGGTATTTCGGCCCGGCGCCCGGGAGATCCCATGCGAAGAGGTCGACGCCGAGCGAGTAGCCGGTGAACTCCTCGACGGTGTCGGGAATGGTGCGTAGGCGCCCGACCATGCTCCACTGGTTCGGCAGCAGCAGCCCCGCGCCGCCCGCGCCGACAGCCGATGCGAATCCGACTCTTAATCCGAGGACCGGGCGCTCGCGGCCGGTCAACGGATCGAGGATCGTGGTGCGGTTCTCCGCGCTGTCGCTGAGAGGGTTCCAGACGCGGACCGCATCGCTGTAGTCGCCGGCCAGCTCGTGGAGCACCTTGACGGTCTGAATGCCGCCCTGGCTGTGCCCGACGAGGAACGGCCGCAGCCCGTCGCGCTCGTAGTACCACGCGATCAACCCCGCGATCTGCGCGCTGTTCTCGTACGGGCTGTGCGAGAGTCGGCCGTCGCCCGGGTGGCGGACTTTGCTTTCCGGGTAGCCCATGGCGATCAGGAACCGCGCGAACGATTCCATCACCAGGTGGACAGGGTAGATGCCGCCGTGCACGCTGACGATGCGCGGCGTCGGGCCGGCCGCGAGCACAGTCCTGACGTCGCTGTCGCTGACCCGCTCGGGGTCGAGCGCGAAGATCCTGTTCTGGAGCGCGGGGGCGACCTGCGTTTCGGCAAGCACCGACCCCTGCTCGATCTTCTGGGCCGCAAGGCGCGCCCGGTCGGTGTTCGGCGGGATGGAGGCGCAGCCGGCGATGCCGAGCGCTAGAACGACAGCGAACAGACGGCTGACGGCATTCACGAACACGGCTCTTCGCGGATACTTTCGATGCAGCGGACGAACTCGCTCGCCACCACGTCAATGGCCGCCTCCGAGAAGAGGGCCGTACGGTAGGACAGGCCGACGTGGAGGACGTCTCGCACGGTGGTGACGGCGAAAACCATCGGGCACAGCGGGCCGGTCGGAGCCGCCCGCAGGTAGTCGAACCGCACGTCGCGGCCATCCCCCTTGCCCCAGAGCGCATTCACGTTGAGCGTCGTGACGCCTGCCCACGCGGGGTGGTACTTGACGTAGAAGCGCGCGCGCCGGTCCGGCGACAGGAATGGCCACAGCAGCGCCGAAAACCCGAGCGCGAGGAGGCTGAGAAGATCGAGCCGCTGCGCCTTGACCCGCGCGGTCTCGGCGTGAACGGCCTGCACGAGCTCGCGCAGCCCGATGCCCGCCGGCACCGAGTGCGCGACACGGAAGGAGGCGAGAAACGGGCTCAGCGCGGCCCGCGCCGCCGCGCCGAAGTCGTCCCTGATGTTCACGATCGAAGCCACCGCCAGCTCGCGTCGCCTGGGCTGTCTCTCGCGCTCCGAGGCGAGCGGCGCGAGCGCCCGCAGGACGCTCGCCAGCAGGAGGTCGTTGAACGTCACTCCCCAGGCTTTGCCCGCCCCGCGCAAAGCGTTCAGCGCCGTTGGCCCCAGGCTAAAGTACTTGAACGCATTGTACTGATCGGCGGCGCCCCCGTAGCGAGGGCGATAAGAGCGGCGCGAGCTCGCCACCATCCGCGGCAGCGCAGCCAGCCCGCTCAGCACCCGGAGCGGATGCCGGACCAGCAGGCTGCGATACGTTGCGGGATAGACCCCGAGCCGCTGCAGGGCGGGCACGCGCCCAGTGTAGCGCTCCGCGATATCCCGCAGCAGCAGCGCGATCGCGTCGCCACCCGCCACGAAGTGGTCGTAGGCCAGAAGGAGATGGAACTCGTCGCCGACATTGATGGCCACGAACCGGAACGGGGTGGCCTTCGGCGCCACGGGAAAGCGCGTGTTCAACTCGCGTTCGATCTGGCCGCCGAGCACGCCGATCGGGTCGCCGGGCGCCGCCCGGACGCTCAGCTCCGCGTTCGCCGGCCCGCCGTCGTAGCGGAATCGCCCGTGCTTCAGGTCGACGACCAAGCCGGTCAACCCGAGTGTCTCGAGCTGGCCGTCAATGCACGCCCGCAGGCGCGCCGGGTCGAGTGGCGCGGGAACCCGGATGACGTGCACCGCGTTGTACGGATGCAGCTCGCGCCAACGCAGCATCATCCGCTGAAAGAGATTCAGGCGGCCCTCCAGCAACTCAGCGCCTCACCTGCAGGACAGCCCGCCGGGCCCGCACGAGGCGTTGCGCTTCGAGGCACCAATGCTTCTTCACGCTGAACCAGATATCCGCGGCGTGCAGGAGGTTCTGCGTGTCCAGGTCCGCGTACGCCGGTAACGGCATGCCGGGCGCGTAGTGCTCGATCCACGCACGCGTGAGCGTGGTCGCGGCCAACGGCGCTGTGACGGGCAACGAGACGTGCGAGTAGGTCGCGGGAAGCGTGACGTTGCGTACCTTCGCGGTCCCGGTCGGCCGGTATGGATTGTCCTGCGCTTCGCGCGGCGAGGTGGCGGCGAGCAAGTCCCACTCGATGAAGTAGCCTGTGAACTCGTCGACCGAGTCCGGCACGCTGCGCAGCCGCGAGATCATCCCCCATTGGCCGAGCAGCACGCGCATGAGGCTTCCGGTCGCGAGCGCGGCCGCGTAGGGCACGCGCAAACCCACGACGGGCCGGTTCGCGCCTGTAAACGGATCGACGATCGTGAAGCGGTCCTCGGCGGCGTCCGTGACCGGGTTCCAGACATTGATGCGATCGCCGGAGGCGCCTGCGAGATCCTGCAGGACCTTCACCGTCAGCATGCCCCCCTGGCTGTGCCCGATCAGCATCGGCACGCTGCCTTCGCGCTCGTAGTGCCACGCCAGCGCACCGGCGACCTCGCGGCTGTCGGTGAAGCTGCTGTAGGTGTATCGCCCGTCCTTCTGGTTTCGAAGCCGCTCGGCCGGATAGCCCATCGCGATAAGGAACTCGGCGAACGGCGCCATCGTCACGACTGGAACGCTGCCGTGCAGCCCGATGATGCGCGGCGCGGGAACGCGCGCCAGCACCTCTCGCACCTCTTCCGGCGAGATGCGCTCGGGGTCGAGCGCAAGCAGCCGGTCCTCTGTCGCCCGGTCGAGCGACAGGCCAGCTAGCGGACCGGTCGCCGCGCGCACAGTGTCCTGACCCGCGCGCTCGTCAGCCGACGAAAGCGGCGCGCCC
>DATIDG010000054.1:0-20181 GCA_035456405.1 Burkholderiales bacterium | reverse complement strand
ACGCAAAAATGCACCTTTTGCATCACGAATCGAGAGCAAGAACAGCAGATCGAGACCGCAAGAGTGGTCGGGCACTCCTTCGAAGCAGTTCAACAAGCTCGAAGGACGTCATTTCCGTAGCTTTTGCATCAGGCTGCTAGGCCGTTACGGCGTCAGTGCGCGCGAGCGCGAGAAGCTCCTGCGCCACGGCCGCGATCGACGCGGGCGACAGGTCGCGCGGCCGGACGACGTGGGCCTCGGCCAGCCGGGCGTATTTCCGGTCCGTCGAGCGGCGATACGCGGGGTCGTAGTGCGCGGTGAGCAGCTCCGCGACGAGCCGCTCCCACTCGCCGCGGTCCGCGGCCGCCTGCCAGCCGGCGATCGTCTCCTTCGCGTACAGGCCGGTCAGGCAGTCGAGCTGCGCCTTCAGGGCGGCAGGGTCCGCGAGGAAGTGTCGATACTCCTCGATCAGGAACGCGACCCGCGCGGCGACCGGCGCCTCGACGCGCGCGCAGTCGGATGCGCGCATCGACTCGAGCAGTGCGTCGGGTACCTGGAGCTGGCCGATCTTCTTGCTCTCGGCTTCCACGAACACCGGGACCGCGGGGTCCAGCCGCCGCAGCCCGTCCCAGACCAGCGTCTCGAACATTTTCTGCGCCGGCTGCGGCGTGTCGGGCAGGTTGCCGAGCACCGAGCCGCGGTGCCGCGCGAGCCGCTCGAGGTCGAGCACCTGCGCGCCCGCGCCCGCGAGCGCCTCCAGCACCCGGCTCTTCGCGCTGCCGGTCTCGCCGCAGAGAACGATGTAGCGAAAGTGCCGCGGCAGCGTCTCGAGCGCGGCGACGACCGCGCGGCGGTACGCCTTGTAGCCGCCCTCGAGCTGCGCCGCCTGCCAGCCGACCTCGCGGAGCACGTGCATCATCGCACCGGAGCGCTTGCCGCCGCGCCAGCAGTACACGAGCGGCCGCCAGTCGCGGTCGCGGCCGGCGAAGGCGGTCTCGAGATGGCGCGCGATGTTGCGCGACACGAGCGCCGCGCCGCGCCGCTTGGCGTCGAACGGCGAGACCTGCTTGTACAGCGTGCCGATCTCGGCGCGCTCGGCGTCGTCGAGCACCGGGCAGCTCGCCGCGCCCGGGACATGGTCTTCCGCATACTCGGCGGGCGAGCGTACGTCGATCACCTCGTCGAAGAGGTCGAGCTGTGCGACGGTCGCCGAATCCGGGAATCTCACTCGTTCGTACTCTTGTGGCACACTCGCCCGGCTGTAAGCCGGTGGCGCGAGCGAACGACCGAGATTCTACAATGGCCCCGCGCCATTCCCCGGCACCGGAATCCAGGAGAAGCATCGAATGAACGCTCCCACCGAGCTCGTCCGCCTCACCCAGTTCAGCCACGGCGGCGGCTGCGGCTGCAAAATCGCGCCCGCCGTGCTGTCCACCATCCTGTCACAGACCCCCGCGCGCACCGTGCCGAAGGCGCTGCTCGTCGGAATCGAGTCGAGCGACGACGCGGCGGTCTACAAGCTGAACGACAGCCAGGCGATCGTGGCGACGACCGACTTCTTCACGCCGATCGTCGACGACCCCTACGACTTCGGCCGGATCGCGGCGACGAACGCGATCTCCGACATCTACGCCATGGGCGCACAGCCGATTTTCGCGCTCGCCGTGGTTGGCATGCCGCTCGAGAAGCTGCCAGTGGAGGTGATTCAGCGGATCATCGCCGGGGGCGAGTCGGTGTGCGCCGAGGTGGGCATCCCGGTCGCGGGCGGCCACTCGATCGACGTCCTCGAGCCGATCTACGGGCTCGTCGCGCTCGGCGTCGTGCACCCGGACAAGGTCAAGCGCAACGACCGGGCGAAGCCCGGTGATGCGCTGATTCTCGGGAAGCCGCTCGGCGTCGGCATCCTGTCGGCGGCCCTGAAGAAGGGCGAGCTCTCCGCCGCCGGCTACGCGGAAATGATCAAGTGGACGACCAAGCTCAACACGCCGGGGGCGCGGCTCGCGGATCTCGACGGGGTGCATGCGCTGACGGACGTGACCGGCTTCGGCCTCGCCGGGCACCTGCTCGAGATCTGCCGCGGGTCGAGGGTCGGTGCGCGGCTCCGGTTCGACGACATCCCGCTCATCCCGGACGCGCAGGCGTGGGCGGAGCAGGGCGTCGCGACCGGCGCCTCCGGCCGCAACTGGGCGGGCTACGGGAAGGACGTCAGGCTGCCGGCGGGCTTCGCCGGGTGGAAGCAGAAGCTCCTCACCGATCCGCAGACGAGCGGGGGGCTGCTCGTCGCCTGCGCGCCGGAGCTGGTCGAGAAGGTCATCGCCGAGTTCCGCAAGGACGGTTTCGCCGAGGCGCGGCGCATCGGCGAGATGACCGACGGGCCGGCGCAGATCGCCGTGCTCTGAGCGCGCATGGCGTTTCCCGCGGCGCACGTCCCCGAGATCGCCGGAGTCATCCAGCTCTCCGTCGCACCGGTGTTCTTGCTCGCCGGGGTCGGGGCGCTCGTGAACGCGATGAGCATGCGCCTCGGCCGTGCGGTCGACCGCGCCCGGTCGATCGAGTCCGAGCTCTCCGGGGCGGACGTGAAGCGCACGGAACGGATCCACGACGAACTGCAGGCCATCTCGCGGCGCGCGCGGCTAATCACCCGGGCGATCGCGCTGGCGGTCGTCTGCGCACTCCTGGTGACGCTCCTCCTCATCGCGGCGTTCGTCGACGCGTTCCTCGCGTTCGACCTGTCGTTCATGCTGGCCGCGATCTTCGTCGGCGCGCTCGTCGCGTTCAGCGCGTCGCTGCTCATGTTCCTGCGCGAGATCGTCATCGCTTCAGCGAACCTGCGGATCGGGCCGCACTAGACGCTTATTTCCGCAGCAACGGCTCGAGGCCCTTCCAGACGTTATCGAGGATGATCGGCTGCGCCTGCGCGCTCGGGTGGATCTGGTCGGAGAGGAAGAGCTCGCGCTGGTCGGCCATGTTGTCGAGGAGGAACGGCACGTACCCGGTCTTGAACGTCTTGGCCACGTCCGCGAACGCCCCCTTAAACTCTTGGGTGTACTTCTGGCCGTAGTTCGGAGGCATGCGCATCCCGGCAACGAGTACTTTGGCCTTGCGCGCCTGCGCCGCGCGCACGATCCGCTCGAGGTTCGACTTGATCTCGGATACCGGCAGCCCGCGCAGCCCGTCGTTGCCGCCCAGCGCGACGATGACGACGTCGGGCTTGAAGCGCGCGAGCGCGTCGTCGATCCGCGCCGCGCCCCCGCTGGTGGTCTCGCCGGAGATGCTCGCGTTCGCGACGCTATAATCGAGCCTGCGCTGCTTCAGCCGTTCCTCGAGCAGGGTCACCCAGCCTTCCTTCTGGCCGATCCCGTACGCGGCCGACAGGCTGTCGCCGTAGACGAGGATGGTGCCCGCCGCCGCGGCGGCGCTCCAGGCGGTGGTTAACGCGAATAGCAGAACTCTCAGCATGTCCGTCGATGCATCGCAGCCGATCGTGGTGGCGCGCGGCCTGGGGAAGAGCGTTCCCAACGGCGCCGCGACGCTCGCAATTCTCCAGGATATCGAACTTGCGGTCATGCCCGGCGAGGCGGTGGCCATCCTCGGCGCGTCCGGCTCGGGAAAGTCGACCCTGCTCGGGCTGCTCGCCGGATTGGACACGCCGACCGCGGGAAGCGTTCAGCTCGACGGCGCGGACCTCTTCGCACTGGACGAGGACGGGCGCGCGGGGCTGCGCAAGCGGCTCGTCGGCTTCGTCTTCCAGTCCTTCCAGCTGCTGCCGCCGCTCAACGCGCTCGAGAACGTCATGCTGCCGCTCGAGCTCGGCGGCGACCCCGACGCGGAGCGCAAGGCGCGCGAGATGCTCGAGCGCGTGGGCCTCGGCGAGCGGCTGAAGCACTATCCCAAGACGCTGTCGGGCGGCGAGCAGCAGCGCGTTGCGCTGGCGCGCGCGTTCGTCATGCGGCCCAAGCTGCTACTCGCCGACGAGCCGACCGGGAACCTGGACGCGACGACCGGCGCGGACATCATCGACCTCATCTTCCGCCTCAACGCCGAGGAAGGCACGACGCTCGTCCTGGTCACGCACGACGAGGCACTGGCGCGCCGCTGCGCCCGGCAGATCCGCCTCGCCGGAGGGCGGATCCAATGAGCGATGCGCGGCCCGGCGGTTACCTCGACGACCCGCGCGTCCTGTTCGCCGCAGAGCGCACGCTGCTCGCCTGGGTGCGCACGAGCGTGACGCTCATGGGCCTCGGCTTCGTCGTCGCGCGCTTCGGCGTCTTCCTTGCGGCGGTCCAGGGGAGGACAGCACCGTCCGGCCATGGCACGTCGGCCTGGATCGGCATCGCTTTCGTGGTGCTCGGCACGCTCGTGCTCGCCGTTGCGGCGCGCCAGCACGTGCGCTTCCTGCGCTCGCTCGCGGCGCGCGAGATTCCGCGCGGCTACGGGACATGGCTGCCCACTTTCACTGCGATCGCGCTTGCGGTGGCGGGCGGTCTGCTGGCGCTGTACCTGCTGCTGGAGACGGGGGCGTGAGATGCTGAAGCTCGCTTGGCGAATGCTCGGGCGCGACTGGAGCGTCGGCGAATTGCGCATCCTCGGGATCGCGCTGCTGATTGCGGTGGCGAGCGTGACGAGCGTCGGGTTCTTCGCCGACCGCGTCCGGCAGGCGCTCATCAAGGAGGCGCACCAGCTCCTCGGCGGCGACGTGGTGCTGAGCGCCGACCACCCCTGGAGCGCAGCCGTGCGCGGCGAAATCGTCGCGCGCGGCCTGCGGGTCGCGGAGAGCACGACGCTGATCAGCATGGCGCGCGCCGGCGAGCGCTCGCAGCTCGTCGGCGTCAAGGCCGTGAGCGACGCCTACCCGCTGCGCGGCAAGCTGCGGAGCGCGCCCGCGCTCAACGTTCCCGACGCCGAAGCCGACCGCGGACCGGTGCGCGGCACGGTCTGGCCGGACGAGCGCCTGGCGCTCGCGCTCGAGCTGAAAGTCGGCGACCGGGTCGAGCTCGGCGACGCGACGTTCACGGTCGGCGCGGTCCTCACGCTCGAGCCCGACCGCAGCACGACGTTCTTCAACGTCGCGCCGCGGCTGATGATGCACCGGGACGATGTGCCGGCGACCGGCCTCGTGCAGCCGGGCAGCCGGGTGTGGTACTACCTTCTCGCGGCGGGCGAGCGCGACGCAGCGCGCGACTTCGAGGCGTGGGTGAAGCCGCGGCTCAGCCGCGGCGAGTCGCTGCAGAGCCTGGAGAACGCGCGGCCCGAGATTCGCGCCGGGCTGGAGCGCGCGCAGAAGTTCATCGGCCTGACGGCACTCCTCGCGGTGATCCTCGCCGCGGTCGCGGTCTCGCTCGCGACGCGGCGGTACACCCGCCGCCATCTCGACGGGTACGCAGTGATGCGCTGCCTCGGTGCGACGCAGCGCCAGCTCGTGCGCCTATTCGCGTGGGAGTTCGCAGCGCTCGGCGTCCTCGCCGCGGCGGCCGGCTGTCTCGCCGGCTACGCGGCGCAGTTCGTGATCGCCCTCTTCGTTTCGGACCTGATGCTTGTCGCGCTGCCGCAGCCGACGCTCATGCCGGCCGTGCAGGGCTTTCTCACCGGGCTTGCGCTCCTGCTCGGGTTCGCCCTGCCGCCGCTCCTGCAGCTCAAGAGCGTCCCGGCGCTGCGGGTGATCCGGCGCGACGTCGGCGCCCCGCGGCAAAGCGCGCTACTCGCGTACGGGGTCGGCGCAGCCGCAGTCGGCGCACTGCTGGTCTGGCAGGCGGGCGACGCGCGGCTCGGGCTGATCGTGCTCGGCGGATTTGCGGGCGGCCTCGCGGTGTTCGGCGTGGTGTCGTTTGCCGCGCTGCACGCGCTGGCCGGCTTGAGCGGTGCGGTCGGCCCGAGCTGGCGCTACGGGCTCGCGTCGCTGCGCCGCCGCGCGAAGAGCAACACCGTGCAGATCATGGCGCTCAGCCTCGGTCTAGCCGCGATCCTGCTGCTCACGTTCACCCGCGGCGACCTGCTCGCGACGTGGCGTTCCAAGACCCCGCCCGACGCGCCGAACCGCTTCATCGTGAACATCCAGCCCGACCAGCGGGAGCCGCTCGAAAAGCTCTTCGCGGAGAACGGCGTCGCGGCGCCGACCACCTACCCGATGGTCCGGGGCCGCTACGTCGCCCTTAACGGCAAGCCGGTCGACGTGGAGAACTACCAGGATCGTGAGCGGCGGCTCGTCGAGCGCGAGTTCAACCTGTCGTTCATGGCCGAGCGCCCCGCGCACAACGCAGTGGTCGGCGGGTCGTGGTTCGGGCGGGCGGAGCTCGAGAAGGGCGCGCTCTCCGTGGAAGACGGGATCGCGCGATCGCTCGGCTGGAAGCTCGGCGACACGCTGACCTGGCAGGTGGCGGGGCAGACGTTCAGCGCCCCGATCACCAGCCTGCGCAAGCTCGACTGGGACTCGATGCGGGTCAACTTCTTCGTGATCGCGACGCCGCAGCTCCTCGACGGCTTCCCCGCGAGCTACGTGACGAGCTTCCACCTGCCCGAGTCGCAGGCGGCGTTCGTGAACCGGCTCTCGCAGCGCTTCCCGAACATGACGGTGATCGACACGAGCGCGATCCTGCGCCAGGTGCAGTCGATGGCCGACAAGGTGATCCGCGCGGTGCAGTTCGTCTTCCTGTTCGCGCTCGGCGCCGGGGTGCTGGTGCTCTACGCGGCGCTGCTCGCCACGCAGGACGAGCGGGTGCAGGAGGCGGCGGTCATGCGCGCGCTGGGCGCAAGCCGCGCGCAGGTGCTCGCGGCGCAGCGCGCCGAGTTCGTCGCGCTGGGCCTGCTCGCGGGGCTGCTCGCTGCCGCCGGCGCGACCGCGATCGGGTACGTGATCGCGACGCGCGGGCTGCAGTTCGAGTACCACGTGAACCATTGGGTATGGCTCGCCGGGCCGGCGCTCGGGCTCGCGTGCGTGGCGCTCAACGCGTGGGCCGGGGCGCGGGCCGCGCTGCGCCGGCCGCCGATCCTGGCGCTGCGCGAGGCGTGAGCTGCGAGTGGTGAACCGGAACGGCACGCCCTACGAACTGCTCGGCGGCGAGGCGCGGCTGCGCGCGCTGGTCGACAGGTTCTACGACCTGATGGATCTCGAGCCGGCGTACGCCGGGATCCGCAGGCTGCATCCGACCGATCTCGCGAATTCGCGCGCGAAGCTCTTCATGTTCCTCTCGGGGTGGATGGGCGGTCCCGGGCTCTACGCCGAGCGCTACGGCCATCCCATGCTGCGCGCGCGCCATCTGCCTTTCGCGATCGGCACCGGAGAGCGCGACCAGTGGATGCAGTGCATGATGCGCGCGATGGAGGAGACGGGCGTCGCGGAGCAGCTCCGCGGGGCGCTCGCGCAGGCGTTTTTCGGCACCGCCGACTGGATGCGGAACCAGCCCGAGTGAAGAACCCCTTGCGGTACCGATTTCGCTTGCGTGACCTCGCGTTGCGCGACCTCCTGGCGATCGGCGTCCCGGCGGTCGCGCTCATCGTGGGCGGATTCTGGCTCGCCGCACAGTTCATCCGCCCCGCACCGCCACATTTTCTCGTGATGTCGACGGGCGCGCCCGGTGGCGCCTACGAGGCGTTCGCGGCCCGTTACCGGCCCGTCCTCGCGGCGCAGGGGATCGAACTGCGCGAGCGGCCCTCGGCTGGCGCGGTCGAGAACCTGAAGCGGCTCCTCGACCCGAGTGATGAAACGGACGTCGCGTTTCTGCAGGGTGGGCTCGGCACGGGCGTCGAGGCCGAGGGGATCGTGTCGCTCGGCAGCTTCTATCAGGAGCCGCTCTGGGTGTTCTACCGCGGCGGCGAGACGCTCGACCAGCTCGTCAACCTGAAGGGCAAGCGCCTCGCCGTCGGCGGAGAGGGCAGCGGCACGCGCCGCCTCGCGCTCGACCTTCTCGAGGCGAGTGGAGTTCCGGCGACCGACAAGTGGACGACATTCGTGCCGATCGGCGGGCTCGATGCGGTCGGTGCGCTCGCCCAGGGTAAGGTCGACGTCGTGTTCCTCGTGGGTCCCGCGCAGTCGGGCGCGGTGTGGACGGCGCTCTACACCCCGGGCGCGCGGCTGATGAGCTTCGTGCACGCCGATGCGTACGTGCGCCGGTTCCCGTTCCTCGCGCGGCTCGTGCTGCCGCGCGGCGGCATCGATCTCCAGCGCGACATCCCCGCGACCGATGTCGTGCTGGTCGCGCCGATGGCGACGATCGTCGCGCGCGAGAGCACCCATCCCGCGCTCATCGACCTCCTGCTGCAGGCCGCGGTGCAGGCGCACGGCGGCGCGGGTCTCTTCCAGCGGCCAGGCGAGTTCCCGAACGCGCGCCCGGTCGACTTCCCGCTGTCGAAGGAGGCCGACCGGTTCTACAGGTCGGGCACGCGCTTCTTCCAACGCTACCTGCCGTTCTGGCTGGCGACGCTGATCGAGCGCACGATGGTCCTGCTCATCCCGCTCGTCGCGATCGTGCTCCCGATCATGCGCTTCGCGCCGGCGCTCTACGGCTGGCGCGCGCGCTCGCGCGTGTACAAGTGGTACGGGCAGCTGAAGTTCCTCGAGGGCGAGCTCGACGAGAACCCGGCCGCGCGCACCCGCGCGGAGTGGCTGGGCGAGCTCGAGCGGATCGAGGACCGCGTCCACCGCGTCGCCACGCCGCTCGCGTTCACGAACCTGCTCTATACGCTGCGCGAGCACATCGCGCTCGTCGAGGCGAAGGTGCTCAAGAAGACCCGGGACGACCCGCACGCATCGTCATGACACCCCGCGCCCTCGGAGCTGACGGCGCCCCGCACTGCGCCCGTGCGGCAGCTCGAGCGCGGTGCTAGCCCGCCCTCAGGAGGCGCTTGAGGAGCTTGCCGTTCGCGTTGCGCGGCAGCGGCTCCGCGTGCAGGGTGACGAAGTCGGGCACCTTGTAGTCGGCGAGGTGGCGGGCGCAGTGCGCCCGGAGCGCATCGGCCGTGCACGCCGGGTCGTGCGTCACGACATGCGCGTGCGCTTTCTCGCCGAGCACCAGGTCGGGCTCGGCGACGAGCGCCGACTCGACGACCGAGGGGTGCAGCGACAGCACGCTCTCCACCTCGGCGCTGTGGATCTTGTAGCCGCCGCGGTTTACGAGGTCCTTCTTGCGGTCGAACACGCGCACGAAGCCCTCCGCGTCGACCGAGCCGATGTCGCCGGACTTCCAGAATCCCCCGGCGAACTCGCGCGCAGTGGCCTCGGGATTGTCCCAGTAGCCCGGCACCACCATCGGCCCGGCGATCCAGATCTCGCCCGGCCGACCGGGCGAGACCTCGCGCCCGTCGTCGTCCATCACCCGCAGGTCGCCGCACGGCACCACCGCGCCGACGCTGTCGAGATGCGCGGCCTGCAGCCCCATGGGCATGATCGTCGTCGGCGAGGTCGTCTCGGTGGCGCCGTAGGCGTTCATCAGCGTGAGCCCGGGCACCCGTTCCGCGAGCATGCGGAGCGTTCCCTCCGGCATCGGCGCCCCGCCGAAGCCGCCGACGCGCCAGGCCGCGAGGTCGAACCGGTCGAATTCCGGCTCGCGCAGGCAGAGGTTGTAGATGGCCGGAACCACCAGGGTGTGCGTCATGCGCTCGCGCGCAGCGAGCTCGAGGAAGGGACGCGCCTTGAACTCGCGCATGAGGATCACGCAACCGCCGACCGCGAACATCGGCAGCAGGATCGCGGCAAGGCCGGTCACGTGGCTCGCCGGGACGGCGAGGAGCGAGCGGTCGACCTCCGTCAACCGCATGCAGGTGCGGTAGTGGAGGCACGTGTGGATCAGGTTGAAGTGCGTCAGCATCGCGCCCTTCGGCCGCCCGGTCGTGCCCGAGGTGTAGAGGATGACCGCCGTCTCCTCTTCATGCGCATCGGCCCGGGGCGCGGCGGGCGAGTGCGAGTCCAGGAGCGCGTCGAAGTTCGCGGCGCCCGGGGCGTCGCCGCCGACGGTGAGCCGCACCGCCGCCGCGGGCGCGTCGTCCGGCGGAGGGACGCGATCGGCCAGGGGGGCGTCGAACACGATTGCCTTCGCCCCACACTGGTTCGCGATGAACGTGATCTCCGGCCGCTGCTCGCGGATGTTGACCGGCACCGCGATGGCGCCGATGCGCACCGCGGCGAGCAGCACATGGACAAACTCGCGCTCATTGGCGAGCAGCAGGACGATGCGGTCCCCGCGCACGATGCCCAGCCGGTGGAGATGGCCGGCGACGCGGTCGGCGACGCGGTCGAGCTTCGCGTAGTCGAGGCGCTGCGGGCCGTCGACCAGCGCCAGGCGCGGGCCGTGGCGGGCGACCGTCGCTGCAAACATCGCATCGAGGTTGCGGGGGCGCGCGCCGAAGCAGCGCAGCGCTCGGCCGAAGTGAGTCTCCTCGCGGATCGCCGGGACGTCGGTCCAGTGCATGGCGCAGGATTCTACTCAGGCTCGCCGGGTGAGCCACTGCATTCGCTAGAATCTTGCGCATGGTCGAAGCGCTTCTCGTCGCCGCCCTGGTCGCCGCCGCAGTTTCCGCCATCGTCGCGATCGTGCTGCTCGTGCGCCTCGGCGGCGTGCCCGGCCAGGCGTCGGCCACCCGGGCGCGCGTCGAGCAGCTCGCGCACGAGAACGAGAGGCTCGAACGCGAGTTGCGGGAGGCGCTCGCCGAGGGGCGGCGGGAGAACGGCGAGTCGGCGCGCGCCGCGCGCGCCGAGCAGGCGCAGGCCATCGGCCAGATGAGCCGGACGCTGTCGGCCCAGATGGCCGGCTTCGCCTCGGTCCAGAACAACCAGCTCGACACCTTCGCCTTGCGGCTCGGCGCGCTCACCGAGTCCAACGACCGGCGCATCGGCGAGTTGCGCGACGCGGTCGAGAAGCGGCTCGGCGAGCTGGCCGCCGGCAACGAGAAGAAGCTCGAGGAGATGCGGGTCACGGTCGACGAGAAGCTGCACAAGACCCTCGAGAGCCGGCTGGCCGAGTCGTTCAAGCACGTGAGCGAGCGGCTGGAGCAGGTGCACAAGGGCCTCGGCGAGATGCAGACGCTCGCCGCCGGGGTCGGCGACCTGAAGCGCGTCCTGTCGAATGTCAAGACGCGCGGCGTCCTCGGGGAGGTCCAGCTCGCCGCGCTGCTCGAGCAGATCCTCGCGCCAGGCCAGTACGCGACCAACGTGGCGACGCGCCCCGGCTCGAACGACCGGGTCGAGTTCGCGATCCGCTTGCCGGGGCGCGACCGGGAAGGAGTCGTCTGGCTGCCGGTCGACGCGAAATTCCCGCTCGAGGACTACGAGCGCCTCGCCAAGGCGCAGGAGGCGGCCGACGTCGACGGCGTGGAACTCGCTGCAAAAGCGCTCGAGGCGCGCATCCGCCTGGAGGCGCGGACCATCGCCGAGAAATACCTCGAGGCGCCGGCAACCACCGACTTCGCGCTGCTCTACCTGCCGTTCGAGGGCCTGTACGCCGAGGTGCTGCGACGGCCGGGGCTCTTCGACGCGCTGCAGCGGGAGCACCGCGTGACGGTGTGCGGCCCGACGACGCTGACCGCGATCCTCAACAGCCTGCAGATGGGCTTCCGCACGCTCGCTATCGAGCAGCGCTCGAGCGAGGTCTGGCAGATCCTCGGCGCGGTGAAGGGCGAGTTCGCGAAGTTCGGCGAGGTGCTCGCTCGGACGAAGAAGAAGCTCGAGGAGGCGACCAACACCATCGGCAGCGCCGAGGTGCGGACGCGGGCGATCGAGCGCAAGCTCCGCGGCGTCGAGGTGCTCCCGTCGCAGCAGACGGCGGGGCTGCTGGAGGACGAACCGGACGGCGAAGCCGAGCCCGCGCCGCTCGCCGGCAACGTGGTGCGGCTGCCGGACGACCGCTGAGAGCGGTTCGTCCTACGCCAGCCCCTCGAACAGCTGCACGCTGACGAGGTCGCCTGCCTTCACGTCGCCGCGGTCGTGCTCGAGCACGATGAAGCAGTTCGCCTCGGACATGGAGCGCAGGACCCCGGAGCCCTGGTGGCCGGTGATCCGCACCGACCAGCGGCCGTCGTCCCCGCGCGCGAGGATGCCGCGCTGGAACTCGGTGCGCCCCGGCCTCTTGCGCAGCGCGGTCGCGCTCGGCACCTGCAGGGCAGGCAATTCGTAGTCGTCGGTGCGGCCGGCGAGCGCGAGCAGCGCGTCGCGTACGAAGCCGTAAAACGTCACCATCACCGCAACCGGGTTGCCCGGCAGGCCGAAGAAATGTGCGTTGCCGATGCGGCCGACGGCCATCGGACGCCCCGGGCGCATCGCGATCTTCCAGAACAGCACTTCGCCCAGCCGGCCGAGCAGATCGCGGGTGAAATCCGCCTCGCCCACCGACACGCCGCCGGACGTGATCACTGCGTCGGCGTTCGCCGCCGCGTCGAGAAACGCGCGCTCGAGGCGCGCCGGGTCGTCGCGCACGACCCCCATGTCGATCAGGTCGACGCCCAGGCGCGCGAGCATTCCATAGAGCGTGTAGCGGTTCGAGTCATACACCTCGCCTTCCCTGAGCGGCGCGCCGATCGACGCCAGCTCGTCGCCGGTCGAGAAGAAGGCGACGCGCGGGCGCCGCCGCACGGTGACCTCGGCGAGGCCGAGGGAGGCGAAGAGCCCCAGGTCCGCCGGGCGCACGAGCCGTCCCGCCGGGATCGCGACGCGCCCGACTGCGAGGTCTTCGCCGGCGAAGCGGCGATTCTGGCCGGTCTTCTGGCCGGGCGGCACGACGACGCGTGGGCCGTCGACGCGGACCGCCTCCTGGATCACGACGGTGTCGGTGCCGGCGGGCATGACCGCCCCGGTCATCACGCGCACGCACTCGCCGGGCCCGACCGGGCCGTCGAAGGTTCGCCCGGCGAACGCGGTGCCGATCTCGCGCAGCACGGTGTCGCCGTCCGCCTTGAGATCCGCGCCGCGCACCGCGAAGCCGTCCATCGCCGAGTTGTCGTGCGCGGGTACGTTCACCGTCGAGACCACATCGGCCCCGACCACGCGGCCGAGGCTCGCCCGAACGGCGACCCGCTCGCACGCACTCACGGGCGTCACGAGCGACCGGATCACGCGGCGCGCAGTCTCGACCGGCAACGACTCCGGGTCGTAGTCGTCCATGCAGCTGACGATCTGTTTGAGCGTGCTCACGGACGCTTCTCGTGCTCGGCCAGGTCTTCGGGGGTGTTGATGTTGGAGAACGCGTCGGGCTCGTCGTCGAACGGCACCTCGACGACCTTCAATGAGGCGTACCAAGCGTCGATCTTGCGGCCGCCGCTCTCGAGGAACTTCCCGAGGTGTCCGGCGAGCGACTCGCGCACGAGCGAGAAGACCGGATGCGGCTGGTCGCCTGTCTTCGCGACGGCGAGGTCGGCATGGTTCGCGACCAGCGCCGCATGCAGCCGCCGCACGAGATCGAGCGGCAGGAACGGCGAGTCGCACGGCACCGTGACGAGGAAGGGGTGGACGTTCGCCTTCAGCCCCGCGTGCAGCCCGGCAAGCGGACCGGCGAAACCGCCGATCTCGTCGCCGACGACGCGCGCGCCAAACCGCGCGTACTCGGCCTGGTTCTGGTTGGCGTTGATGATCAACTCGGTCACCTGCGGCTTCAGCCTCTCCAGCACCCAGGCGACCATCGGTCTGCCGCGCAGGGACTGCAGACCCTTGTCGACGCCGCCCATGCGGCGTCCCTGGCCGCCGGCGAGGATGAGGCCGGTGACGCGCGGCGTGTCGCGGAGGTCCATCCCCTTACGCCGTCATCGTCGGCATCGACGTCTTTACGAACCGGTGCCTGCCGGTGAACAGCAGGTAGTGCTTGTTGACCGCGCGGCCGAGCATCGTGATCCCGATTTTCGTCGCGATGTTCCAGCCCATCTGCGTGAGTCCGGAGCGCGAGACGAGGAACGGGATCTGCATCTGCGCGCACTTGATCACCATCTCGGAGGTGAGGCGCCCGGTCGTGTAGAAGATCTTGTCCGACCCGTCGATGCCCTCGAGCCACATCTGCCCGGCGATCGCGTCCACCGCGTTGTGCCGGCCCACGTCCTCGACGAAGGTGAGGATGTCGCTCGCGCCCGGCGCGTTGGTGGCGAGCGCGCAGCCGTGCACGGCGCCGGCGGCCTTGTAGATGGTCTCGTGCCGGCGGACCGCGTCGAGGAGGGCGTACAGCGTGTCCTCGGCGAGCCGCACGTCGTCGCGGAGCGTGATCGACTCGATCTCCTCCATGAGGTCGCCGAAGACGGTTCCCTGGCCGCAGCCGGTGGTCACGGTGCGCTTCTTCATCTTCGCGCCGAGGCCTTTCACGCCCTTCCGCGTCGTCACTGCGGCCGAGTCGGTCTCCCAGTCGACCTGCACCGCCGCGATCTCCTCGATCGAGCGCACCAGACGCTGGTTGCGGAGATAGCCGATCGCGAGCGCCTCCGGCGCCTGGCCGAGCGTCATAAGCGTCACGATCTCGCGCTTGTCGACGTAGAGCGTGAGCGGATGCTCGCCGGCGATCGGCGTGGGCAGTGCCTCGCCCTTCTCATTCAGCGCCTCGACCTCGAAGGTCGCCGGCCGCGCGGCATCGGTGAGGAGGGGCTTGTGCGGGGCGTTCATCCGCCGATGTACGACATCTCGACCTTGCGCGCCTTCGCCGTCTCGGCGGTGCGGATCTCGGAGTAGCGGTCCGCGCGCACGCGCCAGATCCCGCCGATCACCGCGTGGATCTCGGCGTCGGAGGCGCCGCCGCGCAGGAGCGAGCGCAGGTCGTAGCCCGAGTTCGCGAAGAGGCAGGTGTAGAGCGCGCCGTCGGTCGACAGCCGCGCGCGAGTACAGGTGCGGCAGAATGCCTGCGTCACCGACGAGATCACGCCGATCTCGCCGCTGCCGTCCCTGTAGCGCCACCGCTCCGCGACCTCGCCGTAATAGTTCGGGTCGACCGGCTCGAGCGGCAGCTCGGCGTCGATGCGCCGGATCACCTCGGCGGAAGGCACCACGTCGTCCATGCGCCAGCCGTTGGTCGCGCCGACGTCCATGAACTCGATGAACCGAACGACGTGGCCGCTGCCCTTGAACCGGCGCGCCATGTCCACGATCGTATGGTCGTTCACGCCGCGCTGCACGACCATGTTGATCTTGATCGGCGCGAGGCCCGCCGCCGCGGCCGCGTCGATGCCCTCGAGCACAGCGGCGACCGGGAAGTCGACGTCGTTCATCGCGCGGAACACCGCGTCGTCCAGCGAGTCGAGGCTCACCGTGAGGCGGCCGAGGCCCGCGTCGCGCAGGCTGCGCGCCTTGCGCGCAAGGGCCGAGCCGTTCGTGGTGAGCGTGAGGTCGAGCCCGCCCAGGTTCGCCAGCATCTCGATGAGCCGCTCGAGGTCGCGGCGCAGCAGCGGCTCCCCGCCGGTGAGGCGGATTTTCTCGATGCCGTGCTCCTTGAAGATGCGGGCAAGGCGAGTGATCTCCTCGAACGTGAGCACCTCGCTCCGCGGCAGGAACTTGTAGTCGGGGCCGAAGACGTCCTTCGGCATGCAGTAGGTGCAGCGGAAGTTGCAGCGGTCCGTGACCGAGATGCGCAAGTCGCGCAGCGGCCGGCCGCGCGTGTCGGCGACCCGGGCGCCGGGTGCAAGAGGCCCCACGTCGGGCAGGGGGATGGCCCGGCGCGCGTCGACGAGAGGGATGACGCGCTCGCTCATGTCAAGGCTTGCTGAAAGGCACTGGAACCACGCATCATAAGCTGCAATGCAACTCGCCGATTCTAGATACATTCAACGGTCGCCTCAAAGCGTCCGCGTCGCCGTGATCATGGAGCGCCGCGCGCTCGCGAGCCGCTGGCAGTCGGAGACCTGGCAGCCCGTGGCGGTCGTGCCCGACGAGCCCGACGCGGCGGCGCCGCGCGTGATCCTCGAAGAGAGCGGCCGCAGCCAGTGGCTGCATCCGGGGTTCGAGATCGTCCTCCATCGGGACGAAGCCGAGGGCTACTACCTGAATCTGACCACCAGCCAGCCCTACATGTTCGTGATGTGGCGCATGCATGACGATTGCGCGGTGCCCGAGATCGTCACGCCGAGCTACCACGAGGCCGCCCGGTTGATGGACGGCGGAGCCCAGGTCGACGGCGTGCCGTTGCCGGAGGAGCTTGCCGCCTGGCTCGCGACCTACGTCGACGCGAACTACCGGCCGGAGCCGAAGAAGCGCGCGCGGCCGCCTTCGTTCAAGGGCGCGCGGAGGGACGATTGAGCGACGACGCGAAGGATCCGTTCCTTTCGCGCTGGTCGCGACGGAAGGTCGCGGCGCGTCGGGGCGAGGCGCTGCCCGAACCGGCCGCATCACCGCCGCCGGCGCCTGCTCCCTCGGGCGCGAACTCCCCGTCTCCGGCGCAAACGCCAACGCCGCCCGCGCCGGAGGTCGAGCTGCCGTCGCTCGACACGCTGAAGGGTCTCGAGTCGGACTACAAGGCGTTCATGCACCCGGACGTGGATCCGGCAACGCGGACGGCCGCGCTCAAGAGGCTGTTCGGCGATCCGCACTTCAACACGATGGACCGCCTGGACGTCTACATCGACGACTACTCCATTCCCGATCCGATCCCGGCCGCGATGCTGAAGACCTTGAGCGCCGCGCGCACGCTCGGGTTGTTCGACGACGACGAGAAGAAAAAGGCCGCGCCCGAGCCGGGGTCCGTAAGCGAGGTGGCGCCCGAGTCGCTCGCTGCGCCCGCCGACGCGGCGACCGCAGCCGCGCCGCAGCCGGACCCCGACGCGCCGGAGCCGGTCGATGTCCCCCGCAAGCCGGAGGCGGCGTGAAGGGCCGCACACGATGCCGCTCGAAGACAAGACACTGAAGGTCTGCAACTGCAACCGCACGATGGCGCTCGACGGCAAGGCACTGGGCGCGGCGCTCGGCGCAAGCAAGCCGGTGACCATTCACACCGAACTCTGCAGGAAGGAGATCGCGGAGTTCGAGGGTGCCGCGCGCGGCGGCGAGTGCGTCGTGGCGTGCACGCAGGAAGCCCCGCTCTTCACCGAGGTCGCCGAGGCGATCGGCGCGAGCGCGGATCTGAAATTCGTGAACATCCGCGAAGTCGCGGGCTGGTCCGCGGAAGGCGGGAAGGCGACGCCGAAGATCGCGGCGCTGCTCGCGCTGGCCGACCTGCCCGAGCCGGAGCCGATGCCGAGCGTGTCGTACAAATCGGGCGGCAGCCTTCTCGTGATCGGTCCGGCGGACGTCGCGGTGCAGTGGGCGACCCGGCTCGCCGCCGACCTCGAGCCGAGCGTGCTGGTGACCAACGCGCGCGGCGGTGATCTGCCCGACGTGCGGCGCTTCCCGATCTGGTCGGGGCGCGTGACCTCCCTCAAGGGCTGGCTCGGCGCCTTCGAGGTGGAGTGGGAGCAGACGAACCCGATCGACCTCGAGGTCTGCACCCGCTGCAACGCGTGCATCCGTGCGTGCCCGGAGCAGGCGATCGACTTCACCTACCAGATCGACCTCGAAAGGTGCAAGGCGCACCGCGAGTGCGTGAAAGCATGCGGGCCGGTGAAGGCGATCGACTTCGATCGCGCCGACCGCGTCCACAGCGAGCGCTTCGATCTCGTGCTCGACCTCTCGGCCGAGCCCGTTCTCAGGGTTCCGCGCAAGCCCCAGGGCTATCTCGCGCCGGGCCGCGACCCGCTCGACCAGGCGCTCGCCGCGGCGGAGCTCGCGAAGCTGGTCGGCGAGTTCGAGAAGGCGAAGTTCTTCCTCTACAACGAGCGCATCTGCGCGCACGCCCGGTCCGCCAAGATCGGCTGCACCGCGTGCATCGACACCTGCTCGACGCAGGCGATCGCCTCCGACGGCGACAAAGTCCGGGTCGAGCCGCACCTCTGCCTGGGCTGCGGTGGCTGCTCGACCGTGTGTCCGTCCGGCGCCATGACCTACGCGAACCCGCGCGTGGCCGATCTCGGCGTCCGGCTCAAGCGGCTGCTGGCGGTATACGGCGCGGCAGGCGGGCGGGACGCCGCGGTCGTGTTCCACGGTGCGGACGTCGGGCGCGACCTGATCCCGCGGATCGCGCGCCGCGGGCGCGGACTGCCGGCGCGCGCGATCCCGCTGGAGATCTTCCACTGCGCGTCGATCGGGATCGATACGCTGCTCGCCGCGATCGCCTACGGGGCGAGCCAAGTGGTGCTTGCCGCGACCGACGCGGAGGCCGACGAGTACGGGCCCGCGATCGAGCGGCAGATGGAATACGCGCAGACGATACTGACTGCGCTCGGCTACGCGGGTACGCACCTACGGCTCGTGCGTGCGACGGATGCGAGCGCGCTCGAGACGGCGCTCTGGAGCCTCGCACCGGCCGCGGCGCCGGCGAAGCCCGCGACATTCGCGCTCTCGAACGAGAAGCGCACGACGCTCGAGTTCGTGCTGGAGCATCTCGCGCGGCACGCGCCCGCGCCGCGCGATGAGATCCCGCTCGGCGCCGGTGCGCCGTTCGGCCGAGTCGACGTGAACCGGCAGACCTGCACGCTGTGCATGGCGTGCGTCGGGGCGTGTCCGACGTCGGCGCTGGTCGACGGCCGCGAGACGCCGATGCTGAAGTTCATCGAGCGCAACTGCGTGCAGTGCGGGCTGTGCGTGAGCACCTGCCCGGAGAAGGCGGTGACACTTGCACCGCGCCTGTTGCTGACCGCGCAGGCGAAGCAGGAAGTGGTGCTTAACCAGGCGGAGCCGTTCAACTGCGTGCGCTGCGGCAAGCCCTTCGGCACGAAGCAGATGATCGACAGCATGGTGGGAAGATTGACCACCCATTCGATGTTTGCCACCGGCGGCGCGCTCCGCCGATTGCAGATGTGCGCCGACTGCCGGGTAATCGACATGATGGAGAACAAGAGTGAGGCGTCGATCTTCGACGTGAAGCCATGAGTGCGACCGGAACCCGAGAAACCCCTAAACATGACTCGGGATCAGGGCTAAGCGAGGAAGACCAGGCGCGCGCCGACCTGTACGCGGTGCTCGCGCGACTCTTCTATGCGGCGCCGGACCGCGAGCTCCTCGATACGCTCGCGCGGCACGAGAATCTGTTCGGCGGGGAGGACGTCCCGCTAGGGCTGGCGTGGAACGGGCTCGTCCGCGCCGCGCGCGCTGCCGACCCTGAAGCGGTAAGGCTTGAATACGATTCGGTTTTTGTCGGCGTGGGAAAGGCGGAGGTCACGCCTTACTGCAGCCGCTACCTGACTACGGCCGGGCGCGAGCGAATTGTTGTTGCGCTGCGGGACGAGCTGCGCGAGCTGGGCCTCGGTCGAACGGGGGAGACACACGAGCCGGAAGACCACCTCGCCGTGCTTTGCGAGGTGATGCGCCACCTCGTTGCCGCCGGCTCCGAAAGTTCCGCACTCGATTGCCAAAAGCGGTTCTTTCTGCGCTATATTTCTAATGCTTACATCCAGCTTACGGATGAGATTCTCAACGCTGCAGCAACGCGGTTCTACAAAGACGTCGCGCGCGTCACGAGGGTCTTTTTCGGCCTCGAGTCCCAGTCGTTCGAGATGGTCTGATTTCCCGGAAGGAGACTAGAAAATGGACAAGACCAGGCACAGCCGGAGGAACTTCCTGATCGCAGCGGGCGCCACGGGAGCCGCCGCGGTGGCCGCGATCGGCGCGAAGACCGCGCCGCAGCCCGCGGGCGCGTCGCAGAAGGAGGACGGCAAGCGTTCCGGGTACAAGCTCACCGAGCACATCCGTAACTACTACCGCACGACGCTGGTCTGAGCGAGGAGGGCGCCATGCTGCTCACGAAGAAATCCACCGTCACGTCGGCCCCGCAGTCGCGTCTCGCGCGGAGCCTCTCCGGGACCCTCGCCCGCACCGTCGACCGGCGCACGTTCCTCAAGCGCTCGGGCGTCGCGGTCGGCGCCGGAGCGTTCGCCTCACAGCTGCCGTTCAACATGGTCGGCCAGGCCGATGCCCAGGAGAAGTCGGCCGCCGAGGGCAAGGTCGAGGTGAAGCGGACCGTCTGCACACACTGCTCGGTCGGCTGCGCGATCGACGCCATCGTCCAGAACGGCGTCTGGGTGCGCCAGGAACCGGTGTTCGACTCGCCGCTCAACCTCGGCGCGCACTGCGCCAAAGGGGCCTCGGTGCGCGAACACGGCATGACCGAGCACTCGCACCGGCTGAAGTACCCGATGAAGCTGGTGAACGGCAAGTACCAGAAGATCAGCTGGGACCAGGCGCTCAACGAGATCACCGAGCGCATGATGGCGATCCGCAAGGAGTCC
>DATIDG010000053.1:0-13162 GCA_035456405.1 Burkholderiales bacterium | reverse complement strand
CGACGCCGAGAAGCGCTTCGGCATCGTGTACCGCTCGGTCGCCGACAACAAGGCGTGCGAATGCGGCGCGATCCTGCGCGGCGCGAAGCGACCGAAGGACTGCAAGGCCTTCGGCACGGTCTGCACGCCTGAGAATCCGCTCGGCTCGTGCATGGTGTCGAGCGAGGGTGCGTGCGCGGCCTACTACACCTACGGCCGCTTCCGGGATCGGGAAGCCGCATGAGCGCAGTAAGGAAGGACTACGTCCGCCCGATCGACTTCAAGACCGGCCGCGTGGACATGGGCCACGGCGCCGGCGGCCGCGCGATGGCGCAACTGATCGACGAACTCTTCGTCGCCGCGTTCGACAACGAGTGGCTGCGGCAGCTCAACGATCAGGCCTGCTTCGCCGTGCCGACCGGCCGGATGGTGATGGCGACCGACAGCCACGTCGTGTCGCCGCTGTTCTTCCCCGGCGGAGACATCGGCTGCCTCTCGGTGCACGGCACGATCAACGACGTGGCGATGTCGGGCGCGCAGCCACTCTACCTTTCCGCGACATTCATCCTGGAGGAAGGTTTCCCGCTCGCGGATCTCCGGCGCATCGTGGAATCGATGGCCGCGGCCTCGCGGGAAGCGCGCGTGCCGGTCGTGACCGGCGACACCAAGGTGGTGGAGAAGGGGAAGGGCGACGGCGTCTTCATCACGACGACCGGCGTCGGCATCGTGCCCGAAGGCGTCGAGTGTTCGGGCGAGCGGGCCCGCGCCGGCGACAAGGTGCTCGTATCGGGCACGCTGGGCGACCACGGCGTCGCGATCATGTCGTTCCGGGAGAACCTCGAGTTCGAGACGACGGTCCGCTCGGACACCGCGGCCCTGCACGGGCTAGTGGCCCGGATGGTCGAAGCGGTCCCGGGCATCCGCTGCCTGCGCGACCCGACGCGCGGCGGACTCGCTGCGACGCTGAACGAGTTCGCGCGCCAGTCGCGGGTCGGTTTCCGCATCCGCGAGCGCGACGTGCCGGTCAAAGCGGAGGTCAATGCGGCGTGCGAACTGCTCGGGCTCGATCCGCTCCACGTCGCGAATGAGGGCAAGCTCGTCGCCGTCTGCGCGCCCGAGGACACCGAGCGCCTGCTCGCGGCGATGCGCGCACACCCGCTCGGCGGGGACGCCGCGGTGATCGGCGAAGCGATCGAGGATCCGCACCGGTTCGTGCAGATGGAGACCGGCTTCGGCGGCTCGCGCATCGTCGACTGGCTGTCCGGGGAGCAGCTGCCGAGGATCTGCTAGTGCGGATACTGTTCCTTACCCACGCCTTCAACAGCCTTGCGCAACGGCTTTACGTCGAGCTCGCGGCGCGCGGCCACGAGGTGTCGATCGAGATCGACGTCAACGACCGGGTCACCGAGGAGGCGGCTCGATTGTTCGATCCGGAGCTGGTCGTGGCACCGTTCCTGAAGCGCGCGATCCCCGAGTCGGTGTGGCGCAACCGTCGCTGCATCGTGATCCACCCGGGGATCGTCGGCGACCGCGGGCCGTCGTCGCTCGACTGGGCGGTGCAGGACGGCGCGAAGGAGTGGGGCGTCACCGCGCTCGAGGCGGTCGCGGAGATGGATGCGGGACCGGTCTGGGCGTCGGTCGGATTTCCGATGCGACCCGCCGCAAAGGGCAGCCTCTACCGCAACGAGGTGGCCGAGGCGGCGGTGAAAGCGATGCTCGCGACGCTGGGCCGGATGCAGAACCCGTCGTTCCGGCCGCAGCCGCTCGACGACTCGCGGCCGGAGGTGCGCGGCCGGTTGCGCCCGCTCATGCGCCAGGCCGACCGCGCGATCGACTGGTTGCGCGACGGCGCCGCGACGGTGCTTGCGAAGATCCACGCGGCCGACGGCGTGCCGGGCGTGCTCGACGAGATCCGCGGCGTGCCCGTGTACTTGCATGACGCGCACCCGGAGGATGCGGTACGCGGCGCGCGGCCGGGCGACGTGATCGCGCGGCGTGACGGCGCCATCTTGCGTGCGACGGTCGACGGCGCGGTTTGGATCGGCCATCTCCGGCGCAAGATCGACGGCGAGCCGACGCTCAAGCTGCCGGCGACGATGGTGCTCGCCGAACAACTCGAGGGCGTGTCCGAAGCGCCTGCCACGCTGTGGGACGAATCCGCCGCGCGCTCCTATCGCGAGCTGCGCTACGAGGAAGCGGACGGCGTGGGTTATGTTTACTTCGAGTTCTACAACGGCGCGATGAGCACGCGCCAGTGCGAGCGCCTGGCGGAGGCGATCCGGTTCGCGAAGTCGCGCCCGACGCGCGTGATCGCCCTCATGGGCGGGCCCGACTTCTGGTCGAACGGCATCCACCTCGGCGTGATCGAGGCATCCCCCACGCCCGCCGACGAGTCTTGGGCGAACATCAACGCGATCGACGACGTCGCGCGCGAGATCCTGACTTGCGACCGCCATCTGACCGTCGCGGCGATGCGGGGCAATGCGGGGGCGGGCGGGGTGTTCCTCGCGCTCGCCGCGGACCGGGTGCTCGCGCGCCGCGGCGTGGTGCTGAACCCCCACTACAAGGGCATGGGGAACCTGTACGGCTCCGAGTACTGGACGTACCTGTTACCACGCCGGGTCGGCTTAGCGCGTGCGGCGGAGATCACCGGCAATCGCCTGCCGATCGGCGCGCCGCAGGCCGCGGCGCTCGGGCTGATCGACGAGGCGGTCGGCGACGACGTGCCGGGGTTCGTCGCCCATGCGGTCGCCGCCGCACAGCGGCTGGGGCACGACCCGGGCTACGATTCGCTCCTCGCGCGCAAACGTGCGACGCGCGCGGCCGACGAGGCGGCGAAGCCGCTCGCGACCTATCGCGCAGAGGAGCTGGAGCGGATGAAGCTCAACTTCTACGGCTTCGATCCGAGCTACCACGTCGCGCGCTACCACTTCGTGTTCAAGGTGCCGAAGTCGCGCACGCCGCTCTATCTCGCGAAGCACCGCGCCGGCGCGCGGCCGGCGCGCGCGACGGCGTGACCGGAGGGAGCGGGGAGGCAGCGCAATGGACAGCCTGCCGAGCGACCTGGTCGCACTCTGCACGCTCGTGTTCACGCTCGGGCTGAAGCACGGGCTGGACGCCGATCACCTGGTCACGATCGACGGCCTCACGCGCTTCAACAGCGTCGCCCGGCCGCGGCTCGCGCGCTGGTGCGGGCTCCTCTTCTCGGTGGGGCACGGCGCGGTCGTCGTGGCGATCGCGCTCGCCGTAGGGGTCGCGGCGGAACGGTGGATGGTTCCGGACTGGCTGGAAGGAGTCGGCGCATGGATCTCGATCGCGTTCCTGGCGGCGCTCGGGCTCCTCAACCTCGCCGCCGTCGTCAGCGCGGAGCCGCACGAGGTCGTGCAGACCGTGGCCGTGAAGGGACGCCTGCTCGCCGGCCTCACTCGCACCAGCCGCCCCGCCGCGATGGCCGCGGTCGGCGCCCTGTTCGCGCTTTCGTTCGACACGGTCAGCCAGGCCGCGCTGTTTGCCTTCACCGCGACGCGCGCCGGCGGCTGGGAGCACGCGCTCGCCCTCGGGCTGCTCTTCACGCTCGGGATGATGCTCGCCGACGGCGCGAACGGGCTGTGGATCGCGACGCTGCTGCGGCGTGCCGACCGCCGCGCCCGCATCGCCTCGCGCACAATTGGCCTCGTCATCGCGGGGCTCAGCCTTGCCGTCGCCGCATACGGCGTTGCGCGCTTCGTGTCGCCGGAGGTGGCCGACTGGGGCGACGGCCGGGAGCTCGCGCTCGGACTCGGCGTCCTGGCTATCGTCGCCGTCAGCTATGTTGTCGCACGCCTGCTCGCACGGACGCCGGTGGTCGGTGCGCGCGACGGGGCGCGCTGACGGCGCGGTACGGATGAACCGCACGCTCGCGATCGTCACGTTGGCAGCCGCTCTCGCGATGCCCGTTTCGGCTCAGGATATGCGCTACGCCCGGAGCTCGCGGAGTGGAACAAGGCGAATGAGCCGCTCGGACGCTACCGGGCGGTGATGGCGGAACCAGAGGAGAAGGTTTTCAGGCGCGAGACGCTGTCGGCGACGTTCGCGCCGCGCTAGCGAACCGGGAGAGTGTGAGCGGAAGACCGGACCGTGTGGTCGGCCCGGAATGCGCGCAACGGCTGGGCCGTCAGCCGCGGAACTTGACGACCAGCAGCCCGACGAGGGCCAGGAACAGCACGATCAGATAGATGTCGAGAAAGGACATGGTCGTCCCTTTTTTTGTCCCCGAGAGCGTGGCGGAAGTATACCTGTGACTGCGAGCGCTTCAACCTACTCCTTGCCGCCCTGTGACAGGTGGACATATTTCACAACAATTCACTTCGCCATCGACGGTTACGCGGCTTTCTGCGCACCTCGGCCTTCATAGAGGTCCCGGCCGGCCACCAGCGCCCGGATCTTGCCGTCGGCGATCGAGCGCTTGAGCATCCAGAAGCCGCAGTCGGGGTGGACGTACTTCACCCGCCCGGCGCCGATCGCCCGCTCCGTGGCCTCGATCGCCCGCGCGATCGCGTCGGCCGACTCGATCTCGGTGCGCTTGATGTCGACGACCCCTAGCCCCATCCCGATCTCCGGCCGCAGATCGCGGAACACGGCGAGCTCCTCCGCCGGCCGGTGCGCGCACTCCATGACGACGTGGTCGACGTGCAACGCGTTCAGGTAGTGCATGAGCTTGGCCCACGTGCCGCGCTGCACCGACTGCCCGCCGTAGTTGCCGAAGCACAAGTGGACTGCTGCCTTGGTCCTGACGGCATCCAGGACCCGGTTGATCGCAGCGGCCGCCCACTCCAATTCATCCGGGGCGCCGGGCAGGTTGGCCTCGTCGAGCTGCACCACCTCGGCGTCGATATGCCTGACCTGTGCGGCGAGGGCGTCGCCGATCGCAGCCGCGAGGTCTGCGGTCGACTTGTAGTGCCGGTTCGCGAGCGTCTTCGCGAGCATGTGCGGTCCGGTGATCGTGAACTTGAACGGCCGGCTCGCGAGCGCTTTCGCGCGCGCACAGGCGAGGGGGAGATCGAGCGCGCCCGACCCGACGGGACCGTCGACCACGCCGGGCGGGCGGGCGCGGAAGCCCATGCCGCGCTGCGAGCGGTACGAGATCAGCTCGTCGAAGCTCATGCGGCTCCGCACGCCGTCCATCGGCCGGACGAAGTACTCGATCATGCCGTTCGTCTCGGGATGGTTCACGTCGAACCGGTACAGCTCGCCGTCGCACACGACGTCGATGCCGGCTTTCTCCTGCGTGTGGATGACGACCCGGGTCGCGTCGATCAGCGCCTGCTCCGACGGCGACGCCTGGAGCCAGTCGGGAATCGGATAGGAGCCGACGACGGTCGTCTTGATGCGGGGCGCTGCGCTCATTCGGGGTCCTCCTGCCGTACCTTCTACGGCGCGGCACGAGTGTAAAGGCGCGAGCGGGAGCGTTGCAATCTGTTAACGAATCGGTTAAAACCTTCGGCCTCCACGTCGTCAGTCAGTGAGGAGGAAACAATGCAGCGTCTCGCACTCGCCGCGGCCGGCATCGCTCTCGCCGCCGCCTCGTTCACCGCATCCGCGCAGTGGAAGCCGAGCCGGCCGGTCACGATCATCGTGCCCTGGGCGGCGGGCGGCTCGACCGACCAGGTGACCCGCATCGCCGCGGGTGACCTGGAGAAGGTGCTGGGCCAGAAGGTCGTGATCGTCAACCAGCCCGGCGCGGCCGGCTCGATCGGCACGAAGAACGCGCTCGAGGCGGCCAAGGACGGCTACACCTGGACCTCCGGCGCGGCGCAGGATCTCGGCGCCTACCGCACGCTCGGCATGCTCGACACGAACATCGCCGACTGGCATCTCTTCCTCCACGTCGCCAACGTGCCGGTCGTCGGCGTAAACCCCGCGACGCCATACAAGAACATGAAGGAGCTGCTCGACGCCATGATGGCGAAGCCCGGCGAGATCACCGTGGCAACCGCCGGCGTCACGTCGGGCGGGCACAACGCGATGGAGGCGATCTCCAGGGCGACCGGCGCGAAGTACCGCCACGTCACCTACGACGGCGGCAATCCGGCGGTGGTCGCCACCGTCGGCGGGGAGACGCAGGTCACCACGCAGCTCGCGGTCGAGCAGGCCGAGATGATCCGCGCGAAGCGCATTCGCCCGCTCGCCTCGGTGAGCGACAAGCCGGTCGTGATCGAGGGCTACGGCACCATCGAGCCGATCACCAAGTGGGTCCCGAACTTCAAGGCGGCGACCAACTACTTCGGCATCTTCGTCCCGAAGGGCGTGCCGTCCGAGGTGGTCGCGACCCTCGAGAAGGCCTGGGCCGGTGCGATCACCAACAGCGAGGCGCTCAAGAAATACGCCACGAGCCGCGGTGCCGTGTTCGCGCCGACGAGCGGCGACGCGGCGCAGAAGGCGGCGTTCCCCGCGGTCCAAGCCAACGCCTGGCTGATGTTCGAGTCCGGCAAGGCGAAGGTGTCGCCGGATACGGTGGGGATTCCCAAGCCCTGACGGACCGGAAAGGGGAAGGGCGGCGCGCTTCGCGCTCGGTCCCATGGCCGAGTCAAACCCCTCTCCCCGCGCCGACCTCGTCTGGTCGCTGGTGTGGATCGCGGTCGGGGCCGCGATCTTCACTGGCGGCTATACGATGGAGCGGCTCGAGCGCCAGCACATCAACCCGTACACGGCGCCCGGGCTCGTGCCGGCGCTGCTCGGCATCGGGATCGCCATCCTCGGCGTGATCCTGCTCGTGCGCTCGGTGCGGCGCGGGGGTTTTGCCGCGACTGCGGCCGGCGGTGAGCCGGCAGACCACGGCCGCCTCGCGCTCGCGCTGGGTCTGTGCATCGTCTACGCGGGTGGCCTCGTCGGGCGCACGCTCATTGGCGTCCATGTGCCGTTCTGGCTCGCGACTGCGCTCTTCGTCTTCGTCTCGATCCTCGCGTTCGAGTGGCGCGACCGGCGCGCGCGCGGCGAGCTCGGGCGCGGGATCGCGGTTGCCGCGACCTGCGCGATCGGCACTGCCGCCGGCGTGACCGCGGTGTTCCAGGAAGTGTTTCTGGTGCGGCTGCCGTAGATGTTCGACGGCCTGGTCCTCTTCGGCAGGTCGCTCGCGACGTTCGCCGACCCGCTTACGCTGCTGCTCATCGCGGGCTCGTGCCTGCTCGGAATCGTGATCGGCGCGCTGCCGGGGCTCACCGCGACGATGGGCGTCGCACTCCTCACGACGCTGACGCTCAAGATGCCATCGAACACGGCATTGCTGGTGCTCGTGTGCAGCTACGTCGGGGCGATCTACGGCGGCTCGCGCTCGGCGATCCTGCTCAACATTCCTGGCACGCCGGCGAACGCCGCGGCGTGCCTGGACGGGCATGCGCTCGCGCAGCAGGGCCTCGCCGGCCGCGCGATCGGCATCTCCACCACCGGCTCGGTGATGGGGACGCTGATCGGCATGTTCTTCCTCGCGGTCGCGACGCCGTGGCTCGGCGAAGTGGCGCTCAAGTTCGGCGCATACGAGTTCTTCTGGCTCGCGCTGTTCGGCGTGATCATCTCGGGCAACCTGACCGGCAACGATCCGCTCAAGGGGTGGATCGCCGGCTTCGTGGGGCTCTTCATCGCCACCATCGGCCAGGATCCGATCCACGCCTACGAGCGGTTCGCGTTCGACAACCGCGACCTCGCGGGCGGATTCCAGCTCATTCCGGCGCTGGTCGGCGCCTTCGGCTTCGCGGAAGTCCTGACCGTGCTGGCGGCGAAGACGCCGAAGCCAGTGATCCACAAGTTCGACACGCCCCTGCCGCGCCTGGGCGACGTGCTTAAGTACTGGCGCACGATCATCCGCTCGGGAGTCATCGGCACGTTCATCGGCGTCGTGCCGGGGGTCGGCGAGGACGTCGCGTCGTGGTCGTCCTATGCTGCCGCGCGGCGGGCGAGCAAGGAGCCGGAGAAGTTCGGAAAGGGCTCGGTCGAAGGCCTGATGGCGGCCGAGACCGGCGACAACGCGTGCGTCCCGGGCGCGATCATCCCGGTGCTCGCGCTCGCGGTGCCCGGCTCGGCGCCGGCGGCGGTGCTGATGGCCGCGATGATCATCCACGGCGTGCAGCCGGGGCCGCTGATCATGGTGAACAACCCGCAGTTCGTCTTCGACGTCGTCGCGATGATGCTGTTCGCGACGATCGGGATCTTCTTCTTCGGTATCGCCCTGGTGAAGCCGCTGCTCAAGGTGCTGCAGGTGCCGCGCGAAATCATCATGCCGATCGTCTTCGTGCTGTGCGTGATCGGCTCGTACGCGATCGCGCAGCGGCTGTTCGACGTCTGGACCATGCTGGGCTTCGGCGTCGTCGGCTACATCCTGCGGCGCTACAACTACCCGATGGCGCCGTTCGTGCTCGGCATCGTGCTCGGCGACCTGCTCGACAAGAACCTGCGCCGCGGCCTGGTGCTCTCGGACGGCGACCTGACGCCGTTCTTCACCCGGCCGATCAGCGCGACGCTCGCCGCAATCTGCCTCGCGACCATCCTCATGAACTTCGCCGCGGTGCGGCGCGCCGCGCACTCCGTTTACGTCGCGCTCACCCCCTGGCGGCGGGTCGCCGAACGATGAAGATCGCGCTCTGCAACGAGGTGCTCCAGCCGATGCCCTTCGCGAGGCAGTGCGAGTGGGCGGCCGCGGTCGGCTACGACGGGCTCGAGGTCGCGCCGTTCACGCTGTCCGACCAGCCGCAGGTGATGATTCCGCAGGAGCGCGCTGCGGTCCGCCGTGCCGCGGCCGACGCCGGCATCGCGATCACGGGGCTGCACTGGCTCCTGCTGACGCCGAAGGGGCTGTCGATCACCAGCCCCGAGGCCGCGGTGCGCGCGCGCACGGTCGAGGTGATGCTGCGGCTCATCGATTTCTGCGCCGACGTGGGCGGCAAGGTTTTGGTGCACGGCTCGCCGGGGCAGCGCGCGATCGCGGCCGGAGAAACGCGCGAGACTGCGATCGCGCGGGCGCGCGACGCGTTCGGCCAGGTCGCCGAGCATGCGCAGCGCGCCGGCATGGTCTATTGCATCGAGCCTCTCGCGACGACGGAGACGCCGGTGATCAACACGCTGGCGGAAGCGGCCGCGATCGTCGACGCGATCGGCAATCCCGCGCTCCGCACGATGATCGACACCTCCGCGGCCGGTCGGATGGAGGAGGCGCCGCTCGCCGCGGTGATCGACCGCTGGCTTCCGACCGGGCGGATCGCGCATGTGCAGGTGAACGACCCGAACCGGCGCGGGCCGGGCGAGGGTGAATTGCAGTTCGGGCCCGTGTTCGCAGCGCTGAAGCGCCACGGCTACGCGGGCGTCGTCGCCGTCGAGCCGTTCAAGCATGTGCCCAACGGCCAGGCCTGCGCGGCGCGCGCGATCGGCTACGTCCGCGGCATCCTCGAATCGCTCGAGGGCGCCTGACGTGGCGAAGAACGGGACAGCGGAAGCCCGCGGCGCGACGCACGGGAGCGGCGTCGTTGCCAGGGCTCGTCGCCGGCGCGGCGCGCGGCATGCGGTACGAACGCGCGACCCCGCGGGCACGCGCATCCGCATCCTCGACGCCGCGCTGCGCGAGTTCGCGCGCCACGGCCTCGGCGGCGCGCGGGTGGACCGCATCGCGGCGCGCGCCGACGCGAACAAGCGGATGCTCTACTACTACTTCGGCGACAAGGAGGCGCTCTTTCTCGCGGTGCTGGAGCGTGCCTACGAGGACATCCGGACGGCGGAGCAGAAGCTGCGCCTGCTGGACGTCGCCCCCGTCGAAGGGGTGCGCCGACTGGTGGCGTTCACCTGGCGCTACTACCTCGACCATCCCGAATTCCTGACGCTGCTGAACAGCGAGAACCTGCACCGGGCGCGGCACCTGAAGCGCTCGAAGAACATCCGCGCGACCAACTCGCCCGTGATTGCGACGCTCGGCGAGATCCTGCGCCGCGGGGCGGCGGCGGGCACGTTTCGCGCAGGCGTGGATGCGCTGCAGCTCTACGTCTCGATTGCGGGGCTGGCGTACTTCTTCCTGTCGAACAACTACACGCTGTCGCAGGTGTTCGACCGGGATCTGGCCGCCCCCGCCGCGCGCGAGGAGCGCCTCGCGCACATGACTGCGCTCGTCACCGGGTTTCTGACAAACAGGAACTGACAGCGCGCCGCGCGGACCGTTACGCTTCCAACCAGATCGTTAACAATGCCGTCCCGCCCGCGCGGCGCGCTGTCGAGCCCGCCCTCGCGCATCGGAGAACCTCAGCCCAGCTTCGCCAGGGCGCTCGCCGCAGGCTCCGGCGCCCAATCGGCGCGCAGGCCCAGGTCGGCGTGCAGCACCTGCGCGCAGTTGTAGCCCGGCAGGCCGGTGATGTTGCCGCCCGGGTGGCAGCTCGAGCCGCACAGGTAGAGCCCCTTAAGGTGCCCCCGGTAATGTCCCGCGCCGGGAAACGGCCGGTCGGCGCCGACCTGGCCATGGGTGAACGCGCCGATCAGCAGGTCGCCCTCGCGCATGTTCGGGAACGTGCGCTCGGTGTCGAGCGCGCTGCGGGTGAACCCATCGATGACGGCGCCGTCGAGATTCGGCGCATGGCGCGTCCACAGCGCGAGCATATGTCTGCCGTGCGCATCCTTCTCGCGGTCCCAGGCCTCCGGGTCGCCGTGCAGCCGGTAGGGCAGCTTCTCCCACATGAACGCGGTGTGCCGGCCCGGCGGCGCCTGCGACGGATCGAACACCGTCGGCGTGCTGCCCCACATCACGGTGGGCGGGATCGCGCCCCGCTCGTGGCAATCCACGATCTCCGGGAACTGGGCGTAACCCTCCAGCCCGAGGATCACCATCAGCGCCTGCGACAGGTGCGGGAACTGCCGCTCGGCCGCGTAGACCGGGCGCTCGCGCAGCGCGAGGTTGAGGCCGAACAGGGGCGCGATCAGGTTGTAGGCGTACCCAGCCGCGCGCTCGCGCCACTCGGCCGGCACGTCCTGCGCGTCGAGCAGCTCGAGAAACGTCTGCTGGGGATTGAGACCGGAGGCGACGAAGTGGCGCGCCCGGATGCGCTCGCCGGCCTCGGTCTCGACGCCGACGGCCGCGCCGTTCTCGACCAGGATCCGCCTCGGCGCCGCGTAGCAGCGGATCTCGCCGCCGGTCTCGTGCACCGCGTCGGCGAGCGCCCGCGCGAGGCCGGCGGAGCCGCCGACGCACATCTGCGCCTTGCCCGCCGCGGCCAGCAGCATCGGAATGTGGTGACCGAACCCCTTGCAACGCAGGTCGACCTCGCGCAGGCCGTTGAAGAACAGCAGCCCGGCCTGGATCACCGGGTGCTCGAACTCGCGCAGCACGAACTCCTGCGGCGAGAGTTCGGCTGTCTCGAGCAGCAGGCGTCCCTCGCGGCTCCTCGCCAGCAGCGCTCGGCGCGCGGCGGCCGGAATCGGCGGGGTGCGGCTCTCGGGACCGATGATCCGCTCCACCACCGGGACGAAATCGTCGCGCCAGCGCCGCAGCGCGCGCGCATCGCGGGCGCTGAAGCGCTCGAACGACGCCGCGGTCCGCTCGAAATCGGTCCACCACTCGAGCACGTTGCCGTCGCGCTGCACCAGCGCGACGTTGAGCTCGGGCTCCAGGTAGCGTGCACCGCGGCGTGCGAGCTCGAGGTCGCGGTACCACGGCATGTAGGTGATCGCGCGGTGGAAGAACGAATGGGTGTTGTGCAGGAATCCGGGATGGCGCGGGTCCTCGGCGGTCGCCAGCCCGCCGCCCGGGGTCGCGCTGCGCTCGAGGCAGAGCGTCTTCAGCCCGGCCTTGCCGAGGTAGGCCTGCAGCACCAGCACGTTGTGTCCGGCGCCGAGCAGGATGCCGTCGTAGGTTGCGGCTGCGTCGCTCATCCAGGGTTCCGCCCGGTCGGTCGATGCCGGCTCAGTACTTCCCGTCGCGGGTCGCGAAGTGCGTTACGCCGCCGCGGGCACCCCCTTTCCCGGAAGCCTGGAGATGCGCCGCCTGCGATCGGCGCAGCGCTCGCCTCCGGAAAAGCGGGCGAAACGCAGGGCCGCGCCGCCGCGGCCGTCGCGGCGGGCGACCGGCCTATTTCGTCATCTTGAGCGAGCGGTCGAGGAACTCGTTCGTATAGGCGTCCTTGACGTCGTAGGGCTTGTCGAGGCCGATGTAGTCGCGCACCAGCTCGTAGTCGGCCTTCATTCGCGCGTCGTCGTGGATCCCGAGCGCGACCTCGCGCGAGAACTTGTCGCTCATGAGCACCTCGACGAGCCCCCAGTTCTGCAGCTCGTTGTCGAACTTGAGCGCCCCTCCCGATTCGACCAGCGCCTCGACGCAGGGCTTGGGGTTCTGCACGCAGGCGTGGAAGGCGCGCTGCGTGACCTTGACGAACTTCTCGACCAGGGGCCTGTTCTTCTTGAGCCACTCGCCGTTGACGATCACCGAGTTGCCGTAGGGATTCAATCCGATCTCGCGCCAGGCGACGAAACCCATGTCCTCGCCCAGCTCGCGCTGGAAGATGTGGTGGATGTTGTAGAACGAGGTGGTGACGTCGATCGACTTGGACTTGAGCGCCGCGAGCTTGGCGTTCGCGTCGACGTTCACCCAGGTGACCGACTTCGGGTCGATGCCGTTCGCCTTGGCGAGCGCCGGCCACATCGGGCGCGCGCCGTCGGCGGCCGGATTGCCGATCTTCTTGCCGGGGAAGTCCTTGATGCCCTTGATGCCGGAGCTCTTCAGCCAGTACAGGCCCTGCGGCGAGTTGGCGTAGACGTTGAACACGCCCACCGCATCGACGCCCTTGCCCCGGAGCAGCAGCACGTTGCCCATGTCGGCGAGCCCGATCGGGTTCTGGCCCGCGCCCACGCGCTGCACCGCGAGCGCCGAGCCCTTGCCCGGCTCCAGGTTGAGGTCGATGCCCTCCTTGGCGTACCAGCCGAGCTTCTTCGCGTAGTAGTACGGCGCATGGTCGCCGCCCGGCACCCAGTTCAGAATGAAATCGAGCTTCTGCTGTGCGTGGGCGGGCGCGGCGGAGAGTGCGATGAGTGCGACGGCGGCGAGAGTCTTGCGCATGACGGCTTCCTCTTCCTGCGGGTCAGGCTGCCGATGGTATGGGCGCGCGCGCCGTGCGTCAACGGCGGCGCGTTGACGCACGACGACGGCACCGCTAAATTAACCAGCCGGTTACTTTCTGCGAGCCGG
>DATIDG010000052.1:0-6443 GCA_035456405.1 Burkholderiales bacterium | reverse complement strand
GCCCGCCCAGCACGTAGGAGGGCCGCACCAGCACCGGGTAGCCGATGCGCGCCGCCACGGCCTCGGCCTCCGCCGGGCTGCGCGCGATGCCGGAGGGCGGGCGCTTGAGGCCCAACGTCTCGAGCAGCTGGTCGAAGCGCTCGCGGTCCTCGGCGCGGTCGATCGCGTCCGGGGTCGTGCCCAGGATCGGCACGCCGTTCCTCTCGAGGGCGACCGCGAGGCGCAGCGGCGTCTGACCGCCGAACTGAACGATCACGCCGAGCGGCTTCTCGCGCCCGACGATCTCGAGCACGTCCTCGAGCGTGAGCGGCTCGAAGTAGAGCCGGTCGCTGGTGTCGTAGTCGGTCGAGACGGTCTCCGGGTTGCAGTTCACCATGATCGTCTCGAAGCCGTCGTCGCGCAGCGCGAAGGCCGCGTGCACGCAGCAGTAGTCGAACTCGATGCCCTGCCCGATCCGGTTCGGCCCGCCGCCGAGCACCATGATCTTCTTCCGGCCGGTCGGCGCGGCCTCGCACTCCTCCTCGTACGTCGAGTACAGGTAGGCGGTGTTAGTCGCGAACTCGGCCGCGCAGGTGTCCACGCGCTTGAACACCGGCCGGATGCCGTGCGCATGCCGTCGCGCGCGCACCGCCTCCTCGGTCGTCGCGAGCAGCTTCGCGAGGCGGCGGTCCGACCAGCCCTTGCGCTTGAGCACGCGCAGCTGGTCCGGCCCGACGCTTTCGAGGGCGCGGTCGTCGAGCTCCATCTCGGTCCGCACGATCTCCTCGATCTGAGCGAGGAACCACGGGTCGATCCTCGTCAGACTGTGAATCTCGTCGAGGGTGAAGCCGTTCTCGAATGCGTCGCCGACATAGAAGATGCGCTCCGGCCCCGGCGCGCCGAGCTCGCGGGCGATTGCCTCGCGGTCGGTGGTCCGCTGGTTGAGGCCGTCGACGCCGATCTCCAGGCCGCGCAGCGCCTTCTGGAACGACTCCTGGAACGTGCGGCCGATCGCCATCACTTCGCCGACCGACTTCATCTGCGTCGTGAGCCGGTCGTTCGCGTGCGGGAACTTCTCGAACGCGAAGCGCGGGATCTTCGTGACGACGTAGTCGATCGTCGGCTCGAACGACGCCGGCGTCGCGCCGCCGGTGATCTCGTTCTTCAGCTCGTCGAGCGTGTAGCCGACCGCGAGCTTGGCCGCGACCTTCGCGATCGGGAAGCCGGTGGCCTTGGACGCGAGCGCCGACGAGCGCGAGACGCGCGGGTTCATCTCGATCACGAGCATGCGCCCGTCGGCCGGGTTGATCGCGAACTGCACGTTCGAGCCGCCGGTGTCGACGCCGATTTCGCGCAGCACCGCGATCGACGCGTCGCGGAGCAGCTGGTACTCCTTGTCGGTGAGAGTCTGCGCCGGCGCGACCGTGATCGAGTCACCGGTGTGCACGCCCATCGGGTCGAGGTTCTCGATCGAGCAGACGATGATGCAGTTGTCCACCCGGTCGCGAACCACCTCCATCTCGAACTCCTTCCAGCCGGCCACCGACTCCTCGATCAGCAGCTCGTGGGTGGGCGAGGCGTCGAGGCCGCGCTCGCAGATCGCGACGAATTCCTCGCGGTTGTAGGCGATGCCGCCGCCGGAGCCGCCGAGGGTGAACGACGGCCGGATCACCACCGGGAACCCGATGCCGGCCTGGATCTGCGTCGCTTCCTCGAGCGAGTGCGCGAGCGAGGAGCGCGGGCACGCGAGCCCGATGTGCTCCATCGCGCGCTTGAACTTCTCGCGGTCCTCGGCCTTGTCGATCGCGTCGCGCGAGGCACCGATGAGCTTCACCCCGAACTTCTCGAGCACACCCTCGCGCGCCAGGTCCAGGGCGCAGTTGAGGCCGGTCTGGCCGCCCATCGTGGGCAGCAGCGCGTCGGGGCGTTCGTGCTCGATGATCCGGGCGACCATCTGCCAGCTGATCGGCTCGACGTAGGTGACGTCGGCCATCTCGGGGTCGGTCATGATCGTCGCGGGGTTCGAATTGACGAGGATGACCTTGTAGCCTTCCTGGCGCAGCGCCTTGCACGCCTGCGCGCCGGAGTAGTCGAATTCGCACGCTTGCCCGATCACGATCGGCCCGGCACCGATGATCAGGATGCTCGTGATGTCGGTGCGCTTAGGCACGACGCTCCTCTATCAGCTTCACGAAGCGGTCGAAGAGGTAGCCGACGTCGTGCGGCCCCGGGCTCGCCTCGGGGTGGCCCTGGAAGCAGAACGCCGGTCGATCGGTGCGCGCGAGCCCCTGGAGGCTCCCGTCGAAGAGCGAGACGTGCGTCGCGCGCAGCGTGGCGGGGAGCGTGGCGGGATCGACCGCGAAGCCGTGGTTCTGGCTCGTGATGACCACCTGGCCGGTGTCGAGGTCCTTCACCGGATGGTTCGCGCCGTGGTGGCCGAACTTCATCTTCACCGTGCGCGCACCCGACGCGAGCCCCATCAACTGGTGGCCGAGGCAGATGCCGAACACCGGAATGCGCGTCGTGTCGAGGATGCGGCCGATTGCCTCGATCGCGTACTCGCAGGGCTCGGGATCGCCCGGGCCGTTCGACAGGAAGACGCCGTCGGGCTTCCCCGCGAGCACCTCGGAGGCCGGCGTCTGCGCGGGGTAGACGGTCACCGCGCAGCCGCGGTCGACCAGCATTCGCAGGATGTTCCGCTTGACGCCGTAGTCGTACGCGGAGACCCGGAATCGCTGCCGCTCCGGCCTGGCAAATCCCTTGCCGAGCCGCCACGTGCCCTCGGTCCACTCGTACGGCCCCTTGGCGGTGACGACCTTCGCGAGGTCCATCCCGGCGAGCCCGGGGAACGCACGCGCCTTCGCGAGCGCTTCGCCCGCGTCGACGCGTCCCGCCATCAGGCAGCCGTTCTGCGCGCCCTTCTCGCGCAGGACGCGCGTGAGCTTGCGCGTGTCGATGCCGGCGATCGCGGCCACGCCGTGCGACCGCAGGTACTCGGGGAGCGAGCGTTGCGCGCGCCAGTTCGACGCGCGCGGCGGAGAATCGCGGATGACGAGACCCGCGGCGTACGGCCGTGGCGACTCGTCGTCCTCGGCGTTCACGCCGGTGTTGCCGATGTGCGGATAGGTGAGCGTGACGATCTGCTCGCAGTACGAGGGATCGGTCAGGATCTCCTGGTAGCCGGTGATCGCGGTGTTGAACACCACCTCGCCGACCGCGGCGCCGGCGGCGCCGATGGACTGACCGGAGAAAAGCGAGCCGTCGGCGAGCGCGAGCAGGGCAGGCGACGGCGATTCGGACACTGCGGAATTCGGCCTCTACGCGACGACGGGGCAGGCCCGGCGCCGGCCCCGTCGGTTCGGGCGGCGATTATACCGCAGCGCAGCAGCCGCGCGTCCGCTGCGTCGATGCAGTCTCACGCCTCAGCTATTGAACGTGGGCAAGAGTCGCCTCCAGGGTCGCATCCCCGCGAAAGTCGCGGGGCCCCTGCTCCGCCCTTCGACGACTCAGTCCTGCCGCACCGCAGCCGGAGCGACGCGCTGCGCGCTCCAGGGATGCTCGCGCTGGCCGCGCGCGGGGTCGGACATCACGACGGTCCCGCGCACCTCGTCGCCTGCGACGCGTCCACGGAACGAATAGCGCACCGGATTCTGGGTCGATCCCACCTCGAGCAGGAACGCGAGGGCATCGCCGCGGATCGTCGGCGCCCGCAGCCGCGTCGGGCGACCTGCGACCGCGGTCGCCTGCCCGGTCAGCACCTGGAACTTCTGCTCGAGGTCGAGTTCGAGCGCTGTCGTCCCCGTCCCGAACGGGATCGCCCCCTGCCAGCGCCCCGCGACCCGGGCCGGAACGTGCCAGAGATAGACGTAACTGATCCCGACGGTGCCGACCTTCTTCTCGGGCACCGATAGCACGTCGCGGGCGTCGGGCAGCCAGTCGCCCATGTGATAGTCGTGTGCGACGACGCGCGTACCGGGCTTGAGCGCAAGGATCTTCGGCCGGAGCTTGAGGTTCATGTCCGGCAGCAGGTACGACGTCACGACCGTCGCGTCGGCGAGATCCGTCTCGAACAGATTCTGCTCGCGGAAGCTCGCGCGCTCGGCTACGCCCTCGCGCTTTGCAGCCTCGCTGGCGACGCCCAGGAGGTGGCGGTCGAGATCCACCCCGAGCGCCCGTGCGCCGCGCTTCGCGGCAGTGATCACGACCCGGCCGTCGCCGGAGCCGAGGTCGATCAGGTAGTCGTCCTGGCCGACGTTTGCCATCGCCAGCATCCTGTCGACGACCACCTGTGGCGTCGGCACGTAGACCACATCGCCCGCACCCTGCTGGGCGCACGCCGCGCCAACCGGGACGAGGCCGGCGAACAGAACTAGGAACGCGCGCCGCACGCGAATGCTCCGGCGTTCACTACCGCAGCCCGAGGACGTCGAACATGTCGTAGAGCCCGGGGCCCCGGTCCGCGAGCCAGCGCGCGGCGCGCAGGGCGCCCACGGCGTAGGTCATGCGGCTTCCCGACTTGACGGCCACCTCGACCCGCTCGCCCTCGCCGGCGAAGATCACCGTGTGCTCGCCGACGATGTCGCCACCGCGGATCGCGTGGAACGCGATCGTGCCCGCGCCGCGCTCTCCGGTGATGCCTTCGCGACCGTACACCGCGCAGGACTTGAGATCGCGCCCGAGTGCGCCCGCAACGAACTCACCGAGCCGCAGCGCGGTGCCCGAGGGGGCGTCCACCTTGTGCCGGTGGTGCGCCTCCACGATCTCCACGTCGTAGCCCTCGCCGAGGATCTTCGCCGCGATCTCGGCGAGCTTGAAGGTGACGTTGACACCGACCGCGAAGTTGGGCGCCATGGCGATCGGGACCCGTTCCGCCGCTGCGGTGATCCCCGCCTTCTGCGCTGGCGTGAATCCGGTCGTGCCGATCACCGCCCGCTTGCCGGCGGCGACGCAGGCCGCGACGTTCGCGAGCGTGGCCTCCGGGCGAGTGAAGTCGATGATGCAGTCGGCCGCGCTGACGGCCGCGGCGACGTCCGCGCCGATTTTCACGCCGCATGGCATGCCGAGCGCTTCCCCGGCATCCTTGCCGAGCTGCGCGTGGCCGGGCGCTTCGAGCGCCGCCCCGAGCTGAAGGTCCCGCGAAGCCAGGATGCCTTCGATGAGCGCCCGGCCCATGCGCCCGGCGGCGCCGGCGATCGCAATCCTCATTGCTTCTGCTCAGGGGCGTTGCCGGACGCCGCCGCGGTGCCCAGGCCACTGGTCACGTCGCCCTCGACCCGGACCAGCCGGTCGTTCTCGAAGAACACCGACAGTCGCCGCTCCTCGACCTCGCGGCTGTTCGCGCGCTGCCGCCGGTAGACGTAGTCCCAGCGGTTGTCGTGAAAGATATCCATGAGCAGCGGCGTGCCGAGCACGAAGCGCACCTGGTCGCGCGTCATCCCGGCCTGGAGCTGGGAGACCATCTCCTGCGTCAGGTAATTGCCCTGCTGGATCTCCATCCTGTAGACGGAGAGCGCGTTCAGCGGATTGCACGCGGCCAGCAAGGGAAAGAGCAGGAGCACGAGGTGGATCGTGCGCATCGGACCTCGCAGATCGGTTCTCGACACGTTGCAAAGCCGCTATGATAATCGATCGTCTTTCGCGCCCGCCCGTCCGATGTCCAACGCCCACGATCTCAAGACCATCGGCCTGAAGGCGACTGCGCCCCGGCTGCGTATCCTCGAGCTCTTCGAGAAGAGCGCCGTGCGGCATCTCTCGGCCGAGGACGTCTATCGCCTCCTGATGAAGGACGGGCTGGACGTCGGTCTGGCGACCGTTTACCGCGTGCTCACACAGTTCGAGCAGGCCGGGCTCCTGAAACGCCATCACTTCGAATCGGGCAAGGCGGTGTTCGAGCTCAACGACTCGAGCCACCACGACCATCTCGTGTGCATGCAGTGCGGCCGGGTCGAGGAGTTCTACGACGCGGAGATCGAGAAGCGCCAGGGACGGATTGCGAAGGAGCGCGGCTTCGCGATCCGCGATCACTCGCTCGCGCTGTACGCCGACTGCACCAAGCCCGACTGCCCGAACAGGAAGTGAGGCGGTTGCCCGGCGCACGGCGGCGGCGCACGGCTCGCAAAGAGAGCGAGATGGATCTGATCCTGTGGCGACATGCGGAAGCCGAGGACGGCGGGGCCGACGCCGCCCGTGCGCTCACCGCGCGCGGGCGCAGGCAGGCGAAGAGCCTCGCGCGCTGGCTGCGAAAGCGGCTCCCGGACGGGTGCCGGATCCTGGTGAGCCCCGCGGTGCGAGCCCAGCAGACTGCTGCGGCGCTCGGCCTCGAGTTCGCGACCGAGCCGCGCGTCGACGTCGGCGCGTTGGCATCCGATGTTCTCGCGGTAGCTGGCTGGCCGGACAACGGCGACGCGGTGCTCGTGGTAGGCCACCAGCCGACCCTCGGCCGGGCCGCCGCGCTGGCGCTCACC
>DATIDG010000051.1:0-2720 GCA_035456405.1 Burkholderiales bacterium | reverse complement strand
GTGCTCGCGCGCCGCGCCAGTATAGCGCCGCGATGCGACCGCGCAGCGTGCAGTTTCCATGCCGGCGTCGTACTTCGCCCGCACGCTCGACCGGCACCGCGCCGCGACTTCGCAGCGCGCACTGACGGGCTTCATCTCCGCCGCCGCGACGGGCGCCCGGCGATTCATTTTAGGTCTAAAGTATCGGCGCGTCTGGCGTAGAATCCCGCCCTTCCGGCTGCGAACGACGAGGAGCACCCCATGAAAGTCGACGTGATCGGCGGCGGGCCCGCCGGCCTGTACTTCGCAATCCTCATCAAGAAAAGCCGGCCGGACGCGCGCGTCGAGGTCGTCGAGCGCAACCGGCCCGACGACACGTTCGGCTTCGGGATCGTGCTGTCGGACGACACGCTCAACAACCTCCGGCAGGCCGATGAGCCGAGCTACCGCGACATCGCGGCGAATTTCGCTTACTGGGACGACATCTACGTCCACTACAAGGGCCGGACGCTCGCATCGTCGGGTCACGGCTTCTCCGGCCTGGGCCGGCTGAAGCTGCTGCAGATCCTGCAGAAGCGCGCCGCGGAACTCGGCGTCAGCGTGCACTTCCAGACCGAGGACCCCGGCCTCGCCGCGCATCGCGAAGCCGACCTGGTCGTCGGCGCCGACGGCATCAACAGCGCGGTGCGCAACGCGCTCGAGGCGGAGCTCGGCGCGACGATCGAGATGCGCCCGAACCGCTTCGTGTGGCTCGGCGCGAAGATGACGCTGCCGGGCTTCACCTACAGCTTCCGCGAGAACGAGCACGGCATCTGGAACCTGCACACCTACATGTACACGCAGGGCGAGTGCACGTTCCTGGTCGAGACGACCGACGACGCGTTCAAGGCCGCCGGCCTCGAGGTGGAGAACGAGGCGCGCACCGCCGCCTACGTCGAACGGGTCTTCGCCGAGGAGTTGCGCGGCACGAAGCTCCTCACGAACCGGTCGTTCTGGCGCCAGTTCCCGGTCGTGCGCTGCAGGACCTGGCATCACGACAAAGTCGTGCTTCTGGGCGACGCCGCGCATACGGCGCACTGGTCGATCGGCTCGGGCACCAAGCTCGCGCTGGAGGACGCAATCGCGCTCCACCAGGCGGTCCTGCGACATCCTGCCGACGTGCGTGCCGCGCTGCGGGCCTACGAGACCGAGCGGCGTCCGGAGGCCGAGCGCATCCAGCACTCGGCCAACACCTCGCTCGTGTTCTTCGAGAACGTGCGCCGCTTCTGGCACATGGAGCCGGTGCAGTTCAACTTCGCGCTGATGTCGCGCTCGAAGCAGATCACCTACGAGAACCTGCGCAAGCGCGATGCCGGCGTGATCCGCGACGTCGACGGCTGGTGGGCAAAGCACGTCGCCGCGGAGGAGCGCATCAAGCTCGCGCGCGACTTCGAGGCGCCGCCACCGCTCTTTGCGCCCTTTCATCTGCGCGACATGCACGTGCAGAACCGGATCGTCGTTTCCCCGATGTGCCAGTACTGCGCGGTCGACGGCACCCCGACCGACTGGCACTTCGTGCATTACGGCTCGCGCGCGGTCGGGGGCGCAGGGCTCATGTTCACCGAGATGACCTGCGTCGCCCCGGATGCGCGCATCTCGCCGGGCTGTACTGGGATGTACAAGCCGGAGCACGTCGCGGCGTGGAAGCGGATCGTGCAGTTCGTGCACGTGCACACCGACTGCAGGATCGCGCTGCAGCTCGGCCACGCCGGGCGCAAGGGGTCTACGCAGCTCGGCTGGGAGGAGATGGACAGGCCGCTCGCACGCGGGAACTGGCCGGTCGTGGCGCCGTCGCCGCTGCCGTACTACCCGGACGTGTCGCAGGTGCCGAAGGAGATGACGCGCAAGGACATGGAACGCGTGCGCGACCAGTTCGTCGCGGCGACGAGGATGGGCGTCGAGTGCGGTTTCGACATGCTCGAGCTGCACATGGCACACGGTTACCTGCTGGCGAGCTTCCTGTCGCCGATCACCAACCGGCGTCGGGACGAGTACGGCGGCAGCCTCGAGAACCGCATGCGCTTCCCGCTGGAGGTGTTCGCCGCGTGCCGGAAGGTCTGGCCGAAAGCGAGGCCGATGTCGGTGCGCGTGTCGGCGACCGACTGGATTCCGGGCGGCAACACCGGTGAGGATGCGGTGAAGATCGCCAGGGCATTCCAGGCGCACGGCTGCGACCTGATCGACGTGTCCACGGGGCAGACCGATCCCGCGTCGAAGCCGGTCTACGGCCGCATGTTCCAGGCGACGTTCGCCGAGCAGATCCGCAACGAGGCGGGCATCGCGACGATGGCGGTCGGCGCGATCACCACGGCGGACCAGGTCAACACGCTCGTGGCCTCGGGTCGCGCCGATCTCTGCGCGCTTGCGCGGCCGCACCTGGCCGATCCGTACTTCACGCTGCACGCGGCAGCCGAGTACCAGGCGATGGGCTATCCGATCGAGGGCGTGTCGTGGCCGAAGCAGTACCTCTCCGGCCGCGACCAGGCCTACACGCTGGCGCGACGCGCACGCGCCGAGGCAGAGGCGAAGGAGGCCCTGGTGAAGCCCCCGAAACCGGACGTGGCGATCGCGCCGAAGGCGGCGCAGAAGGCAGCATGAGGAGGCGACATGGCATACGAAGCGCTGCACTACGAAGTCGAGGATGCGGTTGCCACCCTCACGCTGAATCGCCCGGCTGCCTATAACGCGCTCGACCTGACCAT
>DATIDG010000050.1:0-2196 GCA_035456405.1 Burkholderiales bacterium | reverse complement strand
GTGAGATACCGCCACGAAGCCGGATTGCCGCGCGTTGCTGACCCGACGCGTCCAGAACAGCGGGCGCACGGACGCTGCAACACAGCTGCTGTCGCAGACCTCGGATCGCAGGGCGGCCCTGACCGCCGGGGGGCGTGGCTCACTGCCACGGCCATCGACCTTCGGGCTCGGACCTCAAGCGCGAAGCTGAGGAACGTCCGGATCGCAACGATGAGCGCGAGGACGCCCGCGCTCTCGAACGTCGGCGAGATGGCGTGGAGCGCGAGCGCCGCGGCGACGCCGACCCGGCGATCATCGTCGCGACCCCGAGCACGTCGACTGCCTTCCCCACCGCCTCGATCGTCTCGTCGAAGCTCACGGAGCGCGCCTACCCGCGCCGGCTCCGGCGCAACATGTCGCGCATCTCGCGGGAGGTGCTCACGATCCGCGGTATCGGCGAATGGCAGGAGCGTGGTCGCGCTCGTGACGTTATTCGTCGTGGTGTTGCGTTCGCTGATCGTGACGCGGCGTCGCACGAAGATCCTGATGCTGACCGGGCTCGCCGGCGAGCTTGGTTGTGGCCTGGGGCCGCCTGCGGTAGGTCGAGGTCTGTGTTTCTCGATGGCAGCTCGGCACGCCGGCAACCGGCCTCGCAGGCGCCTTCGATGACCACACCGTCTTGCGGTACCGCGTCCGCCGTCCGCTGCCTCCGCAGGGCGGAGCGGGGGCGAGAGCGCCTGCTCCCGCCCCCGCTCCGGTGTTGCCGCCTAGCCGCTGAGGCGTACGGGGAACGAGATGAGGCGGCGGGTCGAGACGCCTCCGAGCGGGTTCTCGTTCGCCTTCCGCGCGCGGACGAACATCACGAGCAGCTGTTGCGCCCGACTGGCGGGATAGCCGCGCAACCGTCGCATCGTCAGCGTCGCCCATCCGTCGGCACGCGTCGCCTGCTCGGCAGGGACGGTGAACTGGTTGTACGGAACGGCGGCGGTGTAGACGAGCGCACCTTGCACCGGGCGCCCGCCGCAGGCCGTGACGCGGATCTGGACGGTGAGCTGGAACGTCGACCGCGTCGCGACCGGCGGACTCATCTGCTGGCCGGCGATCGAGAGCCGTGCCGGCTGGCGCAGCTGGTCGATACGGATCCCGCCGGTGCCTGCAGGACACCCCGTCGCCGGCGGTGGAGCAGCCGGCTGCGGGATCACAGCGGTCGCGTTCGACGCGGCCGTCGCCGACCCCGCGGCGTTGGACGCCGTGACGCGAACACGCAGACGCCGGCCGACGTCGCTCTGGGAGACCGTGAAGAGCTGGGTGCTCGCCCCCGGGATCACCGCGCAGTCGGAGCCGTTCGGAGCTCCGCCCGAGGCCGGACACCGCACCCACTGGTAGGCGAACGCGGTCGGGTTGTTGCTCCAGGATCCCTGACTCGCGGTGAGAACCGAGCCGACGCGAGCGGTACCGCTGATCGTCGGCTCGCCGGTCGCCGCCGGCGCGGCTGCCTGCGCTTCGATCAGCGCCGTCGCGTTCGACGCCGCAGTCGCCGAGCCGTCGGCGTTGGAGGCCGTGACACGGACGCGCAAGCGCGAGCCGGCATCCGCGCCCGACACCACGTAGGCCTGCGTCGTCGCGCCGCCGATGACGGCGCAGTCAGAGCCGTCGGACGCGCCGCCGGAGGGCGGACACCGCACCCACTGGTAGGCGAAGCCGGTCGGGTTGTTGCTCCACGATCCCTGGGTGGCGGTCAGCGTCGCGCCGATGCGGGCGTCGCCGGAGATCGCCGGTTCGGCCGTGTTGACAGGTGCGTCTTGCGTGGTCGCTGTCCCGATGCCGGTAAGGGCGATCAGCGCCACGACCGCGCCGCTCGCGATGGCTGCGCCGAGAGGCGCGACGCGAGAACGAGAACTGCTCACAGTGACTCCTTCCCTGCGGCCGCCGTCCGCGTAGGTCGTAGTACGAGAGAAATTGGTCTATCCGTACGAGCCGCGCTTACGCGTCGAGGGTGGGATGCGCAACGTTTCTTTACAACGTTCTGCTCGGCTCGCTCGCCGAGACGGTCGCCGCGTTCCTCGTCAAGGAGGAGCGATGGTCGCGGCGCCAGCCAGGAGCCCGGGCGCATGACAGGCGAACTCCTCACCCTTCCACCGCGACTTGGCTCCGACCGGTCGAGGGAACACTGAGGGAACACGAGCGCGGGCACGCGCGTCCACTTGCGGTCACTCG
>DATIDG010000049.1:0-253205 GCA_035456405.1 Burkholderiales bacterium | reverse complement strand
GGTCAATGCAGGAATGCCGAGACGCCCCGCCGTAGATCTCGCCCGCGATCCGCTTCAGGTACTCGGCGTCGCTCTCTCCCTACCGGACCCTAGGCAGCGAGGAACTGCTCGCCCGAGAGCGCCATCACCGCCGCTCCGCCCTCCACCACCGTGTCGCGGAGCGCCGGCGCGTGCCCGAGCACGTGGTCGGCGTAGAAGCGCGCGGTGGCGATCGTCGCTGCGAGGAACGATCGATCGGTGCTCCCGCCGTCGGCGAGCTTCCGCTCGGCGGCGAGCGCGGCCCGCGCGAGCTGCCAGCCGCCGGCGACGATGCCCATGAGCTTCAGGAATGGCACGGCGCCGGCGAGGACGGCGGTCGGGTCGCGCCCGGCGACTACGAACGCCACGCAATCGGCCGCCGCCCGGATCCCCGCTCCGAACTGTCGCCGCACCGCCTTGAGGTCCGGATCGGGCGAGCGCTCGAGCTCGCCTTCGAGTTGCCGCCACTCGGCGAGCACGGCTTGCGCCGTCGCGCCGCCGTCGCGCGCGATCTTGCGGCCGACGAGGTCGATCGACTGGATGCCGGTCGTGCCCTCGAAGATCGTGGTGATGCGCGCGTCGCGCAGGTACTGCGCGGCGCCGGTCTCCTCGATGAACCCCATGCCGCCGTGCACCTGGATGCCGGTGGATGCGACCTCGATCGCCGACTCCGTCGACCATCCCTTCACGACCGGGATCATGAGGTCGACGAACGCCTGGTGGCGCGCGCGCACCTCCCTGTCCGGATGATGGTGCGCCTTGTCGATCGCGGCGGCGGTCACGTAGGCGAGCGCCCGCGCGGCCTCGGCCTGCGCCTTCATGCTCATCAGCATGCGCCGCACGTCCGGGTGACGGATGATCGGGGCGGGCTTCGAGCCGCTGCCGCCGAGCTCCCGGCTCTGCACCCGCTCCTTCGCGTACGCGAGCGCCTTCTGGTAGGCGCGCTCGCACACCGCGACGCCCTCCATCCCGACCGCGAACCGCGCCGCGTTCATCATGATGAACATGTACTCGAGGCCGCGATTCTCCTCGCCGACGAGGTAGCCGATCGCGCCGTCCTTGTCCCCGAAGGCCATGACGGCCGTCGGGCTCGCGTGGATGCCGAGCTTGTGCTCGATCGACACGCAGCGCACGTCGTTGCGATCGCCGGGCGTGCCGTCGGACTTCGGTATTAACTTCGGTACGACGAAGAGCGAGATCCCCTTCACGCCCTCCGGCGCGTCGGGCACGCGCGCGAGCACCAGGTGGATGATGTTCTCGGCGAGGTCGTGCTCGCCGTAGGTGATGAAGATCTTCTGGCCGAAGATCCGGTAGTGCCCGCCCTCGCGCACCGCCTTGGTCTTCACCTGCGCGAGATCTGAGCCTGCCTGCGGCTCGGTCAGGTTCATCGTGCCGGTCCAGGTGCCCTCGACCATCTTCGGCAGGTAAGCCTGCTTCTGCGCGTCGGAGCCGCGTAGCAGCAGCGCCTCGATCGCCCCGCCGGTGAGCAGCGGACACAGCGAGAACGACAGGTTCGCCGACTTCCACATCTCCATCACCGGCGCGGCCACGAGCTTCGGCAGGCCCTGCCCGCCGTACTCGGGCGGGAACTGGAGCGCGTTCCAGCCGCCCTCCACGAACTTGCGGTACGCCTCCTTGAAGCCCTTCGGCGTGGTGACCTCGCCGTCCTTCCACGTCGAGCCTTCCTGGTCGCCCGACCAGTTGATCGGCGCGAGCACCTCGCCCGAGAACCGCCCGCTCTCGGCGAGGATCTGCTCGACGAGGTCCGGCGTGGCGTCGCCGAAGCCGGGCAGCGCCGCGACCTCGTCGAGCCCGGCCAGCTCGCGCATCACGAACTGCATCTCGCGCAGGGGTGCAACGTACTCGCTCATCGATTGCTCCGGTCCGGGCCGCGCCCTGCGTCAGCCGAGCTCCTTTGCGAGCTCGGGAACGATCTTGAAGAGATCCCCGACGATTCCGTAGTCGGCGACCTGGAAGATCGGCGCCTCCTCGTCCTTGTTGATCGCCACGATCACCCGGCTGTCCTTCATGCCGGCGAGATGCTGGATCGCGCCGGAGATGCCGACCGCGATGTAGAGCTCGGGCGCGACGATCTTGCCGGTCTGTCCGACCTGCCAGTCGTTCGGCACGAAACCCGCGTCCACGGCCGCCCGGCTCGCCCCCATCGCGGCGTTCAGCCGGTCGGCGATCGGCTCCAGCAGCTTGAAGTTCTCCCCCGACCCCATCCCGCGGCCGCCGGAGATCACCACGCGCGCCGCGGTCAACTCGGGGCGCTCGCTCTTCGTGAGCTCCCGACCCAGCATCGTCGAAAGCCCGCTGTCGGGACCTCCGGCGATGTTCTCGACCTGAGGGCTTCCGCCGGTCGCGGGAACCGCGTCGAAGCCGGTCGACCGGATCGTGACCACCTTGATCGGATCCTTCGACTGCACGGTCGCCATGGCATTGCCCGCATAGATCGGCCGGACGAAGGTGTCGGGCGACACCACCGCCACGATGTCGGAGACCTGCGCGACGTCGAGCAGTGCCGCCACCCGCGGACCGAGGTTCTTGCCGAAGGTCGTCGCCGGGAGGAGCACGTGGCCATAGTCCTTGGCGAGCTGGACGGCGAGCAGCGCCAGGCTCTCGGCAAGCTCGTCCCTGTAGTGCGGTGCGTCGGCGAGCAGGACCTTGGTCACACCCTGCGCCTGTGCGGCGGCCTGGGCGACCCCTTCGCAGCCGGCACCCGCAACCAGGACATGCACGTCTCCGCCGATCGCTTTCGCCGCGGTGAGCGTGTGGAGGGTCGACGCCTTCAGATGGACGTTGTCGTGTTCGGCGATGACGAGAATCGGCATCAGATCACCTTGGCTTCGTTCCTGAGCTTCTCGACCAGCGCCTTCGCGTCCGGCACCTTGACGCCGCCCTTGCGCCTCTCCGGCTCCTCGACCTTCAGGGTCGTCAGGCGCGGCGTCACGTCCACGCCGAGCGCGTCTGGCTTGAGCGTCTCGAGCGGCTTCTTCTTGGCCTTCATGATGTTCGGCAGCGTGACGTAGCGCGGCTCGTTCAGACGCAGATCCACGGTGATCACCGCCGGCAGCTTCACCGCGACGGTCTCCAGGCCGCCGTCGACCTCCCGGACCACCTCGGCCTTGCCGTCCGCAATCTTCACCTTCGATGCGAACGTCGCCTGCGGCCAGCCGAGCAGCGCCGCGAGCATCTGCCCGGTCTGATTGGCGTCGTCGTCGATCGCCTGCTTGCCGAGGAGCGCGAGCTGCGGACCTTCCTTTGCCGCGATCGCCTTCAGCAGCTTGGCCACGGCGAGCGGCTGCAGGTCGGCGTCGGTCTCGACCAGGATCGCGCGATCGGCCCCGATCGCGAGCGCCGTGCGCAGCGTCTCCTGGCATGCGGCAACGCCGCAGGACACGGCGACCACCTCGGTCGCCACGCCCGCCTCCTTGAGCCTCACCGCCTCTTCCACGGCGATCTCGTCGAACGGGTTCATGGACATCTTGACGTTCGCAGTCTCGACACCGGTGCCGTCCGCCTTGACGCGGACTTTCACGTTGTAGTCGATGACGCGTTTGATCGGGACGAGGACTTTCATCGGACGACCTCAGGAAGAATCCGCGGATTTTATCGGAAACCCCGTGGCGGCCGTGCCCGCCGGCCCCGGGGGGTGGCGGTCAGCGCTCCGACCAGTTCGGCGGGCGCTTCTCGATGAACGCGTCCATGCCTTCACGCCCCTCCTCGTGCGCGAAGCTCGAGGCGATGACGTGACCGGCCAGCTCGTAGGCGCGCTCGAGGCCCATCTCGAGCTGTTCGTAGAACGCCCGCTTGCCTGCCGCGACCGTGCAGCGCGGCTTGGACCGGATCTGGTCGGCCAAGGCGAGCACCGCGCCATCCAGCTCGCCGGCCGGCACGACACGGTTGACCAGGCCCCACTCGAGCGCGCGTCGGGCGTCGACCATCTCGCCGGTCAGCAGCATTTCCATCGCGTGCTTGCGCGCGAGGTTGCGTCCGATGGCGACTCCCGGGGTCGAGCAGAAGAAACCCCAGGTGACGCCGGGCGCGGCGAACTTCGCGCTCTCCGAGGCCACCGCGAGGTCGCATTGCGCGACGAGCTGGCATCCGGCGGCAGCGGCCGCTCCCTGCACGCGCGCAATCACCGGCTGCGGCAGGCGCGCAATGGACACCATCATCCGGCTGCACCGCCGGAACAGGCCTTCGATCTTCGGCTGGGAGCCGAGCGCGCGGATCTCCTTCAGGTCGTGCCCGGCGGAAAACCCCTTGCCCGCTGCGGCGAGGACGACGGCGCGCACGCCTTCATCCTGCCCGATCGAGTCGAACGCCGACTGCAGCGCGTCGATCAGCTCGGACGTGAGGAGGTTGTAGGACCCGGGACGGTTCAGCGTCAGGGTCGTGATGCCGTTCCGATCCTCGCGGAGGAGGACCGGCTCGGCCGGTTGCGGCTGCGCGCTCACACCTGGCTCCTTACTCGATCGCCGTGGCGGACTTCGCCTGCTGGCGCAGCATGAACTTCTGGATCTTCCCGGTGGAAGTCTTGGGCAGCGGGCCGAACACCACGGCGCGCGGCGCCTTGAACCGCGCCAGATGCGCGCGGCAGTGCTCGACGATCTCCGCCTCGGTGGCCGTCGCGCCGGGCTTCAGCTCGACGAAGGCGCACGGGGTCTCGCCCCATTTCGCGTCGGGTTTCGCCACGACCGCGGCCGCCAGCACCGACGGATGGCGGTAGATCACGTCCTCGACCTCGAGCGAAGAGATGTTCTCGCCGCCGGAGATGATGATGTCCTTGGCGCGGTCCTTGATCTTGATGTAGCCGTCGGGTTGCAGCACCGCAAGGTCGCCGGAATGGAACCAACCGCCGGCGAACGCCTCCTGCGTCGCCTTCGGGTTCTTCAGGTAGCCCTTCATCGTGACGTTACCGCGGAACATGATCTCGCCCATGGTTTCGCCGTCGGCAGGGATCTCTCTCATCGTGGCCGGATCCATTACCGTGCAGCCCTCCTCTAGAAGATACCGCACGCCCTGCCGGCCGTTGCGCTCGGCGCGGCCGCCCGCGTCGAGCGTCGCCCACTCGTCGTGCTTGGCGCAGACCGTCGCGGGACCGTAGACCTCGGTGAGGCCGTACACGTGGGTGAGATCGAAGCCGATGCGCTCCATGCCCTCGATCATCGCCTGGGGCGGTGCCGCGCCGGCCACGAATGCCGACACCTTGTGTGCGATGCCCTCGCGCAGCTTCGGATCGGCGTTGATGAGCGTCGAATGCACGATCGGGGCGCCGCAGTAGTGCGAGACCTTGTGCGCCTTGATGAGCGGAAAGATGAGTGCCGGGTCGACCCGCCGCAGGCAGACGTTCGTCCCCGCATTCGCCGCCATCGACCAGGGGAAGCACCACCCGTTGCAGTGAAACATCGGCAGCGTCCACAGGTACACCGAGTGCCGCGGCATGCCCCAGGTCAGGATGTTGCCGACGCCGTTCAGGTACGCCCCGCGGTGCGAGTACACGACGCCCTTGGGGTTACCGGTAGTGCCCGAGGTGTAATTGAGCGCGATCGCTTGCCACTCGTCGGCGGGCGGCTGCCACGCGAAGCCGGGGTCGCCGCGCGCGACGAACGCCTCGTAATCGATCTCGCCGAGTCGTCCGCCCGGCCCGTCGTACTCCGGGTCGTCGACGTCGATGACCAGCGGCTTGCGCGCGAGCTTCTGCAGCGCCGCGGCGATCGTTCCCGCGAACTCGCGGTCGGTGATCAGGACTTTCGCCTCGCCATGGTCGAGCATGAATGCGATCGCATCCGGGTCGAGGCGGGTGTTCAGGGTGTTCAGCACTGCACCGGCCATCGGCACGCCGAAGTGGCACTCGTACATCTCCGGCGTGTTGGCCAGCATCGCCGCCACCGTGTCGCCGACCCCGATGCCCCGCTGCGCGAGCGCGGAGGCGAGCCGCCGGCAGCGGGCATAGGTCTCCTTCCAGGTGAACCGCCGTGCACCCTGGATCACCGCAGTGCGCTCCGGGTACACCGACGCGCTCCAATCGATGAACGTGAGCGGCGTGAGGGGTGCGTGATTCGCTGGATTGCGGTCGAGGTCCTGCTCGTAGGGGTTGGGCTTGCCGGCCATGGCGACCTCGTGCGGTCGTAGGGGATCTACAAGGGGCGGCCGCCACAGGGCGGAAGAGGGGCCCCGGCGCTTGCGCTGGGGATCTGGCCCCGGAGGCGGCCATCGCGGCGAATGGCGGCCGCTTGCGTCTGCTGTCGGGTCGCATCCCCAACTTGCGTTGGGGCCCCTGCTCCGCCTCGGCAACCGCGCCCCTTGCTCGAAAATGGGGGATATACAAGGGGCTTTCCCCTTGTTCGTGCGAGAGCCTTTCTTGCCTCGATCACGTTCCGCTCGGCTTCGGTGCTTCCAAGGCGAGTATAGATCAGGCCATGGCCGGCTCGAGCTGCCACACCAGCTTGCCCTTGGACTCCCTGGCGATCGACTCGAGGAGACGGACGTGCTCGGCAGCCTCCTCCGCGCTCGCCCGCACTACCACCAGTCGTGGCCGCTCTCCCGAGACGGCCGCCCAAGCGTCCGCGGCCGGCGCCGCTGCGGCATCTAGCTCGATCGCGAGGCTTTCCTGTCCGCGGGTCATCGCGAGATAGACTTCCGCGAGCAGCTGGGCATCGAGCAGCGCTCCGTGCAGCGTGCGGTGCGAGTGCTCGATCTGGTAGCGCTCGCACAGCGCGTCCAGGGAGTTCTTCTTTCCCGGGTGCAGCTCACGCGCCTGGCGCAGCGTGTCTACGACCGCGGCGACGTGCTTCTCGATCGGGTCGAGCCCGAGCTTCTCGAACTCGGCGTTGAGGAACTCGAGGTCGAACGCCGCGTTGTGGATGACCAGCTCGGCGCCCGCGACGTACTCGAGGAACTCGCGCGCGACGTCGGCGAAGCGCGGCTTGTCCTGCAGGAACTCGTTCGTGATGCCGTGCACGCGGAGTGCCCCCTCCTCGATCTCCCGCTCTGGGTTGAGGTAGCGGTGGAAGTGGTTCCCGGTCAGGTGCCGGCTCGCCAGCTCGACGCAGCCGATCTCGATGATCCGGTCTCCGAGGCGCGCGTTGAGGCCGGTCGTCTCGGTGTCGAGGACGATCTGCTTCATGCGTGCGCGGCAGGCGCCCCGCCGGCCTCGTCCGCGACCGCTTCGGGTTCGCGGTGCCGCCGCGCAAGAAGGGTATACACGGTGGGGACGACGAACAGCGTGAGGAGCGTCCCGAGCAGCAGGCCGCCGACGATGACCCAGCCGATCGGCTTGCGGCTCTCGGCGCCCGCGCCGTGCGCCAGCGCCAGGGGGATCGCGCCGAGCACCATCGCGCCGGTGGTCATCAGGATCGGCCGCAGCCGGAGCACGGCCGCCTCGACCACCGCCTCCCGGATGGTCCGTCCCTGCAGCTGGAGCTGGTTGGAGAATTCGACGATCAGGATCCCGTGCTTCGTGATCAGCCCCACCAGCGTGACCAGTCCGATCTGGCTGTAGACGTTGAGCGTGCTGCCCGTCAGGTAGAGCGCGGCGAGCGCGCCGGTCATCGATAGCGGCACCGTGAGCAGGATGATGAACGGGTCGCGGAAGCTCTCGAACTGCGCCGCCAGCACGAGGTAGATGAACGCCAGCGCCAGCACGAAAGTGAAGTAGAGGCCCGCCGACGACACGCGGAACTCGCGCGAGATGCCGTTGTAGTCGAGCGCCATGCCCGGTGGCAGCTCCTGCCGGACGATCCCTTCCATGAAGCCGAGCGCCTCGCCCAGAGAATAGCCGGGCGCGAGGTTCGCCGTGACGGTGGCCGAGCGCCGCTGGCCGAAGTGATTCAGTTCGCGCGGCGCGACCGACACCCGGGAAGTCACGAGGCTTGACAGCGGCACCATCGCGTCGTTGCGACCGCGGACGAAGATGTTGCTGATGTCCTCCGGGTTCGCCCGATCGGCGGGGACCATCTGCACGATCACGTCGTACTGCTCGCCAGTCTGCTTGAAGCGCGTCACCTGGCGCCCACCCAGCATCGTCTCGAGCGCGCGGCCCACCTCCTCGACCTGCACGCCGGCATCGGCGGCCCGATTGCGATCGACCTGCACTTTGATCTCCGGCTTGTTGAGCTTCAGGTCCGTCTCGACGTTCAGAAGGTTCGCGTTCTTCTGGGCCCGCGCCATCACCCGGTCCACGATCTTCTCGAGCTCCTCGTAGGAGGACGAGCTCACGATCACGACCTCCACCGGTTTCGCGCGGGGGCTCTGGCCGAGCGACTGCGGCAGGATCGGGAACGCCATCACTCCGGGAAGCGACCCGAGTTTCGGCCCGAGCTCGCGCTGCACGTCCATCGACTTGCGGTCCCGCTCGTCCCAGTCGGTCAGGCCGAGGAAGGAGATGCCCTGCGAAACCACCGGGTTGCCGGAGACGACGAAGTAGCGCTCCGAGTCCTTGATGCTCGCGTAGAGCTGCTCGATGCGCCGCCCGTACCGGTCGGTGTAATCGATCGTCGCGCCCTCCGGCCCGACGAACACGCCGAGGACCACGCCGCGGTCCTCGACCGGGGCGAGCTCCTGCTTGAGCGCGCCGAACAGCAGCACGCTCCCCCCCGCGACCGCCGCCCCGACGGCGAGCACGAGCCAGCGCACCTGCAGCGACGCCGTCAGGGCGCGCCGATAGCCCCGGATGAGGGCGTTCAGCCCGCGCTCGACCAGGTTGTACATCCAGCCGTGGCGGGCCTCGTGGCGCAGGAGCTTCGAGCACATCATCGGCGACAGCGTCAGCGCCGTGAAGCCGGAGACGATGACCGCGCCCGCCAGCGTCAGGGCGAACTCGATGAAGAGCTTCCCGGTCCGTCCGGTCATGAAGGCGATCGGGGCGTACACCGCGGCGAGCGTGAGAGTCATCGCCACCACCGCGAAGCCGATCTCCTTCGACCCCACGAGCGCCGCCTTGAGCGGCGGCATGCCGCTCTCGACGTGCCGGAAGATGTTCTCGAGCATGACGATCGCGTCGTCGACCACCAGTCCGATCGCCAGCACGAGCGCGAGCAGCGTGAGCGTGTTGACGGTGAAGCCGAACACGTACATCAGCCCGAATGCGCCTACCAGCGACACCGGGATCGTCACGAGTGGGATGATCGACGCGCGCACCGAGCGCAGAAACACGAAGATCACCAGCGCCACCAGGAGGGTCGCCTCGGCGATCGTGGTCAGGACCGCTTTGAGGGACCGGTCGATGAAGATCGAAGAGTCGTACGCGATGTTAACGGCGACGCCTTCGGGGAGGTCGGCAACCACTCTAGGCAGCTCCGCGCGAATCGCCTGGGAAAGTTCGAGCGGGTTCGCAGTCGCCTGCTTTATGACGCCGAGCGCGACCGCCGGCTTGCCGTTGAAGCGGACGATCGAGCGCTCGTCCTGGGCCGCGATCTCGGCCCGGCCGACGTCGCGGATGCGCACCGGATAGTTGTTCACGTACCGCACGATCACGTCGTCGAACTGCTGAGGGCGCGCCAGGTCGGTCTCGGCAACGACCGAGAACTCGCGTGCCCGGCTCTCGATCCGCCCGGCCGGGACCTCCACGTTCTGGCGCCGCAGGGCGTCCTCGACGTCCAGCGGCGTGAGGCGGTAGGCGGCCAGCTTGTTGTGGTCCAGCCAGATGCGCATCGAGTAGCGCCGCTCGCCGAACACGCGCACGTCCGCGGCGCCGGGGAGCGTCTGCAGGCGCGTCTTGACAAGACGGCTCGCGAAATCGCTGACCTCGAGCGGCGAGTATCGATCGCTCGAGAACGCGAGCCAGATGATCGGGTTGGCGTCCGCCTCGACCTTCGCGATCACCGGCTCCTCGATGTCGTCGGGCAGGCGGCCGCGCACCCGGGCGACGCGGTCCCGGACGTCGCTCGCCGCGGCATCGGGATTGCGCTCGAGCCGGAACCGGACGGTGATCTGGCTGTTCTCGGCCCGGCTGATCGAAGTGAGGACATCGACGCCTTCGATCCCCGCCAGCGAATCCTCGAGCGTCTTCGTCACCCGCGACTCGATGATCTCGGCGCTCGCCCCGCGGTACTTGGTTTCCACGGTGACGACCGGCTCGTCGATCTTCGGGTACTCGCGCACCGGCAGCCGCTGGTAGCACACGATCCCGAGCAGGAGCAGCACGAGGTTGATCACCGTCGCGAGCACGGGCCGGCGGATGCAGATGTCGGAAAGGACCACGTCAGCCCCCCGCCTTCGCCGCGCCGGGCCGCTCGCTCTGACCTGCTACCGCGACCGGCAGCCCGTCGCGCAGCCGCAGCTGCCCCGCGGTGACCACCACGTCGCCCGGCGCGAGCCCTTGCGTCACCTCCACAGTGCCGGCGCGCCTCACGCCGACGGTGACCCTCACGCGCTGCGCCTTGCCATCCACGACGCGAAAGACAAACTGCTCTCCACCGACTGGAACGAGCGCTTCCTCGGGCACGATGAGCGCGTTGTCGCGCTGGGAGACGATGAGGCGCGTGCGCACGAACATGCCCGGCCGCAGCTGTCCGTCGCTGTTCCTGAGACGCGCGCGCAACAGCACGGCGCGCCCGGCCTGGTCAACGAGCGGATCGATCGCGTCGAGCGTCGCGACGTACTTGCGTCCGGGCAGCGCATCGGTCCCCATCTCGACCTTCTGCCCCGGCTTGAGCACCGCGACGAACTGTTCGGGCACCCTGAAATCGACCTTCAGGGCGGAGATGTCCTCCAGCGTCACGAGGTCCTGTCCTTCCTTCACGAAGTCCCCCACGCTCACCTGCCGGATGCCGATGATGCCGCCGAAAGGGGCCACGATCTTGGTCTTCGCGAGGCGCGCTTCCATGAGCTGGACGTTCGCCTGCGCAACCCGCAGCGCATTGAGCGCCTGGTCCCGGGCGGTCGCGCTGACGAACTTCTCCTTCTCCAGCTCCTGCGTCCGGTTGTAGTTGCTCTCGGCGAGCGCCAGGTTGGCTTTCGCCTGCGCGAGCTCGGCGGCGGGTACGGAGTCGTCCAGCGCGACGATGACCTGGCCCTTCTGAACGGCGGCGCCCTCGGTGAAATTCAGGCGCTCGATGCGGCCTGAGATCTCGGGCCGCACGACGACCGCTTCGTTCGAGCGCAGAGTTCCGACCGCGTCGACGTCCTCCTGGACGGTGGCGGTCGCGACCGTGGCGACCTCGACCGCAACCGGCCCCGCCGTCGGGCCGCCCGGCCCCGTCGCCCCCGGGACCGGCGCGACAGCACCGCCCGCCATGCCGGACGACGGCGCTCGGTTGACGTAGTACGCGTAGGCGCCCAGCGCGACGAGCGCAGCGATCGGAAGGACGATGAAGATCCGGCGGCGATGCGGCATCGCGCCGTCACCCCACCCGCGCTCCCGGCACGCCGCGGTTCGCGAGCGCGTCGGCGCGCTCGTTCTCCGCGTGACCGGCGTGGCCGCGCACCCAGTGCCAGTGCACCTCGTGGCGCTCCGCCGCAGCCTCGAGCGCCTGCCAGAGGTCGACGTTTTTCACCGGCTTGCGGTCGGCGGTCTTCCAGCCGCGCCGCTTCCACGCGGGGAGCCACTCGGTAATGCCGTTCCTCACGTACTCGGAGTCGGTGTAGAGCTCCACGCGTGCACGCCGCTTGAGCGCCTCGAGCGCCCGGATGACCGCGGTCAGCTCCATGCGGTTGTTCGTGGTCTCGGGCTCGCCGCCGAACAGCTCGCGTTCGTGATCGCCGGACCGGAGCAGCGCGCCCCATCCGCCGGGACCGGGATTTCCCTTGCAGGCGCCGTCGGTGTAGATGCGGACGACGTCGGTCACGAAGCGCGGCGCGTCACTTGCTTTCGGGCCTCGGATCGTCCGCGCCGCCGACGATCAGCCGCAGGTGCCCCGCCGCGCGCCGCCCGTGGGCGGCGTTCGCCTCCGGCGCCGGGTCGCGCCGCGCCACGGTGGCGAGCGCGCGCACCTTTGCGCCGCTGTTCTTCCATGCGGGCGTCACGAGGCGCATGCCGTGCACACGCTTGACCGCGCGCACCACGTACACCCCGCCACAGATGGGCCACCAGCGGTCGCCCGCCTTCTCCATGAACGCGAAGCGCTGCAGCCACTTCGTCTGGTTGACCGGCGGTGCGTAGCACCCGAAGCGCCCGCCGTTCAGCTCGAAGCCGAGGAGCTTCAGCCAATCGCGCAACCGGACGAGACCGATGAACTCGCCGCACCACGGGTACTCGGTGCGCTTTCCCCAGAGCTTGCGCTTCAGACCCCACATGCTGAGCGGGTTGAACCCAGAGATGACGATCTGCCCTTCGGGCATCAGGACGCGCTCGGCCTCGCGGAGGATCTGGTGCGGGTCTGGGTCGAACTCCAGAACGTGCGGCAGCACGACGAGGTCCACGCTCTGCGACGCGAGCGGCAGATGCCGCGGGTCGGCGCGCAGGCCGCAGCCGGCCGCGAGGCCGGCGGTGACGCGGAGCACGATCCGGTTCGCGCGCAGGAAGTCGATCTCCGGCAGGCCGATCTGCACCGCGTTGTAGCCGAAGACGTCCTCGACCGCGCTGTCGAACTGCGCGCGCTCCCAGTCGAGCACGTACGCGCCCTTCGAGCTCTCGAACCACTCGGTCAGCGTCGACTGTTCCGGCAGGTTCAACGGAGTCCTCTCCTGCGCCTCTATGCCCATGGTCCCGCTATGGCGATCGAACGCATTGCGCATTATCGCGCAAACGTGTTGTCCTGCGCCGACACCCCCGCTCGTGATCGGATGTGGACGCGACTCGCAAGTCCGCCGCGCGCGCGACGGTCTCGATGCACAGGCTTGTCGCAATCCGGGAGGGATTGGACCGTTCTCGACGACGCTTGCGCGCCGCACGCAGCGGTGTCGACGCCCTGTCACTCCCATGGCAGTGGCATAGTGCTCGGATCGCGCCCGGGACGGGCACGCCGGAGCGCGTTTCGCTTGACCGTCGCGAGGGGGGCTCCGTATGATCGCCCGAGCTTCGAGGAGGGCGAGTGGGCCTCACGCAATCAGCGCGCAAACTGCCTGTCATCCTGCTCGCCGTCGCCGCAGCAGCGCCCGTCCTCGCCGTCGACTCCTCGCTCCACGACCTGCCCGACCCGGCGCTCGTTGCCCCGGGCCCCGAGATTGCCGACTGGGACGTGAGGGGCATCGAGGTGCAGGAGATCCGCGATCTCGGCACGCGCGACGCCGAATCCCGATCCGGCCACGCGGATCTCTGGCAGCGCATCCGCAGCGGTTTCGCAATTCCCGATCTCGACGGCCGGCTCGTTCTCCAGCGACAGGCCTGGTACGCGCAGCGGCCGGAGCAGATCAAGGTCATCGTCGAGCGCAGCCGGCGCTACCTCTTCCACATCGTCGAGGTGATCGAGCGCCGCGGGATGCCGACAGAGCTCGCGCTGCTGCCGATGGTCGAGAGTGCGTTTAATCCCATGGCCTACTCGCGCGCGCACGCCTCGGGCCTGTGGCAGTTCATCCCCTCGACCGGGCGCAACTACAACCTCGAGCAGAACTGGTGGTACGACGCCCGGCGCGACATCGTCGCCTCCACCGACGCCGCGCTCGACTACCTGCAGTCGCTGTACGAGCAGTTCGGCGACTGGCACCTCGCCCTCGCCGCGTACAACATGGGCGAGAACGGCCTGGCGCGCGCCGTCGAGCGCAACCGCGCGCGCGGCAAGCGGGCCGACTACGAGTCGGTCTCGATTCCGAAGGAGACCCGGCTGTATGTGCCGTCCCTGCAGGCCTTCAAGAACATGGTCGCGAACCCGGCCGCGTCCGGTGTCGAGCTCGACCCGATCCCGAATGCGCCCTACTTCGTCACCGTCACGCTGACGCGCGACATCGACATCAAGGTCGCCGCCAAGCTGGCGGAGATGCCGGTGGACGAGCTGGTCGCGCTTAACCCGGCACACAACCGGCCGGTCGTCGCCGCCGCGGTGGCGCCGGAGCTCGTGCTGCCGGCCGACCGCGCGGAGGTGTTCCTGCAGAACCTGGAAGGCCACGTGAACCCGCTCTCGTCGTGGCACGTGTATACGTTCAAGGCGGGCGACCGGCTCGAGAAGCTCGCGGCGGAGCACGGTGTGACCGTCGAGCGCCTCCGCACGGTGAACGGCCTCCGGGCGAGAGCGAACCCGGTGGTGGGGCAGCAGCTGCTCCTGCCCGAGAAAGGCAGCGCGGCCGCCAGCGAGCCGCTGCCGCCGCTCTTCACTCCGCCCGCTGCCGCGGGCCGGGTCGTGCACTACACGGTCAGGAAAGGCGACACGGTCTCGTCGATCGCCCGCAAGCTCGGCGCGAAGATGGCCGACGTGCGCGCCGCGAACGGCGGCGACCGGCTGGCGGTCGGAAAGGACCTTACGATCTCGATCGTGTCGCCCGCGCCGCGGCCGACCAAGACCGCCAAAGGAAAGTCCAAGAAGCCTGCCACCACGGGGGCAACCGCGAAGCCCACACCGGCGAAACCCACCTCGCCGGCGCAGGTCGCGCGGCCGTCGTCGTCGTCCTAAGCTGGCTCCTCCACATACAACACGCAGCGCACCTCGTGCGTCGCGGTGAGCCGCGCCGCCGTCGGGTACGCCGCGCGGCAGGCGGCAGTCGCGTGCGGGCAGCGCGGGTGGAAGTGACAGCCTGACGGCGGCGACACCGGCGAGGGCAACTCGCCCTCGAGCCGGACCGCGTAGCGCTCGCCCTCCAGCTTCGGGACGGCCGCCAGCAGCGCCTGTGTGTACGGATGCTTCGGCGTCCCGACGACCTCCGCAACCGTGCCGCGCTCGACGATCCGCCCGAGGTACATCACTGCCACCTCGTCGGCGAGGTATTCCACCACGCCGAAGTTGTGCGTGATGAAGAGGTACGCGAGCCCCATCTCCCGCTGCAGGCGCTTCAGCAGGTTCAGGATCTGAGCCTGCACCGACACGTCGAGCGCGCTGGTGGGCTCGTCGCAGACGATCAGCTTCGGGTCCACCGAGAGCGCACGTGCGATCGCGATGCGCTGACGCTGACCCCCCGAAAACTCGTGCGGATAGCGCCACTGGGTGTCCGCCGGAAGGCCCACGTGATCGAGCAGCTCGACGATCCGCCGCTCGCGCGCCGGCCTCGACGCGAGGACCCCGAGCGACGCCATCCCTTCCATCAGGATGTCGTGCACCCGCATGCGCGGGTTGAGCGAGGCGTACGGATCCTGGAACACGATCTGGAAGTCCGCCCGCCGCTCGCGGAGCCGCGCGCCGCGCAGCCCGGTGAGTTCGATGCCGCCGAACCTCACCTCGCCCGCCGTCGGCCGAAAGAGCTGGAGGACGCCCTTCCCCACCGTCGTCTTGCCGCAACCGGACTCGCCGACGAGCGCCAGCGTCCGTCCGGCCGGGATCGACAGCGAGACGCCGTCGACCGCCTTCACGTGGCCGACGGTACGCTTGAGAATGCCCCGTCGGATCGGGAAGTGGACCTTGAGGTCGCGCACCTCGAGCAGGGGGGGCGCCGCAGGGCCGGCCGGCGCCGCCGTCACCCGAGCCGGTCGCGCCGCCAGCGCCGGCGCGATTTCGCGCTCGCGCAGGTGACAGCGAACGAGATGGCCGTCCGCGACGCGGGTCCAGCCCGGCGGCTCGGTGCGACAGCGCTCGAACGCATACTCGCAGCGATCCGCGAACCGGCAGCCGCGGAACACCCCCGACAGCGCCGGCACCTGGCCCGGAATCACCTCGAGCGACGCGCCGCGCGCCCCAGCCCCCGGAAGCGCCGCGAAGAGCTTGCGCGCGTACGGATGCTGCGGCGTCGCGAAGAACGCGTGGCGCGGTCCCGTTTCGACGATCTGACCCGCGTACATCACCGCGACGCGTTGCGCCATTCCCGCCACCACGCCGAGGTCGTGGGTGATGAGAAGGATCGACATCCCTCGCTCCCGCTGCAGCCGCGCAAGCAGATCGAGCACCTGCGCCTGGATCGTGACGTCGAGCGCGGTGGTCGGCTCGTCGGCGATGAGCAGCTCGGGCTCCGCGGCGAGGGCGAGCGCGATCATCACCCGCTGCTTCATGCCGCCGGACAGCTGGAACGGATACTCGTCGAGGCGCCGCGCGCTGTCGGCGATGCCGACCGCGTCGAGCAGCGCCGTCGCCCGCGCCCGCGCGGCCTCGCCGCGCAGGCCGACGTGCCGCTCCAGCACCTCGGCGACCTGCCGACCGATCGTCAGCACCGGATTGAGGCTGGTGGCCGGCTCCTGGAAGATCATCGCCATGCGGCCGCCGCGGACGTCGCGCATGCGCGCCTCGGGCAACGCGAGGAGATCGGTGCCCTCCAGGTGCACCGACCCGCCGACGATCCGACCCTGCTCGGGCAGGAGCCGCATCAGCGTCAACGCGGTCATGCTCTTCCCGCACCCGGACTCGCCGACGATGGCGAACGTCTCGCCGCGGCCGATCTCGAGATCGACGCCGTCGAGCGCGCGCACGACCTCGCCGCCGCTCGCGTCGAGCGAGGTGCGCAGCCCTTCCGCCCTGAGGAGCACCGCGCTCACCCCGCCCCGCCGGCGCGGAGCACCGGCGCGCCGCCGACCCGCACCCGCGGATCGAAGGCGTCGCGGACGGCATCGGCGAACAGGTTCGCCGCGAGCACCAGCACGAACATGAACGCGAACGCCGCGGCGAGCGTCCACCAGACCATCGGCTCTCGCGCCATCTCGAGCCGGGCCGCGTTGATCATCGTGCCGAAGCTGATCATCGACGGGTCGACCCCCACGCCGACGTAGGACAGCACCGCCTCGGCGAGCACGAGCCCGCTGAAGTCCATGACGAGCGTGATCAGCACGATGTGCATCACGTTCGGCAGGATGTGGCGCGTGATCACGCGCGCGTGCCGCACGCCGAACGCGTGCGCCGCCTGGATGTACTCGAGCTCCCGCAGCTTCAGCGACTCGCCGCGCAGCAGCCGCGCCAGGCCGGTCCAGGTCGTGATGCCGAGGATCGCGCAGAGCAGGAGCAGCCGGAAGTCGGCGCGCTGCGCAGTGGTCGGAAAGAGCTCCGGGTTCTTGTCGATGTAGACCTGCATCATCAGCACCGCGGCGGCGATCAGGAGGACGCCCGGGATCGAGTTGATCGTCGTGTAAACGTACTGGATGACGTCGTCGATCCAGCCCTTGAAGTACCCCGCCATGATCCCGAGCAGGACGGCGAACGGCAGCATGACGAGCGTGGTGAGCGTGCCGATCACCAGCCCGGTGCGGATGCTCTTGAGCGCGAGGTAGAGGACGTCCTGGCCGACCTTGTCGGTGCCAAGCACGTGGTACTGCGCCGACAGCAGGCCCGCCGGCACGGCGATCAGCGTAAGCGCCAGGACGGTCACGTAGATCGCGAGCCAGGGCACCTCAGTCTCGCCGCGGCGCACGGCCGCCCAGGTCGCGGCCAGCGTCGCGCGCCGCCGCCGCGCAAGCGCTGCCGTGGCGAGCCACGCGGCGAGGCACCATCCGGCAAGCGCGAGTGCGACCCCTCGAAGCACGATCATGACGACGTCCCGCACGTGAGCCGCCTCATCGTCCAGGTGCGCCCCGCCGTGGCGCAGCCGCGGGAACTCGCGCTGGACGCCGCCGCCGGGCAGCTCGATCGTTTCCCTGGCATGCGCGCGCGTGGCGAGCGGCGCGGAGTACGTCCGCTCGGTGTGCGTCTTGAGCGGCATCACGAGCACGTCGAGCAGGCTCTGCACCTCGACCGCGTACACCGCCGCGCCCTTCTGGTCCCTGCCCTCGAGCGCGGGCCGGAAGTGGAGCGAGTCCAACAGCCCGATGGCGACGAACGCGAGCAGCACGACGTGCGCCGTCATACCGGACGCGCTCCGGGTCACGCGCCGCCACGGCGCCGCGAGGTGCTCGTGCCGGCGGACGTAGGCGAAGTATCCGATCGTGATCGCGACGAGCAGCCATACCGGCCCGTCGGTCCACAGCACGACGGGCATCACTCGAACCTCACGCGCGGATCGACGAGCGTGTACGAGATGTCGGCCAGCAGGTAGCCGAGGATCGTGAGCGCCGAGCCGAGGAACACCATCGACCGCACCACCGCGAAGTCCTGGGCCTGGATCGCGTCGATCGTGTAGCTGCCCAGGCCCGGGATCCCGAAGAACGATTCGGCCAGCAGGCTTCCCAGGAAGAGTTTCGGGATCGCCGCGACCACCCCGGTGAGAATGGGGATGGAGCCGTTCTTTAGAACGTGCCCGAAAAGCACCGCCATCTCGGGCAGGCCCTTGGCGCGCGCTGTCCGGACATAGTCCTTGCCCATCTCTTCGAGGAAGAACGTGCGGAAGAGCCGCACCTCGGCGCCGAAGCCGGCGAGTAGCGCGATCCCGACCGGCAGGACCAGGAACTTCACCGCGTCCGGCCCGGGCTGGTAGCCCGAGATCGGGACCAGGCTCCAGAGCTTGCTGATCAGGTATTGCCCGCCGATGATGTAGAAGAGCGTCGAGATCGACATCATCGCCACGCACAGCACGACGCCCCAGAAGTCCAGATAGGTGGCGCGGAAGAACGCGAAGCCGAGGGCGAACGTCACGTACGCCGCGAGACCCACCAGGAACGACGGGATCGCCAGCGCGAGGCTCGGCCACATGCGGGTGCGGATCTCGTGGCCGATGGAGCGGCCGTCATCGGCATTGCCGAAGTCGAAGGCGAAGAGTCGCGCGGATTTCTCGAAGAAGATCGTGTCGGTGACCCGGCGAAGGCCGCCGCGCTCGCCGTTCCACAGCAGCGGGCGGTCGTACCCGCGCTCGGCCTTCCATTTGTCGATCGCGTCCGGCGTCACGCGCTTTGCGCCGAGCTGCATTCGCGCCATGTCGTCGGGCGTGTTGACGACGAAGAACAGCGCGAACGTGATGAGATTCACCCCGATCAGGATCGGAATGGCGTAGAGGAAGCGGCGAACGATGTAGGCGAGCATGCCGCTACGCCGGCCGCGCGGCGGCACGCTCGCGCCGCCGGTACGCGACGACTGCAGGCACCACCGCGGCAACGAGCGCGATGAGCCCGAGCGCGATCGGCCACAGATCCGGCTTGTTCCACTCGGCGCGCTTCGCCTCGCGCGCGACGGTGTCGACCCGGTAGAACTTGAGCCCGTTGCGCGCCATCTGGTTCGGCTTCACGTTCATCACCCAGGCGTGCGCGAGCCCGTAGTCCTTGGGATGGAAGCCCCACGACCACGGCGCGTCGTCGCGGGCGATCCGCACCATCCGGTCGATCACCGCCTGCCGCTCCGGGCCGTTCGGCATGTTCTTCATCCGCTCGAACAGGCGGTCGTACTCGGGGTTCTGGTAGTTCGCGGTGTTTTCCCCACCGGTCTTCGCCCGCGATTGCGGCCCGTTGAGCAGGAACAGGAAATTCTCCGGATCCGGGTAGTCGGCGTTCCAGCCGAGGAAGAACATCTGCGTGTTGCCCGTGCGCACCTTCTCCTGGAAGCGGTTCCAGTCGCTCGTCCGCAGCTCGAGCTGGATGTTCAGCTTCTGGAACTGGCGTCGATACCAGTCGAGGCGCGGCTTGTCGCCGGGGCCGCGCTGCACGGTGTCGAGGTAGAGCACGAGCGGCTGGCCTGTGGCCGCATCGCGACCGTCCGGGAAGCCCGCATCCGCCAGAAGCCTCTTTGCGGTTTCGATCGGCTTGCGCTTCGGCGCGCCGTCCACCCAGTCGAAGACCACCGGATTGACGCCGGCCTCGCCTTCGCGGTAGCCGAAGATGCCGGGCGGAATCGGCCCCATGCCGGCGATACCGCGACCGTTCTGGAAAATCGAGATGAACTCCTCCCAGTCGACCGCGATCGAGATGGCCTGGCGCAGCTTCCGCGCGCGCTCGGACAGCCCGCCGACCACCGGGTCGAGAAAGTTGAACGCGAGGTAGAAGGTGCTCGTGCCGACGGAGGTCCGCAGACGGATGCCGCGGGCCTCCATCTCGGGCGTCAGGCTCGCCTCGCCTTCCAGGTCGATGCGCACCGCCTGATCGAAGTTGTCCGAGCTGATCCCGGACTGGTCGTAGTAGCCCTGCAGGAACTTGTTCCAGTACGGGATGCCCTCCTTCTCGCGCGTGAACACGATGCGGTCCACGAACGGCGCGCGCTTGCCCGCGTCGGCGAGCAGGCCCGCTTCGCGATCGCCCGGCTCGCCTTCGGACGGGTACGCCTCGCCGCGGAAGCTCGGGTTGCGCTCGAGCACCATCCGGGCGTTCGGATTGTTCTCGGTGAACATGTACGGCCCGGTGCCGATCGGCCACCAGTCGAGCGTGAGGTTGCGTCCGTCGTTCATGCCGCGCTGCGCGTAGAACCGGTCCGCCTCCACCGGGACCGGCGCGAAGAACGGCATCGCGAGCCAGTAGGCGAACTGCGGGTACAGGCCTTTCACGCGCACGCGGTAGGTGTGGCGGTCAACGATCTCCACGCCGTCGAGCGGAAACTTGCGCAGGTCGATCCACGGCGCACCCTTGTCCGCCTTGCCGAAGCTCGCCTCGTGGGCCTGCATCAGGCGCTGGTTCTCCGCCTTGAGCTGCTCGGCGAGCTCCTTCAGCCCGACGATGTACTCGCTCATGTGCCCGAAGATCGGCGAGTTCACGCGCGGATGCGCGAGCCGCTTGATCTGGTAGAGGTAATCGTCGGCGACGAGCTCCCGCGTTCCCGTCTGCGGAAAGTCCGCAAGCGTGAACTTGCGCTTGACGTCGTGCTCCGGCAGATCGAGGTAGAGCGGCTTGCCGGCGGCGTCGGTCGCGAGCGCCGGATGCGGCTGGTAAAGGATGCCGGGCCGGATGCGGATCTCGTACTCGCTGAACGCGACCTCCGACGCCGGCGCATTCGCCGGCAGCTCACGCTCCGCCGCATCCAGCAGACGCGCTTTCGGTACCTCGAGCGCCGCCTGCGGCACGAGCTCGTACGGACGCTTTAGGTAGTCGTACTGGAGCGGCGGCTCGTAGATCTGCTGGATGAAGCCCCACTCGTCGGAGGTGTACGAGCGCGCCGGGTCGAGCGTCTTCGGCCGGTCGATGAACGAGCTGTAGAGATAGTTCCTGCCGCGGTCGGACGCGGGATAGGGATCGTTCCACTCGCTGCCGCAGCCTGCGACCGCGGCAGCGGCTGCGACGATGCCGGCGGCGATCCTGCGCGCGATCATGGCGCCGCAGTGTAGCGGAGGCCATTCCGGGCGTCACTCGATTGGTGTGACCTATAATCGCGGCTCTCTCCGCGGGGCAGCCATGGGCATTCTCGACAGCAAGCGCATCCTCGTCACCGGGCTGCTCAGCAACCGCTCGATCGCGTACGGCATCGCGCGCGCGTGCCGGGCGCAGGGCGCGCAGCTTGCATTCACCTACCAGAACGAGCGGTTCAGGGAGCGCGTCGCCGACATGGCAGCGGAGCTCGGCAGCGACATCTCGGTGCCGTGCGACGTGTCGAGCGACGAGGAGATCGAGCGTGCGTTCGCCGCCCTGCGCGGCCGCTGGGACGGTCTCGACGGCCTGGTGCACGCGATCGCCTTCGCTCCGCGCGAGGCGATCGCGGGAGATTTCCTCGAAGGGCTCTCGCGCGAGGCGTTCCGCATCGCGCACGACGTGTCGAGTTACAGCTTCCCGGCGCTCGCCAAGGCGGCACTCCCGATGATGGCGGGCCGCGCCGGCGCGATGCTGACGCTCACCTACCTCGGAGCCGAGCGCGTGGTGCCTCACTACAACACGATGGGCCTCGCGAAGGCGAGCCTGGAAGCGTCGGTACGCTACCTCGCTGCAAACCTCGGCCCGAAGGGCGTGCGGGTGAACGGGATCTCGGCGGGGCCGATCAAAACGCTCGCGGCGAGCGGCATCGCGAGCTTCGGGAAGATCCTTAAGTTCGTCGAGCAGCATGCGCCGCTGCGGCGGAATGTGACGATCGACGACGTCGGCAACGTCGCCGCCTTCCTGCTGTCCGACCTCGCCGCCGGGATGACCGGCGGGATCACCTACGTGGACGGCGGCTTCAACGTGATCTTCGGCGGGCTCGAGGCGGGCAACTCGGACTAGCCGCCCGCTAGCGTTCCTTCTTCACGAGGTTCTCCTCGTTGATCGAGACGTCCGAGCGCGCCTTCAGACCGCTCAAGAACGCCTGATACGCCATCCGCGATTCCTGGCGGCCCAACGCGGTTTCCGTCGCGCGCAGCTTCGCCGGATCCGGCGCGCTCGCATCCGTGACCTTGCTGATCCGGTAGATGGTGTACCCCGTCGGGTGGAGGTCCACGCCCACGTAGGAAGGAACCTTCGACGCGTCCGCGCGGAACACCGGGCCGACGGCGCGTGGGTCGAGGCCGCCCGGTGCCTCGCGGGTCACGGTGCGGGGCTGCCCCCACCCGAGGGCCGGAGCCTTCCCGGACTGCAGCTCCGCAAGACGCGCCGCGCCCGCGGCGCGCGCTAGCCGGAGCGCCTCGTCCTCGGTCAGCCGCTTGGCGATCTCGCCCCGCACCGAGTCGAGCGGTCGCACGCTCGCCGGCTTGTGCTCCAGCACCCGCGCCACGACGATGCGGTTCTGCGCGGTCTCGATCGCCTCGGTGTTGCGCTTGTTCCTGACCGCCTCGTCGCTGAAGAGCGCCGCGAGCACTTTCGGGTTGTCGAGCGGCGGCGGCGCCGCATCGCGGGTGACCCACCCGGAAGTCTCGACCTTCAGCTTGTACTTCTCGGCGAGGGGCTGGAGGCTGTCGGGCTGCTCATACGCGAGGTTGCTGAAGGCATCGGCGAGCTCCACGAAGCGCTTCGACACCCGTGAGCGCTTCAGCTCGTTCTCGATCTCGGCGCGCGCGGAGGCGAAATCCTTCTCCGCCCTGGGCGCGTTCACCAGGATGTGGCTCGCGCGGCGCTCCTCGGTCTTCGCGCCGTCCTGCCCCGGCTTGCGGATGCCGGTGACGCGGATGATGTGGAAGCCGAACTCGGTCTCGACGACCGGGCTCGTCTCGCCCTGCTTCAGCTTGAAGACCGCGTCATCGAACGGCTTCACCATCGCGCCCCGGCCGAACCAGCCCAGGTCGCCGCCCTGCTGCGCCGACCCCGGGTCCTGGGAGTTCGCCTTGGCGAGCTCCTCGAACCGGCCCGGATCCTTGCGCAGCTCCGCCGCGATGGAATCGATCTTCGCGCGCGCCTCGGCGCGCTGCGCAGCGCGCGGCGCCACGTTCGCGTCGTACCACTGACGGACTTCCTCCGGCGCGACGGTCTCGGCCGCGATCAGCGCATCGGGCGACAGCACCACGTACTCGGCCCGCGCCTGCTCGGGCGACTCGAACAGCTTCGGGTTGGCCTTGTAGTAGGCCTCGACCGCGTCCGGAGCGAGCTTCACCTGCCCGGCGTACTGGACCGCAGGGAAGACCAGCTCGGACACCTCCCTGGCCTGAGCGCGGCTCGCGGCGAGCCGCTCCGCCACGCTTTTCGCGGCGAACCCGGATTCCACCAGCCCGCTGCCGAGCTGCCGCATCAGAATGTCGGCGCGCATCTGCGCCTCGAACTGCTGCTCGCTCATGTTCTGGCCGCGCAGCAGCGCCTGATAGCGCGCGCGCGAGAACTTCCCGTCTTCCTGGAACACGGGCTCGGCAAGGATCGCCGCCTGCAGCAGCTCGTCCGGCACCAGCATGCGGCTGCGCTGCGAGTAGCTCAGCACCGCGCGCTGTCCGATCAGCCCCTCGAGCAGCTCCTTGCGCGCCTGCAGCGAGTCGAGGAGCGCAGGATCGTATGCCTTGCCCAGCATGCCGCGCAGCGTGTCGCGCTGCTGGTCGAGCGCCCGGTTGAACTCGGGCACCGTGATCTTCTGGCCTGCGACCTCGGCCACCGCGTCGCCGCTCGAAAAGACGCGGTCGTACGACTGGATGCCGAAGAACGCGAACGTCGGCACGATGACGATCGCGAGGAAGACCTGCATCAGGCGCTTGTGCCGGGCTACGTAATCGAACATTGTCGTTCTCCGTCAGCGCGTGTGGCTGACCCGAAAGCGGCGCAAACAGAAAAGGCGAACCGGAGTTCGCCTTTTCGGGTGTTGGCGGAGTGGACGGGACTCGAACCCGCGACCCCCGGCGTGACAGGCCGGTATTCTAACCAGCTGAACTACCACTCCTCTACTCGCTCATCGAGCTTGGTGGGTGCCGAGAAACTCGAACTCCCGACATTCGCCTTGTAAGCGCCACCTGGACTTCAGCGGGCGCAATTATACGCAAAAGGACGCCACAAGGCGTAGAAGTGAGCGATGGGAAACGGCCAACCTGCCGCCGCTGCGGCGGCAGGTTCCGATTACCGCGCCATGGCGCATTCCGCCATCGCGGCGAGCGCCGCGAGCAAGACCAAACTCGTTTTCGTCATCGCTGCGCCTCCCTCTGTGTCTCCGTCGGCGACTGCTCGACGATATGCACGAACACTCCAGGAAGCAGTCTGCATGGTGGCCTCGATCGGTCCCCGTATTGGCCGACCAGACCGCGCCTAGCGGGCCGCTACGGGCCGATCGTCCTGGGACGTGCTACGGGCGGGCGCCAGGAACGCGCCGGATGAGGCTCGCTACTTGGTCCGCCTATCAGCGCGGCGTGCAGGTCGCCAAGGACTCCTCTATCACCAGTTCGGGGTGGTGGAAGCACAAAAGCGCGAAGCGATTGCGGTACACCGCGACCCGCATTCCGCCCGCACGGCGGTCCTCAAGCGTCACGACAAGGTACGTTTCCCGATCCGATGCGCCCCACGCACTTACCTCGGCGCTGCTTGGCCGGGCGCGTCGCACGACTGTCTTCAATCCAAGATCCCGCTCAAGTGCCATCCCGAAGCAATCCGCGACATTCGCGACAGGGCCCCCCGCCCGCTCATACATCGCCGTTGGCGTGCTCTGGCGCACGTCGGTGGGCGTTACCGCGCAGCCAGTCACGGCCAGTGAAATCAGGATCAGCAAGGTCCGCATGTCTCACTCTCCCCCCGAGGAAGATCGATCCCCCTCCGTCGCGGCAAGGATACCGGCGAACCTGGCTCACGACCATCGGCCCCGCCTCCCGCTCCCACCACCCGCACGAGAACACGACCACGAGCCCGTCGCGGCCCGCACATCGCGGCTACTTGCTACGTGCCTCGACCTGCGCAGCAAGCTCGCGCAATTTCTTCACGACCTCCGCCGCTTTCTCACCGCGCCGGAGTTCGACGACGCAATGCACCTGCTTCCCGAACTTTAGCCGTAGCTGAAACGAACCGAGCTACTGTGGCTGCATCACTCCCGCCCCTTCTAGCTGCACCTCTTGCCTCCTCCCGGTCGTCTGTCCCCGCTGTTCTTTCCCACAGGCCGCACGGGAAGACCACCACGATTCGGTGCTGCTCGCACCATAGGTGATACCCGTCCGGCGTGCCAATCGCATGCCGGCAGATCTGACAGTTGCGGCCAATGTCACCCTGCCACGGACTGAAGTAGCCCTCAAGCATGCCGAGTTTATGGCCCTCAGTCGTGCGTAGCGCGAGCCTAGCTCGCGCACTGGTCGCCGGCGGGCGCCTCTATTGTCTGCCGGCTCTCGCAGCGTCCTGGATCGTTGAGGGCCGCGTGGTGGGCGTCTCCGACGGCGACACATCACGGGTGCTCGACCGCCAGAATGTGCACCACAAGATCCGCCTTAGCGGGATCGACGCGCCCAAGAAGGGCAGGCGTTCGGCGATCGCTCCAAGGAGAGCCTCTCGCGCCTCGTGTTCGACAAGCCCGTCGCGGCGCATTGCCACAAGCGCGACCGCTACGGCCGGGAGATCTGCAAGGTTATGCGCGACGGGACCGACGTGAACCTCGAACAGCGCCACGCCGGGATGGCGTGGTGGTATCGGGAGTACGCGAAAGAGCAGACGTGAGAGGACCGGGCGCGCGCTACGCGGCGGCGGAGGACGATGCCCGCGCGATGCGACGTGGGCTATGGAAGGATGCGAAGCCGGGCCGCCGTGGGAGTGGCGGATGCGGGTGTCCCGTTGATCGACCGCGACGCGCGGCGAGAAGTAGCCAGCGCCCCTGCGGGGGTGGGGATAGCGGGGCGAGGGCAGATCGCGAACGTCTCAGATCGGCCCAATAACAGACGGTCGCGCTCCTCTAGTCCCCTTCGGGGGTCTTTTCGTTTGACCCCTTGAATAACAGCAGGTAGAGCCAGCGTCGCGGCTAGCATAACGCCGCCGGTCAGCGTGGATACCGCTGCCAGGCTTCTTCCTGCTCGATGAGCAGGCGCGAGATGCGGACCCGCTCACGGCTCGGCAGGACGAAATCCATCCAGCCGAGCGACGGATGGCGGAACTCGAGCAGCGTGCCGCCGGAGAACGGGTGCAGCGCGGTAGCGTAGCGCGGGTCGTGCAGCACCTCCACATGGAGCGACGGCGGCTCTTCGGCCACCGCCGGCGACATCTGCGCGCGGATCTCCGCGAGGACGTGCATCAGGGCGGTCACATGCTCCGCTCGCCATTCCTCTCTTCCCGGCAGGGCGAAGCGGGCGCGCGATTTTTCCTCATCGAGCCATTCCACGACGACGTTGTACATGGCCTACTCCTTGGCGACCGGGAGTGGAAAAAGTACGCTCGATCAAACAATCCGGCAACATGCTCGCGCTGGCACTCGTCCCGCGGAAGTGCTGCCGCGGAGGGGCGACTCGCCCGTGCTAACGACGGCGATCTCGTAAGTGGTGCGGCCGGGCTGTCTCGGCGCGGTGCTCGCCTGGAGGAGCCTCGCGGAACTCGCCGTCGGCGCCACGCCCTTGGCACGGGCGTCGCCTGATGTACTTGAATCCTTCGAGCGCAGGCAAAGACTCCGAGTCGTGCTCGAGCGCGCGCTCGAAGGAACGCTCGCCTACGAAGAACCGGCTCGCCGTGCAACTCCTCCTGGGTCACACGAAGCTGGAAAGCACCGTTCGTTACCTGGGCATCGAGGTAGACGACGCCCTCGAGAGGCGGAGCAAACGGAGCTCTGAGTCTTCCATGGCCGGTCTTCAGCAACGGGCGGAGACCGGCCACAGGACTAAACCGCTCATGCGGTAGTCGCTTGCAAGAGTCCGCGGCAAGTCAAATCGAGAACCACGTGTGCTCCCCTAGGAGTAGGGTATCGCGGCCTTGAGACTGAAGGTCTCCCGCCCCCTCGACCACGAAAAGCGAAAAGCGCCGGCCGCCCAAGACGGCGCGCAACGTCTTCTCAAGCGGAGGCGCAGAGTTGCCTGATGTCTACCGCACCCCCCATTAGGCCGCCAGCTCGCGTGAAGCGCGTCAAGCGGCCCGGCAAGGGCCGTCAGCTGGGCTAGAACTGCGGGGGAAGCGGCTCCTCCGCCACAGCCGGCACGGCAAATCGCGCGGGCAGATACCCCGCCTCGGACGCGATCGGGGCCGCCTGCGCGGCGGGCGCGAGGAGACCGAGCTGCGCCGTTTTCAACGCGAGTTGAGGGGGGGCGACGATCTTCGCGACCTCAAGCGGGGCGGCGCCGAACGTCAGAACGATGGCGACGGCAGCGATCGCGCCAGCCGCGAGCACGAGGACGGAGATGAGCGTGGTTGGTTTCATGATCACTCCCTAGTGAGGGTGACGCTCTGGGCGGGGTTGCCCAAGGTCGAACCGTGATTGCACACATAATTGCATACAAGAAGCATAGCAGTAAAGCGCCGCGTGCGCGGCGCTTAGGCGTCGCCTCGGTACTCTCGGCCTTGCGTGGGGGAGCGCTTGGCCTTCTCCCTTCGCATCGGCTCAAGGCCCGATTAGCGGCGGCTTGTGACGGCAGGGGTCGGCGCCGTAGATAAGGTGACGCTGGCAGGATAGAAGGCGGCGACTAGATTGGGACCCGACGCGGTAAACGAGGAGTGACGAATGTCTCGCGAAATCCTGAACATACTTGGTTTATCGGCGTTTGCGCTCATTCTCGCCGTCGGACAGCTTCTGTTCAAGTTGACAGCGGAGCGGTCACCGACCATTGAGCGCTTCGCGGACCTGCGGCACCTGCTTTTGGAGCCGATGCTTTGGCTCGCGCTTCTTCTTTACGGGTTGGCAACACTTTTGTGGGTCTTCCTGCTGCAGCGGGTGGCACTCATCCATGCGTATCCCTTTGCCGCGCTCGCGTTCGTTCTCGTTCCTTTCGGCGCCGCCGCGTTCTTCGGCGAGCGACTGTCCGGTGGCGTTTGGGTTGGAACCGCCCTTATCGTGGCAGGCATTTATGTGACCGGGCTCTCCCGCAGTTGAGGATGGAACATGTCGTTCACTCCGAGTCTCAATCTCCACGAGGTGTATGTCGTGGTACCAGCCTACCGTGAGGCGGACGTCATCGCGGAAACAGTTGGCACGCTGGCCGAGTGCTTTCCCCATATTGTCGTCGTTGACGATGGCTCGCCGGACGCCACGGCGGAGCGCGCCTGCCAGGCAGGAGCCGTCGTCCTCCGCCATCCCTTCAATCTCGGGCAGGGGGCAGCCCTGCAGACCGGGATTGCCTACGCTTTGGAGCAGGGTGCACACTATGTGGCGACATTTGACGCCGATGGACAGCACGCGGTCGCGGACCTCAAGAAAATGCTAGGGGTCTTGATGGGAAACCAACTCGACGTCGTGCTCGGAAGCCGTTTTCTCGGTGAGCCTGAAGGCTTGCCCCGGGTCCGCTTGATCGCACTCAAGGCGGCGGTGCTGTTCACGAAGGCGACCTCCGGCCTGCAGTTGACCGATGCTCATAACGGGTTGCGTGCGATGACGGCAGAGGCGGCACGCAAGCTGGAGATCACGCAAGACCGGATGGCACACGCCTCTGAAATAATCAACCAGATTGCTCGCTTAGAGCTGAGATACCGAGAAGTTCCCGTCACGATCCGCTATTCGGAATACAGCCTTCGAAAGGGACAAAAGGTGCGCGGTTCAGTTGGCATACTCGTCGAACTCTTAGTCGGATGGCTCTCGCGATGATCATCAAACTTCTGCTGATCAGCCTCTTGGCGCTCCTTGCGCTGTTTGTTGCGTTGCAAAGGGTAACCTCGCGCGGAGTGCGCTTTACAGTCCTCACCATGTTGGCGATCGGTGCGTACTTTGTATGGCGGCCAGAGCACGCGAACGCAGTGGCGCAGACTCTTGGAGTAGGTCGCGGCGCCGACCTGCTGATGTATCTCTGGGTGGTGATCACGTGTTCTGTGATCCTTCTGCTCTATCTCAAGATCGTCGAACTCAACCGGATGCTCACGCAGTTGGCACGAAGACTCGCGCTGAGCCAGCCAATACATCCGCCGGATCGCTCAAAGCCATGATGCTCGTCGAGGTGGGCCGGGCTCACGACGATTCGCGCACTTGGGTCGGTGGTGGCACGACCGCACGGCAGGGACCAATGTAACCGTCAAGGACCGTGTAGGACCGGCCTGGATGGAACACCGGCGCGAAAAGAAAGGTGAATGGCTGCCAGCCGGGGTCGACACAGACGACGGCGCCGTCGGGAATCGCGGCCACTCTTTCCCTGACGCCAAGCGTGGCAATGAGCAAATCCACGTTCCGGCCGATCGGGGTCACGTAGCGCGCCTGTGTCATCAACAGCACCGACGCCAACATGGCGACGACGACGGTGCCGAGAAGCCCGCTCGCCTTGGCGCCCATGCGCGTCCGACCATCGGGTTGGTCGAAGACCACGATCAGGCACAGCGCGACCAGAATAATCACCCAAAACAGGTAATACCGCAGCTCGTGCGAGCGAGGCAGAAAGGCTGCCAATAGGGTGCTGCCGACAAAGGTTGCCACGAGAGTGCGCCGGTACCGGCCCGGTATTGAAGCAAGCCGCCAGCCGAGAAAAGCCACCAGGCTGAGAACATACGGAACAAAGTAGCCGCCCATGCGGAACGAGGCGCTCGTGGGCCTCCAGCAATCTTTCCAGGCGAGAGACGTCTCGCAGTAACCCTGATCGAAGGTCCAGGGCACCTCTCGATAGCCGTATGCGCCCACATCCAACACCGAGATCAGCCATCGGAGTGGCGGCGGGAAAGGCCGCCATGTCTCGGCGAGTGAATCCTCCGGTGTCCCCAGTGCATCGATCGGGCCATCCAGAAATAGACCCAGCATCGCAATCTGAAAAGGGTAGAACGGATTGCCGTGAGCGATCGCGTTATCGACGAGCTTTACGCCCACGCCGGCGGCGGCCAGCAGCAGAAAGCAAGAGAGCCCGATCCAACTGCCAAGTCGGCCTGGGACGAAGGGGCCGAGGCGATGGCCGGACGCCAGCAATACGACGGCGATAATTCCGAACAGGGCGGCGACGGGGCCGGTAACCCCAAGCATCTGCGGCTTGCAGTTGCCTGCAAAGACAAGGCAGGCGACGAGTCCGATGAGCTTCGGCCAGCCAAACGTTTCGGGTGCGCGGACGAGCACCATTAACGCCAGGATCGCTGCCGCAGCTGCCAAGTTCACCGGCAAGTCGATATAAGTCGATGTCGCGTGGATTTGGATGAGCGGCACGGCAAGCAGCGCGCAGAACGTCCAGGCAGCCGGGACTCGAAACCACCGATGCAAGAATAGGCAGAAGAGTCCGAGAGCGCCGACATTCAGAATATCCACAGCCTGCGCCAGCCCGGTGAACTTCCAGACCATGCCTTGCATGCCATGGAACAGCTTGGGAAATCCGTCGTAGGCCGCCTCGAGATAGTTGCCCATGCGATAACAAGTTTCAGGACAAAGCCCGGCGAGCCGCGCGGCGAATGGAAGGTGGTAAGCGAAGCTATCGAAGTAGGGATCGACTGTGAGAATGGCGCGTAAGAGCAAGAGCACCAATAGCAGACATGCCGCACCGGTCATGAGGCGATGCGCGACTACGACGTTCATGAGCGTCCAATCGTTGATAAGCGGCTCGTTCGGTCGCTGGGCGAGGACGACACCAGCGGCCTGCTCGACAGCGCCTATGTTGATCTCAAAACCGTCAGCTTTGGGCGACTCCGGTCGGTTACCCGAGAGTGAGAGCCCGCTGCGCGCGGGCTTTCGTGCCTCTAGATCCCCATTGTCTATAGCGGACCGACATCTTGAGGAGCGACCTGTCGCGGAGGGCCAGACAGAGATGGGCTTCGCTCCGGCCCAGCAGCCGTGCGTTTGACGCGCTTGGAACGACGTCTCGCACTGCTCGCCCTTAAGTAGCTCGCGCAGCAGTGCCGCAGGTCGTGGAACCGGAAGTTCTCGATCTGCGCCGCGGCAACCGCCTCGCGAAAGGCGCGCTCGGTGCGCATGGCGCGGCCGGGGCGCTTGTCGGAGGCGAAGACGAAGTCGTCGGGCCGGCGCGGGCGGATGCGCTCGATCGCGGCGATGAGCGGCGCGACGAGCACGAGCATGCGCGGCTCGCCGTTTTTCGAGGTGCGCACGTAGGCCTGTCGCTGCTCAAGGTCCAGATCGCGCCAGCGAAGCCCGAGAAGCTCGCCGTGCCGCGCGCCGGTCGTGAGCGCCATCAGCACGAGCATGTAGAGGCGCGACCTTGCGGAAGTGCGGCAGACCGCGAGCAGGCACGCGCGCTCGTCCTCGTCGAGGTAGCGCACGCGACAGTTGCTCACGCTAGCGCGCTCGATCCCGCGAGTGGGCGAGACGAAGCCACGCGGGAGGAGACGGCGGCGCCGCGCCCAGCGGTAGGCGCTGCCGAGGCTCGTTAAGTATCGGTTGACCGTTGCCGCAGCGAGCGGGCCGTTGCCGTGGGGCTTGAAGCGCCGCTCGCCAGTCCTCTTGTCGCGGCCGAGGAAGGTGCGTCCGCGCGCCAGGGCCAGCTCGGCGAGGGTGTCGGCGACGTCGTCGGCGCTGACCTCGGCGGCGTTGCGCGCGCCGAGCGAGGACTTCCAGAAGGCGAGCCGCGTCACGATGCCGCGGTCGGCGCCGGTGTAGCTCGCCATGAAGCCGTCGATGATCTCGGCGAGCGTGAAGCTGCGCCGTTCGGGGCCATTCGATGTAGCGCGGGAAGTCGCTTCATCCGGGGCGCCTTGCCCCGTACTGCTCGTTTGCGTGTCCACTTGAAGGCTCCCGTGCATGGCTCTTCCGGGAGGTGGTCCCGGCGCCAGCCGAAGCCGAAAAGCGGCGCTCGTTCTAGGAGTTACCTTTCCGTTTGGTGGGTGCTGAGAGGCTCGAACTCCCGACATTCGCCTTGTAAGGGCGACGCTCTACCAGCTGAGCTAAGCACCCTTCCCCTGAAATCGGCGCCCGCGCGAACGGCCCGCCCTTTTCCGGAAAGGGCAGTCAGTTTAGCGCATCCTTCAGCGCCTTTCCAGGACGGAACTTCGGCACGCGCGCGGCCTTGATCCGGATCTCGGCCTGCGTGCGCGGGTCGCGGCCGGTGCGCGCGGCGCGCTTGCCGACGTAGAATGTTCCGAAGCCCACGAGGGTGACCGGCGTGCCCTTCCGCAACGCCGCCTTGATGCTCGCGACGGCGGCGTCGAGCGCGCGCTCGGCTGCCGCCTTGGAGATGTCGGCGGACTTGGCGATCTGCTCGATCATGTCGCTCTTGTTCACGGATCCCCCTTGAAAGAACCGGTGTGCGATTGGACGGCACCGCGTAGTGCGCGCCGAGGACGAAGCCGGGAAGGCGTTCCTTATAGCAACGCGCCGCTCGCGAAGTCAAGGCCGCGCCGGCCCGGCGCGCGGGATCGCTCCCGCGCCCGGCGCGTCAGTGCGTGATCACGGAGGTCGCGGGCTTGTCGTCCGGAACTGCCGGCTGGACGGCGGGCGCGGCGTCCGCGGCGGCTGCGACCGGCTCGGGCTTGCGCTCGAGCGCCACGTCGAGCACCTGATCGATCCATTTCACCGGAACGATCTCGAGGCGATTCTTGATGTTGTCGGGGATCTCCACGAGGTCCTTCACGTTCTCCTCGGGGATCAGGACCGTCTTGATCTGCCCGCGGTGCGCCGCGAGCAGCTTCTCCTTGAGCCCGCCGATGACGAGCACCTCGCCGCGGAGCGTGATCTCGCCGGTCATCGCGACGTCGGCCCGCACCGGAATTCCGGTCAGCGCCGAGACCATCGCCGTGCAGATGCCGGTGCCTGCGCTCGGCCCGTCCTTGGGCGTCGCGCCTTCCGGCAGGTGGATGTGAATGTCCCGGTTCTGGAAGACGTCGTCGGCGACTCCGAGGCGCTGCGCGCGGCTGCGCACCACCGACAACGCGGCCTGGATCGACTCCTGCATCACCTCGCCGAGCTTGCCGGTCGTGATGATCTTCGCCTTACCCGGCATCACCGCGACCTCGATCGTCAGCAGCTCGCCGCCGACCTCGGTCCAGGCGAGGCCGGTGACCTGGCCGACCTGGTTCTGCCGCTCCGCGACCCCGTAGGTGAAGCGGCGCACGCCCAGGAACTTGTCCAGGTTGCGCGTCGTGACGGTCACCTTCTTGCCGTCGCCCTTGGAGACAAGGCCCTTCACCGTCTTGCGGCAGATCTTGGAGAGCTCCCGCTCCAGGTTGCGCACGCCCGCCTCGCGCGTGTAGTAGCGGATGATGTCGCGGATCGCGCTCTCCTGGACCGTTAGCTCCTCCTTCTTCACCGCGTTGTTTTTCATCTGCTTGGGCAGCAGGTAGCGCACCGCAATGTTCACCTTCTCGTCCTCGGTGTACCCGGAGAGCCGAATCACCTCCATCCGGTCGAGCAGCGCCGGCGGGATGTTGAGCGTGTTTGCCGTGGCGACGAACATCACCTCGGAGAGGTCGAACTCGACCTCGACGTAGTGGTCGACGAACGTGTGGTTCTGCTCCGGGTCAAGCACCTCCAGCAGCGCCGACGAGGGATCGCCACGGAAGTCCATACCCAGCTTGTCCACCTCGTCGAGGAGGAACAGCGGGTTCCTCACCCCGACCTTGGTCATGTTCTGCAGGATCTTGCCAGGCATCGAACCGATGTAAGTGCGGCGGTGGCCGCGGATCTCCGCCTCGTCGCGAACGCCGCCGAGCGACATGCGGACGAACTTGCGGTTGGTCGCATGCGCAATCGACTTGCCGACCGAGGTCTTGCCGACGCCCGGTGCCCCGACGAGGCACAGGATCGGCGCCTTCATCTTGTCCACCCGGCTCTGCACCGCGAGGTACTCGACGATGCGCTCCTTGACCTTCTCCAGGCCGTAGTGGTCCTCGTCGAGGACCTTCTCCGCCGCCGGGATGTCCTTCGAGATCTTGCTCTTCTTGCGCCACGGAAGGCCGACCAGCGTGTCGAGGTAGTTGCGCACCACCGTCGCTTCGGCCGACATGGGCGACATCAGCTTGAGCTTCTTCAGCTCGGCTTCCGCCTTGATCCGCGCCTCCTTCGGCATGCGCGCGCCCTTGATGCGCTTCTCCATCTCCTCGAGGTCGGCGCCCTCCTCGCCCTCGCCGAGCTCCTTCTGAATCGCCTTTACCTGCTCGTTGAGGTAGTACTCGCGCTGACTCTTCTCCATCTGGCGCTTGACGCGCCCGCGGATCCGCTTCTCGACTTGGAGGATGTCGATCTCGGCCTCGAGTTGGGCGAGCAGGCTCTCGAGCCGCTGCTTGACGTCGAACATCTCGAGCACCTTCTGCTTCTGCTCGAGCTTGAGCGGCAGGTGCGCCGCAACGGTGTCGGCGAGGCGCCCGGGTTCCTCGATGCCGGCGAGGGACGTGAGGATCTCCGGCGGGATCTTCTTGTTCAGCTTCACGTACTGGTCGAACTGGGCCACCAGCGCGCGCCGCATCGCCTCGAGCTCGGTCGAATCGACCGGCTCGGGCGCGACCGGCGTCGCGGTCGCTGAGTAGTGCGTGCGCTGGTCGGCGATCTCGTCGATCCGCGCGCGCTGGCTGCCCTCGACGAGCACCTTCACCGTGCCGTCGGGAAGCTTGAGCATCTGCAGGATGTTGGAGATGCACCCGATCGAGTACATGTCCTCGGGCGTCGGCTCGTCCTTGGCGGCGGACTTCTGCGCCACCAGGAGGATGCTCTTGCCCGCCTCCATGGCGATCTCCATCGCCTTGATCGACTTCGGGCGCCCCACGAAGAGCGGGATCACCATGTGCGGAAAGACCACTACGTCCCGCAGGGGAAGGAGCGGGAACTGGGTGGGCAGGCTGGAGAGTTCGTTCGTGGACATGGCGTTACTCCTCGCAAGGGAGGAAGGTTGGGGCGGTCCGCCCCGGCTTCAAGCGCAGCCGTCGGACGCGCGGCGAGCCGCGGCGGCGACAGCAGGGCTCAGTGGGACCCGGCAACCTTGGGCTGGTCCGAGTAGATGAGCAGCGGCTTGCCGTCGCCGATGATCGTGGCCTCGTCGACCACGACCTTGCTGACGTTCTCCAGCGTCGGCAGGTCGAACATGATCTCGAGCAGCACGTGCTCCAGGATCGAGCGCAGGCCGCGCGCGCCGGTCTTGCGCGCGAGCGCGCGCTCCGCGATCGCGGTCAGCCCCTGGGGCCGCACCTCGAGGTCGACGCCCTCCATGCCGAAGAGCTTCTGGTACTGCTTGATCAGCGCGTTCTTCGGCTCGGTGAGGATGCGGATCAGCGCGTGCTCGTCGAGCTCCTCGAGGATCGCGACCACCGGCAGCCGGCCGACGAACTCCGGGATGAGTCCGTATTTGATCAGGTCCTCGGGCTCGACCGACTTGATGACCTCGCTGATGTCCTTGCTCGAGCGGAGGCTCTTCACCTCCGCGCCGAAGCCGATGCCGGTCTTCTCGCTGCGGCTGCGGATGATCTTCTCGAGCCCGTCGAACGCGCCACCGCAGATGAACAGGATGTTCGTCGTGTCCACCTGGACGAAGTCCTGGTTCGGATGCTTGCGCCCGCCCTGCGGCGGCACCGACGCGATGGTGCCCTCGACCAGCTTGAGCAGTGCCTGCTGCACGCCCTCGCCCGACACGTCGCGGGTGATCGACGGGTTGTCGCTCTTCCTCGAGATCTTGTCGATCTCGTCGATGTACACGATGCCGCGCTTCGCCTTGTCGACGTCGTAGTCGCAGTTCTGCAGCAGCTTCTGAATGATGTTCTCGACGTCCTCGCCGACATACCCCGCCTCGGTGAGCGTCGTCGCGTCCGCGATCACGAACGGCACGTTGAGCAGCCGCGCGAGCGTCTGCGCGAGCAGCGTCTTCCCGGAGCCGGTGGGCCCGATCAGCAGGATGTTCGACTTGGCGAGCTCGACCTCGTCGGTCTTCGAGAGGTGCTTGAGCCGCTTGTAGTGGTTGTAGACGGCGACCGAGAGGATCTTCTTGGCCTGCTCCTGCCCGATCACGTACTCGTCGAGGATCGAGCAGATCTCCTTGGGCGTCGGGAGGTCGGAGCGCGCGGTGCGGCCGCCCTTCTCGGTGGTGCTCTCCTCCCGGATGATGTCGTTGCAGAGCTCGATACACTCGTCGCAGATGAACACCGACGGGCCCGCGATCAGCTTGCGGACCTCGTGCTGGCTCTTCCCGCAGAACGAGCAATAGAGGAGCTTCTCGCTCCCGCTTTTGTCGGACATCCCGGCCATTTAGTGCCCTCTCAGCCCGCCGTCGCCTCGGTGCGCGAGGTCAGAATCCGATCCACGAGACCATACTTCATGGACTCGTCCGCAGATAGGAAATTGTCCCGATCGGTGTCCCGGGCAATCTGGTCGATGGTCTGGCCCGTGTGCTTTGCCATGATCTCGTTCAGCTTGCCGCGCAGGTACAGGATCTCCTTCGCGTGGATCTCGACGTCCGAGGCCTGGCCCTGAAAGCCGCCCATCGGCTGGTGGATCATGAGGCGCGAGTTCGGCAGGCAGAACCGCTTGCCCTTCGATCCGGCGCACAGCAGCAGCGCGCCCATGCTGGCAGCCTGGCCGATGCACAGCGTCGACACGTCGGGCTTGATGAACTGCATCGTGTCGTAGATCGCGAGCCCCGCCGACACCGAGCCGCCGGGAGAGTTGATGTAGAACGCGATGTCCTTGTCTGGGTTCTCGGACTCGAGAAACAGCAGCTGCGCGACGATCAGGTTGGCAGAGACTTCGTTGACGGGCCCGACCAGGAAGACGACCCGCTCCTTGAGCAAGCGCGAGTAGATGTCGTACGCGCGTTCGCCCCGTCCGCTCTGCTCGATCACCATCGGGACGAGTCCGAGCCCTTGCGGCTCGAATCTCTCGCGATCGCTCATCCCCGTTGCGGGAATCCAGGTCCTACGCGTCATGTCGCCTCGCCCATGAGTTGATCGAACGCGACCGGGGTGTCCACGGCCTTGGCGTTCCTGAGCACCCAGTCGACGACGTTCTCCTCGACGGCCAGACCTTCGAACTCCGCAAGTCGCTCCGGCTGCGAATAGTACCACTTCACCACTTCGCCGGGCTGCTCGTAGCTCGCCGCGTGCTCGTCGACGAGCGCGCGAACCTGCTGCGGCTTCGCCGCGAGATCGTGCTTCTTCACGAGCTCCGCGACGATCAGTCCGAGCGCCACGCGGCGCTTCGCTTGCTCCTCGAACACCTGCGGATCGATCGGCATGTTCTCCATCTTGAGCCCGCGCGCCTGCAGGTCGGTCCGGGCGCCCGACACGAGCCGCTGCACCTCCATGTCCACCAGCGACTTCGGCAGGTCGGGCCGGGCCGCGTCGAGGAGCGCCTGCATCACGCGGTTCTTCAGGTCCCCGCCGAGGCGCTTCTTCACCTCGCGCTCGACATTCGCCTTCACCTCGGCGCGCATCTTGCCGAGGTCGCCGTCCGCGATGCCCAGGCCGCGCGCAAAATCGGCGTCGAGCTCCGGCAGCCTGGCTGCCTCGACCTTCTTCACCGTCACCGCGAAGCTCGCGGTCTTGCCCGCGACGTCCTTGCCCTGGTAGTCCGCCGGGAAGACCACTGGGAAGGACTTCGACTCGCCGGCCCTCATTCCGGTCACGCCGACCTCGAAGTCGGGCAGCATCCGCCCTTCCCCGATGACGAACGCAACATCGGTCGCCTTGCCGCCGTCGAACTCCGCCCCGTCGATCGTGCCGATGAAGTCGACAGCCACGCGGTCGCCCTTCGCGGCGGCGCGATCGGCGGCCTCGTAGCGGGTGCGCTGCTTGCGCAGCACCGCGATCGTCTTGTCGACCTCGGCGTCGGTCACGGCGAGCGTCGGCCGCTGGATGGTGGCCCGGGAGAGGTCGCCGAGCTGCACTTCGGGGTAGACCTCGAACGTGGCGCTGAACTCGAGGCGGTCCGCGCCGCTTGCCTCCTTGCGCTCGATCCGCGGGTAACCCGCCACGCGCAGGTTCTGGTCGCGCACCGCCGCGGAGAACGACTTCTCCACCGCGTCGCCGATCACCTCGGACCGCACCTGCGGCCCGTACTGCTGCGCGACGATCTTCAGCGGCACCTTGCCCGGCCGGAACCCGGCCATGCGCACGGTGCGCGCGAGCTGTTTCAGCCGCTCGTCGACCTGCTTGTCGATGTCGGCCACCGGCACCGCCATGTTAAGGCGCCGCTCAAGCTGACCCAGCGTTTCGAGATTGGTCTGCATTCAGTCGATCCGGGATCCCTGGAAGTGAGGTGGTGCGAAGGAAGGGACTCGAACCCCCATGCCTTGCGGCGCTGGAACCTAAATCCAGTGCGTCTACCCGTTCCGCCACCTTCGCCGCGACCTTCGTGCCGATGCCGGATTCTACCGGACATGCCCCTATACTGTCAGCCAAAAGACTCCCGATCCCATTGATGAAACGGGGAAATGTCGGTCGGTCACTACGAGAACTTTCCAGTCGCCTCGGTGCTTCTTCCGCGTAGGCTACGCCCGGCGGTCGGCGCAATCTACTGGTTCGCGCGCACGGCGGACGACTTCGCCGACGAGGGGAATCTGCCGGCCGCCGAGCGGCTCGCCCGCCTCGACGGCTACCGCGCGGCGCTGCACGGCATCGCGGCCGGGCAACCGGCGGCGGAGCCGCCGTTCGCGCGTCTCGCCACGGCGATTCGGGAGCACGGGCTTCCACTCCGGGCGTTTCACGACCTGCTCGACGCGTTCAGCCAGGACGTCGTCAAGCGCCGCTACGCGAACTTCGACGAAGTGCTCGACTACTGCCGGCGCTCGGCGAATCCGGTGGGGTTGCTGATGCTGCACCTCTTCCGTGCCGCGAACCCGCAGAACATCCGCTGGTCCGACGCGATCTGCACCGGGCTCCAGCTCGTGAACTTCTGGCAGGACGTCGCCGTCGACCTGCGCAAGGACCGCATCTACCTGCCTCAGGACGAGATGGCGCGGCACGGCGTGACCGAGGCGGATCTGTTCGCCGCGCGCGTGGACACGCCGCTGCGCGAGATGCTCGCGTTCCAGGTTTCGCGGGCGCGCGCGATGCTAGAATCCGGCGCCCCGCTGGCGCGTGCCGTCGCGGGCCGCAGCGGTTTCGAGCTGCGCCTCGTGGTCCAGGGCGGTCTCCGCATCCTCGAGAAGATCGATCAGGTGCGCGGCGACGTGTTCCGGCGCCGACCGGTCCTGCGCGCCTCCGACTGGCTCCTCATGCTGTGGCGCGCCGCCGTCCGCTATCCGACATGACTCCCGACGAGTACTGCCAGCGCAGGGCAGCCCAGAGCGGCTCAAGCTTCTACTATTCCTTCCTGTTCCTCCCGCCGGAGCGGCGGCGCGCGATCAATGCCCTGTACGCGTTCTGCCGTGAAGTGGATGACGTCGTCGACGAGTGCACCGATCCCGGCGTGGCCGCCGCGAAGCTGGCGTGGTGGCGGCAGGAGATCGCCACCCTCGAGGCGGGCCAGCCGCAACACCCGGTGACGCAGGCGCTCGCGCCGGTCGCCCGCACCTTCGGCATCTCGCGCGAGCGGCTCGGCGAGATCATCGACGGCATGGAAATGGACCTGCGTCAGTCGCGCTATCCCGACCTCGCCGCGCTGGAGCGCTACTGCTATCACGTTGCCGGCGTCGTCGGGTTGCTGGCCGCGGGCATCTTCGGCTACAGGAATCCGCGCACGCTCGAGTACGCGCAGGCGCTCGGCACGGCATTCCAGCTCACCAACATCGTCCGTGACGTCGGCGAGGATGCGCGAAAGAATCGCATCTACCTGCCGCTCGAGGACCTGGCGCGCTTCGGGGTGTCCGCGAGCGACATCCTGAACCGGCGGCACACCGACGCTTTCGCACGGCTAATGGCGTTCGAGGTCAAGCGTGCCGAAGGGGCCTACACTAAAGCGCTCGCCCTGCTCCCGGCGGAGGACCGGCGCGCGCAGCGGCCCGGGCTGGTGATGGCGGCCATCTATCGCACGCTTCTCGGCGAGATCCGGAGCGACGGACATCGCGTCCTCGAGCACCGCGTCGCGCTCACGCCGCTCCGCAAGCTGTGGATCGCCTGGAAGACCTGGATCACCGTGTGATCCGGGTGGCGGTGATCGGCGCCGGCTGGGCCGGCTTGTCCGCGGCGGTCACGCTCGCCGGGCGGGGCGCGCGGGTCGTCGTGTTCGAGGCGTCGCGGCAGCTCGGCGGACGCGCACGCCGCGTCACGCTCGACGACGCGGATCTCGACAACGGCCAGCACATCCTTGTCGGCGCGTACACTGAGACGCTGCGAATGATGCGGGCCGTCGGCATCGACCCCGGCGCGGGCTTGATGCGATTGCCACTCGAGTTGCGGACTGCGACCGGCTTCCACCTGAAAGCCGCGCCGTTGCCCGCGCCGCTGCATCTCGTCGTCGGCCTGCTCGCTGCGCGTGGTCTATCGCTCGCCGACCGACTGCGGGCTGCGGCGTTCATGCATCGCCTGCGCAACGACGGATTCAGGTTGGCGCAGGACGACACCGTCGCCGCGCTGTTGGCGAACCGCGGCCAGACGAGCGCGTTGCGCGATTTGCTCTGGGAGCCGCTCTGCGTGTCGGCCCTCAACACGCCGGCCGATCACGCCTCCGCCCGGGTGTTCGTCAACGTGCTCCGCGATACGCTCGGCGGCCCGCGACCGGCCAGCGACCTGCTCCTGCCGCGGATCGATCTCGGCGCGGTGTTCCCCGAACCGGCGGCGCGGTTCGTCGCGAATCGCGGCGGCGAGGTCCGGCTCGGCGCACCGGTTCGCCTTGTCGACGGCAGCGCGGGAAGGTTCCAGCTCGATCCCGACCCGCAACCGTTCGACCGCGTCATCGTCGCGGCCGGGCCGCAGCATGCCGGCTCGCTTCTCGCGTCGACTCCGCAGCTGAGAAGCGTGGCCGCCCAGATCGGCTTGCTCGAGCACGAACCGATTTATACGGTGTACCTCCAGTACCCTGAAGCAGTGGCACTGCCGTTTCCGATGCTCGGATTCACGGGCGGCCTGCTTCAGTGGGCGTTCGACCGCGGCGCCCTCTCCGGCCACCGCGGGCTCGTCGCAGGCGTGCTCAGCGCCTCGGGGCGCCACCAGGCGCTCGCCCATCCCGATCTCGCCGCGGCGATCCACGCCGAACTTTCCGCGGGAGTGCCGACGCTTCCCGTGCCGCGCTGGTCGCGCGTGATCGCCGAGAAGCGCGCGACGTTCAGCTGCCGCCCCGGCCTCGTTCGCCCGTCGATCACCACGCCGGTCGACGGGTTGTTCCTCGCCGGCGACTATACGGAGAGCGACTATCCGGCCACGCTCGAGTCGGCCGTGCGCAGCGGCGTCGCCGCTGCGGGGCTCGCGCTAGCGCGCTGACTCAAAGGCCCGTTCAGCCCTGCCGCCACCGGCTTCGCCGGCCGGCGAAGCCGGTGGCACCTCTCAGCGGTGCGCCCCGACTCTATCGTCGCGTCACTGAATCGCGGCGACCGCGTCGGCAAGCCGCTCGACCGCGGTCACTTCAATGCCTTCTACGGGCTGCCGGGGTGCGTTCGCCTTCGGGATGAGCGCCCTCCGGAAGCCGAGCTTCGCCGCTTCGCGCAGGCGCTCCTGGCCGCGCGGCGCCGGCCGGACCTCCCCTGCAAGCCCGATCTCCCCGAACACGACGAGCTTCTCCGGCAGCGGGCGTCCGCGGAAGCTGGACACGATTGCCAGCAGCACGGCGAGATCCGCCGCCGGCTCGCCGATGCGCACGCCGCCCACCGCATTCACGAAGACGTCCTGGTCGTGGCACGCGATGCCCGCGTGGCGGTGGAGCACGGCGAGGAGCATCGCCAGGCGGCTCTGGTCGAGCCCCTGCGCGAGCCGGCGCGGATTCATGCCCTGCGCGCCGTCGACGAGCGCCTGCACCTCGACCAGCAAGGGCCGCGTCCCCTCGTTGGTGACGAGGATGCACGACCCCGGCACCGGCTCGCGATGCTGGGAAAGGAAGAGCGCGGACGGGTTGGTGACGCCGCGCAGCCCCTTTTCGGTCATCGCGAATACACCGAGCTCGTTCACCGGGCCGAAGCGGTTCTTGAACGCCCGGATCAGCCGGAAGCTCGAGTTCGGATCGCCCTCGAAGTAGAGCACCGTGTCGACGATGTGCTCCAGCACGCGCGGCCCGGCGAGCGCCCCCTCCTTGGTGACATGACCGACGAACACGAGCGCAATGCCGATGCCCTTCGCGACGCGCGTGAGCTGTGCGGCGCACTCCCGGACCTGCGCGACGGACCCCGGCGCGGAGGTCAACGCATCCGAGTACAGCGTCTGGATCGAATCGATCACCGCGACCTCGGGCTTCTCGGCCTCGAGCGTCGCCGCGATCCGCTCGAGCTGGATCTCCGCGAGAACATGCACGCTTGCCGTGTCGACCTGGAGCCGCTGCGCGCGCAGCGCCGTCTGCTCCGCCGACTCCTCGCCGGTGACGTAGATCGCCTTGCGCGACGCGCTCATCCAGGCGAGCGCCTGGAGGAGCAGCGTCGACTTGCCGATCCCGGGGTCGCCGCCGATCAGCACCACCTGCCCGGTCACCAGCCCCCCGCCGAGCGCGCGATCGAACTCCGTCACGCCGGTCGGCATCCGGGCGGCTTCCTTCGCGGTGATGCGCGCAAGCGGCGTCAGCGCCGACGCCTTCGCGCCGCCGCTGAAGCGGTGTTGGGCGGGCCTCTCGGCTGCGGTCTCGAGCAGCGAGTTCCATGCGCCGCAGTGGGCGCACTGTCCCTGCCACTTGGTGGACGCCCCGCCGCACTCGCCGCAGACGTAGACGGACTTCGCCTTGGCCATCCCTACGTGCGCTCCGCCTGGGGCACCCGTGATGCGAGCGCGCACAGCAACTCGTAGCTGACTGTCCCCGCCGCCGCCGCGACCTCGTCGCAGGACAGCCCTTCGCCCCAGAGCGTGACCGGCGTGCCGATGCCGGCCGCCGGGATCCCTTCGAGATCGACGGTGATCATGTCCATTGAGACGCGGCCGACAGTGCGCGTCCGCTTCCCCGCGACGACGACGGGCGTGCCCGTGGGTGCGTGGCGGGGATAGCCGTCTGCATAGCCGCAGGCGACGACGCCGATGCGCATGGCACGGTCGGCGGTGAAGGTGGCGCCGTACCCGACGCTGTCGCCTCGGGCGAGCTGGCGGACGGCGATCAGCTCGCTCGCGAGCGTCATCACCGGGGCGAGGCCGAGCGCCTGCGCCGGTTCGTCGGGGAACGGCGAGCAGCCGTAGAGCATGATCCCCGGTCTCGCCCAGTCCGCAGCCGTCTGCGGAAAACGCAGCAGCGCGGCCGAGTTGGCGAGGCTGCGCGGCAGCGACAGACCGCGGGCGGCCGACTCGAAACGCGCGACCTGCTCGGCCACGCCGGCCGGGCCGTCGGCATCGGCGAAGTGCGTCATCAGCGTGATGTCGGCGACCTTTCCGCTCGCCGCGAGGCGCTCGAGGCACGGCCGCACCTCGCCGACGTCGATCCCGAGCCGGTTCATGCCGGTGTTCACCTTGAGGAACACCGCCAGCCGCTCAGGCAGCCGCGCCGACTCGAGCATCGCGATCTGTTCGCGCGAGTGGATCACCGGCCAAAGTAAATGCGCGGCTGCCGTCTCGAGGTCCGCAGGGGCGAAGAATCCCTCGAACAGCAGGATCGGCTTTCGCACGCCCGCGTCGCGCAGGCGCACGGCCTCGTCGAAGTCGAGGAGCGCGAAGCCGTCCGCGGCGGCGAGCGCGCGCACCGCGCGCAGCAGACCGTGGCCGTAGGCGTTCGCTTTCACGACGGCCCAGATCCGCGCCTTCCCCCCGCGCGCTCGGGCGACGCCGAGGTTCTGCGCCAGCGCGGCGAGATCGAACGTTGCTCGGATGGGGCGAGGCATGGTGCGGGGGAGTGGCCGTCAGATGCAGATGTTAACCGGGGTGCGTGGCCCACCCGGTGAGCCTGTGACCGACCGTCTACCGCGTTTTCGCGCACGACGCGTAGGCGGCGGCGTACAGCGCCTCAAGCTCGTCGATCACGCCTGCCGCGGCCCGGCCGTCGACGAGATGCTGCGACAGGAGATCGCCGACCGGCTGCAGCAGTTTCGCGCGGTCGAGCATCGGATAGCTCCCGTTCAGACGCCGCACCGCGCGCACGACGCTCTCGTGCTCCGGGCGCAGCGTGACGACGCGCGCCGAGGGTGGCGCCGCCGATCGCGCGGCGAGAAACTCCGCGAACTCGAGGAGCACCGCGCGCCGCTCCCAGTCCAGGTTGCGCCAGAGGGCGAGCAGCCGACCGTCGTGCGCCGCGCGCCGTTCCCCTTTCACCCCTCCTCCTTCACCGGCCGGAGGCCGAACACCGGCATCTTCCGCCGCTCCTGCATGAGATCGAGCGCCTCGACCAGCGCCGCGATCACGCGCGCGGTCGTCTCCTGCGTTTCGTCCCAGCGCACGCGCGCCTCGTCGAGCAGCGCACCGATGTTCTCCGGCACCGGACGATCGTCCTCCATGATCATGTCCTCGATCATGCCGGGCTTCAGCTCGGGCCGGAATGTGAGCCCGTATGCGAGCGGCGTCGGCCGGATCGCAATCCAGCGCCCCCGCTCGTCCACGACGACCGGCGCCAGGCCGGACGGAAGGTCGACGCCGCCGTTTGTCATGACGAGCACCCGCCGCCCGTCGACGGCCCGCGCGAGCGGATCGTCGCGGCCGGCTTCGGTTGCATGCGCGGTCGTCCAATAGGCATCGTGCTCCGGATCCATGCGCGGTGCGCCGCCGTGCGCGACCGCGATGACGTGCGCGCCGAACCCCAGCCCGACGACCGGCCGGCGCGATCTGGCGAAGGCCGTCACGAGCCGCAGTTCATCTTCGATCCACGGGCAGTGCTCACGGTCGGCCACGGGGTGCGCGCCACCGAGCAGCCACAGGCAGTCGAACTGGCCCGCCGCCGCGGTCACGTCCTGGCCAGTCACCGGCCGCAGGTAGGTGAATGCGATGTCGCGCGCCTCGAACCGGGGCTCGAGGGCGCCGAAGAACTCCGAGAACGTGTGCTGGATCGCGAGGAAACGGACCATCGCCGTGCGCGGAATGGCAGCAACGCCTGCGTGGCGATGCTAGCACGAGCCGCGAGGGCGACCCCGCGCCGGAAACGCCGACGATCGCTCCCGGTCAGACGCGGAACCCCACGCCGACGCCGGACAGCGCGCACGTCGGCACGCGGTCTTTTCCGGTTTCCCGCGCGCCGCGACGATTACAGCACTGCGTCCTTCAGCCGCGTCTGGGCGAACGACACGAACGTGTTGACGAGCCGGGAGCGGAACTTCTGCTTGGGGTAGACGAGCGAAAGCGACCGGAGCAGCTTGGGCGCGAGGGGAATTGCGACGAGTTCGCCGAGCTTCTGCTCCTTCGCGACTGCAGCCTTGGAGAGGATCGCGAAGCCGAGCCCCGTTTCGGCCACGCCCTTGAGCGCCTCGGGGCTCCCCAGCTCCATGACGACCTTCAGCTCGGCGGGGTTCACGCCGCCCTTGCGGAAGTAGAGGTCGGTGAACTCGCGCGTGCCCGAGCCGCTCTCACGGCTGACGTACGGGTACGCGAGCAGCTGCTTGGGTTGCACGCTCTTCGCCTTCGCGAGGGGATGGTTCGGCGCCACGACGACCTGCAGCTCGTCCTCACAGCACATCTCCGTGAGCAGGGACGGCAAGTGCGATGGCGCCTCGATGAGACCGATGTCGAGCGTGTGCTCTGCGACCCGGTTCTCGATCGCCTCGGAGTTGCCCACGACCAGCTTCGGCTGCACCTCGGGATGCTGCGACTTGAACTCGCCGAGGACGCGCGGCAGGAGAAACTCGGCGATCGTCGTGCTCGCGCCGATGAGAAGCGGCCCCGAGAGGCGCCCCGTCATCTCCCGCAGTCGCGTCTCGAGCTCCGTCGAGAGCGCGAGGATGCGCTCCGCGTACTCCAGGACGATCTCGCCGGCCGGAGTGAGCGCGATCCGGCCGTGTCCGCGCTCGAACAGGCGCGTGTTGAAGTGCTCCTCCAGCTGTTTGATCTGGAAGGTCACCGCGGGCTGCGTCATGAACAACGTCTCGGCTGCCTTGGTGAAGCTCATCTGCTTCGCCACGGCGTGAAAGACCTGGAGTCGGCGATCGGCCATCGGGTCCGTTTCGGCGATAAGGGCGTGTGCTATCCTCCGCGCGCTATTCAATCATAAATCGCTCCATGAACCAAACTTATGGCGGCCGCAAGCCGATTTCGCGGCCGACGGCGCCTTGAGCGAGGCTTGGAAACGGCTTGACCTCGGGGGGGCCGGCCTGCAGCGCACGAACCTGGAGCTCGCCGGCCGCCTGAAGCGCCGCGGTCGTGCATGGGCCCTGCTCCTGGTCGCACCGCTCGGACTGCACCGAGCCTACCTCGACGACCGGCTTGGCGCCTGGCTCTGGCGAGCGGCGTCCCTCGTTACCGTCGCCGCCGCGGTCTGGAGCCTGCAGCTGGCGGCCGGGCTCGGATTGGCGATGCTCGCGGCCGCCGCGTACGACGCGTGGTGGATCGACCGACGTGTCACCCGGCTCAACAAGCGCATACGCCGGGACGTCTTTCTGGGGGGCGAGGCCCCGCCCGCGGGCTACACCGGCCGCGCGATCGACGAGCCGGGCGGCCGCGCGCCCTCGTTCGCCGAGCAGGAGCGACTGCTGCGCGAGCTCGCCCGGGGACCCGACCGGAGCGGGTCCGCCCCCGCCGAGCCCGACGCGCGGTGACTCGCGCGCCGGCCTTCACCCCGCTCGCGCACCGCTTCGCCTGGATTGCCCGATGAAGCGCGGCTTCTACACGATCATGGCGGCGCAGTTCTTCTCGTCGCTCGCCGACAACGCGCTCCTGATCGCCGCGATCCAGCTGCTCGCGCAACTCAGCGGCCCGCCGTGGATGGTGCCGCTCCTGAAGTTCTTCTTCACCATCTCGTACGTCGCCCTCGCGGCGTTCGTCGGCGCGTTCGCCGACTCGATGCCCAAGGGCCGGGTCATGTTCATCACCAACATGATCAAGGTGGCCGGCTGCCTGATGATGTTCTTCTACGCGCAGCTCACGCCTTCGGGAGTCGACGAGTTCCTCACGGTGCTGATCGCCTACGCCGTCGTCGGGCTCGGCGCCGCCGCATACTCGCCCGCCAAGTACGGCATCCTGACCGAGCTGCTGCCGCCGAGCCAGCTCGTCGCGGCGAACGGCTGGATCGAGGGCCTCACCGTCGGCTCGATCATTCTCGGCACGCTCGCCGGCGGCGTGCTGGTGAGCGAGACGGTGTCGCGCGAGCTGCTCGCGATCGACCTGCCGCGTATCGACACCCACGTCGACACGCCGGGCGAGGCAGCCGTCGCCATAATCGTCCTCGGCTACGTCGTCGCGGCGATATTCAATCTGTTCATTCCCGACACCGGGGTGGACCATCACCTCCCCAAGAAGAACCCGTTCTACCTCATCCGCGATTTCGCCCACTGCAACAACCTGCTCTGGAAGGACAAGCTCGGGCAGATCTCGCTCGCGACCACGACGCTCTTCTGGGGCGCGGGCGCCACGCTCCAGTTCATCGTGCTCGAATGGGCGAGGGCGGCGCTCGGCTATCCGCTCTCGAAGGCCACCGCCCTGCAGGGCATCACCGCCGTCGGCATCGCGGCGGGTGCGGTGGCCGCGGCCCGCTACATATCACTCCGGCAGGCGGTGAGCGTGCTGCCGGTCGGCATCGCGATGGGCGTGATCGTCATCGGGATGAACTTCGTGCGCGATCTCTGGGTCGCGATCCCGCTGCTCGTGGCCGTCGGCGGCCTCGCCGGCTTCTTCGTCGTCCCTATGAACGCCCTGCTCCAGCACCGCGGTCACATCCTGATGGGAGCCGGCCACTCGATCGCGGTGCAGAATTTCAACGAGAATTTGTCGATCCTCGTCATGCTCGCGCTCTACGCGGTCATGATCAGGGTCGAATTTTCCGTCTTCACCATCATCGTGCTCTTCGGCCTGTTCGTGAGCGGCTCGATGATGCTAGTCCGCAAGCGCCACCTGTACAACCAGCGCCAGGGCGACTCGCTCCACCTGATCGGCATGGACAAGCCGGACCGCTAGCTGGCACGTTCGAACAGCGCGAGATAGTCTGCCCGTTCGAGCGGCGCGGTGCGCGCCACCGCCAGGGCGTCGTCGAGGTGCGCGGGCGTGCTCACGCCCACGAGCGCCGTCCCGATCCCGGGCGTCGAGCGCGCGAACTGCAGCGCGCGCCGCGCGTCGTTGGCGAGACCGGAAAGGCGCGCGCGCACCGAACCGGCGGCCGCAGCCGCGAAAGCGCCCTTCCCCATCACGTGGCTCGCCATCGCGTAGACGCGCAGCTGGTGCGCCGCCTGCACCGTCGAGGCGAGGTTGCCCTGCCCCGTGACCTGTGAGAACCGCGTGAATCCCTCGGTCATCGCCTGGTTGAACGGAAGCTGGACGATGCGGAGCGCGTGCCGGGCGCGATCGTTGCCGTGCGCGACCCGGGCCGCCTTCTCGGCCAGGGCCAGCAACGACGTGAGCGACTGGAACGAAACCGCATCGGTTTCGACCCGGAACGCATCGAAGCTCGAGATGCCGTAGCAGCCGATGCGCCCGTCGCGCACCGCCCGCTCGAGCGCCTCGAAGACCCCGGTCATCTTGCGGTGCGCCCGCTCCTTGCCGGCCGCGGCGTAGTGCACCTCGGGCTGGTCGAGCAGGAACGCGTCGAGCGTTTCGAGCCCCGTCGCCGCGCGCACCGCGTCGAGCTGCTGGATCAGGTAGCCGGCCGAAAGGCAATGCTGGCCGGCCAGATCGTCGCGCCCGCCGAGACCGCGCGCAACCACGTGCGCGTCGAACCAGCGGTCGAGGTCGTCCGGCGCGCCGCCGTCGAACGCCAGGAACCCGCCCTTCGCCACCACGTACACCTGCTCGCGCGCGACGCCGCCCGCGAACGCGCGCCTGAGGCCTTCGCCGAGCGCCCGTGCCGAGCGGCCGTATCGATAGTGTGCGGCGGTGTCGAACACGTTGATCCCGGCGAGCGCCGCGCGATGAACGATCGCGGCGTAGGCCTCGTCGACCTCGTCGGTCGCGGCGCCGGGAAAGGTTCCGAGCCCGAGCGAGGACAGCCGCAGGTGCAGATTCAGGAAGTCGCTGAAGTGACCCGCGGCGCAGGCCGAGCCGAACGTCTGCGAGTAGCGCTCGGTCGCCGCGCGGGTCGCGAGCCCGGGAATCGTCGCGCTCATTGCGACAAGAACGGGTGCGTCGGGATGCGCCGCGCGAGCGCGCGGATCTCCTCGCGCACCGGTCCATCGGCCGGCTCGTCGGCCAGCGATTCAAAGAGCCGACCCGGCTCGTCGTCCTCTCCGCCCTCCCAAAGCACGCTGCGGAGCAGTTCGGCGCCTGCCGGCGGGACCGCCGCATCGAGCTCGCGCCCGGAGAGCACCGCCCACAGGCCCGTCCACGCGCGCGCCACCGCAATCGGATGATAGCCGCCGCCGCCGGTCGCGACGAGGCGCGGCGTGCCGTCCGGATGGCGCGGGCTCGAGTCGACAATCGTGCGCGCGATCGCGAGGAAACCCTGCGTCGAGAGCGCTAATTTGCCGAGCGGGTCGACTGCGAGCGCATCCGTTCCCGCCTGCAGGACGACCGCATCCGGGCGGAACCGCTCGACTGCGCGCCCCCATGCGGCATCGAAGACGAGGCGGTACTCGGAGTCGTTCACGCCCTTCGGCAACGCACTGTTGATCGTCGCGTGCCTGCCTTCCGCCGTGCCGCAATCCTCGAAGCGGCCGCCCGCATTCGGATACGCATACCGGCTGTCCATGTGCAGCGAGAGCGTGAGCACCTCGGGATCGCGCGCGAAGGCGTCCTCGACGGCATCGGCGTGATGCGCGTCCAGATCGACGTACAGAACCCGCACCCCGGCGCGGCGCAGGCGGATCACGGCGAGCGCGGGGTCGTTGAAGTAGCAGAACCCCTGCGCATGGCCGGGACGCGCATGGTGCATGCCCCCGGCGGGATTGAACGCAACGCGGCCGGCGAGGACCTCCTCGGCCGCCTGAACGCTCGCCCCCGTCGCGGTCGCCGGCGTCGTGAACAGGTGAGCAAAGAACGGGTTCTCCAGCGTGCCCAGCCTGAAGCGCTCCCGCCACGCGGTCTTCACCCGCCCGAGTGTCTCGGCCATGCGGATCGCCGCGACGTACTCGCGGGCGTGGAACCATTCGAGCTCGAAATCGGCCGCCTTGCGCGCGGTCAGCAGCTCGCCAGGCCCGATTGCGCCGAACGCGCGCACCAGATCGAGCGTGAGCGCGACGCGCGGGATCGCGAGCGGATGGTTTTTGCCGTACGACGGCCGCCTGAACTGCGGCGAGGCGATGAAGACCGCCCTGCGTCCGGCCGGAACGAGGGGCGGGTTAGCTCCCATGCGTGTTCCGGCCGGACGCCGGTGCGATTGACTTCCCGCGCGGCGCCCCAACCTCGCCAGGACCAGGACCGATCCCGAGGCCGACATGGGCGCATTTCCGCAGTTCGTTCTCGACGAGACCGGCGGCTCCGCCGCGCCAGGTGCGCCCCCTGGCGACGCCGACGGCGATCTCCTCGACGCCTATTCGCGGGCCGTGGTCGCGGCGGCCGAGCGGGTCGGCCCCGCCGTGGCTCACCTCGACGTCGAGCAGCCGCAATCGCGGCGTGGCGGTGCGCGGCGCGGGAGCGGTTCGGCGTTCGCGTTCACCCCCGACGGGCTGCTGGTGACCAACAGCCACGTCGTTCACGGCGCGCGCGGAGTCAAGGCCACGTTCGCGGACGGCGCCGCCTACGACGCGGACCTCATCGGCGACGATCCGGACACCGACATCGCGGTGATCCGCGTCGGCGCTGGCGGGCTCGCCACCGCACCGCTCGGACGCTCGCGCAACGTGCGCGTCGGGCAGCTCGCAATCGCCATCGGCAACCCGTACGGCTTCCAGCACTCGGTGACCGCCGGCGTGGTGAGCGCGCTCGGCCGCAGCCTCCGCGCCACCACCGGGCGGCTGATCGACGACGTGATCCAGACTGACGCGGCTCTCAACCCCGGCAACTCGGGCGGGCCGCTCGTCGACGCGGGCGGCCGCGTCATCGGCGTCAACACCGCGATCATCCCGATGGCGCAGGGCATCTGCTTCGCCACCGCCATCGACACGGCGCAGTGGGTGATCATGGAGCTGCTTCGCCACGGCCGCGTGCGGCGGGGCTACCTGGGCCTCGCCGGCGCGAATGTGCCGCTCATGCGACGCCTCGTCCGCCACCACGCGCTCGACGGCGACCGCGCAGTGCGCGTCGAGTCGCTCGCGCGCGACGGCCCGGCGGCACGGGCCGGCCTCGAGCCGGGCGATCTCATCGTCGCGTTCGACGGCGTCCGGGTGGGCGGCATCGACGACCTGCACCGCCAGCTCGGCGCGGACCGCATCGGGCGGCGCGCGACCGTATCGGTCCTCCGGCGCGGGCGGCGGCTCGAGCTCGCGCTCACGCCTGCCGAGCGCGTGCCGGATTGAGCTCATCGGCTCGCGTCGGCGGCGCGCTGCGCGCGCGAGCGCACGTACAGGAAGATGTGGCGGGCTGTGCGCACCGCCATCCGCTGCGGCACCGGTGGCAGCGCGTCCGCGCGACCGAGCGCGAGGCAGTTCCGGTAGTAGACGAGCTCGCGGCAGTTGTCGCGAATGGCGTTCCAGGTCGGGTCGCCTTTCACCAGCACCTTCCAGACCTCGAGGACATCGGCGTCCGGGGGCGGCGCCAGTTTCCCTTCCGCTTCGATCCACGCCCGCATCGTGCGGGCGACAAGCGAGATCGCCTGCTCGAGCAGCGCAGCGAGTGCGTCGGCTTCGTGCGTGCCGACTTCGGTCTCGAGGGTCGAGAGCTCCTGGTCGATCCGGTCGAGGCGCTCGTGGAGCATTGCGCTCAATATTAGGGTTTGCTAATGTCGGGCCGATTCTAGCGGAAGAGGCTCCTGCGATGAGCAAGCTCGTGAAGCTCGTTCGCCTGAACGGGCTGCAGTTCAACGCGAATCGTGATCCGCAAGTGTATCGGCGCGTCGTCGGCGAGCCGTTCCGGATCCAGGCCCTGCTCGACGCGGGTGCGGCCGTGCGCTGCACGCTTCGCGACGTCCGCGGCCAGGTCATTGCCAGCGCCGACGTGCCCGGCGGCGGGACCTTCACCCACAACGTGAAGTTCGACGCGCCCGGCGTCCACGTGGTGACCCTGAGCGCCGAGCGCGGCGGCGATTCCTTCACCCAGGACCTGCGCCTCGACGTGCTGGCGCACGCCTGGACAGGGTGAGCGGTCAGTCGACAATCACCGGCTGATTCGCGAGCTCGTCGGGGTTCTCATCGCGCGGCGGGAAGTGCGTGGCAAGCAGGTCGCTCACCGCCTGCAGCCCGGCGAGCGCGCCGGCCTGGAACCGTCCTGCCGTAAACTCGCGCTGCATGTTGCCGCAGATCGCTTCCCATGCCGTCTCGCCGACCTTCCTGTGAATGCCGCGATCGGCGACGATCTCGACGCGCTTGTCCGCTAGCAGCACGTAGATCAGGACGCCGGCGTTCTGCTCGGTGTCCCAGACCCGCAGGCGGCCGAACAGCTCGATCGCGCGGTCCCGCGGCGATACGCCCTGGAGCAGGTCATTCAAGGGCAGCGACGCCTCGACCGCAAAGCGCAGCTCGCCGTCGTGGCGACGCTCCTGCTCCTCGATCGAGCGCTCGATCGCCGCCATCGCGGCGGGCGGAAACGCGCTGCGCACGTTCCAATAGTCGTAATAGCAGAGATGGCGAAGCACGCGGCCGAGGCCCACCGTCAGTCTCCCCAGCTCCCGGACGCACCGCCGCCGCCGAATCCGCCGCCGCCCCCGGACCAGCCGCCACCGCCGGACCACCCGCCGCCGCCGCCCCAGCCGCCGCCCGTCCAACCGCCCGTCGTCCGGCCGCCCTGGTGGCCGCGGGTGCCGTGCGAGAAGCCGCCGCGTGATCCGGCGAGGAAGAGCGAAAAGACGAACGCGAGCAGCCCGGCCCCGATCCCTGCGAGCAGCACGCCTGCGATGGTCCAGGCGATGAGCCCGACCATCCCGCCCGTCGCCGCGGAGCCGAGGAACCGCCCGAGGATGGCCGTCAGGATCCCGCCCAGCACCATCGTGAGGACGAGAAGGACGACGAGCATGCCCGCGTTACCGCCGAAGTCCGCCTGGGGCTCGTCGCGCGGTGCGGGCGCCGGCAGTTTCTCCCCTTCGATGAGACGCATGAGCTGCTGGGTGCCGGCCGCGATCCCGCCGTAGAAGTCGCCCTGCTGGAAGCGGGGGGCGATGACCTCGCGGATGATGCGCTTCGCGTATGCGTCGGGCACCGCGCCCTCGAGACCGTAGCCGACCTCCAGGCGCAGCTTCCGGTCGTTCTTCGCGACGACGAGGATGACGCCGTCGTCGGTACCCTTGCGCCCGATCTTCCACGCCTCGGCCACCCGGATCGAGTACTGGTCGATCGCTTCCGGGTCGGTCGTCGGCACGACGAGCACCGCGATCTGGCTGCCCTTGCGCGCCTCGAAGTCCGCGAGTCGACGCTCGAGGTCGGCGACCTGCTGCGCGCTGAGCGTGCCGGTGAGGTCGGTGACCCGCGTCTTCAGCACGGGGATGGGCTGCAGGTTCTGGGCCGCCGCGAACGCGGCGCACAGGAGAAGCAGGACGCCGCCCAGGAGCGCCAGAGAACGCCGGACTAACGCAGTCGCTTGCACAGCGCCTCGAGTAGAGCGTGCTGCGGCCGACCGCGGCGCCTGCCGGCCCGCAGGGGGCCGCAGGCGTCGCGCGTGCCGCCGGTTACTTCTTCCCGCCGAAGTCGACCTTCGGCGCGGTCTGGATCGCGCGCTCGTTCTCGACGGTGAAGTTGGCCTTGGTCTTGTAGCCGAAGACCATCGCGGTGAGGTTCACCGGGAACTCGCGCACCAGCACGTTGTACTCCTGCACCGCCTTGATGTACCGGTTGCGGGCCACCCCGATGCGGTTCTCGGTGCCTTCGAGCTGGGCCTGCAGCTCGAGGAAGTTCTTGTCCGACTTGAGCTCCGGGTACCGTTCCACCACCACCAGGAGGCGCGATAGCGCGCTCGACAGGTCGCCCTGGGCCTGCTGGAACCGCTGCAACGCGGCCGGATCGTTCAGCATCTCCGGGGTCACCTTCACCTGGCCGACGCGCGAGCGCGCCTCCGTCACCTGGGTGAGGACGTCCTTCTCCTGCTGGGCGAAGCCTTTAACCGTCTCCACCAGGTTCGGGATCAGGTCCGCCCGGCGCTGATACTGGTTCACGACTTCCGACCAGGCGGCGTTCACGCCCTCGTCAGCGCGCTGGATGTCGTTGTAGCCGCAGCCGCCGAGCGCGAGCGCCACGCCCGCCATGATCACAGCCCAGAGCCTTCTCATGGTCGTTGTCCTCCTTCAGGATTGACGCCGGGGGTCAAGATGAAGGCGCGACCGACGCCTTCAATCCCTGCATGGTCGCGCGCGCGAAGCACAGGTCTTCCCATGCCTTCGATTTGTCCAGCAGGTTGCGCAGCAGATAAGCCGGATGGTAGCTGACAATCAACGGCACGCCTTGGTACTGGAACAGCCTGCCGCGCAGGCTGGCGATGCTCGCGTCCGTGGACAGGAGCGTCTGCGCCGCGAACCGGCCCAGCGCGAGGATGAGCTTCGGCCGGATCAGCGTCAGCTGCCGGACGAGGTGCGGGCTGCACTGCTCGACCTCGAACGGCTCGGGGTTGCGGTTGCCCGGCGGCCGGCACTTGAGCACGTTCGCGATATAGACGTTCGCGCCGCGCTCGAGCCCGACCGCGGCGAGCATGTTGTCGAGCAGCCGTCCCGCCTGCCCGACGAACGGCTCGCCGCGCGCATCCTCCTCCGCGCCGGGCGCCTCGCCGACGATCATCCACTCGGCCCGCTCGTCGCCGACGCCGAACACCGTGTTCGTTCGCGTCTTGCAGAGCTGGCAGGCCGTGCAGGCCGCGACCTGCGACTTCAGCTCGGGCCAGCTCATCGTCGCGATGCGGGCGGCGCGGTCGTGGAGATCGAAGGCGGCGTTGCCTGCGCCAGTCGGGCGTTGCAAGCTGCCGGATTGCGGATGGGGATGCGGAGCGCCGGCGACGGGGGCCGGGTCTGCTGCCGACTGCCAACCACCCATTTGCGGCTCTCCGGCGGGCTGCGTCCGCCGCAACCGCCAGCGCGGGCCGATGCCGATCTCCGCCAGGATGCGCTCGCGTCTCGCGCTCACGATCGCCCGGTCACAGTCGATACGTCAGCAGCAACGCGTCTTCGCGCCCGTCCCGCGCCGGGTAGTAGCCGCGGCGCACGCCGACCTGCTCGAAGCCGTACCCGGCGTAGAGCCCGCGCGCACCCTCGTTCGACGGACGCACTTCCAGGAGGAGCGCTCGCGCGCCGTAGCTGCGCGCGACCTCCATCAGGTGCTCCAGCAGCTGCTTGCCGTAGCCGCGCCGCTGGCACGCCGCGGCGATGCTCAGGTTGAGGAGATGTGCCTCGCCCGCGCCGATCATCATCACCGCGTAGCCGAAAAGGCCGTCGGCGGAACGATAAGCCCAGCAGCTGTATCCGGCCGCAAGCGAGTCGCGGAAATTGCCGAGCGACCATGGGAACTCGTAGATGTCGCGCTCGATCGCCACGACCGCGTCGAGGTCCCGCTCGGCGAGCGGCCTGATCCGCGGCTCGGGACGCAGGACTGCGCTCACCGCTCGCTCGTCTTCAGCGCGACGCGCTCGCGCAGATAGACCGGCGCTGCGGTCGCGGCATCGCCGCCCTCGCCCGCCGCGAAACGCGGCGCGGCCAATCGCAAGATCGCCGCCGCCGACGGCGCGGCGTCCGGCCGCACCGCGGCGAGGCGGGCGCCAAGGCGCGCAGCGAGAGCCTCGCGGTGGGCCGCAAAGCCCTGGCCGCAGCCGGTCCAGCCGTCGCCCGGGGGAAGCGGAACGGACGCGGGGCGATGGAGCCCCGCAGGGATGACTTCGTGCAACGCGCCGTTCCGCTTTTCGAAGGCGGCATGATACACCTCGCCCATCCGCGCATCGAGGCACGCGATCACCCGCGCCGCGCCGCAGCCTTCCGCGAGCGCGGCGAGCGTGCTCACGCCGAGCACCGGGATGCCGCGCGCCGCGGCGATGCCCTGCGCAACGCCGCATGCGATCCGCAGGCCGGTGAACGAGCCCGGGCCCGCGCCGTACGCGACGCCGTCCAGGTCGCGCACGCCGAGGCCGGCGCGCGCGAGCAGCGCGTCGATCTGCGCCAGAATGAGCTCGGCCTGCCGCTGACCGGCCGCGATCGTCGTCTCGTGCACCTCGGCGCCGGTGCCGACGGCGAGCGAGAGCACTTCCGTGGCGGTTTCGATGGCCAGAATGTTCATCGTCGGTGCGCCATTCTACCGAGGCGAGCTAAACTCCCGCGCCACGCCATACGCCAAGGGAGCGCCCGGCCATCCCGGAAGGATCACTCATGAACGTATCAGCGAACGGCCTGCGCGTCCTGGTGACGGCTGGCGCGGCCGGGATCGGGCGCGCGATCACCGAGACCTTCGTCGCGCAGGGCGCGCGGGTGCACATCTGCGACATCGACCGCGCCGCGCTCGAGGAGGTGAAACGCGCGCTTCCGCAGGTGACGCAGACCGTCGCCGACGTCGCGGTCCTCGCCGAGGTCGACCGGCTGTTCGCCGACGCTAAGCGCGCGCTCGGCGGCCTCGATGTGCTCGTGAACAACGCCGGGATCGCGGGCCCGACAGCGAAGGTCGAGGACATCCGGCCCGAGGACTGGGACCGCTGCATTGCGGTCGACCTCAACTCGATGTTCTACTGCACGCGGCTCGCGATGCCGCTGATCAAGGCGGCCGGCGGCGGAAGCATCATCAATCTCTCGTCGGTCGCGGGGCGGCTCGGCTTTTCGATGCGAACGCCCTACGCCGCGGCCAAATGGGCGGTCGTGGGGTTCACCAAGAGCCTCGCGATCGAGGCGGGACCGGATAAGGTGCGCGTGAATTGCATCCAGCCGGGCACCGTCGAGGGGGACCGCATCAACCGGGTGATCGACGCGAAGGCGAGGGCCTTCGGGATCCCGTTCGAGCAGCAGAAGCAGAAGCTGCTCGAGACGGTGAGCCTCCGCACCTTCGTCACCGCGCAGGACATCGCGAACATGGCACTCTTTCTCGCCACCGATGCCGGCAAGCAGATCTCCGGGCAGGCCGTGTCGGTGTGCGGCGACCTCACCCACACGATCTGACGCCCGTGGACCGCATCGCCATCGTCGGTGCCGGGCTCATCGGCCGCGCCTGGGCCATCGTGTTCGCCCGGGCGGGCCACCCGGTTGCCGTATTCGACAGCGACTCCGGCGCGCTGGCCGAAGGCCTGCACCTCATCGACGCGGCGCTCGCGGATCTCGCCGGCTACGGCCTGCTCGACGAGCCGCCGGCGGCGGTGCGCGCGCGGATCGGCGCGGCCGCCGCCCTCGGCGATGCGCTGCGCGACGCGCGCTACGTCCAGGAGAGCGTGCGCGAGACCGTCGAGGCAAAGCGGGCGATCTTCGCCGCGCTGGACGCGCTGGCGAAGCCGGATTGCATCCTCGCGAGCTCGACCTCCTACATCCCGGCGTCGGCGTTCAGTGCGGACCTGCCCGGGCGGGCGCGCTGCCTCGTCGCACACCCGGTGAACCCGCCGCACGTCGTCCCGGTCGTCGAGCTGTGCCCGGCGCCGTGGACCGCGCCCGACATGGTCGAGCGTGCGCGCACGCTGCTCGAGTCGGTGAAACAGGTGCCGGTGGTCGTACGGCGCGAGATTCCCGGCTTCATCCTCAACCGCCTGCAGGCGGCCCTCGTGTGCGAGGCGATACGCCTCTACGAGGACGGCTGCGCGTCGGCAGAGGACATCGACAAGACGATCCGCGACGGCCTCGGCCTGCGCTGGTCGTTCATGGGTCCGATGGAAACGATCGATCTCAATGCGCCGGGCGGAGTGGTAGATTACGCGCGGCGCTACGCCGCCACGATGGTGGAGATGGATCGCGCGCAGGTGCCGCGCGAGTGGGATGCCGGGGCGCTCGCGCGGCTGGAGGCGGAGCGCCGGGCGCTGGTGCCCGCCGACCGCCTGTCCGAGCGTGCGGCGTGGCGCGATCGGCGGCTGATGGCGCTGGCCGCCCACAAACGCGCCGCGGAGAAGAGCTAAGGAAGTTGGGCCACAGAAGTCACAGAGATATGCTCCCAGCCGAGCTGATTCTCTCTGCGATCTCTGTGTCCTGAGAATCAGGTTCTCAAGGGAGGACGAAAATGTCCGCGAAGCAGAACAAGGTCATCATCACCTGCGCGGTCACCGGCGCGATCCACACCCCGACGATGTCGCCGCACCTGCCGATCACGCCGGACGAGATCGCGGCCGGCGCAATCGGTGCGGCGCAGGCCGGGGCCGCGATCGTGCATCTGCACGCACGCGTTCCGGCAGACGGCCGGCCGACCCAGGATCCTGCCGTCTTCCGCCAGTTCCTGCCGAAGATCAAGGCGGCCACCGACGTGGTGATCAACCTGACCACCGGCGGCGCGCCGACGATGACGGTGGAGGAGCGCCTGCAGCCGGCGCTCCAGCTCAAGCCCGAGGTCGCGTCGCTCAACATGGGCTCGATGAACTTCGGCCTGTACGAGATGATCCCGCGCTACAAGGACTGGAAGCACGACTGGGAGCTGCCGTACCTCGCTGGCTCGGACGAGCGGATCTTCAAGAATACGTTCCGCGACATCGCGCACATCCTTGAGTCGTGCAGCGGCAACGACACTCGCTTCGAGGTCGAGTGCTACGACATCGGGCACCTCTACACCGCCGCGCACTTCCTCGACCGCAGGCTCGTCAAGCCGCCGCTCTTCATCCAGTCGGTGTTCGGCATCCGCGGCGGGATCGGCCCGCACCCGGAGGACGTGCTGCACATGAAGCGCACCGCCGACCGCCTCTTCGGCGACGACTACCGCTGGTCGGTGCTCGGCGCCGGCCGCAACCAGATGTACGTGGCGACGATGTCGGCGGTGATGGGCGGCAACGTGCGCGTCGGGCTGGAGGACAGCCTGTGGCTCGGCAAGGCCCGGCTCGCGCAGACCAACGCCGAGCAGGTCGCCAAGATCCGCCGCATCCTCGAGGAGCTCGGGCTCGAGGTCGCCACGCCCGGCGAGGCGCGCGACATCCTGAAACTGAAGGGCAGCGACAACGTCAATTTCTGAGCAAAATGAACATCGCCCAGCACGTGGAGCGCGCCGCCGCGCGCCTCAAGGAGCATCCCGCGATCCTTTTCGAGGGGAAGAGCGTCTCGTACGCGACGCTCGATTACTGCGCATCGGCGCTCGCCGATTCGCTCGCACGGCACGGGGTGCGGCGCGGCGACCGGGTCGCGCTCTACCTTCCCAACATTCCCGCCTTCGCGCTGGCGTATCTCGCTGGTCTCAAGGTCGGTGCGATCGTCGTGTCGATCAACTCGATCTTCAAGTGGGAGGAAGTCCGGTACATCGTCAACGATTCGCGCCCGAAAGTGCTGTTCACCACGGAGGAGCTGCTCCCCAACGTGCCGCGCCCGGAGTGCCCCTCGATCCAGCACACGGTGGTCTGCGAGGGCGCGGAGCCCGACGAGATCGCCCTCGAGGACTGGCTCGCGCGCGGCAACCCGGCGCTCCGGGCGGCAAACATGCAGCCGGACGACCCGGCCGTGCTGCTCTACTCCTCCGGCACCACCGGCGTCCCGAAAGGCGTGACGCTGACGCACAACAACGTCGCGACGAACATCCGCACGGCGGCGAAGTGCTCGGGCTACAAACCCTCGGACCGGCTCGCGCTCTTCCTGCCGCTGTTCCACGTCTTCGGCCAGAACTACATCATGAACGGCGGGTTCGAGGCCGGCGCGACGCTCGCGCTCTTCCGCCGCTTCGTGCCCGACGTGGTGCTCGAGGCGATCGGCCGCGATCGCATCACGAAGTTCTTCGCGGTCCCGACGATCTACATCGGGCTCCTCAACACGGACTTGGCGAAATACGACCTGTCCTCGGTCGACTACTACTTCTCCGCCGCTGCGACGATGCCCGAGGAGATCTCGCGGCGCTGGACCGAGCGCTTCGGTCACCGCGTCAACGAGGGCTACGGACTCACCGAGTGCTCGCCCTTCGCCTGCTACAACCACGCCACCGAGCATCGCTTCGGCAGCGTCGGCACCGCCGTCGAGGGATTCACGCTCGCGATCCACGACGACGCCGACAAGGAGGTGGCGCGCGGCGAGTGGGGCGAGATCGTCATCCGCGGACCGGGCGTGATGAAGGGCTACTGGGGCAGGCCCGAGGACACCGACCGGGCCCTGCGCCACGGCTGGCTGCATTCCGGCGACATCGGCCGGATGGACGCCGACGGGTATGTGTACATCGTCGACCGCGTGAAGGACATGGTGAACGTCTCCGGGTTCAAGGTCTGGCCCGCGGAGGTCGAGCACGTGCTGTACCGGCACCCCGCCGTGCAGGAGGTCGCCGTGTACGGCACGCCGGATCCGCTCAAGGGGGAGCAGGTTCGCGCCGCGATCGTGCTCAAGGGCGGCCAGCACGCGAACGCCGAAGAACTCGCGCAGTTCTGTCGCGACCGCCTTGCCGCCTACAAGATTCCCGCGCAGGTGGACCTGGTGAAAGAGCTGCCGAAGAGCGCGACCGGCAAGATCCTCAAGCGCGTGCTGCGCGACCAGGCGGCGAAGGGCTGAACGGCGGCGTTGCACCTCGACCTGATCGCCAACCCCTGGTTCTACGCGGTCGCGATCCCCGCCGTCATCCTCACTGGAATCTCGAAGGGCGGCATCGGCGCCGCGGGCGGATTCTCCGTCCCGCTGCTGTCCCTCGCGATCTCGCCCGTGCAGGCGGCGGCGATCATGCTGCCGATCCTGATCCTGATGGACCTGATCGGCGTGTACGCCTACCGCCACCACTGGGACCGCCGGATCATGGCGACCATCATGCCGGCGGGCCTCGCCGGCATCGGCATCGGCTGGGTGACCTTCAACTACCTCAACGACGACTGGATTCGCGTGCTGCTGGGCTCGATCGCGTGCGGCTTCGTGTCGTGGAACGTCCTCGCCGGCCTACCCGCGCCCGCACAGCCCAGCCAGTGGAAGGGCTACGCCTGTGCTGCGGGCTCCGGCTTCACCAGCTTCGTCGCGCATGCGGGCGGCCCGCCGCTCGCCATCTACCTGCTGCCGCAGCGCCTCGACAAGGCGCTCTACGTCGGGACGACGATCATCTTCTTCACCGCGATCAACGCGGCGAAGATCGTGCCCTACCTGATGCTCGGCCTGTTCGACGCGCGCAACGTCGGCACCGCGGTCGCGCTGCTGCCCGTCGCCGTCGTCGGCATCCTCCTGGGGATCTGGGTGCGCAAAAAGCTCAGCACGGCGTGGTTCTACCGCATCGCGTACGCGCTGATGTTCGTCACCGGCGCGAAGCTGCTCTGGGACGGCATCGCGAACCTGGTGGCAGCGTAGACGGGTTCCTCGTCACGCCTTCGCGAGGTGCAGGGCCGGGATCCGACTTCACGGACAGGCGGATCCCGTTTTGAGATCACTGCTTGCCGGGTCGCTCGCGCCGCGGATCGCGGTAGATGTCGCGGCCGTGCTGGCCGATGTCGCGCCGCAGCTTCTCACGCTCCTCGGGCGACATCATCCCGCGGCGATGCTGCATGCCATCGCCGTCGGGGCGCTGCCACCCGCGCTCGGGCGGCGGCCCCATCGGACGCTGGGGCATCGAACGGTCCATGCCGCGACGCCCACCCTGCCCCGGCCCGGGCTGCGCCGCGGCCGGCCACGCTGCAGCGAGCAGCATCGCGAGGCTCGTCATGACCACCAGCCGCTTCATCGCCTATCCGTACGCTTCCGTTTCCCTGCGCAATGATGCCATCCTTCTCAGCGAACTTCCGCATCGTCTTTCTCGCAATAGATGCTGCGGATGCACGCCGCGTCTTCTGGCGGGCCACGCATCGGCGTAATCGCAATGTAGGCGCCGCCTGTAAGGGGAATGTGTGCGCGCCGGGCGAGTTTGTAACCGCCTGTTACGGGGCCGCGCAGGGTTACGGCGCGTTACCATTCCCTCGCCCGCGGTCCCGGCCGGCGGTAGCATCTCGAGCCCATGACGGACGCCAAGAGCAAGATCCTCGTCGTCGACGACGACCTGCGCCTGCGCGACCTGCTCAACCGCTATCTCGGCGAGCAGGGTTTCGCGGTGCGTGCGGTGTCGGACGCGCAGGCCATGGACAAGCTGCTCGCGCACGAGCGCTTCGACCTGATGGTGCTCGACCTCATGCTGCCGGGCGAAGACGGGCTCTCGATCTGCCGGCGGCTGCGCGGCACCAAGAACACCATCCCGATCATCATGCTGACCGCCAAGGGCGAGGACGTGGACCGGATCGTCGGGCTCGAGATGGGGGCCGACGATTACTTGCCGAAGCCCTTCAACCCGCGCGAGCTGGTGGCGCGGATTAACGCGGTGCTGCGCCGCCGCGCCGCCCCGCTGCCCCCCGGGGCCCCGTCGGCCGACGCCGAGTCCGTCGAGTTCGGCGGCATGACGGTGAACCTCGCGACGCGGACGCTCGTGAAAAACGGCGCGAGCATCGCGCTCACGACCGGGGAATTCGCGCTGCTCAAGGTACTGGTGACTCACCCGCGCGTGCCGCTGTCGCGCGACAAGCTGATGGAGCTCGCGCGCGGCCGCGAGTACGAGGTCTTCGACCGCGCGATCGACGTCCAGGTCTCGCGCCTGCGCAAGCTGATCGAGCCCGATCCGGCCAACCCCACCCTCATCCAGACGGTGTGGGGCTTCGGCTACGTCTTCGTCCCCGACGGGACGAAGGCGTGATGAAGGTCTTCCCCCGCACTCTCCTCTGGCGCACGTTCGTCCTGCTTGCCGCGCTGATCCTGCTCGCGGTCGCGGCCTGGTTCCAGCTCGTCCGCGTCTCCGAGCGCGAGCCGCGCGCGCGCCAGACGGCGGACATGGTGGCGAGCGTGGTGAACCTGACGCGCGCCGCGCTCGTCACCTCTCAGCCGGACCTGCGGCGCGAGCTCCTGGTCGATCTCCAGGAGCGCGAGGGCATCCGCATCTATCCCGCCGAGCCGGACGACCAGCTCGTGCCGCTTGCGCTCGAGCGTCCCAGCGTCCGCCTCTTCGCCGACGAGCTGCTGCGCCAGCTGGGCCCGGAGACGCGGCTCGCATCAGAGCGCGACGGGCTGCGCGGGTTCTGGGTGAGCTTCCGCATCGAAGGGGACGAGTACTGGGTGATGCTGCCGCGCGACCGCGTGGAGCGCGTGGTCGCGCTGCGCTGGCTCGGGTGGGGCGCGTTCGTCCTCGTCGCGGCGCTCGCCGGCGCCTGGCTGATCGTGTTCCGGCTCCGGCGCCCGCTCCGCGCGCTCGTCGGCGCCGCAGCCGACGTCGGCCGCGGGCGCGTGCCCGCGCCGCTCGACGAGTCCGGGCCGCAGGAGATCCAGACCGTGTCGCGCGCCTTCAACCAGATGACGCGCGACCTCGCGCGGCTCGAGGACGACCGCGCGCTCATCCTCGCGGGCGTGTCGCACGACCTGCGCACGCCGCTCGCGCGGCTGCGGCTCGGGCTGGAGATGGCGGAAGCCGACGCCCAGCTGAAGAGCGGCATGGCGGCGGACATCGACGAGATGGATCGCATCATCGGCCAATTCCTCGATTTCGCGCGCGCGGCGGGCGGCGAGCCGGCCGCGCCCACAGATCTGGCCGCCCTGGCGCGCGAAGTGGCGGGGCACTACCGGGACACCGGCCACGCGCTCGAAGACGAGATCGTGGACGCGCCGCAGGTTGCCGTGCGCCGGCTCGCGGTGCGCCGGCTCATGACGAACCTGGTCGACAACGCATTCCGCTACGGCGAGAAGGACGTGCGCCTGCGCGTCGCGCCGGCCGGGCGCGCAGTCGCGGTCGAGGTCCTCGACCGCGGCCCGGGCATTCCGGCCGACGAGGTCGAGCGGCTCAAGCAGCCGTTCACGCGCCTGGAGACCGCCCGCAGCGGCAAGGGCGGTTCCGGCCTCGGGCTCGCGATCGTGGAGCGCATCGCGCGCATGCACGGCGGGGGGCTCGACCTCCTGCCGCGCGAGGGCGGCGGGCTCATCGCGCGCGTGACCTTCCCGCTCAAGGGTTGAGCGGGGTCATCCCCAACGCCTGACCACCTCGTAGCGGTTCCCGTCCGGGCCGGTAACCGACCGGAGCAGCACGAAGTCCCGCACCAACCATTCGATCGGCGCGAGGCGCGGCATCCGGAAGCCCGGCTGCGCCTTGCGGATCAGCGTGAGGTGCGTGACGAACGGCTTCGTGTCGAATGGAATGCGCGCCTCGAGCAGCGCAGTCCGCAGATCGGCGACCAGCGCCCCGAGCTCGGCCGGCGGCTCGCGCGCGCCCGCCCAGGCAATCTGGTTGTGGCGCCAGTAACCCGGCTCGTCGATGCTCAGCGTGAACGCGCGCGGCGTCACCCGCGTCGCCGCAGCCTCGGTTGCCGGGAGAGCCGCGGGCTCGGTGTCGCCGAGGAACGCCAAGGTGAGGTGAACGCTCTCCCGCCGCATCGCGCGCCCGCCGCTCTCGCGGTGAATCGCGCGCGTCCACTCGGCGAATCGCGCACGGGTCGCGTCGTCGGGCCAGAGCGCGAAGAAGAGGCGCAGCGGCTGCGCGGCTACGGGACGTCCGGCGTGACCCACGTCTTCGGGGCGTCCTCGAGCAGCACCACCGCCTCCGCAGCGATCCCTTCGCCCCGCCCCGTGAACCCGAGCCGCTCGGTCGTAGTGGCCTTCACGTTCACCTGGCCGGGCCTCAGTCCGAGATCGGCCACAAGGTTCTCGACCATGGCGGGGACGTGCGGTGCCATCCTCGGCTCCTGGGCGATGATCGTCGCGTCGACGTTCGCGACGACGTAGCCGGCGGCGACGACTTTCGTCATCGCGGCGCGCAGCAGTGCGCGGCTGTCCGCCCCGCGATAGACGGCGCTCGTGTCGGGAAAGTGGCGTCCGATGTCGCCGAGTGCCGCGGCGCCGAGCAGCGCGTCGGTGATCGCGTGCAACAGGACGTCCGCGTCCGAGTGACCCTCGAGACCCCGCTCGAAGGGGATCGCCACGCCGCCGACGATCAGCTTCCGGCCCGCAACCAGCGCGTGCACGTCGAAGCCGTGCCCGATCCTCATCGTTCCCCCGCCTCCAGCAACGCCGCCGCAATCGCGACGTCGCCCGGATAGGTCACCTTCAGGTTGCGCACATTGCCGGGCACGAGCTTCGGTTTCAGGCCGGCCGCCTCGACGGCGGCAGCCTCGTCGGTCGCCTCCGCCCCGCCGTCGAGCGCCCGAAGCAGGGTGCCGTGACGGAACATCTGCGGCGTCTGCGCCAACCACAGGCGCTCGCGCGGCTCGGTAGCGGCGATGCGTTCACCGTCGTCCGCGCGTTTCAGCGTATCGGCGAGCGCGACCGCGAGGATGCCGCCGTTGTCGTCCTCGCCGACGGTCTCGATCAGCCGCTCGACGTCCGCCCGCGTGAGACACGGCCGCGCGGCGTCGTGCACGAGCACCCAGTCGTCGGGATTCACCACGTTCGCCATCGCGACGAGTCCGTTCAGCACGCTGGCGCGCCGCGTCGGGCCGCCGCACCACAGCGGCGCGATCCGATCGCCGAATGCGGCCCAGTCGTGCGTCGCGTAGCGCTCGTCGTCGGGCGAGAGCACGACGAACGTGACCTCGATCGCCGGGTGCGCGAGCAGCGCGCGTACGGCGTGCGCGAGCATCGGCTCGCCGCGAATGTCGAGGTACTGCTTTGGCGTTTCGCCACCGAGGCGGGCGCCCTGCCCTGCGGCCGGGATCAGGCCGAACAGCCGCGCCGACACGGGGTTCGCTCTTCGAAATGCATGATGCCAGCGACTATAATACTGGCGTGACGTTTGCATGCAGCCCGCGCTGCAAGGAGTTTGGCGCCCGTAACCCGCGTGACTGAAGTTTCCGCTCCCACCCGGCTCCGTTTCGGCAGGCTCCACGGCTCGTCCGATGCGCTCGCGCTCGCGCGCCTGGCCGCATCCGCGCGGCCGCTCGTCGTCGTCTGCGGGTCCGCGCTCGACGCGCAGCGGCTGTGCGGGGAGATCCCCTGGTTCGCGCCGGACTTGCGCGTGAGCCTGTTTCCCGACTGGGAGACGCTTCCGTACGACACCTTCTCGCCGCACCACGACCTCGTCTCGGAACGGCTCGAGACGCTGTACCGAATCACTTCTGGCGAATGCGACATCGCCATCGTCCCGGCCACGACCGCGCTCTACCGGCTGCCGCCGCCGTCATACCTCGCCGGTTACACGTTCTTCATCAAGCAGGGCGACCGCCTCGACGCGGCGCGGCTGCGGGCCCAGCTTGCGACCGCCGGCTACAGCCACGTCACGCAGGTCGTCGCGCCGGGCGAGTACTGCGTGCGCGGCGGCCTGATCGACCTCTTCCCGATGGGCAGCGCCCTGCCCTACCGGATCGATCTCGCCGACGAGGCGATCGAGTCGATTCGCACATTCGACGTCGACACCCAGCGAACCGTCTACAAAGTTCCCGAGATCCGGCTGCTGCCGGCGCGGGAGTTCCCGCTGGACGACGCGGCGCGGGCGCGGTTCCGCGCCCGCTTCCGCGAGGCGTTCGAGGGTGATCCGTCCAAGAGCACCGTGTACAAGGACGTCTCCAGCGGGGTCGCGCCGCCCGGCATCGAGTACTACCTGCCGCTCTTCTTCGACGCCACGGGCAACCTGTTCGACTACCTTCCCGCGAACGCCACGCTGGTGCTCCATCACGACGTGCACGGTGCGATCGATCAGTTCTGGCGCGACGCCAGCTCGCGCTTCCAGCTCCTGCGCGGCGACCGCGAGCGGCCGCTGCTCCCGCCGCCGCTCCTGTTTCTCACGGCCGAGAACTTCTTCGTGGAGGCGCAGCGCTTCGACCGGCTTGACGTCCATGCACCGGCCCTCGCGCGTGACGATCCCGACCTGATCGGAACAGACCCGATTCCCGCGGTTGCGGTCGAGCGCCGGGCGACGGATCCCCTGCACGCGCTCAAGTCGTTCCTCGCGGCGACGCCGCTGCGCGTGCTCGTGCTCGCCGAATCGCCGGGCCGGCGCGAGACGATGACCGAGTATTTCGCGCAGTACGGGCTAGTGCCCGAGGCCTGCGCCGGCTTCGCGGAGTTCCTCGCCGCCGATGCCCGCGTGATGCTCGGCGTCGGCCCGCTGTTCGGCGGGTTCGCGGCGCCCGCCGCGGCGCTGGAGCCGCTCGGTCTCGAGCAGGCCGGCTTCGCGATCGTCACCGAGGCCGAGCTTTACGCCGGCACCGCCCGCGCGCGCGCGGGCCGCGACCAGGCGAAGCGCAGCTCGATCGAGGGAATGCTGCGCGACCTGTCCGAGCTCGTGGTCGGCGATCCGGTGGTGCACGAGCAGCACGGCGTCGGCCGGTACCGCGGCCTCGTGAGCCTCGATCTCGGCGACGGGCCCACCGAGTTCCTCCAGCTCGAGTACGCGGACGCCGACAGGCTCTACGTGCCGGTGGCGCAGCTGCACACGATCGGCAGGTACTCCGGCGGTCCGCCCGAGCAGGCGCCGCTGCACAAGCTCGGCGGCGCCGACTGGGAGAGGGCGAAGCGCAAGGCCGCCGCCCAGGTCCGCGACACCGCCGCGGAGCTCCTGTCGCTGTATGCGCAGCGCGCCGCACGCCAGGGCCGCGCTTTCGACGTGGCGCAGCACGATCTCGACGCGTTCGCGGAAGGGTTCGGTTTCGAAGAGACGCCCGACCAGCTGGCCGCGATCGAGGCGGTGGTGCGCGACATGCGCGAGGGCAAGCCGATGGACCGGCTGGTGTGCGGCGATGTCGGCTTCGGCAAGACCGAAGTGGCCTTGCGCGCCGCTTTCGTGGCGGTCGCCGACGGCCAGCAGGTCGCGGTGCTCACGCCGACGACACTGCTCGCCGAGCAGCACTTCAACACGTTCTCCGACCGGTTCGCCGACTGGCCGGTGCGCATCGCCGAGCTGTCGCGCTTCCGCACCGGGAAGGAGACCGCCGCGGCGCTGAAGGGGCTCGCCGAGGGCCGCGTCGACATCGCGATCGGCACGCACAAGCTCCTGTCGCGCGACGTGAAGTTCCGGCGCCTGGGGTTGGTCATCGTCGACGAGGAGCACCGGTTCGGCGTGCGCCAGAAGGAGCGCCTGAAGGCGCTGCGCGCGCAAGTCGACGTTCTGACGCTCACCGCGACGCCGATCCCGCGCACGCTGGCGATGTCGCTGGAGGGCCTGCGCGACCTGTCGGCGATCGCCACCGCGCCCGCGAAGCGCCTCGCGATCAAGACTTTCGTCACGCCCTACTCCCCCGGGATCATCCGCGAGGCCGCCCTGCGCGAGCTGAAGCGCGGCGGGCAGATCTACTTCCTGCACAACGAGCTCGAGTCGATCGCGGCCCAGGCGGAGCGCATCGCCCAGCTCGTGCCCGAGGCGCGCATCGCGGTCGCGCACGGCCAGATGCGCGAGCGCGAGCTCGAACGCGTGATGCGCGAGTTCCTGCAGCAGCGCACGAACCTGCTTGTCTGCTCCACCATCATCGAGACCGGTATCGACATCCCGACCGCGAACACGATCGTGATGAACCGCGCCGACCGGTTCGGGCTCGCCCAGCTGCACCAGCTTCGCGGCCGCGTCGGGCGCTCCCACCACCAGGCCTACGCGTACCTCCTGACCCCGCCGGAGGAAGCGCTGACCGCTGCCGCGAAGAAGCGACTCGAGGCCATCCAGATGATGGAGGAGCTCGGCTCGGGCTTCTACCTGGCGATGCACGACCTCGAGATCCGCGGCGCGGGCGAGGTGCTCGGCGAGGCTCAAAGCGGGGAGATGCAGGAGGTCGGCTTCAACCTCTTCAACGACATGCTGGCGCACGCGGTGCGCAGTCTGAAGGCGGGCCGCGAGCCCGACCTCACCCAGCCGCTCGGCGTGGTCACCGAGATCAACCTGCACGTTCCCGCGCTGCTGCCGGCCGACTACTGCTCCGACGTCCACGAGCGGCTCGTGCTCTACAAGCGGCTGGCGAACTGCGACACGCCGGAGGCGCTCACCGCGATGCACGAGGAACTCATCGACCGCTTCGGGCCGCTTCCGCACGCGGCGCAGGCCCTCGTCGAGAGTCACCGTCTCCGCATCCTCGGCCATCCGCTCGGCGTCGCGCGGCTTGACGCGACGCCCGAGCACGTGCAGATCCAGTTCGGGGCACACGCCGCAGTCGATCCGGGGCGCGTGATCGAGCTCGTGCAGAAACACCGCGGCTGGCGGCTGCTCGGACCGACGAAACTGCGTGCGACGGTGCCGTCCGCGACGCTCAAGGAGCGCGCCGTCGCGGTGAAGCACGTGCTGGGAATGCTGGGGGCGAGCGTCTAGTCTTTCACGACTCGCGGCCCCCTTCGCGCTCCCGATCCCGGAAGAATCGCCGCAGCTGCGGCAATTCTTCGAGCTCGTCAGGGCGCGACGCCCGGAGAGGTGCCGTTGCCGGTGACCAGGTTGGAGGCTCCCGTCACCTGCCCGTTGTTCGCGCCCCGGGTGACGAGCACGCCGGGCGGGAAGTTCCGCAACCCGACGTCGCCCGGCGCCTGGGGGATGCCGATGCGCGCGGTGCTCCGCGGGTCGACGACGACCGTCGCCCCGTTCGCGTCGGGTTGAACCACGAGCGCACCGGGTGTGCCAGGCGAGAGCAGGCGGTTCGCGGGCGCGCCAGTCGCCGCCGAGGTCGGCACGCCGCCCTGGGTTGCCGGGCGCGAAGTTACCGGGTTCGCGGGCGAGGTCGCCTGCGGGACCGGCGGAGGCTGAGCGATCACGCGCGTCCCGCGATCGATCACCGTTTCGACCGGCGACGGCGAATCGATCGTGCGGCGCACGTCCGCGGCGCGGTCCTCCAGCGTCTGGCGCACCTGTGCGGCGCGTTCCTCGATCGGCTGCGCGGACGCGCTCGTGGTGACCGCGAAGACGGCGAGGAGGGACATCAGGCGCATGAGGCCGATGCTACGCCCGGATCCGAGGGGCCGAGGAGGAAACGCTGCACATGGCCTAGTTATCCACGACCTTGCGCAGGCGCGTCCCCTCGCCCCGGCCCTCTTCGGCCGCGCGCCCAAGCCGCTCCAGCCGCCCGTTGAGCTCCACGATCCGCGCCTCGAGCTCCGCGGTGTGATCGGTCAGGCCCCGAATCGCCTGCGCGACCGGGTCGTCGTCGCGGCTCGACAAGCCATAGGCCGAGAAGCCGAGCTTCGCGGCGTGGGCCTCGCGCGCCTGATCGAGCTCGGCCATGATGATCCGGGCCGGGATGCCGACCGCGGTCGCGCCAGGCGGGACGTCCTTCACCACGACGGCGTTGGAGCCCACCTTCGCGTAGTCGCCGACGATGATCGGCCCGAGGAGCTTCGCCCCAGCCCCGACGACGACCCCGTTGCCTAACGTCGGGTGACGCTTGCCCCGGTTCCAGGTCGTGCCGCCGAGCGTGACGCCGTGATACAGCGTCACGTCGTCGCCGATCTCGGCGGTCTCGCCGATGACGACGCCCATGCCGTGGTCGATGAAGAAGCGCCGCCCGATCGTCGCTCCCGGATGGATCTCGATCCCGGTGAACCAGCGCCCGAAGTGCGCGAGCCAGCGCGCGAGCCAGCGCAGCCGCCACGCCCAGAGCCGGTGCGTGACGCGATGGAAGAGCAGCGCGTGCAGGCCGGGATAGCACGTGACGATCTCCCAGGTCGACCGCGCCGCCGGGTCGCGGGCAAATACGCTGGCGATGTCTTCACGGAACCTGGCAAACATGATTCAACCCTCTGTCGGCACGTGCATTATCCGAAGTCCGACTGATTCAGTCAACTTTTCTTGTGCGGGCCTTGGTCCCACGCCGAGAGCATGCCGCGCAGGATGTTGACCTCCTGGGACTCGAGGCGCACGCGCCCGAAGAGCCGCCGCAGCCGCTCCATGAGCCGGCGCCGGTTGTGAGAATCCAGGAACCCGCTCCGGATCACGCTCGCCTCGAGGTGGGCGAAGAACCCTTCCACCTCCTCGTGCGTCGCCGCGGGCGTGCGCTCGGCCTCCACGGCTGCACCCCCGACCGCCGCGACGCGCGTCTCGTAGGCGACCACCTGCACCGACGCCGCCAGATTCAGCGACGAGAACGCCGGGCTTGCCGCGATGTGCGCGACCCGCTGACAGCGGATCACGTCCTCGTTCGACAGCCCCGACATCTCGGTGCCGAATACGAACGCCACCTCGCCACCGCCGGCGGCCTCCGCGGCGGCGAGCCGCGCCGCGTCGCGCGCATCGAGCGCGAGCGGCGAGAGATCGCGCCGGCGCGCCGTGAGCGCGATCGCGAGCGTCGTGCCCGCGAGCGCCTCGTCGACGCTCGCGCATACGCGCGCCGCACCGAGTACGTCGTCCGCGCCCACCGCCATCGCCTCGGCCTGCGGATCGGGGAAGTGACGCGGATTCACCAGCACGAGACGCGCGAGGCCCATCGTCTTCAGCGCGCGCGCCGCCGCGCCGATGTTGCCGGGGTGGGTGGTGTGCGAGAGCACGATGCGAACGCGCGCAAGCGCCGTCGCGCCGTCGGGTGCCCCGGGATCACTCATATAGAATTGCGCCCTTTCGCGCACCGCCCGCCCATGTCCGTTCTGCACCCGATGCTCAACATCGCCGTCAAGGCGGCGCGCCGCGCGGGGTCGGTCATCAACCGCGCCGCGCGCGACCTCGAGGGCGTGACCGTGACGCGCAAGCGGCAGAACGACTTCGTCACCGAGGTGGACCACGAGGCCGAGGCCGCGATCATCGAGGTGCTGCGGAGAGCTTACCCCGGCCACGCCATCCTCGCGGAGGAGTCGGGCGCGCACGGCATCTCGGAGTACGAGTGGATCATCGATCCGCTCGACGGCACGACGAACTTCATCCACGGCTTCCCGCAGTACGCCGTCTCGATCGCGCTGCGCCACCGCGGCGTGCTCGAGCAGGCGGTGGTGTACGACCCAGGCCGCAACGAGCTCTTCACGGCCACGCGCGGGCGCGGCGCGTTCCTCAACGACCGGCGCATTCGCGTGTCCAAGCGCGCGAAGCTTGCCGAGGCGCTGATCGGCACCGGGTTCCCCTTCCGCGACTTGCAGCATCTCGACGAGTACATGGCCGCGTTCAAGCTCGTCACGCGCGAGACGGCCGGGATCCGCCGCGCCGGCGCCGCGGCGCTCGATCTGGCCTACGTCGCGGCCGGGCGTCTCGATGGGTTCTGGGAGATCGGACTCGCCGCCTGGGACATGGCGGCCGGCGCGCTGCTCATCCTGGAGGCCGGCGGGCTCGTGAGCGACTTCGACGGCGAATCGAATTACCTCGACCGGGGCTCGATCGTCTGCGGCGCACCGAAGGTCTTCGTGCCGCTCCTGCACACCGTCCAGGGCGCGCACCGGGCAAGGGCCGTCTGAACGGACAGCGGCACCGGGCGCCTCACGGCTTGATGAGGTCGCAGGCGATCGCCATGCGGACGAGCTCGGCGAGCGAGCGGGCGCTCATCTTCTCCATGACCTTCGCGCGGTGAACTTCCACGGTTCGAGTCGACAACCCTAGCCGCGTCGCCACCACCTTGTTGGGCCGCCCCTCGGCGATGAGCAGCATCACCTCGCGCTCGCGCGGGGTCAGCGTCGCCACGCGCGCCTCGATCTCCGTGCGGTTCGCGCCCGCGGACGGCGCGTCGGCGCGGTTCTGCGCCAGCGCCCGGTGCACCGCGTCGAGCAGCACCTGCTCGTTGAACGGCTTCTCGATGAAGTCGGCGGCGCCGGCCTTCATCGCCCGCACCGCCATCGCGATGTCGCCGTGGCCGGTGATGATGATCACCGGCAGCCGCGCAGCCCGCGCGCGCAGCGCCTCCTGCAACTCGAGCCCGCTCATGCCCGGCATCCGGACGTCGGCGATCGCGCAGCCGGGGGCGGCTCCGTCGAACGCCTCCAGGAACGCCGGCGCGGTCGGAAAGGTGCGCGATGGCAGCCCGACCGACCGGAGCAGCATCGCGAGGGAGTCGCGGATCGCGGGCTCGTCGTCGATGACGTAGACGGTAGGCTCAGTCATCGTGCTCCTCGGTCTCGGTGGCGATCGGCAGGGAAAGATGGAAGGTCGCCCCGCGGCCCGGCGCGCCGGTCGCCCAGAGCCGGCCACCATGCGCATCTGCAATCGACCGGCTGAGCGCGAGCCCGATGCCGATGCCGTCGGCCTTCGTCGTGTAGAACGGCTCGAACACCTTCTCCAGCGACTCCGGCGCCAGCCCCGGGCCGGTGTCGGATACCCGGAGCTCGACGCACCCGGGCTCGCCGCGCGCGGTCTCGATCCGCACGGTGCGCTCGCGGGCACCACCGGCCACGATCGCCTCGACGGCATTGCGCACCAGGTTCAGGAGGACCTGCTGGATCTGGATCGAGTCGGCGCACACCTCGGGCAGGCCGGAGTCGAGCGCCGGGACGAGCTCGACGCCGCTCTGCCGTGCCTCGGGCGTCGCGAGCCGGAGCACCTCCGTGGCGAGGAAGTTCGCGTCGACGGCGCTGACCTGCCCTTCCTCGCCGCGCACGAAGCTGCGCATCTTGCGCACCACCTCGCCCGCGCGCTCGGCCTCGGTGGCGACGCGCTGCATGACCTGCAGCGCCTCGCCCTGGGTCGACGCGCCGCTGCGCAGCAGCCGCATGCAGGCGTACACGTAGTTCGCGATCGCCGTGAGCGGCTGGTTGACCTCGTGCGCGATCGCGCTCGCCATCTCGCCCATTGAACTCACGCGTGCCACGTGCGCCAGGCTCTGCAGGTGCTGCCGCGCCTGCTCCTCGGCGCGGTGCCGGTCGGTCACGTCGCGCGCCACGGCCACCACCTCGTCCGGCGCGGCTGCTGCACGTTCGTCGCGCACCGCGCGGATCGACCACGCGAGCCACACCCAGCCGCGCGGCGTCAGCACGCGGTTCTCCATGCTCGTCGAGTACGGCGGCGCCCACGCCGCCTGCCAGGCGCGCGCGGTCGTCTCGCGGTCGTCCTCGTGCACCTCGAGAGCGAGCGGCCGGCCGACGACGTCGGCCGCATCCGCGCCGAAGAGCTGTCGGTAGGACGGGCTGGCGAACCTCACCACACCAATGCGGCCGAGGGTGAGGATCAGCTCGGTCTGATTCTCGACGAGCAGGCGGTACTGCTTCTCGCTCTGGCGCAGCGCGGCCTCGGCGCGTTTGCGCGCGGTCACGTCGGTGATGAGCGCGAAGCTGCCCGCATAGGCCCCGCTCTCGTCGAACAGCGGCCGCGGAGAGACGTTGACGTCGATCCGCTCGCCGTTTCCCCGCACCATCGTCATCTCGAACGAGTCGCCCACCCCGCGCTGACGCGCGCGGTGATGCTCTTCCCACTGCTCGCGTCCCTCGGGGGCCGCCAGCTCGACGCCCCGCTTGCCCACCAGATCCTCGCGGCGGTAGCCGGCGATCTCGCAAAAACGGTCGCTCACGTAGTGCATCGTGCCGTTGCGATCGAGCATCGCCAGGCCTTCGTTCATGCGCTCGACCAGCAAGCGGTTGCGCTGCTCGCTCGCGTGGACCGCGGCATCGGCCTCCTCGCGCTGCCGCAGCGCGGCGGCGAAGAGGAGCGAGGTGACCGCGAGGACGGTGAGAAAGAGGTAGAGCGACGCCATCCCTTCGATCCGCTCGCCGCCTGCGAACGGGCCCTCGCCGAGCGACGTGTACCAGACGGCCACCACCGCGGCCAGGAACAGCACGCCCGATACTTCGCGCGGGCCGAAGCGCAGGCCGGCCCAGAACAGCACCGGGAAGACGGCGTACGGAAGCTGCGCCACCGCGACCATCGGCGAGAACCGTTCGCTGAACACCAGGATGGAGACGCCGAGCGTCGCGGCCGCGACCAGCGCGAGCTCGATGCGGCGCCCGTGCGGCACCGGGTCGCGACGCGCCGCATAGAGCGTGAGGCACACCGGCGCGACGATCAGGATGCCGACGCCGGTTGCGAGCGCGCTCACCGCCGTCTGCAGCAGGGCCTCCGTACCCCACGCCCCGTTCGCCATCAGCGCGGCGGCGCGAATCGCGGCCTTCGTGAGCGCAACGGTTCCCGCACCCAGCACGGCGAGCGCGAGCACGTCCGACACGCGCCGCAGACCGAGATCGAGCCGTGCGACGTTCGCGAGGAGCACCCAGGCGGCCGCCGTGTAGACCGTCGTCAGCCCAGCCGAAGCGACGGCGCCGCCTGCGTCGTCGGCGGCGGAGACATGAGCGATCAGGCAACCGATGAACACCCCCGGGAGCGCCCGGATGCCCCAGACGAGGAGCGCGGCGAGCGCGATGCCGGCGGACGGCCACAGCATCGCCACCGATTTCGTCGCGGGAAAGAGCGCGAGCGCGACTTTCGCAGAAAGGACGTATGCCGCCGCGATGCCGACGGTGAGGACGACGATGCGACCGAGCTGCCCCGCCGGGCCCGACGCCGTGGTCGCCGGCCGTGCCTCCGTCGCCGCGTTTGCAGGTGCGCTCATCAACGTTCTCCGTCTCTCCCGCCGCAGCGGTCTCCGGCCGCGTGTGCGTACCTTAGCAGCGGGGCCAATGGGACGCACTCGGTAGAACTACTTAGTTCCGGCCGTGGCTTCCGCAGTTTCCCGGAGTCCGGCTGCGCACTCGCCCGAATGGTCGCGGCGCGCGCGACCGCCGATCATTCGCCTCGTCACGAAAAGGAGTGCCGAAGTGGGCTTCAACGGGACACCGACTCCAGTCGCCACCGACGCCGCCGCGCCACTGCTGGCCCGGATCGCGGCCCATGGTCGCGCGGCATTTGCACGCAGCGGCCGCTTCACCGTCGCCTTCTCGCCCGCGGCGCTCACCACGCCGGTGGTCGAGGCGTTCGCCGTGGCACCACTCGCGGACGAGCGTTTCTGGCGCGCGACGCACCTCTTCCTGAGCGACTCGGGACCGGCCGGGGCTCTCGGCCCGCGGGCGCTCGCCCGCCGCCTGCCGATCCCGGAGAGCGCCCTCCATCTCGAGATCGCCGAGCACCCGAATCCGCTGAAGGCCGCCTCCTACGAGCAGGAGTTGCGCGCCTTCTTCGGCCTGCGCACCGGACTGCTGCCGCGCTTCGATCTCGTCGTCCTCGCGCTGGACGCCGACGGCCGGCTCGGCGGCTTCATGCCCGGCGGGCGGGCGCTCGACGAGATCGAGCGCCTCGTGCGCGCGGACTACGACCTCGAGCACGGCCACTACGTCGCCACGCTCACTCCGCCGGTGATCCGGAACGCCGTCGCAGTCCTCGTCGTCGCGCCCTCGGGCTCGGCCGATGCGGTGCCGCGACGCATCGCCACGACCGGGCGCGACGTGGCGCGCGCGCCTCTCGAACTGCTGCGCTCGGCGGATGGCGACGTGACTGTCGTCGCGGCCATCGCCGAGCGCTAATGCCTGATCGAATCGCCAGGAGAACGCCATGACAATCACGATCGACCAGAACGGGCTGCAGGAGCACAGCCGCTATCTCTACCGGTATGCCCTCCAGCAAGTCCGCGACGCCGAGGTCGCTCGCGACCTCGTGCAGGACACCTTCGTCGCCGCGCTCGAGGGCGGCTGCAGCTTCCAGGGGCGCAGCGCGGTCCGCACCTGGCTCGTCGGGATCCTCAAGCACAAGATCGCGGACAGCTTCCGCGAGCGGACGCGCGCGCCGGTGAGCATCGACGCGCTCGCCGACGCCGACACCGCAACCGGCGCCGAGGTCGCCGAGCGCCTGGCCGGTGCCGCGCCGGCCGCGCACGAGCCGCTCAACGTGGAGGCGCGGCGCCGCTTCTGGGAGGCCTGCCAGGCTCGCCTCGAGCGCATGCCCGCCCAGGCGGCGCGGGCCTTCCTCATGGCCGACGTGCTCGGCCACGAGTCGACCCAGGTGTGCCGCGCGCTCGGCATCACCAGCGCGAATCTTTGGACGACGCTGCATCGCGCCCGCAGGCGGCTGCAGCAGGAGCTGGCGCCGCTGCGGCCGGCGTAGTACGGCGAGTCAGCGCAGGCTCTCCTCGGCAATCGTCGAAGCACACGGACGACGCTGTCAGTCCACGAGCGCCGAGCCGGAGAGGATCGCGCGCAGAAATGCGGGGCCGTTTTCCGGCCTCAGATAGTGTCGGTAGGCCTCGACGCCGAATCGCGGCGGATCAAACATATAGACGATGGCCGACATCCTCGATTCGTCCTCGAATCCCTCGCCCGGAAAGGCCTCCAGGATCTTGCGCCGGTGCGAGTCGCTCATCGTGGCGAACATGGCCACGAATGCGATGTACTCCTTGGCCTGAATGGAGGGCGCGGGAATCCGAAAGTTGCAGGACGCGAGCGCGTGAGCAACTTCGTGAGTCGCGACACTCTGGTAGAGCCTCCTGTCGACGGGGACCGTGAACCAGGTTCTCCTGGCCTTGAACTTGTCATAGGTCAGGACCAAGACGCGCGTGCCCGACTGGACAAAGCAGCCGGCCGCCGCCGGGCCGGCACCCTCCGGCAACGTGCGAACAACCTCGATCTTGATCCTGTCGCCAACCTGAAAGCCTTGCGAGCCAAGAAATGCGACTGCGGCCTGAGCGCCCTGGCAGGCGTCAAGTGCGTCCTGACGGCTGGACGATAGCGCGACGGTGTTTCGTGGAGCAGCGCATTCGTGCGGTACCGGTCCGACAGCCCCGGGTCCGGCGAGCAACCCCCAGGGGGAGACCGCGAGGAACAACAGGAGGACCGACCTCACTCTGCGTGTCAAAGTCCGACGCTGCAAAGAAGAACCCCGCCGCAAGCGGGGCGGTGGGCCCGCTCGCGCGATGCACGGGCTTCGTTACTTCGCCTGTATGCGATACACGTAGTCGACGAGCGCCGAGACGCGGGTGCGGACGAAGGCCTCCGGGTCGTACGGAACGTCCATGTAGTACCCCGCGCTCTCCGCCAGATACCGCGCGCCCCAGATCGGCATGTCACGCGGGCCATGGGCCGCGACCGCCTGTCTGCCGTCGATGATCTCGTACACGCGTTGATAGGGGAACACCCCGCTGTTCGCCTTGGAGAGCGTCGTGAGGTTTGGGGGGCTCTTGGCCTGGAACGGCTGGTAGGGACCGTCGCCCTTCCCGCTCAGTCCGTGGCAGACCGCGCAGCTCGACCTGTACTCCCGCTCGCCGAAATCCACCCTCGCCTGCGGCTTCGCTTGCGCCAGGGCCGCGCTCGCAGTGCAAAAGAGCGCAATCCCAACAAGACTTGAAATTGTCGTTGCATTTTTCATTTGCATCCTCCTTAGCAAACGGTACGCGAAATGCGAATGCCTCTGCATCTCCTTTCGCTAGCTACCACACACTCCCATTTGGAATAATCTGCGCCGTCCCTGTGCGGGGGCTTTGAGGAATGTCAATCGCGACGATGACTCCGACCTCACCACGCAGCGGCATGACCGTCGGCAGCATTCAGCGCGGCCGTCGCCGCCTCCCCGGTCATTCGGCGGAGTCCGTCGGAGTGCCCCTGCTGGACCGACTTCTCGCGACGAAATTAGCTGGCACCCCCCCCACCATCCAGCGTGGTCGTGCGCCGAGTTCTGCCCCGCCGCTAGGTTGGCGAATGAGCCATGACCGTATCACCCAGGACGGTCACGAGCCACGGCTGCGAGCAAGAAGAGCGGCCCCGGAGGACCGCTCTTTCGTTCTGACTGGGTGGCTCGGTTCTAACGGACGATCCTTACCGTATCGCAGCCATGAATCGGCGCGCCGCCATACGTCGTGCCATCGACGCAGGCTTGTGTGTCGCCGACGCCCAGCCCGCTTTCTTGCGTGCTGAAATGCAACACGAGATCCTGAATGGTGTCGCCATTGACGTCCTCGATGTGTCCTCGTCCGTGCGCTTCCGTCGCAGCACCGGGGCCAAAAGTCACCGAGCGCGGATCGACCGAGGTCGCGTCGAAAGTTGCAGTCGACAGAATCGCCACCGGGATCACGCCCTTGCTCGTCGTGTTAATCGAGTTCGGAACGCTTCCTGGCTTGATATCGAGGTCCACCGTGACGTGGCATTTCGCCGGACTATTCTCGTACAGGATCTGCTGACCGGTAGCGGTGTTGCCTGTCCATACCGAATGCGCTAGCCCATTGGAGACTGTCACGCCGATGTACTCCCCAATCCGCAAAGTCCGGGTCGGGGGAAATCTATCTGGTGCGCCTAAGTCAGGATCGAACGGCGCATCGTTAATCTGCGATTCAGAAGCAAAGGTCAGACCGCCATCGTTGCTGATTGTCGTGAACAGGTCCAACATGAAGTTACCATCCACATTTGTCGCGCCATTCCGCGTGTCATACCAGTTGACCACAATGCATGCTGTCTTGTCGTCGATTGTCGCGGTGGGGAAGAACGAGTGGTTGTTGGCCGGGGCCCGGTCAATCCGAGTCGGGCTGCTCCACGTGCTTCCAGAGTCAGTCGAGCGAACGATATATACATTTAGGTCGTCGTTCGTGCCACCATGGGCCGCGTTGGTCGGATCGTCACCGGCTATCACGTAGACATTGTTGGCGTTGAGCGGATCTGGCAATACCCATGGCTGCGCGGCCCCCTGCGTCCACGACCGATTCTGGTTCAAAGTCCGAACGCCAAACTGAACATTGAACGTAATGTCGGCGTTGCCTCCTGTGTAGGCGGCATTCTTCTGCGGAAACAATGCGCCACCATCTGTGGATCGCAAGACAAATATCCGGCCGCTTGTCCCGTCAGGCGCATTAGCGGCAAAAGTCGGTTGAGAATGGTACGAAACATAGACATCTCCATTGGAGGCCACGGCATTGTGGCTCGGCCAGACAAACCCCTCACCACCCGCCGACACCGTCAACGCTGGCGACCAGTTCACTCCTTGATCGGTCGAGAATGTCGTTTGCACAACAGTTCCGCCCGTGGGCAGAAAGTTCGTCCAGACCACATAGATCCGGTCTTGGAAGGGACTTCCAACGAAGCGGTCGATGGCGAGCCACTCCTTGTCGTTCCCATTACCGGCGCTGCCGGGAACGCCAGCGGCTGCAGTCACGTTGAAGGGCCCAGCGATGACGGCCCCGGTTAACGGGTTAACCTGGGCGATGAAAACGTCGATGCCGCTACCAATGCAGCCAAGGAACGTCCAGAAAAGACGCCCTCGACTGTCGAATGCCACCGAGGGATCTCCGCACCGAACATGCGTACCGGGTACAGGGGATGGTGTAGCGGAAGTGAAAGTCACTCCGGTGTCGGTTGAAACGCGAATTTCGAACAGGCCGGCCACCACCACGTTGGTGGGATCCCATGGGTTGACCGCGACGGCGGGTTCGTTCCTTCCGATCAGCGGAACGTCCGTCCCCCCTGCGGCTCTGTACGTCCGCAGGCCGGGAGTAACAAGGGTCCTGGCGACAGCCGCCGCCTCTCCCTCGTCATAATAAGGTGTCGCAGACCGTGCCCCCGCGGATTCGCCCTGAGCAATCGAAACTGCAACAAACGAGGAAAACAATAGCGACGTACACACAACGGTCAGCGTGATCGAAAAGCGTCTACTTTGCTTCGTGCCCATATTCGCCCCCACAGCTCTTTATTCGACGAGTATCGTTTCGTTCAAGTTATTGCTTGCCGGTCCTCTGAAACTTAGCCAGATTTTCGGGTGTCGCTTCCTCAACATCGATTAGCTTGTAGACACTTGCGCTCTCATTGGCTGGCAGCGTGACAGTCTTCAGATAGCAGATCTCCTCTCGTTGGCTCCTGTAGATAGGAGTACCTCCTTCTGGCAGCAGCCGTGGTGACATTTCCGCAAGGGCAATCTGTCCCTGGGCCTTCCCCGTCGGTGCTTTCCCAGCAAGAACTATTGTATAGCTGACGTGCGGCGGCGGGCCGTGTTGACAAACCCAACACGCGTCAATTCGACCAAGAACCACGAGGTCCCATAAGACCGTTTTCTGTACCGATTTCTGCTCTCCCTCATGAGGTGTCGCAGAAGGGCCAACAAGCGGCTCGCTCCGAGCTGTTAGAACTCCCAACAAAGAAAGGATCAGGAACAGGCATCGGACGGCTAACCAGAGTTGCCGGCTTGCCCGAGGGCTATTCATCGTTCTTGACTACCCATCGCGCTCAACAAGTGAACGAGTCACGCGCGCCACGCGCGGATGGTTCGGTATCTGAGCTGCCGCCCTGAGTCAGGATTTTCATCATCGGTCGGCGCCTCGCAAAAATTGCCCCGAAAGCTACTCCAATTCGATCAGGGTTCGTGGAAAACTGCCCCAGGAACGCCCCAAACCGGCTGGATGGTGGCAGACGCTCCTGGACACAGGAAGACACTGCTAGACGATTTAAGCTATTTTACTTAGCTAGTTAGGCTATATTCCGGAGAAAATAGATGAAGTTGGACGAGGGCTTAAGAGGTCAGCACACCCCGATGATGCAGCAGTACCTGGGCCTCAAGGCCCAGTATCCGGACATGCTGCTCTTCTACCGGATGGGGGATTTCTACGAGCTCTTCCACGAGGACGCGGAGAGGGCGGCCCGCCTCCTCGACATCACCCTCACGCAGCGCGGCAGCTCGGCCGGCCAGCCTATCAAGATGGCCGGCGTGCCGTGGCACTCGGTCGAGCAGTACCTCGCGAAGCTGGTGAAGCTGGGTGAATCGGTCGCGATCTGCGAGCAGGTCGGCGACGTCGCAACGGCGAAGGGACCGGTCGAGCGCGCCGTGACGCGCATCGTCACGCCCGGCACGCTCACCGACGCAGGCCTTCTCGACGAGAAGGCCGACAACGTGCTGCTCGCGCTCGCTGCAGTGCGCGGCACGGTCGGGCTCGCGTGGCTTAACCTCGCGAGCGGCGATTTCCGGGTGTTGGAGACCGGCGCGCGGTCGCTCTTCGACGAGTTGCGGCGCGTCGCCCCCGCCGAGATCCTGGTTGCCGACGACGCCGCGCCCGCATTGCCGGCCGACATCGGCGCGGTCACGCGGCTGCCGCCCTGGCAGTTCGACACCGACGCCGCGCGCCGCCTGCTCGAGGGCCACTTCGGCACAGCGGGGCTCGCCGGGTTCGGCGTCGAGGATCTCGGCGTCGCGCTCGGCGCCGCGGGCGCCCTCCTCGCCTACGCGCGCAGGACCCAAGCCCAGTCGCTCACGCACGTCGTCGCGCTGCGCGCGGAGCGGGACGATGCGTACGTGCGGCTCGACGCCGCGACCCGCCGCAATCTCGAGCTCACCGAGACGCTGCGGGGCACGCCCGCGCCGACGCTGTTCAGCGAGATCGACGCGTGCGTCTCCGGGATGGGGAGCCGCTTGCTTCGCCATTGGGTGCATCACCCCCTGCGTGACCGCGCGGCGCTCGCCGCCCGGCACGAGGCGATCGAGGCGCTCTCCGGCGAAGCGGGTGCCGGCCCGTACCAGGCCATGCAGGCAGTGCTGCGCCGTTGCGCCGACATCGAGCGCATTGCCGCGCGGATCGCGCTCAAGAGTGCGCGACCCCGTGAGCTGGCCGGCTTGCGCGATTCGCTCGCGCTCCTGCCCGATCTCGCGGCTGCGGTGGCCGGCGAGCAGGCGAATCGCCTGGCGACACTGCGCGGCGAGCTCGAGCCGCCCGAGGCCTGCGTCGACGCCTTGCGGCGCGCGATCGCCGCGGAGCCGGCCGCCATGGTACGCGACGGCGGAGTCATCGCCGCCGGACGCAGCGCCGAGCTCGACGAGCTGCGCGCGCTGCAGTCGAACGCCGGCGATTTCCTCGTCGCGCTCGAGGCCCGCGAACGCGGCCGCACCGGCATCCCAAGTCTGCGCGTCGAGTACAACCGCGTGCATGGCTACTACATCGAAGTCAGCAATGCGCACGCCGACAAGGTGCCGGAGGACTATCGCCGGCGCCAGACGCTCAAGAACGCCGAGCGCTACATCACGCCCGAGCTGAAGGCCTTCGAGGAAAAGGCCCTCTCTGCGCGGGAGCGGGCGCTGGCGCTGGAGAAGTCGCTGTACGACGAGCTGCTTGCGGCGCTGGCACCGCACGCCCCGCGGCTGCAGGCACTCGCGCGCGCCGTCGCCGAGCTCGACGTGCTCGCGGCGTTCGCCGCAACCGCGGTCGCGCGCGACTGGAGGCGCCCGCAGTTCGTGGACGAGGCCGCGATCGAGATCGACGCGGGCCGGCACCCGGTGGTCGAGTCGCAGGTCGAGCAGTTCATCGCCAACGACACGCGACTCGCGCCCACCCGCCGCCTGCTCCTCATCACCGGACCGAACATGGGCGGCAAGTCGACCTACATGCGGCAAGTCGCCCTCATCGTCCTGCTCGCGCACCTCGGAAGCTTCGTGCCCGCGCGCGCCGCGCGCATCGGCCCGATCGACCGCATCTTTACGCGCATCGGCGCGGCCGACGACCTCGCCGGCGGGCGCTCGACGTTCATGGTCGAGATGACCGAGAGCGCGAACATCCTCCACAACGCGACCGAAGCGAGCCTCGTGCTGATGGACGAGGTCGGGCGCGGCACCTCGACCTTCGATGGGCTCGCGCTCGCGTGGGCGATCGCACGCCATCTGGTGGAGCGCACCCGCGCGTACACCCTCTTCGCGACGCACTACTTCGAGCTGACCGGCCTCGCGCAGGAGTACCGCGAGGTCGCGAACGTGCACTTGGATGCGGTCGAGCACAAGGACCGGATCGTCTTCCTGCACGCGCTCGAGGAGGGTCCCGCGAGCCAGAGCTACGGCCTGCAGGTGGCGGCGCTCGCCGGCGTGCCGGGCGCGGTGATCCGGGCGGCACGCCGCTATCTGCAGGAGCTCGAGCACCGCAGCCTCCAGCGCGACGGTCACTCGGATCTCTTCGCGGCCCCGCCCGCTCCCGAACCCGAACGCCACCCGGCGCTCGACCTGCTTGACGCGGTGAACCCCGACGAGCTCGCCCCGCGCGACGCGCTCGAGCTCGTGTACAAACTCAAGAAGCTGTGAGGCGGGCGGTCGCGGCGGTCGCGCTCGGCGCACTCGCGCTCGCCGCCCAGGGCGCCGAGCGCTGACGCTTCGCCGTCGTCGGCGACACGCCGTACTTCGCGCACGAGGAGGCGGGCGTCGCGCGGCTGCTCGAGGACCTGCGCGACGCGCGCGTCGCCTTCGCCGTTCACGTCGGGGATCTCAAGGGCGGCTTCACTTCGTGCGCCGACGCGGTGTTTGCCGATCGCCTCCGCCTCCTCGACGCGTCCCCGGTGCCGCTCGTCTTAGTTCCGGGCGACAACGACTGGACCGACTGCCACCGTGCCGGCGCCGGCCGCCACGATCCCCTCGAGCGGCTCGACAGGCTCCGCGCGCTGTTCCACGCCGGCGATAGGAGCCTCGGGAACCGATCGCTGCGGCTCACGCGCCAGAGCGCGGAAGAGCGGTTCTTCGCCTACCGCGAGAACACTCGGTGGGTCACCAGCGGGGTCGTCTTCGTCACGCTGAACGTCCCCGGCAGCAACAATAACCTTGGACGCAATCCGGAGATGGACGCGGAGCACGCGGAGCGCATGCGGGCAAACTTCGAGTGGCTCGACGAGGCAGTGAAGCGGTCCGAAGCGCCCGAGATTCGCGGACTGGCCGTGTTTGCGCACGCGGACCCGCGATTCCGGCGCGGCCCGCCGCGCATCGACGGCTACGCGCGTTTCCGGGCGGTCCTGCAGACGCACGCGGGCTGGCTCCGCAAGCCGCTGCTCTACGCGTTCACGGCGACGGGCACCGCTACCGCGTCGACCAGCCTCTGCGCGACGCGTCGACCGGGCGCCCGATCGCCACCTTCACGCGCGTCGAAGGCTTCAGCTCGCCCGAATTGAACTGGGTGCGCGTGGACGTCGATCCCGCGAACCCGCGCCTCTTCGCGGTGAGCCCCGGTATCGCCGCGCCCCCCTCGCCCTGATTCGCGCTGGACCGCGCTGCGCATCGCCGTTGATCTACGTCAACGGGCCGAGCGACCGCCTCCCAGAGACTACGCGGAAGCGGGCCGATGACCGGCCTGCGCGAACCCCCACCGCGGATCAGCTCCCTCGGCAGCGCCAAGGCGATTACATGTACCGGATCGTTCGCCGGGAAGCGTTCTCCGACGCGACCTTCTTGTGGGAGGTCCTCGCCCCCGACGTTGCGAAGTCCGCGCAACCCGGGCACTTCGTCATGCTCCGCCTGCACGAAGGCGGCGAGCGCATTCCCCTCACTGTCGCCGACTACGACCGCGACGATGGCACCGTCACCCTGGTCATCCAGGCGCTCGGCAAGACGACGCTCGAGATGCGCGATCACTACAAGGCGGGCGACGGTTTCGCCGACTTCGTCGGCCCCCTCGGCCTGCCGCAGCACGTCGACCGGGCCGGGCACGTCGTGCTGGTCGGCGGCGGCCTCGGCGTCGCGCCGGTGTATCCGCAGCTGCGCGCGTTCAAGGCGGCCGGCAACCGCACGACCGGCGTCATCGGCTTCCGTAACCGCGACCTCGTGTTCTGGGAGGACCGGTTCAAGCAGCATTGCGACGAGCTCATCGTCTGCACCGACGACGGCAGCTACGGGAAGCACGGCTTCGTCACGGCGGCGCTGCAGGAGGTGCTCGAGCGCGACCGCCCGGATCTGGTCGTCGCCATCGGCCCGCTGCCGATGATGAACGCGTGCGTCGAGACGACTCGGCCGTTCGGCGTGAAGACGATGGTGTCGCTCAACGCGATCATGGTCGACGGCACCGGCATGTGCGGTTCCTGCCGCGTCTCGGTCGGGGGCGAGGTCAAGTTCGCATGCGTCGACGGGCCCGACTTCGACGGCCACCAGGTCGACTTCAAGGAACTGATGCTGCGCCAGCGCCGCTTCAAGACTGAGGAGGCCACGGCGGCGAACGATTACGCGCACGTGTGCCACGTCGAGAAGGTGCTGTTCGAGCAGAACAAGACCAACTACAAGAAGTACAAGGACCTTGCGCCGCACGCGACGAAAATGCCCGAGCGCGACCCGCTCGAGCGCTCGCGCAATTTCAAGGAAGTGAACCTCGGCTACTCGATGGCCGACGCCCTGGCCGAGGCCGAGCGCTGCATCATGTGCTCGAAGCCGGCCTGCATCGAGGGCTGCCCGGTGTCGATCGACATCCCGCGCTTCATCAAGCACCTGCTGGTGCGCGACGTCGACGGCGCGCTCGGCGTCATCAACGAGTCCAATCTCTTCCCGTCGGTCTGCGGTCGCGTGTGCCCGCAGGAGTCGCAGTGCGAGGCGCAGTGCGTGGTCGGCCGCAAGCTCGAGTCGGTGGCGATCGGCCGGCTGGAGCGCTTCGTGGGCGACAACGCGCGGCCGCGCAAGGCCGGGCCGCCGCGCGTGCCGCGCCCGCTCGGCCGCGTCGCCGTCATCGGCTCCGGCCCGGCGGGGCTGGCGGTGGCGGCCGATCTGACCCGCTACGGCTGCGAAGTCACCGTATACGAGGCGCTGCACGTGGTGGGCGGCGTGCTTCAGTACGGCATCCCCTCCTTCCGTCTGCCGCGCGAGATCATCAGCCGCGAGGTCGAACACCTGCAGGCGCTCGGCGTCAGGTTCGAGACCAACAAGGTGATCGGCAAGACCTTCTCGGTGCCGCAGCTGATGGGCGAGATGGGTTTCGACGCGGTGTTCGTCGCCGCTGGCGCCGGCGCCCCGGCCTTCCTCGGCATTCCCGGCGAGTTCGCCGGCCAGGTCTACTCGGCCAACGAGTTCCTCACCCGCGTCAACCTGATGGGTGGCGACAAGTTCCCGTACCTGGACACGCCGATCACGCTCGGCAAGAGCGTGGTGGTGATCGGAGCCGGCAACACCGCGATGGACTGTCTGCGCGTTGCCAAGCGGTTGGGCACGCCGACGGTGCGCTGCGTCTACCGCCGCTCGGAGGCCGAAGCTCCGGCGCGGGTCGAGGAGCTGCGCCATGCTAAGGAGGAAGGCATCGAGTTCTTCTTCCTGCACGGGCCGGTCGAGATCCAGACCGATGCCGACGGCAACGTCCGCGGCATCAAGGTGCAGAAGATGGCGCTCGGCGAGCCCGACGAGAAGGGCCGCCGCAAGCCGGTGCCGCTCGACGAATTTGTCGAGCTCGAGTGCGACACGGTGATCTATGCCCTCGGAACGAAGGCGAACCCGATCGTCGCGCAGTCGACGCCCGGACTCGGCCTCAACAAGTGGGGCTACATCGTGGCCGACCCGGTTACGCAGGCCACCAACCTGCCCGGCGTGTTCGCGGGCGGGGACATCGTCACCGGCGGGGCGACGGTGATCCTGGCGATGGGCGCCGGCCGACGCGCCGCGAAGGCGATCGGCGCATGGCTGCAGGGCGGCAAGCAGACCTGGCCGATCTCGCAAGCGGATGTCGACGCGTTCGTCCCGCCGGCGCTGCTCACTGCGTCAGCGGCCGCCGATTCAAGCGAGGCCCGTCCATCATGAACGTCTGCCCGCGCTGCCGCCGACCGCTCGAAGGCGAGGAAGCCTACGTCTGCTGCGCCGGCGTCGAGCTGCGCTGGCGTTGCGCCGCATGCGGCAAGGTGAGCGAAGGGTTTGCCTTCCCCTACGGCATGTGTCCGCACTGCAGGGGCCGGCTCGAACTGCTCGAGCGCGGGCCGATTGAGGACGAACGGGCCCTCGACGCGATCCGGATGGCCTTCGAGATCGAGCTCGGCGGGCTCGCGTTCTACGAGCGCGCCGCGCGCGACGCGGCCGAACCCGCGCTCCGGGACCTCTTCGGCCGCATGGCCGAGATGGAGAAGTTGCACATGGCAACCCTGTCGCGGCGGTATCACGCGGACCTGCCGGCACCCGCGGCGGACCTCCAGATCGATCGCGCCGCGATCTTCGCGGGCGTCGACCGGCAGCCCGAGGACCCCGCCAACCTGTTTCGCATCGCGATCGCGTTCGAGCAGCGTGCGACGAAGTTCTTTGCCGAGCGCGGCGAGCAGTCGCCCGAGGGGTCGGCGGAGCGCCAGCTCTACCGGGAGCTCGCCGCAGAAGAGCGCGAGCACGTCGAGATACTCACCACGGAGTACAGCCGCTGGCAGAGCGGTCGCGCCGGGCTGCTTTGAAGGAATTGCGATGAGTGAGCGCTCGATCGTGATGGACGGCAACGAGGCCGCCGCGCGGATCGCCCACCTCACCAACGAGGTGATCGCGATCTACCCGATCACGCCCGCATCGCCGATGGGCGAGTTCGCCGATGCCTGGTCCGCCGCGCGCCGCAAGAACCTGTGGGGCGTCGTGCCCGAGGTGATCGAGATGCAGAGCGAGGCCGGCGCGGCCGGCGCGGTGCACGGATCGCTCCAGGCGGGTGCGCTGACGACGACCTTCACTGCCTCGCAGGGCCTGCTCCTGATGCTGCCCAACATGTTCAAGATCGCGGGGGAGCTCACGCCGACGGTCTTCCACATCGCCGCGCGCACCGTGGCCACGCACGCTTTGTCGATCTTCGGCGACCACAGCGACGTGATGGCCGCGCGCACCACTGGCTGGGCGATGCTGTGCTCCGCCAGCGTCCAGGAGGCGCAGGACATGGCGATGATCGCGCAGGTCGCCACGCTGCGCGCGCGCGTGCCGTTCCTGCACTTCTTCGACGGGTTCCGAACCAGCCACGAGGTGAACAAGATCGACTGCCTCTTCGAGGAGGAGGTGCGCGAGCTGCTCGGCGACGATCTGGTCGAGGCGCACCGCGCCCGCGCGCTCAATCCCGATCGCCCGGTACTCCGCGGGACGGCGCAGAACCCGGACGTGTTCTTCCAGGCGCGCGAGGCGTGCAACCCCTTCTACGACGCGGTGCCGGGCATCGTGCGCGAGTGCATGGAGCGCTTCGCGCAGCTCACCGGCCGGCGGTACGGGCTCTTCGACTACCAGGGCGCGCCCGACGCCGAGCGCGTGCTGGTGCAGATGGGCTCGGGAATCGGCGCCTCAGGCGAGGCGGTGCGCAAGCTCGTGGCTGCCGGCGAGAGCGTGGGGCTCGTGACCGTGCGGCTCTACCGGCCGTTCGACGCGCAGGCCTTCGTCGCAGCGCTGCCGGCGAGCGTCCGCGCCCTCGCGGTGCTCGACCGGACCAAGGAGCCGGGCGCGGTCGGTGAGCCGCTCTACCAGGACGTGCTCGCCGCGCTCGCGGAGCGCTGGCCCGAGGCGACGCCCGCCCCGCGGGTGATCGGCGGCCGCTACGGCCTGTCGTCCAAGGAGTACACGCCTGCGATGGCGAAGGCAGTGCTCGACGAGCTCGCCGAGCCGCGGCCCCGACGCCATTTCACGGTCGGCATCGTCGACGACGTGACCCGCCTCTCCCTCGCCTGGGATGAGAGCTTCGACACCGAACCGCCCGACGTCACGCGTGCCCTCTTCTACGGGCTCGGCGCCGACGGCACGGTCGGCGCGACGAAGAACTCGGTGAAGATCATCGGCGAGAACACGCCGCTGCACGCGCAAGGCTACTTCGTCTACGACAGCAAGAAATCGGGCGCGATCACGGTGTCGCACCTGCGCTTCGGGCCGCAGCCGATCGAGTCGACCTACCTGATCCGCCAGGCCGACTTCGTGGCCTGCCACCAGTTCGAGTTCATGGAGAAGCTCGACGTGCTCGCGCTCGCCCGGCCCGGCGCGACGTTCCTGCTGAACAGCCCCCACGGCCCCGAGGAAGTGTGGGACAAGCTCCCCGGCGAGGCGCAGCGCGCGATCGTCGACCGCAAGCTGCGGATGTTCGTGATCGACGCGCTGAAGGTCGCGCGCGACGCGGGTCTCGCGGGCCGCCTGAACACGGTGATGCAGGCGTGCTTCTTCGCGATCTCCGGCATCTTGCCGCGCGAAGAGGCGATCGCCGAGATCAAGGAATCGATCCGCAAGACCTACGGCAAGCGCGGCGAGACCGTTCTCGCCCGCAACTTCGCCGCCGTGGACCAGTCGCTCGCCGCGCTGCATCCGGTCAGGGTCCCGGCGCGCACCGACTCCCCGCTCCGCCGCCGCCCGCCGGTGCCCGAGGCCGCGCCCGATTTCGTGCGGCGCGTCACGGCGATGATGCTCGACGGCCAGGGCGACCTGCTCCCGGTGTCGGCGCTGCCGGTCGACGGCACGTTCCCGACCGGCACGACGCGGTGGGAGAAACGCAGCATCGCGCACGAGATCCCGATCTGGGATACCGGCGTGTGCACACAGTGCGCGCTGTGCCCGCTCGTCTGCCCGCACGCGGCGATCCGCATGAACGTCTATCCGCCCGGACTGTTGAAGGACGCGCCGAAGGGCTTCCAGCACCAGACGTGGAACCGCAAGGACGGCCCGACCGCGGGATGGGCGTTCACGATCCAGGTCGCCCCGGACGACTGTACCGGCTGCGGCGTGTGCGTGGACATCTGTCCGGCGCGCAGCAAGGAGGCCGTGAAGCACAAGGCGATCAACATGACGCCGAAGCTCGAGCACCTCGAGGTCGAGCGGCGCAACTACGAGTTCTTCCTCGCGCTGCCCGAGCTCCGCCCGTCGTTTGACGCGATCGAGCTGCTCAAGGGCGCGCAGCTGCGCGAACCGCTGTTCGAGTACTCCGGCGCCTGCGCAGGCTGCGGCGAGACGCCGTACCTGAAGCTGCTCACGCAGCTCTTCGGGGACCATCTGCTGGTGGCCAACGCGACCGGCTGCTCGTCGATCTACGGCGGCAATCTCCCGACCACGCCGTGGACGAAGAACCGTGCCGGTCAGGGGCCCGCATGGTCGAACAGCCTGTTCGAGGACAACGCCGAGTTCGGTCTGGGCATGCGGCTCGCACTCGATGCGCAGCGCGCGCTGGCGGACCGGCTGGTGCGCGAGCTGCGCGCGGAGATCGGCGCGGACCTGGCCGATGCGCTGCTGCAGGCACCGCAGGCGAGCGACGAGGAGATCGGCGCGCAGCGCGAGCGGGTGACGGCGCTGAAGGCGATCCTTCCGCGGCTGCGCTTCCCCGAGGCAAAGCAGCTCCTCGCCGTGGCCGACAGCCTGGTGACGCGCAGCGTGTGGATCGTGGGCGGCGACGGCTGGGCCTACGACATCGGCTACGGCGGCCTCGACCACGTCCTCGCCTCCGGCCGCAACGTGAACATCCTGGTGCTCGACACCGAGGTCTACAGCAACACCGGCGGCCAGGCGTCGAAGTCGACGCCGCGCGCCGCGGTGGCGAAATTCGCCGCGGCCGGCAAGCCGATCGCCAAGAAGGACCTCGGGATGATCGCGATGGCCTACGGCAACGCGTATGTCGCACAGGTGGCAATGGGCGCGAACCCGGTGCAGACGGTGCGCACGTTCCGGGAAGCCGCATCGTGGACCGGCCCGTCGCTGATCATCGCGTACAGCCACTGCATCGCGCACGGCATCGAGATGTCGACCGCGATGAGCCACCAGAAGGATGCGGTGAAGAGCGGCTACCTGACACTCTACCGCTACGACCCGCGGCTAGGCATGGGCGGCGCCGACCAGCCGCTGAAGCTCGACTCGCGCAAGCCGACCATTCCGTTCGAGCAGTTCGCGATGAAGGAAGGCCGCTTCGCGATGCTCGCGCGCTCCGATCCCGAGCGTGCGAAGCAGCTGATGAAGGCGGCCCAGGCCGACATCGACGCGCGCTGGCAGTACTACGAGCAGATGGCCGGCGTGCACCGGGTCGTGCCGGAGGAGGCCGAATCCGAAAGCGGCGCCGAGGCGGAGCCGGGCGTCGTGACCTCCGGGCCACCGAGCGAGGAGCTGGAGACATGAGCGTCAATTTGCGCACGCGTTACCTCGGGCTCGATCTCCGCAACCCGATCGTCGCCTCGGCTTCGCCGTTGACAGGCACCATCGAGAGCCTCAAGCGGCTCGAGGACGCCGGCGTGGCCGCGGTCGTGCTTCCCTCGCTCTTCGAGGAGCAGATCGAGCACGAGGAGATGGCCGCCCACAAGCTGATGCTGTACGGCGCCGAGATCTCCCCCGAGGCGCAGGGGTTCTTCCCGGAGGTCGCGTACGAGACCGGCCCCGACCAGTACCTGCAGCTGATCGCGGATGCGAAGAAGTCCCTCTCGGTGCCGGTGATCCCTAGCCTCAACGGCCACACGCCGGGCGGCTGGACGCGATACGCGCAGCGCTTCGAAGATGCCGGCGCCGACGCCATCGAGCTTAACGTCTACTTCCTCGCCACCGATCCCGACGACACGAGCGCCGCGGTGGAGACTCGCTACGTGGATCTGGTCGCCGCGGTGAAGAGCCAGGTCAAGGTGCCCGTCGCGGTGAAGGTCTCGCCCTACTTCAGCGCAATGGCCAACATGGCCGCCCGCCTCGCCCGCGCCGGGGCATCGGGGCTCGTCCTGTTCAACCGGTTCGTGCAACCCGACATCCTGCTCGAGGAGCTGGAGGTCGCGCCGCACCTGGTGCTGTCCACGTCCGACGAGCTGCGCCTCGCGTTGCGCTGGATCGCGATCCTGCACGGGCGCATCGACGCGAGCCTCGCCGCCACCGGCGGCGCGCACACGCCCGAGGACGTGCTGAAACTCGTGCTCGCCGGCGCCGACTGCGTGATGCTCGCGAGCAGCCTGCTCCGCAAGGGCCCCGCGCACGTGACCGGCCTGCTGCGGGGCGTGGAAACCTGGATGAGGGAACGCGACTACGAGTCGGTCGCGCAGATGAAGGGCTCGCTCAGCCAGCGCGCCTGCCCCGATCCGGACGCGTTCGAGCGGTCGAACTACATGAAGGCGCTCAAGTCGTACACGAGCGAGTACGTCTGACCTCGGGCCGCAGCCGCCACGGTCCCTGAACGACGGAGCGGCACTGGAGGAGAGTCATGCCAACGAACGCTGCTGCCGGCAAGCCGGCAACCCCGCACGGCATCGAGCTACTGCGCGATCCCGCGCTCAATAAGGGCACGGCATTCACCGAGGCCGAACGCGACGCCCTCGGCCTGCGCGGCCTCCTGCCGCCGCTCGTCGCAACCCAGGATGAGCAGGTCGGCCGCATCCTCGAGAACCTGCGCCGGGTGCCCGATCCGCTCGACAAGTACATCCGGCTCGAGGCGCTGCACACCCGCAACGAGGCGCTCTTCTACCGCGTGCTGCTCGAGCACCCGGACGAGATGCAGCCGATCATCTACACGCCGACCGTCGGCCTCGCGTGCCAGCGCTTCGGCCACATCTACACGCGCCCGCGCGGCATGTACGTCACCGCTGCCGACCGCGGCCGCGTCGCCACCGTGCTGCGCAACTGGCCCTACCGCGAGGTTGACATCATCGTGGTGACCGACGGCGAGCGGATCCTCGGCCTGGGCGACCTCGGCGCGAACGGTATGGGCATCCCGGTCGGGAAGCTCGCGCTGTATAGCGCCTGCGCCGGCATCTACCCGAGCCGGACCCTGCCGGTCACTCTCGATGTCGGGACCAACAACCAGGCGCTGCTCGACGACCCGCTGTACCTCGGGCTGAAGCAGCGCCGCGTGACCGGTCCGGACTATGACGCCCTCGTCGAGGAGTTCGTCGTCGCGACGCAGGAGCTCTTCCCCGGCGTGGTCGTGCAGTTCGAGGACTTCGCGAACCACAGCGCTTTCCGCATGCTGCGCAAATACCGCGAACGGATCTGCACGTTCAACGACGACATCCAGGGCACCGCAGCGGTGGCGCTCGCCGGCGTCCTGTCGGCTCTGCGCGTCACCGGCGGCCGGATGCGCGACCAGAAGATCCTGTTCATGGGCGCCGGCGAGGCCGCGACCGGGATTTCCGACCTGGTGTGCACGGCGATGCAGGCCGACGGCCTCCCGGAGCCGGCAGCACGCGAGCGGCTGTGGCTCTTCGACTCGCACGGGCTCGTCGTGAAGGGACGGACCGACCTCGCCGAGCACAAGCTGCATTACGCGCACGACCACCGGCCGGTGGGAGAATTCCTCGCGGCGATCGAGGCGCTGCGTCCCACCGGCATCGTCGGCGTCGCCGCAGTCGGCGGAACCTTCACCGAGGCGGTGCTGCGCAAGATGGCCGAGATCAATCCCCGGCCGATCGTGTTCGCGCTCTCGAACCCGACCTCGAAGTCCGAGTGCACCGCCGAGCAGGCGTACCGCTGGACCGACGGCCGGGGCCTGTTCGCGTGCGGCAGCCCGTTCGATCCTGTCACCGTGAACGGCCGGACGCACGTGCCGAGGCAGGGCAACAACTCGTACGTCTTTCCCGGCGTGGGGTTGGGCGCAATCGCATCCAAGGCCCGCCACGTCACCGACGGGATGTTCCTCGCCGCTGCGCACGCCCTGTCGAAGCAGGTTACCGCGCAGGATCTCGAGCAGGGGAGCCTCTATCCGCCGCTCGCACGCGTCCGGGACGTGTCCGCGCACATCGCCGCCGCGGTGGCGGAGGTGGCGTATTCGAGCGGGCTCGCTGCACGCCCGCGGCCAGCGGACGTTCTCGGGGACGTCAGGTCGCGCATGTACGACCCGACGTACCGGAGCTACCTCTGAGTCACGAAACGCCGGCTGCTCTTGCGATGAAGCGCTTCACGGCTTCGGCATCGGCGTCGATCACCTCGAAGCGCTGCGGCAGCGATTCGAGGTTCTCGTAGGCCTTCGGCCGGGGCGGCGCCAAGCCGAGCGCCTCGCGAATCGCGCCATCGAACTTCACGGCGAGCGCGGTTTCGAGGCAGACGAGCGGCACGCCGCGCTCGCGGAACCCCAGTCCCACCTTGATGCCGTCGGCCGTGTGGGTGTCGACGATGTAGCCGTAGCGGCTGTGCACCCGCCGGATCGTCGCGAGCCGGTCGGCGTGCGTGCTGAAGTCGGAGACGAAGCCGGTCTCCCCGACCCGCGTGTAGTACGCGGAGCCGGAGAGATCGAACTCGCCCCCGGCGTCGACGCGGCGCCACAGCTCGCGCACGCGCACCGGGTCGCGGCCGACCAGGTCGTACACGTAGCGTTCGAAGTTCGACGCCTTCGAGATGTCCATCGAGGGGCTCGAGGTCTGGAACACCTCCTTCGCCGCCCGCACCCGGTACACGCCGGTCCGGAAGAACTCGTCGAGCACGTTGTTCTCGTTGGTCGCCAGGATCAGCTTCCGGATCGGCAGGCCCATCGAGCGCGCGACGTGGCCGGCAAAAATGTTGCCGAAGTTTCCGGAGGGGACGGCGAACGAGACCTCGTCGTCCTCGCCCCGCGTCACCGCGAAATAGCCCTTGAAGTAGTAGACGACCTGAGCGACGAGCCGCGCCCAGTTGATCGAGTTCACCGAACCGATCCGCAGCCGCGTCTTGAAGTCGAGGTCGGCGGACACCGCCTTGACGACGTCCTGGCAGTCGTCGAACACGCCGCGCACCGCGAGGTTGAAGATGTTCGGATCGGCGAGCGAGTACATCTGCGCCGTCTGGAACGCGCTCATCTTGCCGTGCGGCGACAGCATGAACACGCGGATGCCGTGCTTGCCGCGCATCGCGTACTCGGCGGCCGAGCCGGTGTCGCCGGAGGTCGCGCCGAGGATGTTCAGGGTCTCGCCGCGCGCGGCGAGCACGTGCTCGAACAAGCTTCCGAGCAGCTGCATCGCGACGTCCTTGAAGGCCGCCGTCGGGCCGTTCGAGAGCTGCAGGAGGTACAGCCCCCGCTCGAACGTGCGCACCGGGGTGATTTCGTCGGAGCCGAAGACTCCCGCAGTGTACGTGCGGTCGACGATGGCTCTGAGGTCCGCAGCGGGGATGTCGTCGATGTACTGCGACAGGATCTCGAATGCGAGCGCCCGGTAGTCGAGCTTGCGCCAGGCAGCGAGCGTCGCGCGGTCGACCCGCGGGTAGGTCTCGGGGATGGTCAGCCCGCCGTCGGACGCGAGCCCTTCGAGCAGGATCTCGCAGAACGCGGCAGGGGCCATCCCGCCGCGGGTGGAAACGTAACGCATACAACCTAAGCCACAGAGATCACAGAGGTGAAGGAGGGAAGATGTACCCCACGGTGGATCTTTCCTCTGTGTCCTCTGCGGCTGCCTTTCTCTAGTTCCGCCCCAGCTCCTCGAGCCGGATCCGGGTGATCTTCGCCGTCACCACCTGTAGCGACTCGATCGCGGCGATCGCCGCGTCGACGTTCTTCTCCTGGGTCTGGTGCGTGAGCATGATGATGTCGACCTGTTCCTCGCCCTCCTCGGGCTCGCGCTGGATCATCGCGTCGATCGAGATCGAGCGGTCGGCGAGGATGCGCGTGATGTCGGCCAGCACGCCGGGGCGGTCGAGCACCCGCATCCGCAGGTAGTAGGAGCTCGTGACCTCCGCCATCGGCAGGATCGTGGTCGCGGCGAGCCGGTCGGGCTGGAACGCGAGATGCGGCACGCGGTGCTCCGGATCGGCGGTGTGCAGCCGCGTGATGTCCACGAGGTCGGCCACCACCGCGCTGGCGGTCGGCTCGGCACCGGCGCCGGCGCCGTAGTACATGGTCGGCCCGGTGGCATCGCCCTTGACGAGGATGGCGTTCATGACGCCCTCCACGTTGGCAATCAGGCGCCGCGCCGGGATCAGCGTCGGGTGCACGCGCAGCTCGATGCCCGCGGGCGTGCGACGGGTGACGCCAAGGAGCTTGATCCGGTAGCCGAGGCTCTCGGCGTAGCGGATGTCGCTCTGCGTGAGCTTCTCGATACCCTCCCGGTAGCACTTGTCGAACTGCATCGGCACGCCGAAGGCGATTGCGGCGAGGATCGTGAGCTTGTGCGCGGCGTCGATCCCCTCGATGTCGAAGGTCGGGTCCGCTTCCGCATAACCGAGCCGCTGGGCCTCGCGCAGCACGTCTGCGAATGCAAGCCCCTTCTCGCGCATCTCGGAGAGGATGAAGTTCGACGTGCCGTTGATGATCCCGGCGATCCACTCGATGCGGTTAGCGGTGAGCCCCTCGCGCAGCGCCTTGATGATCGGCACGCCGCCAGCGACGGCCGCCTCGAACGCGACCATCACGTCCTTCTTCTGGGCGGCGGCGAAGATCTCGTTGCCGTGCACCGCGAGCATCGCCTTATTCGCGGTCACGATGTGCTTGCCGTTCGCGATCGCCTTGAGCACGAGTTCCTTCGCGATCGTGTAACCGCCGATCAGCTCCACGACGATGTCGATGTCGGGGCTGGTGACCACCTCGTTGCCGTCGGCGACGCACTTCGCTTCGCCGCCCGTCAGGCGTCGCGCCTTGTCGAGATCCTTGTCGGCCACCATGGCGATGCGGATCTCCCGCCCCGCGCGGCGCTGGATCTCCTCGCGGTTGCGGGCGAGCACCGTCCAGGTGCCGCCGCCGACGGTGCCGATGCCTAGCAACCCGACGTTGATGGGACGGATAGCCAATTGAACGCTTTCTTGAGGGCGACGCCAGCCTTCCGGTCGGCCGAAATCCTTCGTACGAACAAGGGGGGACTCCCCTTGTATGTCCCCCGTTGTCGAACAAGGGGCGTCCGCCGCAGGGCGGAAGAGGGGTCCCGGCGCCTGCGCCGGGGATCTGACCCCGGAGGCGGACATCGCGGCGAATGGCGGCCGCTTGCGGCTGTTATCGGGTCGCATCCCCAACTTGCGTTGGGGCCCCTGCTCCGCCTCACCAGCCGCGCCCCTTGTAAATCCCCGCGAGTCGGTCGCGGCCCCTAGGCCGCGCGCGAGGTCTTGAGCAGGCCGTCCTTGCGGAACATCTCCTTGATTCCGCGCACGGCCTGGCGGGTGCGGTTCTCGTTCTCGATCATCGCGATCCGCACGTGCGTGTCGCCGTACTCGCCGAAGCCGATCCCCGGCGAGACCGCCACTCTGGCCTCCATGAGCAGCTTCTTCGCGAACTCGAGGGAACCCAGCGCGCGATAGGCTTCCGGGATCTCTGCCCACACGTACATGGCGGCCTTGGGGTTCTCGACCATCCAGCCGGCCTCGTGCAGGCCCTTCACGAGCACGTCGCGGCGCCGCTGGTACTTGACGCGGATCTCCTCGACGCAGTCCTGCGGACCCTCTAGCGCGACGATCGAGGCGACCTGGATCGGCGTGAAGGTGCCATAGTCATGGTAGCTCTTGATGCGGCCGAGTGCGTGCACCAGCTCGCGATTGCCGACCATGAAGCCGACCCGCCAGCCGGCCATGTTGTAGCTCTTCGACATCGTGAAGAACTCGACCGCGACGTCGCGGGCGCCGGGCACCTCCATGATCGACGGCGCGCGGTAGCCGTCGAACACGATGTCAGCATACGCGAGATCGTGCGCGACCAGGATGTCGTGCTCCTTCGCGAGCGCGACGATCCGCTCGAAGAACTCGAGCTCGACGCACTGCCCGGTCGGGTTCCCCGGGAAGTTGATGATCAGCATCTTCGGCTTCGGGAACGACTCCTTGATCGCGCGCTCCAGCTCCTCGAAGAAGTCGACGTCGGGCGTGTTGCGCACGTGCCGGATGTCGGCGCCCGCGATGACGGGGCCGTAGATGTGGATCGGGTAGCTCGGGTTCGGTACCAGAACGATGTCGCCGTGATCCAGGGTGGCGAGCGCAAGGTGCGCGATGCCCTCCTTGGAGCCGATCGTGACGATCGCCTCCTTGTCTGGATCGAGCTCGATGCCGTAACGGCGGCGATACCAGTTGCAGATCGCGAGTCGCAGGCGCGGGATGCCCTTCGACACCGAGTACCCGTGCGTGCCCGGGCGCTGCACCGACTCGATCAGCTTGTCGACGATGTGCTTGGGGGTCGGCCCGTCGGGGTTGCCCATACTCATGTCGATGATGTCGTCGCCCGCGCGGCGCGCAGCCATCTTGAGCTCCGCCGTGATGTTGAACACGTACGTCGGCAGGCGCTGGATGCGCGGAAATTCCTTCATGAGTCGCGGTCCGGGGTTCGTTCGGCCTCGCCGCACCGGCCATGCCCGGCCCATGCGTCGCAGCAAGATATAATGCTACCTGCTCTAACTCCTTACCGCAATTCGAGTTTTTCCTTGAAGCTGCATCTTTCCACGCCCGGCACGGCGCACATCTTCACCGGCTACGGCGCCGGCTACGTGGCCGTCGACGGTAAGCGCTTCGAGCGCAGCCTGATCGTGCTGCCCGATCGAATCGTGGCCGACTGGGGCGCCGAGTGCTTCGATGCCCTTGCGCCCGAGCACTTCACGCCCCTCATCGAGTTCGCGCCCGAGATTGTCCTGCTCGGCACCGGCGCGCGTCTGCGCTTCCCCCGCCCCGAGATCACCCGCGCCCTCGTCGAGGCGCGCGTCGGTCTAGAGGTGATGGATGTGCAGGCCGCCTGTCGCACGTACAACATCCTCGCAGCGGAGGCGCGCAACGTCGCCGCCGCGCTGCTCCTGGCGTGACCGCGGCCTCACGGCGCGCGGCCGCGCGTTCCTCCGGAGGCACGACGTCCCATGACTGCTCTCAGCTTCGCGCTGATTCTCGCCGGCGTGCTGCTCAACGCCGCGGCGCAGCTCCTGCTCAAGGCTGGCACCAATGCGGTGGGTCAGTTCGAGTTCGCCGCCGCCAATGCGCTGCCGGTGGGCCTCAAGCTCGCCTTCGAGCCGCACATCCTCGGCGGCATCGCGTGCTACGTGATCAGTGTAATGGTGTGGATCCTCGCGCTATCGCGCGTCGAGGTGAGCATCGCCTACCCGATGCTCTCGATCGGTTATGTGGTGAACGCGATCGCCGCGTACTACCTCTTCGGCGAGGCGGTGACGGCCACGCGGCTCGTGGGCATCGGCATCATCATCCTCGGCGTATTCATCGTCGCGCGCAGCTAGCCACGCAGACCGACATGGTCACTTGGCTGGCCGGGCACGGGCGCGGCGTCTCGCCTCGAAGGAAGGCGATTGGCATGATGGGCGCCGGGGATCCAAGCGCGGTCGTGGCCCCTCCCGCGTCGACTCGACGGTGAGAGTCGGACTCCGCATCACGGTCGCGACGGCACGCGGGGCGGTGCGCGCGGTGCCGCGCATCGTGGAGATCCTCGTGCGCCACGGCGCCGCGGCCACGTTCTACTTCAACCTCGGTCCCGACCGCCTGCACCGGCTCCTTCCGGGACGGGCGATTGCGTCACGCGCGTCGGCTGCCATGCAGGCCGTGCGGGATGCCGGCTGCGAGCTCGGCCTGTATGGCTGGGATACGGTGCGCTGGCCGCACCGCGTGGCGCCGGGCGATGCCCGATGGGTCGAATCCGCGCTGGGTCGCGCGTGCCAGACCTTCGAACGCTTGGCCGGCGAGCCGCCGCGCACGCACGCCGCGCCCGAATGGCACACAAGCCGCCACGCGCTGCGCCTTACGCAGCGGTTCGGGCTCGAGTACGCTTCCGACACGCGCGGCATCCGCCCTTTCATGCCGGTGTGCGAGGGCGAGCTTGTGCTCTGCCCGCAGCTCCCGACCACGCTCCCGACGCTCGACGAGCTGATGGAGCGCGCGGACACCGCGCACGAGCGGGTGCTCGAGGCGACTGCCGCCGGCGGCGAGGCGGACGACGTCTTCACCCTGCGCGCCGAGAGCGCCGGCGGGGCCCTCGCTGCGGCCTTCGAGCGGCTGCTCGAAGGCTGGCGCGCCCGCGGCTGCGAGATCGTCGCGCTCCGCACCGTGCTCGAGTCGCTGGAGCCCGCCCGCCTGCCGCGACACGTCGTCGCGTGGAGCGAGCTTCCCGGCCGGTCGAGGAGGTTTGCCCTGCAGGGCGCGCAGTTCCTCGCTTGATGAAGCCGTTCGGGCCGCGCGCTTGCGCCGCGCGCGGAATGCCCCGACAATGAACGCCGTGGCGCTCCGCGCCACCGTCATAAGATAGATGCCCGGTCACGCTGTAGAGCATTTCTCGCTTCCCGCGACGGGAGGCGGAACGTTCGATCTCGCGAAGGCGAAAGCCGGCCTCCTTGTCTTCTACTTCTACCCGAAGGACAACACGCCCGGCTGCACCACCGAAGGCCAGCAGTTCGCCGCCCTGCACAAGGAGTTCCGTAAGGCGGGTGCGGAGATCTACGGCATCTCGCGCGACAGTCTGAAATCCCACGAGAACTTCAAGGCGAAGATGGGCTTCCCGTTCGAGCTGCTCTCGGATGAGGACGAGAGGGCCTGCCAGCAGTTCGGCGTCATCAAGATGAAGAACATGTACGGCAAGCAGGTGCGCGGCATCGAGCGCTCGACTTTCGTGCTCGACGCGCAGCGCGCGATCCGCCGCGAGTGGCGCGGCGTGAAGGTTCCCGGACACGCCAAGGAGGTACTCGACTTTGTCAAGACACTCTGAGCCGCACCTTCGCCCCGATGCCGTCCACGGCGCGCGAGCGGCGCCTGCCAGGAAACCGCGCGAGAAGGCGCGGCCCGCCACGCCCAAGCTCTTCGTCCTCGACACTAACGTTCTGATGCACGACCCCACGAGCCTCTTCCGGTTCGAGGAGCACGACATTTTCCTGCCGATGCAGACGCTCGAGGAACTCGACAACAACAAGCGCGGGCTCTCCGAGGTCGCGCGCAACGCCCGCCAGGCGAGCCGCTTCCTCGACGATATCGTCAGCCGGGCGACGGGCAAGATCGAGGCCGGGATCCCCATCGCGCGGCACGACACCGACACCGCGAGCGGGCGTCTCTTCTTGCAGACCGAAGTGATGAGCGGCCGCCTGCCGACGAGTCTTGCGACCGGGAGGGCCGACAACCAGATCCTCGGGGTCGTGATGGCGCTGGCGGAGCGCCAGGCCGGCCGCGACGTGATCCTGGTATCGAAGGACATCAACATGCGCATCAAGGCGCATGCGCTGGGGCTCGCCGCGGAGGACTACTACAACGACAAGGTGCTCGAGGACACCGATGTCCTCTACACGGGGGCACGCGAGCTGCCCGCGGACTTCTGGGACGAGCACGGCAAGGACATCGAGTCCTGGAAGAAGGACGGCCGGACCTACTACCGCGTGCGCGGACCGATGTGCCAGGAGCTCCTGCTCAACGAATTCGTGTACCAGGAAGGCGAACGTCCGCTGCACGCCCTGGTGAAGGAAGTGCACGGCCGCACCGCCGTGCTCGAGACCGTGCGCGAGTACACGCACGGGAAGAACGCGGTGTGGGGCATCACCGCGCGCAACCGCGAGCAGAACTTCGCCCTGAACCTGCTCATGAACCCGGACATCGACTTCGTCACGCTGCTCGGGCAGGCCGGCACCGGAAAGACGCTGCTCACCCTGGCCTCGGGGCTGATGCAGACGCTGGAGGTGAAGCACTACAGCGAGATCATCATGACCCGCGTCACGGTGCCCCTCGGCGAGGACATCGGCTTCCTGCCCGGCACCGAGGAGGAGAAGATGGGGCCGTGGATGGGCGCGCTCGAGGACAACCTCGATGTCCTCAACAACACCGACGACGAAGCCGGCGAGTGGGGGCGCGCGGCGACGCGCGACCTGATCCGCTCGCGGATCAAGGTGAAGTCGCTCAACTTCATGCGCGGGCGCACTTTCATCCACAAGTACCTGATCATCGACGAGGCGCAGAACCTGACGCCGAAGCAGATGAAGACGCTGATCACGCGCGCCGGGCCCGGCACGAAGGTCGTGTGCCTAGGGAACATCGCGCAGATCGACACGCCATACCTGACCGAGGGCAGCTCCGGCCTGACCTACGTCGTGGACCGCTTCAAGGGATGGTCGCACTCGGGGCACGTGACGCTGCAGCGCGGCGAACGCTCGCGTCTCGCCGACCAGGCGGCAGACGTGCTTTGATGGGCGCGGCTAGCTAGGTTCGGACGGGCGCAAGGGCGGCCCAGAGGCGCCCGGGACCGAGCCACTGCTGGGCCCACCCGGTCGGCGCCTTCCTGCTGACTAACCGGGGACCGATTGCCGGCCCGGCCAAGTCGGCCGCGGCAACTCTTTCACGCTACCTTAGATTGCCCGTGTGACCCAGCGAGTACCGGCCCGGTTGCGGCCACACGGTGAGCCCATGCGGCTCCTTGCCCACCGGAATGATCTTCACTTCACCATTGCTCGTGTCGAACGCGTACACGACATTGTCGTAGCGGCCCGATAGCCACAGCCACTTGCCGTCGGCACTGACGTTGCCCATGTCGGGGCTGCCGCCGCCCGGGATCAGCCAGTTCGCCTCGACTTTCTGGGTCGCGAAGTCGATCACCGATACACCGCCCTTGCCCTTAGGCGGGCCGTGGATCTTGTTCGAGCCGCGATTGGCGACATACAGCTTCTTCCCGTCGCGACTGGGATAGAGGCCGTGCGTGCCTTTGGCGGTTTCGATGAAGCCAACCTGGCGGAACGTCTCGCCGTCGACCACGTGCACGCCGTCGGCCATCATATCGGCGACGTAGAAGAGCTTGCCGTCCGGCGACGCCCGGATGTCCTGTGGCATGCCTTTCCAGGTCGTGCAGATCACCTGGTCCTTGCCGTCGGGTCCCTTGACGACCTTTGTGGGGCGGCCGGGCTGGATCACCTGCGTGTAGCCCAGCACCTTGCGGTTCACAAGGTCGACCTTGGCCACGGTGCCGGCAAATTCGCACGTGAAGATCGCGAACTTGCCGTCGATCGCGAAGTCGGCGTGGTTGATGCCGGCGCAACGCGGAACGTCGATCGAGTACTGCAGCTTCATCGTCACCGGATCGCGGAAGTCGAGTCGCTTCATCGCTTCGGCAACGACGATCGCGGACTTGCCGTCGGGCGAGAAGTACATGTTGTACGGATCGTCAACTGCGATCGGCTTGCCTGGCTTGCCGGTCTTTGGGTCGATTGGCGTCAGGCTGCCTTTGGTCGTGTTCTCGGCGTTGTTCGTCACCCACAGCGTGCGCAGGTCCCACGACGGCACGACGTGCTGCGGATTGAGGCCCACCCTGAATTTTTCGACGACCTTGAACGTTGCCGGGTCGATCACGTAGATGTCGTTCGACTGGATGTGCGGCACGTAGACACGCGGCAGGTCGTTGGCGAGCGCGGGACTCATCTTGGCGGCGGTTGTCTCGCTGTACAAATTCGCCGGATCGGGCACCGACGCCATTCCGGGCACGGTGGATATGGCCGGCGGAACGGGCGCTTCAGCCAGCGCTTTCGCAGGGGTCTGCGCGACGCAAGTCGTCGACAAGGCAAAGGCAAGCGGGAACGCGAACGGCAAGTAACGAGTGCGAGCGACGAACGTCACGACGGCTCCTGAAGTTGTAGGACGGGACTGCCGGAAATTCTTGGCGGCATGGGACCTACCTTCGGGCGACCGCTGCGCGGATGGCCGCCACGGATTGGGTCACGATCGCATCGACGCCCGGCTTGCCGAGCTCGGCGGTGGCGCGCCGGGGATCACCCGAAACGCCGGTCGGGGCCCACGTCCCGGGCGTGGACTGCAGCTGTTCCGGTCGCACGAGTCCCGGGTCGACCGCCAACGCGAGCGACGTGTCCGCGAGCCCGGCATGAAGGCCGATCTCGGCATCGCTGTAGCCGCGCGCCTTGAGGTTCTTGGCAAAGCCATCGGTTGCCGCCCGGTAATACTCGACGATGGCGTACACGTGGACTGGGGTGCCCGCCCATTCGCGATCGAGTTGGCGGGCCACGATCTCGTTGTCCTTCTGATAGTCGCCGTGATCGCCCAGAAACACGATGTCGCGGAATCCGGCGAGCCGGAAGCTGCGCGCGGCGGAATCGAGCACCTTGCGGTACACGTCCGGCGGCACCGTGATCGTTCCCGGGTAACGCATGTGCCCGGTCGGGGGATTGACGCTGCCCTCGGGCACGTAGGCAACGACGGGGGCGACCAGCGCGTTGCCGAGCTCACGCGCAATCTTGCCGGCCAGCACCTTCGCGCGCACGTTGTGCTTGCCGAGCACCATGTGCGGCCCATTCTGCTCGGTGCCGCCGATTGGCACCAGGATAGTAGTCTTGCCAGCACGTATAACGGCGGCGAGTTCCCGGGAAGTCAGCTCCTCGAGGAAGACGCTCGCCGGCATCTGGGCGAGCGCCGTTGCGTGTGCGGCGAGCAGCGCAACGAGGAGCCAGCGCAACGTCGGACGGCGCATGGGCGCATTTTACGCGACGTCGCATCTCTCCCATGCTGATTTGCCTACGGTGGGATGCGGTGATCGACGGTGACGAGAGGCACTATGACCGTCTTACGCACTTTGGGACCGCGGATGACAAGCAAGTCACGCTCACTTGTCGCGCCACCGGCCGGCGAGGTCTCGGGCCGCGCCAGGAAACCTAGAACCCGCTCGGTGCGGCGTAGTTCTCGAATCTCGTGTACTGCCCGAGGAAGGTGAGGTTCACGGTCCCGATCGGACCGTTGCGCTGCTTGCCGATGATGATCTCGGCCTTGCCCTTTTCACCGGTGTCGCGGTTGTAGACCTCGTCCCGGTAGATGAACAGGATCACGTCCGCGTCCTGCTCAAGCGCGCCCGACTCGCGTAGGTCCGACATCATCGGGCGCTTGTCGTTGCGGCTCTCGACGCTGCGGTTGAGCTGCGAGAGCGCGAGCACCGGCACCCCGAGCTCCTTCGCGAGCGCCTTGAGCGAGCGCGAGATTTCTGACAGCTCGGTCGCCCGGTTCTCGTCGCGCCGGCCGTCGGTGACCATCAGCTGCAGGTAGTCCACGACGATCATCCCGAGCTTGCCGTACTGCCGCGCCAGCCGCCGCGCCCGGGCGCGCAGCTCGAGCGGGTTGAGCGCCGGCGTCTCGTCGATGTGGATCGGCGCGTCGTGCAGCTTTCCGAGTCCGTCGGCGAGGCGATTCCAGTCCTCGTCGGAGAGCCGGCCGGTGCGCAGCTTGTGCTGGTCGATGCGCGCGATCGAACCGAGCATCCGCGCCGCGAGCTGCGTGCCGGACATCTCCATGCTGAACACCGCCACCGGCCGCTTCTCGTGCACGGCGACGTATTCCCCCATGTTCAGCGCGAATGCGGTCTTGCCCATGCTCGGCCGCCCCGCGATGATCACGAGGTCGCCCTCCTGCAGCCCCGAGGTCATCGAGTCGAGGTCCCGGTAGCCCGTGGGAACGCCGGTGACGTCGCTCGGGTTGTCGCGGCTGTAGAGGAAGTCGACCCGCTCCATCACCTGCGACAGGAGCTGGTGGATGTCGTGGAAGCCGCCGCCGGTGCGGGCGCGCGCCTCCGCGATCTGGAACACCCGGGACTCGGCCTCGTCGAGCAGCTGCCCGACCTCCTTGCCGGCCGGGTTGAACGCGCTGTCCGCGATCTCGTTGCCGACCGCCACCAGTTTCCGCATGATCGCGCGCTCGCGCACGATCTCCGCATAGCGCCGGATGTTGTGCGCTGACGGCGTGTTCTGCGCCAGGTTCCCGAGATAGGCGAGCCCGCCGGCCTTGTCCCTGTCCTCGCCCGACTCGATCGACTCGGCGACGGTGACCACGTCCGCCGGCTTGCCCTGCTCGACGAGCATTGCGATGTGCCGGAAGATGCGGCGGTGGTCGTCGCGGTAGAAGTCGTCCACCGCGACGACGTCGCCGATGCGGTCCCACGCCCCGTTGTCGAGGAGCAGCCCGCCGAGGACCGACTGCTCCGCTTCGATCGAGTGCGGCGGGACCTTGAGGCTGACGAGCTGGGGATCGGCCGAGCTCTGGATCGGGCTCTGGGTGACGGGCTGCGCCATGACCTTCGATTCTACCGCTCCAAACGAACGGGGGGCGCTCTTGCGCCCCCCGGTGAGCCCCTACGGGCGGAGCCCGTTCCTCAGCTTTCACCGAGGACCGAGACTTTCACGTGCACGACGACATCGCCGTGCAGCGCGATCGCGATGTCGTAGTCGCCGATCGCCTTCAGCGGTCCTTGCGGCAGCCGGATCGCTGCGCGCTCGACCTCGTGGCCGAGGCCCTGGAGGGCCTCCGCGATATCGTAAGTCGTGACGGAGCCGAACAACCGGCCATCGACGCCGGCCTTGCGCACGATCTGGACCGCGAGCCCGTCGATCTTCCCGCCGCGCTCCTGCGCCGCGGCGAGCTGCTCGGACTGCGTCTTCTCCAAGTCCGCGCGGCGCGTCTCGAACTCGGCCAGGTTCTCCGGCGTCGCGCGCTTGGCCTTGCCCTGCGGGATCAGGAAGTTCCGGGCGAAGCCGTCCTTCACCTTGACGACGTCGCCCAGCCCGCCGAGGTTGACAACCTTCTCGAGGAGGATGACCTGCATGTTCTAGCGCCCCCCATGAAGATCGGTGTACGGCAGGAGCGCAAGGAAGCGCGCCCGTTTGATCGCGTCGGAAAGCTGCCGCTGGTACCCGGTCTTCGTGCCGGTGATCCGCGCCGGAATGATCTTGCCGTTTTCGCCGATGAAGTCCTTGAGGAGATCGACGTCCTTGTAATCGATCCATGTGATCTTCTCGGCGGTGAAGCGGCAGAACTTGCGCCGCTTGAACAGCTGGCGCGACCCGCCGCGCTCGCGGCCGCGCGCGTCCTTCTTGCCGCCGCGGCCACCGCGGCCGCCGCTACGTCCTCTGCTGGGAGGAGGCATCTCGTTCTCCTTCTCTGAATTCCAATTCGGTTACGTGCAGCACCAGCTGCCGGCTCGACTTTCCCTTGCGCGCGACGAAGCCCGAAGTCACCACTCCTGCGCCGAGCGGCGCCGCGGTGACGAGCCTTGCGAGCTCCTCCACCGCCACGCAGGCCAGCTCCATCTCGACCTGCCGCTCGGCGCCCGCCTCGCGCTGCTGCGAAGCGTGCGCGACACGGAAGCTCACGATGGGCACGCCCGCCGGGGTATATCGGAGCGCATCGCGCGCGACCAGGGTTCCCGCGAGCGTCAGCCGGTTGCCGGGATCCAATCGTGCCCGCGTCAGGCCCGCGCCTCGGCCGGCTTGGCGGCTTCCGCGCCGCCCTCCCGGGCAAGCAGGGATTTCGACTTCTCCTCCTTCATCATCGGCGAAGGCGTCGTCACCGGGCCCTTCATCTTGACGACGAGGTGGCGCAGCACCGCATCGTTGAACTTGAAAGAGTGCTCGAGCTCGGCGAGCGCCTCGTTGTCGCACTCGATGTTCATCAGGACGTAGTGCGCCTTGTGGACCTTCTCGATCGGGAAGGCGAGCTGGCGGCGCCCCCAATCCTCGAGGCGGTGCACCTTGCCCTGGCGCGCTGTGACCGCGTTGCGGTAGCGCTCGACCATCGCAGGCACCTGCTCGCTCTGGTCCGGATGGACGATGAAAACGACTTCGTAATGCCGCATGCGGACTCCTTATGGGATAAGCCTCCCGGGATGGGCAACCGGTGAGGCAAGGAAAGCGGGCGTTGCGCCCGGAAAGCCGCGCATTATAGCGGCGCGCGGACCCTTCCGGCAAGCCGAATCAATGACTTGCTACAGCCGAGGCGAGGCGGCCCGGGGGCGGCTCATGGCGCCGCAGGGTGCGTCGCCTGTTGGGTCCCGGCTCGCGACGGCAGTGCAACCCACGCCCAACCGCACACGAGCCACCCAACGGCGTCGACTGCGGCTCAAATCGCCGCCGCCAGGCCGCCTCGCCTCGGGGAAAGCCTCTCCACGACTCGAGTGCTCCGGGACCGCAGCTAACTGGGCCACCGGCGTCCGGCTTTGTCGGCCGGGGCAGCAACTGGGGCCGCGCCGCGCCAGGTGGGTGGTGCGCCGGGACGCTTTGTCGCTGCAATGTGTCCCGGTGCACCGGGACCCGACGCGCGGCGTTTGCGGCCCCAGGCGCAAGCCGGGCGGCGAAGCCGGCGCCACGTCGGGAATCACGCGCTGGTCCGCCGTCGCCGCCGCGATTCGTAAAGGCACAGGCCGGCCGCGACGGAGACGTTCAGGCTCTCGACCTGGCCATGCATCGGGATCCGCACGAGCAGATCGCAACGCTCGCGCGTCAGCCGCCGCAGCCCTTCGCCCTCCGAACCCAAGACCCACGCGATCGGCGAAGGAAGGTCCGCGCCGTAGAGATCCTGCTCGCCCTCGCTCGCGGCACCGACGATCCAGATCCCCCGCTCCTTCAATGCATCGAGCGTGCGCGCGAGGTTCGTGACCGTGAGGAAAGGCACCGACTCGGCCGCGCCGCTCGCCACCTTCGTGACGATCGGCGAAAGCCCCGCGCTGCGATCCTTCGGGACGATCACCGCGTGCGCGCCGGCCGCGTCGGCCACCCGCAGACACGCGCCGAGGTTGTGCGGGTCGGTCACGCCGTCGAGCACGAGAAGCAGCGCGGGCTCGGTCAGACGCTCGAGCACGTCCTCGAGGCTCGCCTGCTCGTCGCGGCCCTCTACCCGCGCCACGATCCCCTGATGGCGTCCGCCGCCGTAGAACCCGTCGAGGCGCTTGCCGGGGACGCGCATCACGCGCACGCCGGCCCGCTCGGCGACGCGCAGCACGTCGCCGAGCCGCGCGTCGTGCCGGCTCTCGTCGACCAGGATCTCGACCATCGAGCCGGGATCGGCGCGCAGCCTGGCGAGTACCGCGTGAAAACCGATCAGGACCCGCGACTCCCTCATGCCGGAACGAAGTCGATGCGGCCGAGCTCGAGGTCGACACGCACCACTCGCACGCGCACCCGGTCGGCCAGGCGGAACGTCTTGCCCGTTCTGTCGCCGCGCAGCACGTGGTGGACGGCGTCGAATCGGAAGTAGTCGTTGCCGAGCTCCGAGACGTGCACCAGGCCCTCGACGTAGACGTCGTCCAGCGCGACGAAGATCCCGAAACCGGTGACCGCGCTGATGCTGCCCTCGAACTCCTCGCCCACGCGATCGCGCATGTAGTAGCACTTCAGCCAGGTCTGCACGTCGCGCGTGGCCTCGTCCGCGCGCCGCTCGGTCATCGAGCAGTGCTTGCCCAGCTCGTCCCACTTGCCGGGCGTATACGTGCGGCCGCCGAGCGCCGCCTTGATCGCGCGGTGGATTACCAGGTCGGGGTAGCGGCGGATCGGCGAAGTGAAGTGCGTGTAAGACTCGTATGCGAGCCCGAAGTGGCCGACGTTCTCCGGGCTGTATACGGCCTGCTGAAGCGAGCGCAGGAGCACGGTCTGGAGCAGCTGCACGTCGGGCCGCTTTTTCACCTGCGCGAGCAGCTTAGCGTACTCCTTCGCATGCGGCTCGTCGCCGCCGCCGAGGGCGAGGCCGAAGCTCTTCAGGAACTCGCGCAGGGCCTCGAGCTTCTCCGGCGTCGGACCTTCGTGGATACGGTACAGGGCCTTGTGTCCGCGATGCTGCAGGAAGTCGGACGCGCACACGTTGGCGGCGAGCATGCATTCCTCGATCAGCCGGTGCGCGTCGTTGCGCGGCGCCGGTACGATCCGCGCGATCTTGCCGCGCGCATCGAACTCGAGCACCGTCTCGACGGTCTCGAAGTCGATCGCGCCGCGCCGCTCGCGCGCCGTCAGCAGCGCGCGGAACACCTCGTCCAGAGCCTCGAGCCGGTCCAGGAGCGGTGCGACGACCTCGTCCGCGTGCCCCGGTTTCTCGTCGAGCGCGCGCGCGACCTGCGTATAGTTCAGTCGGGCCTGCGAGCGGATTGCCGCCGCGTAGAACTCGTAGCGTCCGATCTCCCCGCGCGGCGACACGCTCATGTCGCAGACCATCGCGAGCCGATCCTCATCGGGGTTCAGCGAACAGAGCCCGTTCGACAGCTTCTCGGGAAGCATGGGGATCACCCGGCGCGGGAAGTACACTGAGTTGCCGCGATTGCGCGCCTCCAAGTCGAGCGCGTCGTCCGGCTGCACGTAATGGCCCACGTCCGCGATCGCGACCCGCAGCCGGAAGCCCCTGCCCTCCCGCTCGCAGAAGACGGCGTCGTCGAAGTCCTTCGCCGTCTCCCCGTCGATCGTGACAAACGGGAGCGCGCGCAGGTCGGCGCGTCCCTCGACGTCTGCTGCGCGCACCGCACGCGGCAGGCGCGCCGCGACCCGCTGCGCTTCCGAGGGGAACTCGAACGGGAGCTCGTGCTTGCGCAGGGCGATCTCGATCTCCATTCCGGGATCGTCGTGCGCGCCGAGGACCTCGACGACACGCCCGATCGGCTGAATGGTCCAGCCGGGCTGGACGACGATCTCGGCCGTGACGATCTGGCCGGGCTTCGCGCCGCCCGCAGCGCCGGGTTCGATCAGGATGTCGTGCTGGATGCGCCGGTCGGCGGCGGCGACGAACGCGACGCCGCGCTCGACGTGCAGCCGGCCCACGATGCGCGAGTGCGCGCGCTCGACCACCTCGACGATGCGGGCCTCCCGGCGCCCGCGCCGGTCGTAGCCGGAGGGCTGCGCGAGCACGCCGTCCCCGTGCATGACCTGCTTCATCTCGCCCGGCGGAAGGTAGAGATCGTCCGAGCCGTCGTCGGGCGCCACGAACCCGTAACCGTCGGGATGCGCTTCGACGCGACCCCGCACGACGTCCACCTTCCGCGCCACGAGGACTGCGCCCTTGCGGTTGCGCAGGATCTGGCCGTCGCGCTCCATCGCACCGAGGCGTCGAGCGAAGGCCTCGAACTCTTGGCGCTTTATCCCGACGAGCTTTGCGAGCCGCCGCTCGTCGACCGGAACCGCCTCGGCCTCGAGGACCTGGAGGATGAACTCGCGGCTCGGCAGGGGTTCCGCATAGCGGCTCGCCTCGCGCTCGTGAAACGGATCTGCCGCGCGGCGCCCCGCATGCTTGCCGCCGCGCGGTGCGGGTGCCTCTTTACGCCGCGCGTTCATTGAAGCTCGTCACTGATTGAATTAGAATGCGACGCCTCGTGCCGAGGTGGCGAAATTGGTAGACGCACTAGGTTCAGGTCCTAGCGGTGGCAACACTGTGGGGGTTCGAGTCCCTTCCTCGGCACCAGCAACCCCGCGCTTCCTGAAGTCCTAGCCCGCACTGTGGGCGACGCCGTTCCGCTCCCCTGCCCGCGAGGCACCGCCACACTCACGCCACCCGCGCGCGCAGGTCGTCGGCGCTCATCAGGTCGTACGGCTCGAACGGCTGGTGGATCCAGGGGTTCTCGGCAAGATAGTCGACGTAGTAATCGGGCCTGTACCTCGAGCACGCCTTGTACCAGAGCACCGCGGTACGGATCTCCTTCACCGCGGGATGCGCTTCCATGACGTGCCGCTTCACCGCCTCGAGCGTGACGCCGGAGTCGACGAGATCGTCGACCAGCAGCACGCGCTCGCCGATGCCCTCGGTGGTCATCGCCATGTGCTTCGACACGGTGAGCTCGCCGCGCTCGGTGCCGGACTCGCCGGTGTAGGAGCTGGTGAAGATGATCGCGAGCGGGAGCTTGAAGATGCGCGACATCAGGTCCCCGACGCGCAGGCCCCCGCGCGCGATGCACACGATCTGGTTGAAGCGCCAGCCCGACGCGTGCACCTGCGCAGCGAGGCGCTCGATCGCCTTGTGGTAGTCGGACCAGCTGACGTAGAGGTCTCCTGCCATCTTCCCGCTCTTGTCGTCTCAGTGAAACGGATGGCGCCGGACGATCGTTTCCGCGCGGTCCGGGCCGGTGGAGATCATGTCGATGGTGACGCCGCAGATCGCCTCGATGCGGTCGAGGTAGGCGCGGGCGTGGCGTGGCAGGTCCTCGAGGCGCTGCGCTCCCACCGTGCTCTCGCTCCAGCCGGGCAGATCCTCGTAGACGGGCTCGCAGCGCGCCGTGTCGTCGGCGCCGGCGGGAAGGAGATCGCTAAATTGGCCCTCGATCCGGTAGCCGACGCACACCTTCAGCTCGTCCATCCCGTCCAGGACATCGAGCTTGGTCACGCACAGCCCCGAAACGCCGTTGATCTGGATCGAGCGCTTCAGCGCCGCGGCGTCGAACCAGCCGCAGCGACGCGGCCGGCCGGTCGTGGCGCCGAACTCGTTGCCGCGCGCGCGCAGGCGCTCGCCGGTGTCGTTCTCGAGCTCGGTCGGGAAGGGCCCCGATCCCACGCGCGTCGTGTACGCCTTCGTGATGCCGAGCACGTAATGGAGCATCTGCGGGCCGACGCCCGCGCCGGCGGCCGCGGCGCCCGCCACGCAGTTGCTCGAGGTCACGAACGGATAGGTACCGTGGTCGACGTCGAGCAGGCTCCCTTGCGCGCCCTCGAACAGCAGGTTTTTTCCTGCGCGGTGCGCCTCGTAGAGCGCCCGCGGCACGTCGGTGACGAGCGGGGCGAGCCGCGGTGCCATCGCGAGCGCGTCGTCGCGCGTGCGGGCGAAATCGACCGGCGCCGCGTTGAGGTACTTCGTGAGCGCGAAGTTGTGATAGTCGAGCAGTTCCTCGAGCTTCGCGGCGAATCGGTCAGGAACGAGCAGGTCCTGCAGGCGGAGCGCGCGCCTGGCGACCTTGTCCTCGTACGCGGGCCCGATCCCGCGTCCGGTCGTGCCGATCTTCGCCGCGCCGCGCGCCACCTCGCGCGCGACGTCGAGCGCGGTGTGATACGGCAGGATCAGCGGGCAGGCCTCGGAGATGCGGACTCGGCCGTCGAGCGAAACCCCGGCCGCCGCCAGCTCGTCCATCTCGGCGAGCAGCGCGTGCGGCGAGAGCACGACCCCGTTGCCGATGTAGCAGGTGACCCCTGTGTGCAGGATCCCGGACGGAATCAGGTGCAGGACGGTCTTGCGCCCACCGATGACCAGCGTGTGACCCGCGTTGTGCCCGCCCTGGAAGCGGACGACGCCCTGGGCGTGGTCGGTCAACCAGTCGACGACTTTCCCCTTCCCTTCGTCCCCCCACTGCGTGCCGATGACGACGACGTTCTTGGCCATCTGACGAGCCACGCCCGCCGCTCGCGCGGTCAGAGCGCTTCGACCTCCCATTTCGCCCCGCGCCGGACGAGCCGGCGGTCGCACCCGAGCTCCGCGCGCGCCGATTCGTGGCCGGGCAGATCCACGATCACGACTTCACCGGCGGCGCGGAGCGCCTCGACGGCCGTGCGCAAGCTGGGATCCGTCGAGTACGGCGCCAGGATCGACCCGGGCTGCACCGCTCGCGGCGCGACGCGCGCGATCTCGCGCAAGTCCATCGAGAAGCCGGTCGCCGGACGCGCGCGCCCGAACGCCTTGCCGACCTCGTCGTACCTGCCGCCGAGGGCAATCGCGCTCGGCAGCCGCTCGCAGTACGCCGCGAACACCACCCCGCTGTGGTAATGGTAGCCGCGCAGATCGGCCAGGTCGACGCTCATCGCGATGCCGTTCGCCTGCATAAGCGCGCGCAGATCCGCGAGCGCGGCGGCGATCTCAGGATGCGCGGGCAGACGCCGTGCCGCCGCGTCCAGGACCTCCGGGCCGCCATAGAGCTGCGGCAGCGTGCGCAGCGCGTCGCGGGCCGGGGCCCCCAGGGATTCGGTGAGCGACCCGATGCCGGGCCGGTCCTTCGCGAGCAGCGCTTCCAGCAAGTCCGACTCCAGATCGGGTGACACGCCGGCGCGGCGCGCGATCGCACGGAACACGCCGACGTGGCCCACGTCGAGACGCACGTCGTCGATCCCGCACGCCGTGAGGGCGATGCGCAGCAGCTGCTGGATCTCTATGTCGCTCTCAATGCCGCCGTGACCGTAGATCTCGGCGCCGACTTGGAGCGGCTCACGGGTCGCAGTCAGCCCGCGGGGGCGTGTGTGCAGCACCGTGCCGCAGTAGCAAAGCCGCGCGACGCCTTCGCGGTTCAGCAGGTGCGCGTCGACGCGCGCGACCTGCGGCGTCATGTCGGCGCGCAGGCCCATGGTCCGGCCCGAGAGCTGATCGATCAGCTTGAAGGTGCGCAGATCGAGATCGCGCCCGGTGCCGGTGAGCAGCGAGTCGATGTACTCGAGCATCGGCGGCATCACCAGCTCGTAGCCGTGCACCCGGAAGACCTCGAGGAGCCGCGCGCGGGCCGACTCGATCGCGCGCGCCTCCTCGGGGAGGATGTCCTCTACGAACTCCGGAAGCAGCCACTTGCGCATGAGGCGCTCCCGCCGGAGGTCGCCGGGCGTTACCGCGACAATGCGACGATCGCGACGCCGACGAGCATCGAGGCGAGGCCGGTGAAGCGCAGCTGCCCGTCGGTGAACGACATGATCTTGCGGAACATGTCGCGCCACATGGCCGGCGCGAGGAACGGCAGCAGCCCCTCGATGACGAGCATCAGACCGAAGGCCATCAGCAGCGTCCCCGCCATCGCTCACTTCGCGGCCGGCGCCGCACGGGCTCCACCGGGACTCTTGAGATACTTGAAGAAGTCCGAGCTTGGATCGAGGACGAGCACGTCGGCGCGGTTCCGGAAGCTCGCCCGGTATGCGTCGAGGCTGCGGTAGAACGCGTAGAACTCGGGGTTCTCGTTGAAGGCACGCGCGTAGACCGCGGTCGCCCGGGCGTCGCCCTCGCCCTTGATCCGCTGCGCCTCGCGGTACGCCTCGGCGACGATCACCTCCCGATCCTTGTCGGCCTCGGCGCGGATCTTCTCGGCGTCGGAGTATCCCTGCGAGCGCAGTTCGCTCGCGACTGCGCGCCGCTCGGCCTCCATCCTGCGGTAGACCGCCTCGCTCACCTCCTGCGGCAGCTCGACGCGCTTAAGGCGCACATCGACGATCTGCACGCCGATGCGCTTCGCGTCGTCCTCGAGCTTCTCGCGCACCACCGTCATGATCTTGTCGCGCTCGCCCGAGACCACCTCCTGCACCGTGCGCTTGCCAAACTCCTCGCGCAGCGTGGAATTCACCGTCTGGTTCAATCGCGTGACGGCGAGCGCTTCGTCGCCGCGCACGCTCACGTAGTACTGCTTCACGTCGTTTATGCGCCACATCACGAACGAGTCGACCAGCACATTCTTCTTCTCGGAGGTGATGAAGCGCTCGGCGTCGGGCGTGTCGAGCGTCAGGATCCGGGTGTCGAAGTAGCGGACGTTCTGGATCAGCGGGAACTTGACCCTGAGCCCCGGCTCGGCGACGACGTGCTTGATCTCGCCGAGCTGGAACACGATTGCGCTCTCGCGCTGGTCGACGGTGAACAGCGACAGGCTCGCGACCACCGCCGCGACGACCACGATGCCGAGGATCGCGCCGACTCCGCCCTTCATGGCCGGCCCTCGCGGTCGCGGCTGCGCAGCGCATCGCGCGTGCGCGCCGGCGGTTCGGGTGCCGCCGGCGTGTCGGTCGGGCGCGCGCCCGACATGCCCTCGCCTGCGCTGGTGGCCGGCATCTGTAGGATCTTGTCGAGCGGCAGCATCAGCAGGTTCCCGCCCGAGCGCGCGTCGATCATGATCTTGCTCGTGCTCGTCAGGATCTGCTGCATGGTCTCGAGATAGAGCCGCTCGCGCGTGACCGCCGGCGCCTTGTTGTATTCGGTGAGCACCGACCGGAAGCGCGCGGCCTCGCCCTCGGCGTTCGCCAGGACCCGCTGCCGGTAGCCGTTTGCCTCCTCGGTCAGCCGCGACGCCGTCCCGCGCGCCTTGGGCACCACGTCGTTGTAGTACGCCTGCCCTTCGTTCTTCTGCCGCTCGAGGTCCTGCTTCGCCTTCACCGCGTCGTCGAAGGCGGCCTGCACCTGCTCGGGCGGCTGCGCGTTCTGCATCGTCACGCGGCTGATCGCCACGCCGGTCTTGTAGCGGTCGAGGATGTCCTGCATCAGCTTCTGCGCCGAGGCGGCGATCTGCTCACGCCCCTCGTAGAGGACGAAATCCATGCTCGACTTGCCGACGATCTCGCGCATCGCCGACTCTGCCACCTGCATCACCACCTGCTCCGGACGCCGGACGTTAAACAGGAAGTCCTCCGGGTCCTTCACCGTGTACTGCACCGCGAATTGGATGTCGACGATGTTCTCGTCGTCGGTCAGCGCCAGCGCCTCGCGCGCCACCTTCGACTTCGGCGTGCCGCGGTACCCGACCTCGACCGTGCGCACCTGGGAAACGTTGACGACCTCGGCCGACTGCACCGGGTACGGCACGCGCCAGCGCAGGCCCGGGCGCGTCGTCTCCGCGTACTTCCCGAAGGTGAGGACGACGCCGCGCTGGCTCTCGTCCACGATGTAGAAGCCGCTCGCCAGCCAGACGACCGCGACGAGCCCAACGAGCAGGCCGAAGCCGCCACCGAGCTGGCGCAGGCTCGGCGGCTCGCCGCCGCCGGAGGTGCCGCCGCCGCGGCGACCGAAGATACCGGCCAGGCGCTGATTGAAGTTGCGCCAGAGCTCGTCGAGGTCGGGCGGCCCCTGGTTGCCGCCACCACCCCCACCGCCGCGACGGCCCCATTGGGGATCGTTAAGTGACATGAGCGTCGCTCAGGTTCTCGGTCTTGTTCGTGCTGTGCCGGGAGGGGTCCCTCGAGGCTGCCGCCTCGATCAGGGCCTGGCGCAACTCACCCAGCCCCGCGCCCGTGCGGGCGCTCAATCGGACGCGGCGGATGGTACCACACTCGTCCCGGTCCACTCCCGCAGGAACGCGGGTCAAGTCGATCTTGTTCATCACCAGAATCTGCGGCACCGAGTCAGCGCCGATTTCCGCGAGCACCTTGTTCACCTCCTCCACCTGCACGTCGTGCGTCGGGCTCGCCGCGTCGACCACGTGCAGCAGCAGATCGGCGTGCACCGTTTCCTCGAGCGTTGCCCGGAAAGCGGCGACGAGCGTGTGCGGCAGCGCGCGGATGAAGCCCACCGTGTCGGACACCGTGATCCGGCCGACCTCCGGCAGATAGAGCCGCCGCGTGGTGGTGTCGAGCGTCGCGAAGAGCTTGTCGGCGGCGTAGGCGCCGGCGTGCGTGAGCGCATTGAACAGCGTCGACTTGCCCGCGTTCGTATAGCCGACGAGGGACACCGACATCACGTCGCCGCGCACCCGCGCGCGGCGCTGCACGTCGCGCTGACGGTGTAGGCGCCCGAGCCGCTCCTTCAGGACCTTCACCCGCTGGCCGAGCAGTCGGCGGTCGGTCTCGAGCTGCGTCTCGCCAGGCCCGCGCAGGCCGATGCCGCCCTTCTGGCGCTCGAGGTGCGTCCAGCCCCGCACGAGCCGGGTCGCGAGGTGCTGCAGCTGTGCGAGCTCGACCTGAACCTTGCCCTCGTGGGAGCTCGCACGCTGCGCGAAAATGTCGAGGATCAGGCTGGTGCGGTCGACCACGCGGCATTCGAGCCGCCGCTCGAGGTTGCGTTGCTGCGCCGGCGAGAGGTCGTGGTTGAAGATCACGACGCTCGCGCCGACCTCGGTGCGGACCCGCGCGATCTCGTCCACCTTGCCCGAGCCGGCGAAGAGCGCGGGATCCGGCCGGCTGCGCCGTCCCTCGACCACCGCGCGCACGCTGACGCCCGCGCTGGACCCGAGCAGGCGCAGCTCCCCGAGGCTGTCCGTGTGGTCATCGGAACCGAAGTCGAGCGCAACGAGGACGGCAACCTCGGCCGCGCGCGCCGCGCCGTTGATGCGCTTGGGGCGCCCGGTGATCTCGCCGGCCGCCACTACCACCGGAACATCAGTTGTCGCCGCCGTGGTCGATGCTGAGGTTGACCGGGCGCGACGGAACGACGGTGGAGATGGCGTGCTTGTACACCATCTGGGTGACGGTATTCTTGAGCAACACGACGTACTGGTCGAAGGATTCGATCTGTCCCTGGAGCTTGATCCCGTTCACGAGGTAGATGGAAACCGGGATGTGCTCCTTGCGCAGTGTGTTCAGGAACGGGTCTTGTAGCAGTTGCCCTTTGTTGCTCATGGTCGCTCCGGCGTCTACTTATTGGACGGTTACTTTAACCCGTTTCCCCCGTCCGTGCCATCGCCGGGACGGCCTAGCTCCGGCATCTCGCGCAAGCTATGACTTCTGCCGCACGTAAGGGTTCCGCCCGGTCCGGAATTCGATCCGCAGCGGCGTGCCGGTGAGGCCGAAGGCCTTGCGGAACACGCCCTCGAGATAGCGGCGGTAGCTCGGCGACACCGCGTTCAGCGCGTTCCCGTGCACGACGATCACCGGCGGGTTCGTGCCGCCCTGGTGCGCATAGCGCAGCTTCGGGCGCACCAGCCCGGCGCGCGGCGGCGCCTGGCGCGCGACCGCGTCAATGAGGGTGCGCGTCAGCTTCGGCGTCGGCATCTTGGCGAGCGCGGCCCGGTACGCCTCGTCCACCGACGCGAGCAGCCGGGCGAGGCCCTCGCCGCGCAGCGCCGAGACGAAGTGGATGCGCGCGAACCCGAGGAAAGCGAGCTTGCGCTCGAGCGTGCGGCGCGCCTGCTCGCGCTCGTACTCGTCGAGACCGTCCCACTTGTTGGCCGCCACGACGATCGCGCGACCGCGCTCCAGCACGTATCCGGCGAGGTGCGCATCCTGATCGGCGACCCCTGCGGCCGCGTCGACCACAAGCACCACGACATTCGCCTGGTCGATCGCCTGAAGCGTTTTCACGACGGAGAATTTCTCGACCGCCTCGAACACCCGGCCCTTGCGGCGCACGCCGGCGGTGTCGACGAGGACGTAGCGCCGCCCGGCGCGCTCGAACGGCACCTCGATGGCATCGCGCGTGGTGCCGGGTTCGTCGTGGACGATCATCCGGTCCTCGCCGAGCAGCCGATTCACCAGCGTCGACTTGCCGGCGTTCGGTCGACCGACTACCGCGATGCGTGGCGCGTCGTCCGCGGTCGGCGGCTCGGCCGCCTCCTCCGGCGGAAACTCCGCGAGGACCTCGTCCATCAGCGCACGCACACCCTCGCCGTGCGCGGCCGAGATCGCGTGCGGTACGCCGAGCGCGAGCTCGTGAAACTCGGCGGTGACGACCCCCGGGTCGAGGCCCTCTGCCTTGTTCACCGCGACCCACACCCGCACGCGCAGCCGCCGCAGCTCCTCGCCGATGCGCCGGTCCTGCGGCGCCAGGCCTTCGCGGCCGTCGACGATGAAGATCACCGCATCCGCCTCAGCGAGGGCGCTCGCGGTCTGCTTCGCCATTTCCCCGAGCATGCCTTCCTTCGCCACCGGCTCGAGGCCGCCGGTGTCGACGACGAAATATCCCCGGTCGCCCAGCCGGCCGTCGCCATAGTGCCGGTCGCGCGTGAGTCCCGGCAGAGCCGCGACGAGCGCGTCCCGGCTACGCGTCAGACGATTGAAGAGCGTCGACTTGCCCACGTTCGGGCGGCCGACCAGGACGATCGTGGGCTTCATGAGGTGCGCGCGGACTTACCGCGTCGCCATCGCGTAGAGCGTTCCGCCGGTCGTCTGGACGAGAAACGCGTTCTCGAGGGGCACGGGGACGCTGCGGATCGCCGTCCCGTCGGTGGCGATGCGCCCCACGAAGGCGCCGGTGTCGCGGCCGAGCAGATGCACCTGCCCCTCGATATCGCCGAACGCAACCTCGGTCCCGACGCCGAGCGGTGCGGTAAGCCGCCGGTTGGCCAGCTTGTCCTGCCGCCAGAAGTTGCGGCCGGTAGTGCGCTCGAACGCTGCGACAGCGCCGCGGTCCTCGGCGACGTACACCGAGCGCGCATCCACGCCGAGCCCGGCGCTCGACGAGATGTCGCGCGCCCAGATCTGGCTGCCATTCCCGAGGTTGAAGCACGCGACGCGCCCCTGGAACGCGACGGCGCACGCCTCCCGGTCGCCCACCCAGGGCACGCCCACGACGTCGCTCACGCGCTCCAGCTCGGTCGTGCCCTTGGGAACCGAGACGGTGCCCTCCCAGCGCAGCCCGCCGTTCGCGAGCGCCACCGCGATGAGCTTGCCCCCGGAGAACCCGGCAAACACGAACCCTTCCTCGACAACGGCGCCCGCCGAGCTGCGCACCGACAGGGCCGGCGCGGCGCGCTGGTACACCCAGCGCCGGCGGCCGTCGCGCGCCTCGAGCGCAAAGATCCGGCTGTCGGCAGTGCGCACGACCACGAGGTCGCCGGCCACCACCGGCGCGGAGAGCACCTCGCTCGACACTCGCGCACGCCACAGCATCCCGCCATCGATGTCGAGCGCGATCACCTCGCCCTCGGCGGAGCCGACGACGACGAGCTTGCCGTCGGAGCCGACGCCGCCCGACAGCACCGCGGGCGCCCGAACGCGCCAGATCTGACGGCCATTCGCCGCGTCCAGCCGCACGACGGTCCCGTCCGCCGCCGCGGCGAAGACGCTGCCGCCGGCGACCGCTGGCGTGAAGGTCGCGAGGTCGGCCTTGCCGATGGACGCCTGCCACAGCACGCGCACCGGGACCGGACTGGCAATCTGCACCAGCGGGGCGGGCGGCGGCGGGGCCGAGCGGCCGAACCAGTCGAGGGGGTTGAGGCTGAAGCCGCTGCACCCCGCGAGGGCGAGCGCCGCGGCGCCGGCCAAGAGTGCGCGCGTCATGCCCGCCTCACCTCGCGCCCGCGCCATCAAGCTTGAGCTGGACCAGTTCGCGCGCGGCGTCGTCGCCGGCGCCCAGCTTGGCGAGCGCGGCCTGATACGCCGCGCGCGCCTCGGCGGCTTTCCCCTGCGCCAGGAGCACATCGCCACGCGCGTCCTCGAAGAGCGCCTCGAACGACCCCGGGGGCTTTTCCGCAAGCACCTTGAGTGCGTCGTCGTACGCCTTTTCGTCGAGCAGCACGGATGCGAGCCGCAACCGTGCGACCGCCCGGATCTCGGGGTCGCGCGCCTTGTCGACGACCCATTGCAGCTGAACGCGCGCGGTCTTGAGATCTCCTGCCGCGAAGTGAACCTTCGCGGAGATCAGGGCGCCGAGCGACGCGTACAGCGTCCCCCCGTGCGACTCGAGCAGCGCGCCGCCCAGCTCGCGCACCTTCTTGGCGTCGTTCGCCCCGGCGGCCTTCTGCAGCTCGGAGTAGATAGCGGCGGCCTGCGCCGACTGCGACACCTGGTACCAGCCCCAGAAGCGCCACGCCGCGACCACGAGCAGCGCCACCGAGATCGCAATGACGATCAGGTTGCCGTACTGAGTCCAGAACCCCTTGAGCTGGGCAATCTGTTCCTGTTCTTCCAGGTCATAGGTGGCCATCTAGTTCTCGTCCGCATAGAGGAGTTGGGAAAGACTGTCCGGAAGGTGCTCGAGCGCGACCCGGATCTGCGCGCGCTCGGCGCGCAGCGCCTTCACGCTCGCCTCGTGCGCCGCCGCCTCGTCGTCCCCGATGATCACCGCCACGTGCGCGCCGCTCGCGTCCGCCTTGCGCATCTGCGCCTTGAAGCTGCCACCGCCGCAGTGGTGGACGACCGAGAATCCGTGATCGCGCAGCCGCTCGGCGACCGTGAACGCGAACCGGTCGGCGGCCTCGCCCTGGTGCACCAGGTAGACGTCCCGCGCTTCGGCCATCACCGCCCCGCCGCCTTCCTGCAGCAACGCGATCAGGCGCTCGACGCCCATCGCGAAGCCGATGGCCGGCGCAGGCTTGCCGCCGATCTGCGCAAACAGCCCGTCGTAGCGCCCGCCGCCGCACACCGTGCCCTGCGCACCGAGCCGGTCGGTGACCCACTCGAACACCGTGAGGTTGTAATAGTCGAGCCCGCGCACGAGGTGATGGTCGATCGAGTACGGAAGGCCGGCGTCCTTGAGGATCGACTGGACGCCATCGAAATGCTTCAGGGATCCTGCCCCAAGATGCTCCAAGAGCTTCGGGGCGCCACCGATCACCGGGCGCATCGCCGGATTCTTGCTGTCGAGCACGCGCAAGGGGTTGGTGACGAGCCGGCGGCGGGAATCGGCGTCGAGGTCCGCCTCGTGCCGCTTCAGGTACGCGACCAGGGCGTCGCGATGGGCGAGCCGCTCCTCGAGTGCGCCGAGGGAGTTGAGCTGCAGCCTGATGCCGTCGAGGCCGAGGTCGTCCCAGAGCCGCGCGCACATGAGGATCAGCTCGGCATCGACGTCGGGCCCGGGATAGCCGATCGCCTCGGCGCCGATCTGGTGGAACTGGCGGTAGCGCCCCTTCTGGGGCCGCTCGTGCCGGAACATCGGCCCCGCGTACCAGAGCCGCTGCGGGCCACCGTGGAGCAGCGAGTGCTCGATCGCCGCGCGCACGGTGGATGCCGTCGCCTCGGGCCGCAGCGTGAGGTTCTCGCCGTTCAGCTCGTCGACGAAGCTGTACATCTCCTTCTCGACGATGTCGGTCGCCTCGCCGATCGCGCGCCGGAAGAGCGCGGTGTGCTCGAGCAGCGGGGTGCGGATGTTCCGATAGCCATAGGCGCGCGCCCAGGAGCGCACGATCTCCTCGAGGCGCTCCCACAGCGCGGCCTCGTCCGGCAGGATGTCGTTCATCCCCCGGACCGCCTGAATGGTCTGGGTCATGGTGAACAGCGGCCGCTCTACGCGACGGCCTTCTCGGTTTCGCTCGGAGACGCCGCCGCGCGCCGCCCGCGGCCGCCGGGGCCGTAGGTCGTGCGCACGTACTCCTCGACGATGCGCTGGAACTCCTCGGCGATCGACTCGCCTTTCAGCGTGACGGTCTTGACCCCGTCGACATACACCGGTGCGACCGGCCGCTCGCCCGAACCGGGAAGGCTGATTCCGACGTTCGCCTGTTTCGACTCGCCCGGGCCGTTCACCACGCAGCCCATGACGGCGACGTGCATCTCCTCAACGCCCGGGTACGCGCCGCGCCACGCCGGCATCTGCGCGCGCAGGTAGGCCTGGATCTTCGCCGCAAGGTCCTGGAAGACGGTGCTCGTCGTCCGCCCGCAGCCCGGGCAGGCGATGACGAGCGGCGCGAACGAGCGCAATCCCATCGTCTGGAGGATCTCCTGCGCCACGACGACCTCGCGCGTGCGGTCGCCACCGGGTTCCGGCGTGAGCGAGACCCGGATGGTGTCGCCGATGCCCTCCTGCAGGAGCACCCCCATTGCCGCGGTGGAGGCCACGATGCCCTTCGATCCCATGCCCGCCTCGGTGAGCCCGAGGTGCAGCGGGTAGTCGCAGCGACGCGCGAGCTCACGGTATACCGCGATCAAGTCCTGAACGCCGCTCACCTTGCACGACAAGACGATGCCGTCCCCGGGAAGGCCTAGCGCTTCCGCGCGCGTCGCGCTTTCCAGGGCCGAGGCGATGAGCGCCTCGCGCATCACGGCATCCGCGCCGAGCGGCTCGGCGCGGCGCGCGTTGTCGTCCATCAGGCGCGCCAGCAGCTCCTGGTCGAGGCTGCCCCAGTTCACGCCGATGCGCACGGGCTTGGCGTGACGGCACGCCGTTTCGATCATCTGCGCGAACTGCTCGTCGCGCTTTGCGCCCTTGCCGACATTTCCTGGATTGATCCGGTACTTCGCGAGCGCCGCGGCGCAACCGGGGTGCTCGGCGAGGAGCTTGTGGCCATTGAAGTGGAAGTCTCCGACGAGCGGCACGTTGCAGCCCGTGGCATCGAGCCGCGCCCGGATCGCCGGCACCGCGGCGGCGGCCTCGGCGGTGTTCACCGTGACGCGAACCACCTCCGATCCGGCGCGCGCGAGCTCGAGCACTTGCCGCGCAGTGGCATCCGCATCGGCGGTGTCGGTGTTGGTCATCGACTGGACCATGATCGGCGCGCCGCCGCCGACCTGGACGTGCCCGATTCGGACCTGGCGCGAGGCGCGGCGCGTCACCTGCACGGCTTCCGCCTCAATCGAGCGTGAGCCGCGCGACGTCGGTGCGCGTGTACGGCATGAGGTCGATCTCGGATTCGTTGTAGCGCAGGCGCACGCCGCGCGCATTTCCGATCACGAGCGTGAACGGCGCGACGCCTTCGACCTCGCGTCGGGTGCCAGGTGGATTGAGCTGCGAAAAGACGATCCGCCCCTCGGCGTCACGAATCTCCACCCACGATTCGCGGTTGAAGGAGAGCTCGATGCGCTTGGCGTGGAGCTCCGTTTCGACCGCCCGCGCTGCCGCCACGGGCTCGGCCGCTTGCGGGGCCGGCCGCGGCACCGCGGCGGGGACGGGCAGCGGCGCCACGACCTCCCGCTGCACTGGAGCGGCGGGTACCGCCGGCCGCGCGACAACGGCCTTCTGCGCGTCCGACGGCCGCAGCACCCATTCGGCCAGCACGCCGCCGACGGCGACGGCCACCAGCGTCGAGAACACGACGTAGACCAGCGATCCCTTGCGCGGCTTGCGCGGGATCGCCACGCCCATGCCAGGTGGGCCGGAGACACTGGGGCCGGCCGGGGTCAGCTGCGAGACGCGCGACTCCGCGACCAGCGCATCGGCGTCCGCGCCGACGAGCTTCGCATAGGCGCGGATCATGCCGCGCACGAACGCCGGGCCGGCCAGCGCATCGTACTGGTCCGCCTCGAGCGCCTCGATCTGCTTCGGGGAGAACTTAAGCCGCAGCGCGATCTCGGTCACCGTCAGCCCGCGCGCAGCGCGCGCCGCGGCGAGCTTGCGCCCCGGGGAGCGCGGCGCGGGCACAGTCTCGTCTTGGATTTCACTCATTGGTTGGCGTTCCCTCAGTCGTACTCGCCGCGCTGGAGGGCGCGATATTCGTTCGACCCCGCGTAGCGCCTGCGCAGCTGGCTCGCGAGGCTTGCTTCCGCAAGCCGGTCGCCGAGCTTGCGCTCGATCCGGACCCCCAGCCACAGGGATTCGGGCGTGCCGTCGGGGACGAGCCGGTTGAAGCGGGCGACGAGCACCTTCGCCTCGTTCAGCTGGCCGCGGCGATAGAGCAGCTCCGCATACGGCAGCATCGCCTGCAGGCTGTTGGGATCGAGGCGCAGCGCGCGATCGAAATAGGCCGCGGCCTCGGTCGGATTGCGCTTGGTGAGGCAGCGGCCCGCCGCCGCGAAGGACTTCGCCGGGGCCTGATAGAGCGGGTTGCGCACCGCGTTCAGGAACCACTGGATCGCCTGGTCCTCGCGGCCGGTCTGGCAGAGGAACCACCCGTAGTTGTGGTTGAGGTCGGGATCCTGCGGGCTGATCTGCAGCCCGCGCTTAAAATTCGCGTCGGCGGTGGTGTTGTCCTTCAGATCCATGTTCACCAGGCCGAGCACGTTGTACGCGGGTGCGTAACTCGCATCGGCCTGCACCGCGATGCGCGCCTCCTCGAGCGCCACGCCCAGATTGCCGAGCTCGTAGTACGCGCTCGCGAGATCCGCGTGCGCCTTCGCACGGGTGCGCGAGTCGCGGATCTCGCCGACCAGCCCCGCATCGGCGTCGGGACCGCGTTGCGGCGAGCGCTCGGGGTGCTGCACACCCTCTTCGGGGGTCGCGCAGCCGGCAATCAGCGCCGCCAGCAGCGCCATCCCCAGCGCCCTGCGGACTGCACAGGCGGTCATGCCATCCTCGCGAATCGTGGAGCGCGCCTCGTCCGGTCGCGCACCTGCCCGGCGAGCTGTCCGCACGCAGCGTCGATGTCGTCGCCGCGGGTCTTGCGCGTGGTCGTCACGACGCCTGCCGCATTGAGGAGATCGGAGAAGCGCCGCACCGTCTCGCGCGGCGAACGCCGAAACCCGGAGTCCGGGAACGGGTTGAACGGGATCAGATTGAGCTTGCACGGCACCTCCGCAACGAGCCGCACGAGCTCGCGCGCGCACGCCTCGGAGTCGTTTACGCCATCGAGCATCACATACTCGAAGGTGATGAAGTCCCGCGGGGCCTTCTCTAGGTAGCGTCGGCACGCGGACAGCAGCGCTGCCAGCGGATACTTCTCGTTGATCGGGACGAGCCGGCTCCGCAGCGCATCGCTCGGCGCGTGCAGGCTCACCGCGAGCGCCACCGGGCACTCGTCGCGCAGCCGGTCCATCATCGGCACGATCCCGACCGTCGACACGGTCACTCGGCGCCGCGACAGCCCATACCCGTTGTCGTCGAGCATCAGCCGCAGCGCGGGCAGCACGTTCTCGAAGTTGAGCAGTGGCTCGCCCATGCCCATCAGTACGACGTTGCTGATGACGCGCTCGTCCCCGTGGACGGCCCCAAGTGCCCGGTTCGCCCACCACAGCTGGCCGACGATCTCCGCCGTCGTGAGATTGCGGTTGAATCCCTGCCGGCCGGTGGAGCAGAACCGGCACGCCATCGTGCAGCCTGCCTGGGTGGACACGCACAAGGTGCCCCGGTTCGCTTCGGGGATGAAGACGGTCTCGACCGCGTTGGCATTGCCGACGTCGAGCAGCCACTTGCGCGTCCCGTCCGCCGCGGTCGTGTCCCCGATCATCCGGGGCGGCGCGACCACCGCTGTCTCGGCGAGCCGCTGCCGCAGGCTCCGGGCGAGATCGCTCATGCGTTCGAACTCCGACTCGCCCGCGCGATGCACCCAGCGCAGGACCTGGCGCGCGCGGAAGGGCTTCTCGCCGATCGCGGCGAAAAAGTCCGCCATGCCGCCGGCGTCGAACTCGAGCAGGTTGGCCCTCATTTGCCCTCGGAGCCCCTAGCGCGGGAAGAGCTCGCGGTCCGGAAAGAAGAACGCGATCTCGGTGCGTGCCGTGCCGGGCCCGTCCGAGCCGTGGACCGCGTTTGCGTCGATCGACTCGGCAAAGTCCGCGCGGATTGAGCCCTTTGCGGCCTTCTTCGGGTCGGTGGCGCCCATCAGCTCGCGGTTGCGCGCGATGGCGCTCTCGCCCTCGAGCACCTGCACGATCACCGGTCCGGAGGTCATGAACTTCACCAGATCGCGGAAGAAAGGCCGCTCGCGGTGCACCGCATAAAACGCCTCGGCGTCGTGCTGCGAAAGCCACATCATGCGCGCCGCGATGATCTTGAGCCCGGCGGCCTCGAAGCGGGAGTAGATCCGCCCGATCGCGTTCTTCGCGACCGCGTCGGGCTTAATGATCGATAGGGTCCGTTCCACCGCCATGCTCGCTCCCTTGCCTTGTTCTAGGTACTAAAAGTAACCTGTTATTTTATCATCGCTTTTGAACGCGGCACCGATTCCCTCACCGCATCGCGCCACCGCGCTCCCAGGTCGGCACGAGGCCCGCCTCCAGTGGTCCCGCCTGTAGCGCCGACGCCACCCCGATGCCGGGAACCCACGCCAGCCGCCCGTCGCAGTAGAGCAATGGAAGGCGCTCGCGCTCCCAGGGCGGCACCCCGGACTCCTGGAAGAGGGTTTTCAGCGGGCGTCTGGGGCGACGCGGGTCGGGGCGAAACCGCTCGCCGCCGCCTCGGAGCCGGATCTCCAGACCGCCCGATCGGACTGCCGCGGCCGCCAAGCCACGTCCGGTCGCTCGTTCCAAGTGCAGGACGCCCCCGAGTTCGGGAATTCGCCACGTCGACCCGCCGGGCCATCGAACGTGCAACCCGGGGGGTAGCGAGTCTGCGCGCGGAACGACCCACACGCGCCCCAGGAAACGGCGGATCTCCGCCTGTCCCAGCGCGACCCGGACCGATGCATCGGCGCGCGCGTCGAAGACCTGGCGCAACGCCTCGTCCAGCCGGCCACTGTCCGGCGCGGACAACCCTGCCTGCGCCAGGGCCCAGCGCAGGGCGTTCTTCGCGCGAGCCCTGGGGAGCGCCGCGAGCGCGGCCACCGTGAGACGCCCGTCGCTCGCCGCCGCTGCGGCATCCTCGGCTGCGACGGTCTGCAGGACCTCGTTGGCCTCGGCCAGGAGCGCTGCGCTCCGTGCCAGGTTCGGGCCGGCCTGCGGATTTATCTCGCGCAGGAGCGGCAGGACCCGGTGACGCACGAGATTCCGCGCCCGCCGCGTGTCGGCGTTGCTCTCGTCGTCCACCCACTCCAGTTCGCGAGCGCGTGCGTAGGCTTCGATCTCGGCGCGCGCGACGCCGAGGAGCGGGCGGAAGAGCCGCGGTGCCGGGCCCCTCGCGCGCGCGCGCTGCACCCGTAGCACCGGCATCCCTGCCAGGCCCGCGGGACCGGCGCCCCGCACGAGCTGCAGCAGCACCGTCTCGGCCTGATCGTCCTCGTGCTGGGCAAGCACCACGAAATCCGCGCGTAGCGCGGCGAAGAGCGCGTAGCGCGCCGCGCGCGCCGCACCCTCCAGACCGAGGGCTCGGTGCGGCACGAGGTCGGCCTTTTTCACGCCGCAGTGCAGACCGTAGCCCTTCGCCGCCGCCCGCGCGAATCGCGCCCAGGCCGGCGCGTTCGGGCTGATGCCATGATCGACGTGCAGGCAGTCGAGCGTGAACGGATGGCGCGGCGCGGCCGCCGCGAGGATGTCGAGCAGCGCGATCGAGTCGACGCCGCCCGAGAGGGCGAGCGTCAACCGCGCGCCGCGCGGGACGTGACGGGCCAGCTCGGAGCCGACGCGCGCGACGAGGTCACTTGACCGTCGCTTCCTTGAACTTGCCATGGCCCATCAGCCGCTCGAAGCGCTCTTCGGCGAGCTCCGACTGGCTCTTGTCCGCGAGGCTGCGCAGCGCGTCCTGCAGCGCCTTCTTCAGGTTCTGCGCGGCCGCCGCATGGTCGCGATGGGCGCCGCCGAGCGGCTCGGTGACGATCTTGTCGACCAGCCCGAGCTGCTTGAGTCGCGCGGCGGTGATACCGAGCGTCTCCGCGGCCTCGGGCGCCATCTCCGCGTTCTTCCAGAGGATCGACGCGCAGCCCTCGGGCGAGATCACCGAATAGGTGCTGTACTGCATCATCGTCACGACGTCGCCGACGGCGATGGCGAGCGCGCCGCCCGAGCCGCCTTCGCCGATGATGTTGCAGACGATCGGCACCTTCAGCTCGGCCATCGCGTACAGGCAGCGGCCGATCGCCTCCGACTGACCGCGCTCCTCCGCGCCGATGCCAGGATAGGCCCCTGGGGTGTCGATGAAGGTGATCACCGGCAGGCCGAACTTCTCCGCGAGCCGCATGAGGCGCATCGCCTTGCGGTAGCCCTCCGGCCGCGGCATGCCAAAATTGCGGTGGATCTTCTCCTTCGTGTCGCGCCCCTTCTGGTGACCGATCACCATCACCGCCTGGCCGTTGAAGCGCGCGAGACCGCCGACGATTGACGGGTCGTCGGCGAACGCGCGATCGCCGTGCAACTCCTCGAACCCGGTGAAGAGCGCCCCGACGTAGTCGAGGGTGTACGGCCGCTGCGGATGGCGCGCCACTTGCGCGACCTGCCACGGCGACAGCTTGCCGTAGATCTCCTTGGTGAGCGACTGGCTCTTCTTCTGGAGCCGCGAGATCTCCTCCGAAATGTCGACGGCCGAGTCGTCCTGCACGTAGCGCAGCTCGTCAATGCGCGCCTCGAGCTCCGCGATCGGCTGCTCGAACTCGAGAAAGGTGGACTTGAGGGCGGGCGGCGCCATGGGTCGGGGATTCTACTGCAGTCGCAGGCCCCCTCAGTACTCGATCGGCACCGGGTCGAGCGAGCGCCACAGGTACCATGTCGCGACCGAGCGCCAGGGCGCCCAGCGTTCCCCGAGCGCGCGCAGCGCTCCGATCGCGATCGGCCTCCCGCGACGGTAGTGCAGGCTCGCAGCGCGCTGCAGCCCGAGGTCGGCGACCGGCAGCACGTCGGGACGCAGGAGGTTGAACATGAGAAACATCTCTGCCGTCCACCGGCCGATGCCGCGCACCTGCACCAGCTCGGCGATCACCGCCTCGTCGTCCATTTCCGGCCAGCGGTGCACGTGTATCGTGCCGTCGGCGAAGTGGCGTGCGAGGTCGTGCAGGTACTCGGCCTTGCGTCCGGACAGCCCGCACGCGCGCATCCGGGGCAGTCCGAGCGCAAGGACCGCCTCCGGGGCGAGCGTCGGCGCGGCCGCGGTAAACCGAGCCCACACCGTGTCGGCCGCCTTCACCGAGATCTGCTGGCCGACGATGGACCGTGCGAGCGTGTGGAACGGGTCGCCGCGGCTGCGCAGCGCGACGCGCGGATACGCGCGCATGATCCCCGACATCACCGGATCGCGCCGCGCGAGCGACCGCTTGGCGCGCAGCCAGTAATCCGGGATTACGGTGGTGTCGCCAATCACGATGGCGCGGCCATGGGCAGATTGAGCAGCAAGTTCTGCGGCTTCATGCGCACCACGTTCTCCTCGTTCATCGCGAGCGCGAGATACACGGGCCGGCCGGCGATGTCCCGCCGCATCGCCGCCCGCTCCGCGAACTCGAGCCGAAAGAGCGCAAGCAGTCGCCGCAGCCGGCCGGGCTCGACCTCGTCGCCGTGCCACAGGTCGTTCAGCACGGCGGTGGATTGCGCGTCGAGGCCGATGTGCCAGGCCCAGCGCTCGTCCTCGATCTGCCGGACCGGCGTCACCGCGACCTCGACCCCGAGGAAATGCGCGATCCACCGCTCGATGACCCGCGCGAAGGCCGCGAGCGCCGCGCGCCCGTGGTTGACGCTGATGACGAAGTCGTGGTGCTGGTCGCGCAGCCAGTACAGGTGCGCATTGTCGCGGTCCAGGACGTCCAGGTTCACCGCCCGCATCGGCGTCTGCGCGTCCACGATCAGCCGTCCGAGGCTCCCGTAGGTGCCGCCGGTGGCGTGCAGCCCCACCGTCTCGAGGTCGGCGAGCATGATCTGCCCGTTGTCGACGCTCGCCTTCTGCTCGCGATAGAAGATCTCCGCGGCGCGCGGCTCAAGCGGATCCTCGACGCTCTCCAGCACGTGGCGCAGGATGATCTGGACGAGTTGGTCGATGAAGAGCGGCGGGGTCGTGACCTCGCCCGCAAAGAGGCCGAGGTAGCATGCCTCGACCGAGTCCGCCGCGAGCAGTCGCGCACGGAAGTCGAGCATGACCCGGTAGTTGAAGCGCGCATCCTCGTCCTCGATCGCCTCGAGATCCCTCGCAGTCACTACCCTGCGCGGCTCGTCGAGCAGCTGACCGTGGAGCGTGATTTCGCCGGGCCCGGACTCCTCCACCGGCCGGATCTCGGGACGCAGGAGGTAGGCGCGCAGGAAGTCGTTGGTGACGCACAGCCGCCCGGCGGCGTCGCGCTCGAGCAGGTGAAACCCGGAGTTCCGCCAGAAGTCCTGGGCCATTTGAGCCCGCGCGCGGCGCGCGCCGCGCTACCCGTTGGCGTGCACGAGATCGAACACGCGGCTGTGGGACGCCACGTGCTGGAGGAGGAACTCCATCTGGTCCGCCAGGATGCGGCGGTTGGTGAGGATCAGGTACTCGGCCTTGTTCGGCACGTAGGGCACGTAGTACAGCTCGACGCCCGCCTCGTCGGGCGTGCGGTTGCGCTTCACGCCGTTGCAGTGCCGGCACGCGGTGACCACGTTGGTCCACGTGTCACGCCCGCCGCGCGAGAGCGGCACGATGTGGTCCCGCGTGAGCCGCAGGAAGCTGAACTCCCCGCCGCAGTAGGCACACAGGTGGCGATCGCGCCGGAATAGCTCCCGGTTGTTCAGCGGGGGGATCTGCGCGAACCCCTTCATCGCCATCGCTTTGCCCTTCACGGCGATGATCGAGTGGCCGGTGATGCTCGAGCGTTCGCCGGTGGCACGGCAGATGCCACCATAGGCGGTGAACGCCGTCTGCCCGAGCGTCCAGGCCACCAGGTTCTTGGCGTAGTAGAAGCAGGCCTGCTGCCAGGTCACCCAGCGATGCGGGACCCCATGCGAGTCGAGGGTCAGGATCAGCGGGGCGTCCATGTCGTCGGCATATCGGGCAGAGCGCGATTGCCGGCGATTGTGCCTCAAAAATGAGCCGCCCCGCTAGGGCGGGCAGCAGCCCGGGTTCAGTACAGGACGCCCGCGAGCCTCCGGCGATATTCGCCCACCAGGTCGGGCTGGTCGCCCGCCATTCCGAACAGCGTAACGATGGTCTTGCGCGCGTGCTCGCGACGCTCGCCGCGGTCGCGCCGGACCACCTCGAGCAGCTCGTCCAGCGCAGGCCGTAGCTGCCCTTCCGCCGCAAGCCGCTCCGCGTAACCGAGGCGTGCGCCGAGGTCCTCCGGCCGGGCATCGACGCTAGCCTTCAGGGTCGCAAGGTCTGGCAGGCTCTGCCCCCGCTTCCACAGCGCCACTTTGGCCGCGAGCGCCGCGGCGCGCTCGTCGCGACGCTCCTCCGGCATGGCTGCGAGCGCGGCATCAGCGCCGTCGTAGTCGTCCCGCGCGACCAGAAGCTCGGCGAGGTCGATGCGCGCGGCATCGTTGAGCGCATCGTGCTCGAGCGCCTCGCGCAGCTGCGCTTCCGCGGTCGCGCGATCTCCCTGCGCGAGCGCTTCGCGCGCCGCACGTCGCAGCTGCTCCGCGGGCGACGGAACCAGCTTCTCAAGGAAGCGCCGAACGCCCGACTCCGGCAGGGCGCCGGTGAACTCGTCGGCAAGCTCACCGCCGACGAAAGCCTTGACATTCGGGATTCCGCGGACGCCGTACGCACCGGCGATCTCGGGGTTCTCGTCCGTGTTCACCTTGGCCAGCAGGAAGCGCCCGTCGTACTCGACCGCGAGCTTTTCGAGGATCGGCTTCAGGGCGCGGCACGGCGCGCACCACGGCGCCCAGAAATCCACCAAAACGGGAACGGTTTTCGAGCGCTCTAGGACGTCCTGCTCGAAGGTTGCGGTGGTGGAATCGAACGAAATGGCGGGCATGGGTGTCTTCCTGACACTAACGTCTGATAATGGGGGCTGGATCGTCGTGTTCAACCGCCGCCGCGCAGCCGGTCGCCCGGTTGATCTCCGTCAAAGGACAGGCCGGCCTCCCGGTTAACGTGAGTGTAAGAATCGTTGGGAGTTCATCATGCTCGACCAAGCCACCCTCGCCCGATTCGGAGCGCTCCTGGAACGCCGGCGTACGCAGCTTGAGGAGGAGATGCGCGCAAAGCTGGCCTCCGCGCGTGAGGTGACCGGCTCGGCCGCGATCGACCAGATTATCGAAGGCGGCGACTACGCCAACGCCGACCTGATCACCACGGTCGACATCGCGGAGGTGCAGCGCGACGTCGCCGAGTTGCGCGAGCTGAACACGGCGCGCGCTCGGCTCGCGGCCGGCACGTATGGCGTGTGCGTGGATTGCGGGGCGGACATCGCGCTCGAGCGGCTCCAGGCGCGCCCGACCGCGGTCCGGTGCACCGACTGCCAGGCGCGGGCCGAGGCGCGGAGCGGCGCGACGCACGCCAGGCTGTAGACGGATCGGAATGCCAGCCGACCCGGGGGTCGCCCGAAAACCAAACCGCAGATGGGCGAGACTCTGCGCAACCTCCAAGGCGGGGCCGAGCGCCGATGCGAAAAGGTTCGTCACCGGCGAAGCCCGCGCGCTCGCGCCGGGCGCCTGGCTGACCTTCAGGTCATTCCCCGGACTGAGGCTCGCGTGCTACGGCGCCACAGCGCGCATGTGGACCTACCGCTCCCGGTCGACAAGCGGCTGCGCCAGATCAGACTCGGGCGCTGGCCGGCGATTGGCTGGGAAAAGGCCGTCGCGCGCTGGGACGGGCTACGGCGGGCGCGCGACGACGGGCTCGACCCGCAGCTCGATTGCCGCAGCGGTGGGCCGACCACCTAGACGCGCTCTCGTCGCCAAAGGTCGCGCCGCTACCGGCGATAAGCAGCCGCGTTTGACGCGAGGGCAGAATGCCAGGTAGACGCAGAGGCCGCCATTGCGGTTGGCAGTTTGGTGCCTGCCCGTCGACCACGCATCGAGTCTCGAGCGGTTGACTGAGACTAGGGAGGCGTTCGCGCAGTGGGGCGCCGACCTGCCTTGAGCCGCCTTGCGCCATGAGCGAAGGCTACCTCAGTCCCTAGCGAGTGGCGCTAGGGCGGGACGGTAGAACCTGGCGGCACCCTGCATCCCTCCAGTTGCGAAAGATGTGGGGTACGGCACCTGCGCGGACATGCACCGCAAGTTGGTTTGCTCGTTCGCCATACTTCTGAACTGCGCGCACACCCACGATCGACTTCGGCGCGCCGCATCAATGAAAAACTGTGTCAAAACGCGCTCGCGGGTGGCACTTGGTCACGCCAGTCAGAGGCCCAAAGGCAGATAGTGTCCCCTGCCTTGCGCGAGCTCGTCGCTTCCGGCACTGCCTCCGCAGCTTCGACGCAATACGCAGACACCGAGGACGACGCGCAACGCCCGGCTCATCTCGTGCATGGAGGACGGGTGCATGGCTATCGGATTGATTCGCTCTGCCATCCGGTCGACCCGGCTCGTGCTGGTACGCCCGAGATCTCGAATCTGGTGGGAAGTCGTGGCGGACGGCGCGGGGAAGCCAAGTTGCTTCGCGGACCGTCGTCTCGCGATCGGCTACGCGAAGATGTGGGCTTCGGCGAACGCCCCAAGCACGGTTCGCGTGCTGGGCTCGAGTGACTTGACCGAGCGGGAGTGGAACTACTCGTGAGCCGCTGAGCCCCCGTGGCGTCTTACTCAAGCGAGCCTCGGCGACAATGGTAGCTCCTCGCGCGCCAAACAAGAACCTCGCAACACAGGCGAGCTCCTTTTTGCGCCCATTTAGTTGGGGGAGCGCAAAAAAAGGCTGAGTCGCGCCCCCTTGAACCCCAACCGAGTATTCAAGTGAGGAGCGCGCAGCTTGGTATAAGGAGGGCGAGTATAGAAAAGAAAAGCCCCCGGGCGAACCCGAGGGCACAACACTTTCACCCCCCGCAACGGCGCGGCGTACCTGGGCCCTTCCGGTGGCGCTGGCGTCGTGGCGCGCGCGGCGCCGGTCGGTGATCTTGAGCAAGCTGAAGCGGCTGCGCTGGGGCGCGCCGGGATCGCGCGGCGAGTGCTCGCAAATGACGGAAGCAGACTGACGTCCGCTCCCGACACTTACCATTAAGACCTGTTACTTCGTCTGGCCTTTCGCCTGTCCCTTTCCTTGCTTTGCGTCCGGCCCCTTCGTGGGAGCGGCGGGTGTCGCCGCTGTAGCAGGCGTGGCAGGCGTAGCTGCACCGCCGGGCGCCGGGATCGCGGGCGTCGCAGGCGTGGCCGGCGTCGCTTTCTGCACATCAGGCGACTTTCCTTGCGCGAACGCGGTAGCGCTCGCGAGGGCTAGCGTGGCGGCAATAACGACGCTCATCAGTTTGGTCATAGCAGGGTCCTGTGTTGGAATGAATAGGCGTTGACGAAAAATGCGCAGCGGTTGCTTTCTGCGCACTCCAATAGAACGAATGGGGGATTGTTCCGTTGACGATCCCGGACCCAATCCTCGGCGATGTCGTTGCGTTCCGACATGCACCCCGTACGCCACCGCGCCCCGGGGGCAACGGGCGACGCGTTGCAGAGCTCGGTGGGTCGGCGTCGGTGAATGACTGCAGCCAAATTAGGGCGTCGTTCCCCAGCGACAAGCGCACCCTTCGCGTCTGCTCGACCACAATTGACCCAACGCGCCATCTCACAATGTCGCCCTCGGGCATGGTGCCCAATGCGGGCGGCGTGTCGCGCATTGCTTTGGGAGGGAAAATGATGTCGATTATTGAAAGATGCTGCCGCACTTGCGTTGACATAGCGCCGGATCACTATCGCGCCGGCTTGCGATGCGTTTCGTTCGACCGGCCGGTGTCGGCGGACGATGTCGGTCACCTATGGTGGCTGAACGAGGACGTGGTCGGCGGCAAAGCCGATCGTCGGGATGTCGTGGTTGTCTCGACGGCACCCGACGCGCCAGCTGACCTAGGGGTCGCTGTTTAGTTCAGCTTGCGGCGTCAAGTGAAGCCGAGACCGGCAAGACCACGCGCGAGCGTGCCGGGCTATTAGGTTGAGGCGGGGGATAAAGCTCGCATGGATTCTGACCTTTCTGCTGGCGAACTCACTCGGGGTCAGACGACCAAGTGCTCCAGCAGGCGGCGCGACGACCCGACGCCCGTCACGCTGCCGGCATGCTCATTCGACAGACAGCTGGCCGCTTTCCGAATCGGTCACGGCTCGCGCTTGGCTCCAGACCCGAACTTGGCGGCGAAGTACTCGATCTCTTCCCTCAACACGTCCGACGCAGGTGCCCCGTCCGGCACGCGTCGCGAACACGGATACTGCGCCAGCTTCTCCTGCACCGAGCCGATCCAGTCGAGGTGATACGAGGAAGCGCCGTCGCGAGTCCTCTCCGTGGCGTACTTCAGCGGGAACAACCAGCACGCCGTAGGTTTGTACTCCCACTTGTGGTGCCCGAGCGCCACTGCGGCCACCTGAAACGAGCAGCGGTCGTCGGGAAGCTTGAACACGCAGTGCCCACTCTCCTGGTCGGACGCCGTGACCGTCTCGCCGGCAATGAACGCGCGATAGAGGCCGCCGCGCCCGACCCCCGCGGCCGTGATGACCTCAGTGTGCCAGAGGTGCGGCGTGCCGAGGGCGTTCAGCGGCACCAGGGCGTGTTCGGGATCCGCGAGATGGCGGAAGTGTTCCGGATGCGCCCGGACAAAGGCCGCTAGACGCTCTGCTTCGGGTTTGTCAATGCGGACGCCTCTCGCGCAGCATGCGCCGCGGCAATCGCCGATCACGCCGCAGCTGTGCAATCGTACTTCGCGCAGCTTGCTGCTGACTGCGATCGTCCATCGGTCCCGACGTCCGGGACTGGCCGCACTTCGCAGCCGCCTTAACAGCTCCGCGATCACCCGCTCAAGCATCGGGACTCTGAGGCTACCTGAAGGGCCGATTGCTCTTCGACAGGGGAGCGTCGACTCGTCGACATTTGCTCTGCACTAACGTCGTGCCATCCGTCACGAAGCTCTGCCTGGCGCTACGCCGCGATCGGCGCGCCGGCCGGCCCTATAGAGATCGCCCCGTAGCGGGCACTCGGGGGTATCACTTTCGGTATCACAAAAGAAAAGCCCCCTGATCGCTCAGAGGGCCAAGTGCTCTCACCCCAAAGGAGGAGGAAAAAGGCGAAAGCTGCCCTTTGGGAAAGCAGAAGGCGTGCCAGCTCGTTTCGGGCGGTTTGGACGTGCCTTTTCTCACGGGGCGGTCGTTGCCGCGTGACGTATTGCGTCAGGACGACGGCGCAGCGTCACCTGCGATGTCACGGATCGGTCAGAGCCCGAGGTAAGCCTGACGCACGCGGTCGTCGGCGAGCAGCTCGGCGCCGCTCCCCCGCATCACGATCCGCCCGTTCTCCAGCACGTAGGCCAACTGCGCGAGCCGCAGCGACACTGCGACGTTCTGTTCCACCAGGATTATCGTCAGGCCCCGCTGGTGCAGTGCCTTGATGATGTGAAAAACTTCCTGCACGACCGTCGGCGCGAGCCCGAGCGAGGGCTCGTCGAACATGATCAGTTCCGGCTGGCCCATCAGGCAGCGCCCGATCGCGAGCATCTGCTGCTCACCGCCCGACAGGGTGCCCGCGGCCTGGTTCTCGCGTTCCCGCAGGCGCGGGAAGAGCACGAACACCTCCTCGAGCGTCGTTCTCATCCGCCTCCGCGAGCGCGCCAGCATCGCGCCCATCTCGAGATTCTCGCGCACCGTCAGCGACGGGAACACCTGCCGTCCTTCCGCGACCTGCCCGACGCCGAGCTCGCACACGGCGTGGCTCGGCAGCCCGGCGATGTCACGCCCGCGATAGCGGATCGCTCCGCGCCGCGGCGACTCGATGCCGGCGATCGTCCGGATCAGGCTCGATTTGCCCGCGCCGTTCGATCCGACGATGGCGACGATCGCGCCGTCGTCCGCCGCGATCGACACGCGGTCGAGCGCCTGGGCGTCGCCGTAGTACAGATCGAGATCGCGGACTTCGAGAACGGCCGTCACAAGGCCTCTTCGCCCAGGTAGCACTCGAGCACCGCCGGATCCCGCACCACCTCCTCCGGCGCCCCCTCGCAGATCTTCTCGCCGTGATGGAGCACGACCACGCGCGCGGCGAGCGCCATCACCACCCGCATGACGTGCTCGATGAGCAGGATCGTCAGCCCGGTCTCGCGGTTGATGCGGCGAAAAACGCCGACCATCTCGTCGACCTCGGTCGGACGGAGGCCCGCCATGACCTCGTCGAGCAGGAGCAGCCGGGGCCGCGTCGCCATCGCGCGCGCCACCTCGAGGCGCTTGCGCTCGGGGAGCGTCAGGCTCGCGGCCAGCAAGCCGCCCTTGCCGTCCAGATGCAGCAGCTCGAGCACCCGCCGCGCCTCGCGCTGGGCGTCCGCGACGCGTACCGCCGCGTTCAGCGCTCCGACCACGACGTTGTCGAGCACCGTCATCTGCGGGAACGGTTTCACGACCTGGAAGGTCCGCCCGATCCCGGCGCGGCACACCTCGTGCGCGCGCAAGCCGGTGATGCGGCGTCCCCCGAGCGAAACCTCGCCCGCATCGGGCGGGAACACGCCCGCGACGACGTTGAAGCACGTCGTCTTGCCGGCACCGTTGGGACCGATCATCGCCGCGATCGCGCCCTCCGCGACGTCGAAGGACACGTCCTGCACAGCGCGCAGACCGCGGAAGGCCTTGCTCATGCCGCGGACTTCGAGGAGCGCCACCGCTAGTCCTTCGTGAGGCCAAGCCGGCGGGCGATCGTCGGCCAGATCCCATGCGGGAGGAACATGACCACCACCAGCAGGCACAACCCGTAGAACACCTGCTTCACCCCGGGAATCTCCAGCCCGGCGAGCGCCATCAGCTCGGTGATGCTGTCCGCGAGGATCGTCAGCACCGCGGCGCCGAGGATCGGCCCGAACAGCGTGCCGAGTCCGCCGATGATCGGGCCGAGGATGATCTCGATCGATCGGCTGATGTGGAAGATCTGCTCGGGGAAGAGGTTGTTGTAATAGAAGGCGAAGAACACCCCGGACAGCGCGGTCATCGCGGCGCTGATCACCACGGCGAGCATCTTCCAGCGGAAAGTGTTGATGCCGAGCGCCTGCGCGGCCTCCTCGTTCTCGCGGATCGCCTGCCAGTAGTACCCGGCACGGCTGCGCAGGAGCCATGCGCACAGCGCGAACGCGCCGGCCGTCAGCGCGAGCATCACGTAGTAGAACATCGCCGGCGTGCCGCGCAGGTCGAGGAGATCCCACGCCTCGCGTTGCTCGACCTTGATGAAGAGGCCTCCCGGGCCGCCGAGCCACTGGATGTGGTCGAAGCCGATGCGGGTGAACTCGGCGAACGCGATCGTCAGGAGGGCAAAGTACACGCCCGAGATCCCGAACCGGAACGCGAGGAACCCGATCACCGCGCCGGCCGCGACGCACAGGACGATCGCAAGCCACACGCCGGCCCACGGCCCGATGCCGTAGTGGAAGAACAGTCCCGCTGCGGCGTAGGCGGCGAGGCCGACGTAGAGGGAATGCCCGAGCGAGAGCTGGCCGGCGAAACCCATCATCACGTTCCACGCCTGGCCCGTATACGCGAAGAAGAGAATGAGCGTCGCCACCGACAGCACATAGCTGCCCGCTATCCAAGGGAGCGCGACGAGCGCCGCGCCGAGCAGCGCGAGCAGGATCGCGGCGCGGCGCTCCGGGCTCACGCCTTCTTCCCGAGCAGCCCCTGCGGTCGGAACAGGAGAACCAGAATCAGCAGCGCGAAGCTGAACATGCTCTTGGCCGACGGGACGATCAGCAGGCCGGCGAGCGCCTCGGAGACGCCGATCAGCACGCCACCGAGCAGCGCGCCGGGCATCGACCCGAGCCCGCCCACGATGACGATGACGAACGCGAGCAGCGTGTACGCCGGTCCGAGCACCGGGGTGACGTCCACCAGCAGGATCATCATGCAGCCCGCGACGGCGACGCAGGCAGAGCCGAGGCCGAACGTCAGCGCGTAGAGCCGCTTGACGTTCAGTCCGACCACCCGTGCCCCGAGGTGATTGTCCGCGCACGCGCGGATCGCCTTGCCGACGAGCGTAAGCCGGAAGAACGCGAACAGCGCCGCGCTGGTCACGACGGCGATACCGGCGGCGAGCAGGCGCGCCTTGTCGAGCAGGATCGGCCCGATCGCGTACGACTCGAGCTGGTAGTCGACCTGCACGCTGCGCGCGTCCGGGCCGAAGATCATCAGCAGCGCGTTCACCATGACGAGCGCGATCGCCACGAGCAGCATGAACTGGGAATGCTCGGGCCGGGTGATGAACGGGTTGATCAGGCCGGCCTGCAGCACGTAGCCGAACGCGAAGAATGCCGCCGCCACGGGCACGACCGCGAGGAGCGGGTCGAGCCCGAGCGTGGCGAACAGCACCACCGCCGCGTACATGGCGATCGTCATCATCTCGCCGTGCGCGAAGTTCACGACGCGCACGACGCCGAAGATGACCGACAGCCCGAGCGCCATCAGGCCGTACACGAGGCCGGTGAGCAACCCCGCAATGACGACGTTGGCGATCAGGTCAGGCGTCATGACGAGAAAAGGGCCCGCCCGAGCCGCCCCTCCTCCCAGACCGTCGCGCTACGCCTTGTATCCCGGCATCGGAAACACCGGCTTCGCCGTCGCCGCCGCGGCCGGCAGGACCACCGTCGGGAGCAGGTTCAGGTTCTGGACGCACGCCGAACCGATGCCCTCGACCTGCCCTTTCGCGTTGAACTTGATCGGGGCGCCGAGCGTCATTTTGCTGGTGATATTGGTCTGCCGGATCGCTTCGGCGAGCACCTTCGGATCGGTCGATTTCGCGCGCTTGAACGCGTCCGCCGCGATGAGGATCGCTTCGAAGGTGAATCCGACGTTCAGGCCGTGAAACACCAGCTTGTCCTTCGGGTTCTGCTTGAGGAACGCCTTCTCGACGACCTTGGTGAGCGCGGCGTTCGGGTCGTACCAGGGCACGTTGGAGATACAGTACTCAGAGAGCTTGCCGAGCGTCTTGAAGAACTGCTCCTCGTACATGCCCGGCGAGCCGGGGCTGATCACGCCCATCGGGTTCCAGCGCTGCTTCACCATCTCGCGGCGCAGGATGATGGAGTCCTGCAGGCGGCACACGAGCAGCAGGAAATCGGGGTTCGACGCCTTGGCCTTCGACACCTCGACCGTGAGGTCCTTGGCGGCGGGGTCGTAGGAGATCGTGTCGACGACCTTGAACGGCAGCTGCGTCTGGCGCGGCAAGATGGCGCCGATGCCCTTCGCCATCGCCTGGCCGAACGTGTCGTTGACGTGCATGAACACCGCGGTCCGCGGCACCGTGTTGGTCGCCTGGAAGAGGTCGCCGATCAGTGCCAGTCCGTTGCGGACGATGTCGATCGCGGTCTGGAAGTTGCGGAAGACGTACTTGTAGCCCTGCTCGGTGATCTGCGGGGCGGCGGCGATGTTGATGACGAACGGCACGCCGCGCTGCTCGGCAACCTGGGCAATGGCTGCGGCCGCACCCGAATCGAACGGCCCGACGAGCACGTTCGCCCCGTCCTGGATCAAGCGCTCTGCGCGCGTGCGCGCGACGTCGATGTTCGTTTCCGTATCGGCGTTCATCAGCTCGACGTCGACGCCGAGCATCTCCTTGATCACGCCGGGGGCGAGGTCGGCGCCCTTCTGGCACGACTGCCCGATGAACCCCTGGAAGCCGGAGCGCGGCAGGAGCACCCCGACCTTGAGCCGCGTCGCCTGGCCGCGAACGACCGCGGGAAAGCCGAGCGTCGAGAGCGCCGCAGCAGCGCCGGCCGCCTGCATCACGCGGCGGCGGGTCGTCGAGGGCGGATTCGATCCGTTATTCATGTTCCTCCTCCTTCGTGGCGGTCATTTCCTGCCCGGGGGCAGACCGGGCCGAATTGTTGGCTGCGGGCGCGTTTTGCGCAAGCCCACCCATCCCCGGGCGACGGCCGCCGGCGCTGCACCTGCCTATAATCCGCGCATGGATTGGCTGCACGAGATCGCGCTGGCGGCGGGTCTCGCGTGGGCGAGCGGTATTCGCGTCTACGCAGCGCTGCTGATGGCGGGCGCGCTTGCGCACTTCGGCTGGCTCGAGCTGCCGCCGGCCCTCGAGGTGCTCAAGCATCCGCTCGTGATCGGCGCGTCGGGCGCGATGGCGCTCGGCGAGTTCGTCGCTGACAAGGTGCCGGCGTTCGACAGCGCCTGGGACGCGCTGCACACCTTCATCCGCGTTCCAGCCGGCGCATTCCTGGCCGCCGCCGCGCTCGGTCAGGCCGATCCGGTGTGGATCGCGGTGGCGGCGATCGTGGGGGGCGCGATCGCCTCCGGCACCCATCTGACGAAGGCGGGCGCCCGTGCGCTCATCAACACGTCGCCCGAACCGGTCTCGAACTGGGCGGCATCGGTGGGTGAAGACCTGCTGGTGCCGGCCGGTCTGCTCGCCGCGATCAAGCTGCCGCTCGTCTTTCTCGGCGCGCTCGCGGTGTTCCTGATCGCGGCGGTGTGGATGCTGCCGAAGCTCTTCCGCGCAGCCGCGCGGACGATCCGCCGAGTGGCCGGCGGGGAGCCGATGCCGCGGTAGGGATGCCTCTCCGACGAGGCGAGCTCAGTGGTCCTCTAGCCGCGGCGTCCAGCTCTCGCCGAGGTCGCCGGTGTCCGGATCGATCCAGCCCGAGACGCCGATCTCGGCTTCCTGCTCCTCGAGGGTTTCGTCGGATTCGACCTCGTCCGACTCGGCGTCGAACATCATGTCCTCGCGCGCCTCAGCGGCCGTGGCAAAGGGGCCGTACTCCGCCCCGGTCTCCTTCGACACCCAGTAGAAGCCGCCCGCACGCTCGAAGATGCGGCTCTCCTCGTCCTTCGGTGGGGTCTGCGGGATCAATCGGGCCATGACCGGACTCCTTGAAGCGGCGCCGACGGCACCCATCTAGAATGTCGCGCGGCGCGGGGTTCATGCGCATTCTGATCCTCACCCGCGCCGGCCGCAACCCGGACTTCCGCACCGCATCGCGGAAGCCCCTTCGACCACGCGCAACTGCCGGAGCCCGCAATGGAACGCCAGACCCAGATCAATCTCTGGTACCTCGTGATCGCCGTGCTCGCGGTGATGTGGCTCAGCAACCTCTGGAAGGAGGCGCGCACGGTCGAGCCGATCACCTACAGCGAGTTCGTAAGCTACCTCAAGGAGGGCAAGATCGCCGAGGTGGTGATCCGCGAGAACGTCGTCGAGGGCACCTTCAAGGAGCCCCAGCCCGACAAGCGCACCCGCTTCGTCGCGGTGCGCGTGGACGAGAACCTCGCGCGGGACCTCCAGCAGTACGACGTCAAGTTCACCGGCGTCATCGAGAACACCTTCCTGCGCGACATGCTCGGCTGGGTGATCCCGGCGCTCGTCTTCTTCGGGCTGTGGTGGTTCGTCATGCGGAAGTTCGCGGAGAAGCAGGGGCTCGGCGGCGGTTTTCTCTCGGTCGGCAAGAGCAAGGCGAAGCTGTACATGGAAAAGGACGTCAAGATCACCTTCGACGACGTCGCCGGAGTGGACGAGGCGAAGGAGGAGCTCAAGGAAGTGGTGCAGTTCCTCAAGAGCCCCAAGGACTACGGCCGGCTCGGCGGGCGGCTGCCGAAGGGCATCCTCCTCGTCGGCCCGCCCGGTACGGGCAAGACGCTGCTCGCCCGCGCCGTCGCCGGGGAGGCGGGAGTCGCGTTCCTGTCGATCAACGGCTCGGAGTTCGTCGAGATGTTCGTCGGCGTCGGCGCTGCGCGGGTGCGCGACCTGTTCGACCAGGCGCGCAAGCTCGCCCCGGCCATCATCTTCATCGACGAGATCGACGCGCTCGGCCGGGCGCGCGGTGCCTACGGCGTCGGCGGCCACGACGAGAAGGAACAGACTCTCAACCAGCTGCTCGCCGAGCTCGACGGCTTCGATCCCTCCGCCGGGCTGGTACTGCTCGCAGCGACCAACCGGCCGGAGATCCTGGATCCTGCGCTGCTGCGCGCCGGCCGCTTCGACCGCCAGGTGCTCGTCGACCGCCCGGACAAGAAGGGGCGGATCGCGATCCTCGCCGTGCACCTGAAGAAGGTGCGGCTCGCGGGCGACGTCGATCCCGAGAAGATCGCCGCCCTCACGCCCGGATTCTCGGGCGCCGACCTGGCGAACCTGGTGAACGAGGCCGCGCTGCTCGCCACCCGCCGCGGCGCCGACGCGGTGGCGCTCAAGGACTTCAACGACGGCGTCGAGCGGATCATCGCCGGCCTCGAGAAGAAGAACCGCGTCCTCAATGAGAAGGAGCGCCGCACCGTCGCCTACCACGAGATGGGCCACGCGCTGGTCGCGATGGCGATCCCCGGCTCGGACCCGGTGCACAAGATTTCGATCATCCCGCGCGGGGTCGGTGCGCTGGGGTACACCATCCAGCGGCCAACCGAGGACCGCTTCCTGATGACCACCGGCGAGCTGGAGAACAAGATGGCGGTTCTGCTCGGCGGGCGCGCGGCGGAGCGCCTCGTGTTCGACGAGATCTCCACCGGTGCGGCCGACGACCTGATGAAGGTCACAAACATCGCGCGCAGCATGGTCACGCGGTTCGGCATGGTGGCGGCGCTCGGCCAGGTTGCCTACGAGAGCGAGCAGAGCCAGTTCCTCGCCACGCCGGCCGGAGGCCTGAAGAGCCGCGAGTTCAGCGAGGCGACGGCGCGCGAGATCGACACCGCGGTAAAGGACATCGTCGATCGCGCGTTCGCCAAGGCGGTGAAGATCCTGACCGACCGCCGCGCGACGCTCGAGCGCGGCGCACAGCTCCTGCTGCAGAAGGAGACGCTGACCGAGGACGACCTGCATGAGCTGTTGGGGCCGGCCACCGCGGCGCGCGCAGCGTGAAGCAGGTTCCCGAGACCCTTCGGCCGGCGCGTGGCGCCGACCGTCACACTTCCGCCGCACCGGCGCGGTAGGCTGCCCAGCCATGCGCTCGCCACGCCGGCTTTCTCCTGCAAAAACATCGTCCTCCGCGCTTGATCTTTCGCGATCGCACAGGCAAGATGCGGGCCACTCAACGGGCGCCGGGGCCCGCGACACCGCGCGAGACGACGAACTGAAAGCACAACTCAGAGCCGCCATCCAGCCGAGTTGGAGCGCCGCCGAATCGGCCGAGCTCTACGGCATCAAGAGCTGGGGCGCCGGCTACTTCGACCTCTCCGACGACGGCACCGTGGCGGTCAGCGTGCCGTTCAACGGCACCCGGGCCCGCGTCAGCCTGCTCGACATCATCGCCGGCATGCAGCAGCGCGGCCTCAAGATGCCCGTCCTGCTGCGGATCGAGAACATCCTCGACGCCCAGGTGTCACTCCTCAACGAGAGCTTCGGGCGCGCAATGCGCTCGCTCAGCTACGGCGGCGAGTACCGCGGGGTCTTCCCGATCAAGGTCAACCAGCAGTGCCAGGTGATCGAGGAGATCGCGCATTTCGGCTCGCGCTACGGCCACGGCCTGGAGGCCGGGAGCAAGGCCGAGCTCCTCATCGCGCTCGCCAGCATGGAGCCCGGCTCGGGCTACATCATCTGCAACGGCTACAAGGACACCGAGTTCATCACGCTCGGCCTCCAGGCGCTAAAGCTCGGCTATAAGTGCTTCTTCGTGCTGGAGACGCCCACCGAGCTGCCGATCGTCCTGGAGACGAGCCGGGCCCTCGGCATCCGCCCGATGCTCGGCGTGCGCGTGAAGCTCGCCTCCCGCGTCAGCGGCGCGTGGAACGAATCGAGCGGCGACCGCAGCATCTTCGGCCTGACCACCTCGCAGATCGTCGAGCTGATCGACTCCCTGAAGAGCCAGGACATGCTCGACTGCCTGCAGCTCCTTCACTATCACCTCGGCTCGCAGATCCCGAACATCCGCGAGATCCGCAGCGGCGTGCTCGAGGCGGCCCGGTACTACGCCGACCTCAAGCAGGAGGGCGCAGCGCTCGGCTACCTCGACCTCGGCGGCGGGCTGGCGGTGGACTACGACGGCTCGCAGACGAGTTACGACTACAGCAAGAACTACTCGCTCGACGAGTACTGCCTCGACGTGGTCGAAGCGATCATGAGCGTGCTCGACCCGCAGGGAATCCCGCACCCAGTGATCGTCACCGAATCGGGGCGCGCGACGGTCGCGTACTCCTCGGTGCTGCTCTTCAACATCCTCGACGTCACGCGCTTCGAACCGGGCCACGTGCCCGCGCCGGACGCGAAGGGCGAGCACGAGCTGATCGGCAACCTGCGCGACTCGCTCAAGAGCATCGGACCGCGCAACCTGCAGGAGTGCTACAACGACGCGGTCTACTACCGCGGGGAGATCCGCGACCTCTTCAAGCGCGGCCAGATCCGGCTCCGCGAGCTCTCGCTCGCCGAGAACATCTTCCTCGAGATCGTGAGCACGATCGTGCGGCGCCTCCAGGACGTGAAGCGCAAGCCCCCCGGGCTGGACGGCCTGGAGCAGTCGCTCTCGGACATCTACTACGGCAACTTCTCGGTGTTCCAGTCGTTGCCCGACGTGTGGGCGATCGACCAGATCTTCCCGATCATGCCGGTGCATCGCCACACCGAGCAGCCGACCCGCCAGGCGATCATCGCCGACATCACCTGCGACTCCGACGGCAAGATCGACCAGTTCATCGGCAGCCGCGGCATCCGCAAGACCCTGCCGGTCCACCCGGTGATCGACGGCGAGCCCTACTACCTCGGCGTGTTCCTCGTCGGCGCCTACCAGGAGACGCTCGGCGATCTCCACAACCTCATGGGGGACACCAACGTGGTTAGCGTGCGGATCAACGAGGACAGCACGTTCGACTTCGTGCGCGAGATGAGCGGTGACAGCATCGCCGACGTCCTGAGCTACGTCGAGTATCAGCCGCAGCAGCTCCTCGAGCAGTTTCGCAAGACCGCCGAGCAGGCGGTCCGCGACGGCCGCGTCTCGGTCGCGGAGCGGCAGGCGGTGCTGGAAGCGTTCTCCGCGAGCCTGCGCGGCTACACCTACTACGAAGACTAGCTTCTTCAACCAGGAGTTTCTGCCATGGCGAAGGTGCTGATCGTCGGCGCGGGCGGGGTCGGCCAGGTGGTGACGCACAAGTGCGCCCAGGTGCCCGAGGTGTTCTCCGAGATCGTGCTGGCCAGCCGCACCGAGGAGAAGTGCAAGCGCATCGCCGCCCAGATCGAGCGGCCGATCCGGACCGCGCAGGTCGACGCCGACGACGTGAAGCAGATGACCGCGCTGATCGAGCGCGAGAAGCCGGCGATCGTGATCAACGTCGCCCTGCCCTACCAGGACCTCCCGATCATGGACGCGTGCCTCGCGACCGGGGTCGATTACCTCGACACCGCGAACTACGAGCCGCGCGACACCGCGAAGTTCGAATACAGCTGGCAGTGGGCCTACCACGATCGCTTCCGGGAGCGCGGAGTCATGGCGCTGCTCGGTAGCGGCTTCGATCCCGGCGCGACGAACGTGTTCACCGCGTACCTCGCGAAGCACCACTTCGACACGGTCGAGGAGCTCGACATCATCGACTGCAATGCCGGCGAGCACGGCCAGCCGTTCGCGACCAACTTCAACCCCGAGATCAACATCCGCGAGGTCACCGCGCGCGGCCGCTACTGGGAGAACGGCGACTGGAAGACGACCGATCCGCTCTCGGTCAACCGGATGTTCGACTTCCCTGAGGGCATCGGCCCGAAGAAGATCTTCCTCCTCTACCACGAGGAGCTCGAGTCGATCGTCAAGAACTTCCCGACCCTGCGCCGCGCGCGGTTCTGGATGACCTTCTCGGACAACTACCTCACTCACCTCCGCGTGCTCGGGAACGTCGGCATGACCTCGATCAAGCCGGTGCCGTTCCAGGGCCGCGAGATCATCCCGCTCGAGTTCCTCAAGGTGCTCCTGCCCGATCCCGCGAGCCTCGGCCCGCTCACCAAGGGCAAGACCTGCATCGGCTGCCTCGTGCGTGGAAAGAAGGGCGGCAAGGAGAAGCTCGCCTTCGTGTACAACATCTGCGATCACGAAGCCTGCTACCGCGAGGTCGGCGCCCAGGCGATTTCCTACACAACCGGCGTGCCGGCCATGATCGGCGCCAAGATGATGCTGACCGGCAAGTGGCGCGGCAGAGGCGTGTTCAACCTCGAGCAGTTCGACCCGGATCCGTTCATGGAGGCCATGAACCAGCACGGGCTGCCCTGGACGGTGATCACGCCCGACGCGCCGATGGCCTGAGTGTCCGGCGTCCGGGTCGCGCGCCCCGAGCGCTTCCGCAGGCTCGATCCGCGCCGGGTGCCCTCGCCCTGCTTCGTCGTCGACGAGCTGGCGATCGAGGAGAACCTGCGCGCGCTCGACGCCGTCCAGCGCGCGAGCGGGGCGAAGATCCTGCTGGCGCTGAAGGCCTTCTCGATGTGGAGCCTCGCGCCGCTGATCGCGCGCTACCTCAAGGGCACGTGCGCGAGCGGACTCTACGAGGCGCGCCTCGGGCGCGAGGAGTTCGGCGGCGAGGTCCACACATTCTCGGCTGCGTACACCGCGGCCGATCTCCCTGAGATCCTGAAGATCTCGAATCACGTCGTCTTCAACTCGTTCGCGCAATGGGAGCGGTTTCAGCCGCTCGTACGCGAAGCGCGCGCGCGGCGACCCGAGCTCCGCTTCGGCCTGCGCGTGAACCCGGAGCACTCGGAGGGCCAGGTGCCGTTGTACGACCCGAGCGCGCCCTTCTCCCGCCTGGGTATTCCCCGGTCGGAGTTTCGCGGTGATCTCGCGGGCATCAGCGGGCTGCACTTCCACACGCTCTGCGAGCAGGACTTCCCGCCCCTCGCCCGCACCGTCGCCGCGTTCGAGCGGAAGTTCGGCGAGTTCATTCCCGGCATGGAGTGGATCAATTTCGGCGGCGGTCACCACATCACGCGCCCCGACTATCAGGTGGACGATCTCGTCCGCCTGCTCCGCGACTTCCGCGACCGTCACCGGGTGCAGATCTACCTCGAGCCGGGCGAGGCGATCGCGCTCGATGCGGGCGTGCTCGTGGCCGAGGTCCTCGACCTGCCGTGGAACGGGATGCCGCTCGCCATCCTCGACACCTCCGCCACCTGCCACATGCCGGACGTGATCGAGATGCCCTACCGGCCGCGCATCATCGGCGCGGGCGCGCCGGACGCGCACCCGCACGCCTACCGGCTCGGCGGGCAAACGTGCCTCGCCGGCGACGTGATCGGGGATTACTCGTTCCCCGAGCCGCTCCGGGTGGGCGACCGGCTCGTGTTCGAGGACATGGCTCTCTACACGATGGTCAAGACCACGACCTTCAACGGCATCCCGCTCCCGCGCATCGCGATCTGGAACTCCGCGACAAACGCGCTCCGGATCGTGCGCGAGTTCGGCTACGACGATTTCAAGAACCGGCTGTCGTGAAAAAGGCGCCGGTACGCTCTCGTCGGACCCGCTTTCTCGGCACCGAGCTGGAGGAGATCGCACCCGCTGCCGCGCGTTTCCATGTCCTCCCGGTGCCGTACGAGAAGACGGTGTCCTATGGCGGCGGGACGGCGAAGGGTCCGGCCGCGATCCTCGCGGCGTCGGGCCAGCTGGAGCGCTGGGACGGCGCAAGCGACCCCGGCGCGGAAGGTATCTACACGTGGCCCGCTATCGACTGCCGCGCCAAGCCGGAGAAGGTGATTGCCGCAATCGCCGCCGCGGTGGCGAAAATCCTGCGCCTGGGGAGGATGCCGGTCGTGATCGGCGGCGAGCACACCGTCACGTGGGGTGTCATCAAGGGCTACCTCGACGCCGGCATGCGCGACTTCGGCGTCGTGCAGATCGACGCGCACGCGGATCTCCGCGACCGCTACGAGGACGACCCCCTCAGCCACGCTTCGGTGATGCGCCGGATCGTGGAGGTGGGCGTGCCGCTCTTCCAGCTCGGCAACCGCGCCTACTGCGAGGAGGAGCGCGCCGCCCGCGCGCGCTACAACGTTCGCTACATCGACGCCGACCGGCTGGTGCGCGAGCGCATCGACGCGATCGCGCTGCCGGAGGATTTCCCGCCGCAGATTTTCTTCACGCTCGACGTGGACGGCATCGATCCGTCCGTGCTACCGGCCACCGGCACGCCCGTTCCCGGTGGCCTGGGCTGGTACCAGACGCTCGGGCTCTTCGAATCGGTGGCGCGGCAGCGCCGCATCGTCGGCTTCGACCTGCTGGAGTTCGCCCCGATCCGGGGCTTCCACGCCTACGACTTCGCCGCGGCAATGCTGGTCTACAAGCTGATGGGCATCGTTCAGCGGCACGGCTGAGCGCCCGCGGCGGCCGCGCCTCCCGGCCGCGTGCCGGCGAACCGGCAGGCGGGCTATCATCCCGCGCACCCGGGGTTGGGCTCGCCAGGAGGGTACCGACGATGGCCAGGTTCGTGATCTCGCCGCATTTCCGGCTGCAGGAGTGGGTGGCCGAGGAGAAAGGCTACTTCCGCGACGAGGGGCTCGACTACGAGTTCCGCGACAACTACGGCCCGGGCGACCCGGCGAAGAAGCACGCCACGCCCGACAAGGTCGGCGCCTACCAGAGCTTCGAGCAGGGACGCGCGTGCGACGTGAGCGGCGCGTGCCACTGGACGGTGAACGTCGCCGCCTCGTCCGGCCACGGCAAGCTGTACGCCGACGCCTACTCGGTCGCGCCCGCGGGAGTCTTCGTCCCGCCCGAGTCGCCGATCCGGGAGCCTGCCGACCTCGCCGGCGTGCCGATCTCGGTCGGCTACCAGTCGGGCAGCCACTACTCGACGATCCAGGCGCTCGAGCAGTACATGAAGCTGGACGACATCAAGCTCTCGTTCGCCAATGGGCTCCTCTTCAGCCGGCTGGAAAAGCTGATCGACCGCCAGGTGCCCGCCGCGTCGCTCTTTAGCGGGCCCTACTACTTGCTCGAGCAGCTCGGGTTCCGCAAGGTGATCGACACGACATTCATGATGGCGTCGATGATCACCGGCAATCCCGACCCCGCGGACCTCCGCGGTTACTTCCGGGCGCTGCGGCGCGCGCAGCGCGACATCGATCTGCGCCCGGAGCTCTACACGCACTACTACCGCAACGAGTTTCCCGCGCGCTTCAAGGAAGTGATGGACACGCGCCGGTGGGGCCCGGGCGAACGGCTCGTCTTCGAGCCATACACGAAGGACGTGTTCGAGCAGTCGTTCGAGTGGATCGCCGAGCGCCACCTATTCCCCGAGGGCGGGATGGGCAGCGGCCGGTACGAGGAGGCGGTCGTCTCGCTCGCGCCGTGACCGCCTAGAATTCCACGCGACGGCCCGGAGCCAAGAGGCCGGAGCGTCCGGCACTAACACCAGGAGGAGGTCCAGCATGTCGAAGCTCGCACGCACGGCCCTCGCGGTCGCTTTCTGCGCAGCCGCGCTTGCCGGGGCCGCGACGACCGTCCAGGCGCAGGAGATCCGCTTGTCGACTTTCGTCGCGCCGGTGCATGTGATCTACCGAGAGATCCTCACGCCGTGGAGCGAGGCAGTGGCGAAGGCGACGAACGGCGAGGTGAAGGTGACGCTCTACCCCTCGTTGCAGCTCGGCGGCAAGCCGCCGGAGCTCTTCCGCCAGGTGAAGGACGGCGTCGTGGATGCCGTGTTCACGCTGCCGGGATACACGTCGCCGGCATTCCCGCGGACGCAGATGATCGAGCTGCCGGGCCTCAAGCCCGACGGCGTCGCGGCGACGAACATGATGTGGGACCTGCTTGATCCCTATCTCGCACCCGAGTACGAGGGGACTAAGGTGATCGCGCTCTGGGGCGCCGAGGATGCCGGGCTGATATCGCGCTCGAAGCCGATCCGCTCGCTCGACGACCTCAAGGGCATGCGCATGCGCGCGCCGTCGGCCGCGCAGGCGAAGCAGCTCGAGGTGATGGGAGCGGTGCCGGTCGCGATGCCGATCACCGAGGTCTACCAGAGCCTCGAGCGCGGCGTGGTCGACGGCGCGATGCTGCCCTTCTCGACCATCCCCGACTTCCGGCTCGGCGAGGTCGGCCGCGCCTACACGATCGCCGGGCCGCTGTTCGGGCGCTCGTCGTTCCTCGTCGCGATGAACAGGAAGAAGTACGACAGCCTTTCCCCGGGTGCGCGCGCCGCCATCGATCGCCTGTCGGGACGGGAACTCAGTCTCAAGGCGACGGAGGTGTACTTGAAGCGCTCGGCGGACGGCATCGCGAGCGTGCGCGGCAAGGCCGAGGTCGTCGAGCTCTCGGCCGCAGAGCAGAAACGCATCAGCGAGCTCCTGCGACCCATCATCACCGACTGGATCAAGGAGTCGGAGGCGAAAGGCATTCCCGCCCGCGAGATGCTGCGCCGGGCCGGCCACCCCGCGGGGTCCTGATCCCCGATGCTTGACCGCGTCCCGCGCGCCCTCGCCCTCGGCGGGGGCGCCGTGCTGCTGGGCATGCTTGCGCTCGTGCTGCTCGACGTGATCATGCGATACGCGCTGCGCCTCCCGTTCCTCGGGGCGTACGAGTTCACCGAGCTCGCCATGGTGCTGATCGTGTTCCTGGCGCTGCCCTATTGCGCCGCGACGGGCGGACACGTGGCGGTCGACGTGCTCGCGCCGGTCCTCGACCGACCTCCGTTCCGCTGGCTCGCCGTTTCGATCCACCTCGCGGGCGCGGCGCTCCTTCTCGTCATCGCCTGGCGGACCGTGCTGCACGCGATCGGGTCGGCCGAGCGCGGCGAGGCGACCAACATGATGAAGGTCGCGCACTATCCGTTCGAGCTCGTGGCCGCGGCGAGCGCGGCAGTCTTCGCCGCCGTGCTGATCGTGCAGGCCTGGCGGTCGGCGCGCCGGCCCCCCGCCAGCGCCGATGGCGGATGACTCCCACCCTCGCCGGCATCGTCGGGATGGCGGCGCTGCTCGCGCTGCTCGCGCTGCGCATGCCGATCGGCATCGCGATGGCGCTCGTCGGCGCGGTCGGCATCGCGGTGCTCAACGCGCCCGACGCGGCCCTGACGATCCTCGGGTCGTACCCCTACTCCTACGCGGCCGTGCACGCGCTCAGCGTGATCCCGCTGTTCGTGTTGATGGGCAACTTCGCGGTGGTTTCGGGGATGAGCAGCGATCTGTTCGCGGCGGCCTACGCCTGGATCGGGCACCGGAAGGGGGGACTCGCCTCGGCGACCGTCCTCGCGTGCGCCGGCTTTGCGGCGCTGTCCGGCTCGTCGGTGGCGTCCGCGATCACGATGGGACGCGTCGCGCTGCCCGAAATGCGGCGGTACAACTACGACCCCCGGCTCGCCACCGGCGTGGTGGCCGCCGGCGGAACGCTCGGCATCCTCATCCCGCCCTCGACGGTGCTGGTGATCTACGCGATCCTCACCGAGCAGTCGATCGGCCGGCTCTTCCTCGCCGGCTTCCTACCGGGGCTGCTCCTGACCGCGCTGTTCGTGATCACGGTGGTCATCGTCTGCCGCTTCCGGCCGGACTTCGGTCCGCCGGGTGCGAAGCTGCCGGTCGCGGAGCGGATGGCAGCGCTCAGGCGCGCGAGCGCGTTCTTCGTCGTCGTGATCATGACCATCGGCGGGATGTACGCGGGCGTCTTCACCGTGACGGAGGCCTCCGCAGTGGGCGCCGGGCTCACCCTGGCGCACGCGATCTGGCGGCGCCGCCTCACGGCTGCGAACCTCGCCGACTCGCTGCTGCAGACCGTGCGCACGACCGCGATGGTGTTCCTCATTCTGATCGGCGCCCACATCTTCTCGCCCTTCCTCGCGCTGAGCCGGATCCCGGTCGACCTCGCCAACCTGCTCACCGCGCTCGGCCTGCCGTCGCTCGCGGTGCTCGCCGTGTTCCTGGTGGCCTACATCATGCTTGGGATGTTCCTCGAGGGATTCGCGATCCTGGTGCTGACGATCCCGATCGTCTTTCCGATCATGATGGCGCTCGGCTATGACCCAGTGTGGTTCGGCATCTTCATGGTGATCGTGCTCGAGATGGGCCTGATCAGCCCGCCGGTCGGCATCAACGTCTTCGTCGTCAAGGGCGTGGCGGAGGACGTGCCGATGGGGCGGATCTTCGCCGGCATCCTGCCGTTCTGGGTCGCGATGATCCTGTGCGTCCTGCTGCTGATCGCGTTCCCGCAGATCGCGCTGGTGCTGCCGAACAGCATGATCCGTTAAACCCAAGTAGCGGTCCCAGCGGACACGGAGAAAGAGAACCCAGAGATTGCTCTTCTCTGTGACCGGTTGTGGCCGCTTTTCAGCCCTTGATGCAGATCCGAGGCCGGAGCTCGGCGACGCGCCGCGCGAGGCCGGCCTGCTCGGTCGACTCCGCCACCAGCCGCACGTCCTTGTAGGCGAGCGGCGCCTCCTCGGCGACACCGCGCATCGAGCGTGTGCGGATGATCACGCCTTGCTGTGCCAGCTCGTCCACGAGCTGGCGCCCCTGCCAGCGCTTCAGCGCGGCGTGGCGGCTCATCGCCCTGCCCGCGCCGTGGCTCGCCGAGCTGAACGCCTTGCGCTCGCTCTCTGCAGTGCCGGCGAGGACGTACGAGCCCGTGCCCATGCTGCCACCGATGATCACCGGCTGCCCGACGGTGCGATAGCGCTCCGGCACGGCGGGATGGCCCGGGCCGAACGCGCGCGTCGCACCTTTGCGGTGGATGTAGAGCAGCCGCCGGGCGCCCTCGACCTCGTGCCACTCGGGTTTGCAGGTATTGTGCGACACGTCGTACAGCGTCTCGAGCGCCTGACCCGGGAAGAAGTGCCCGAACACCTTGCGCGTGATATGCGCGAGGATCTGGCGGTTGGCGAGCGCGACGTTGATCGCGGCGTTCATCGCGCCGATGTACTCTTCGCCCTCGGGCGAGCGGATCGGTGCGCACGCGAGCTCGCGGTCGGGAAGATCGATGCCCAGCCTCCCGGCGGCCTTGGCGAGGCTGACCAGGAACTCGGTGCCGATCTGGTGCCCGAGCCCGCGCGAACCGCAGTGGATCGACACCACCACCTGCCCCTCAGAGAGCCCGAAGGCCGCGGCCGCGACGCGGTCGAAGATCCGCTCGACGACCTGCACCTCGAGGTAGTGATTCCCGGAGCCGAGGGTCCCCATTTCGCCGCGCTGGCGCGACTTGGCGAGCGGCGAAACGTTCTCGGGCTTTGCGCCCGCCATGCAGCCGCTCTCCTCGATGTACTCGAGGTCCGCGTCGACGCCGTACCCTTCCCGGACCGCCCAGCGCGCGCCGCCGAGGAGCACTTTATCGAGCTCGTGCGACGAGAGCTTCAGGCTGCCCTCCTCCCCGACGCCCGCCGGAACATCGCGGAACAGCCCGTCGGAGAGCTTCCGCGCCACCGGCTCGATGTCCGGGGCGCGCAGGCTCGTGCGCAGGCAGCGGATGCCGCAGGAAATATCGAAGCCGACGCCGCCGGCGGAGATGATGCCGCCGCGCTCGGGGTCGAACGCGGCCACGCCGCCGATCGGGAAGCCGTAGCCCCAGTGGGCATCGGGCATGGTCATCGCGCAGCCGACCAGGCCGGGCAACTTCGCGACGTTCGTGATCTGCTCGCGCACCTTGTCGTCCATGGTCGCGAGGAGGTCCGCGTCGCCGTAGAGCCGCACCTCGCCGCGCCGCTCGTCCGCGCCGCGCGGAATGGTCCAGGTCCACCTGTCGATCCGTTCGAGCCGGCTCAGTTCCATCGCGCCATTCTCACACGTCGACGATGCAGCGCGCTTCCCAGCCGCCGTCGGCCCGCCGCACCGACAGCATCGTCAGGGTCGCGCCCTTCACTTCCGTGCCGCGATCGAAACCGGCGCGCCACGGCTCGCCGGCGGCGCGCCCGCGCCAGCGCGCGCCCTCGCGCACGAGCTCGAATCGGCCCAGCGCGAGGCCCCGGTCCCGCGCATGCGCCAGCAAGGCGTTCAGCCATGTGACGAGCGCCAGCTCGACGTCGGTTTCCTCGAACTCGAACGCGACACTCTCCTTGGCAGCGACCGCCCCGGGATCGATCATGATGCCGAACATCGCCTCCGCGGCAGCGACGAACGCTTCCTCCACCGAGCCGCCGCGCCCCACGACGCCGAAGTCCGCGTCGTGCTCGAAGAGATCGGACGACCGCGGCACGGCCTAGATCTGGATCGCGCCGATCCGGTTGTGGATCGCGCGTAGGACCGACAGCGCGGCGAGCGTCGAGGTCTTCGGATTGTCGGCGAGCGGCTTGCCCTGCACCTCGATGCGCAGCTGCCCGAAGCCGCCCTCGGCCTCGATGAGATGAACGTTTCCCGGCGCCGCGGGATCGGCGTTGAGCGAGCACTCGGTGGCGTCGAAGCCGATGCCCGCAAGCGCAATCGTCGCGGCCACGTTCGCGTTCTGCGGGAAGAGTCGCGCCGCGTCGCCGGCGTTGCCCCGGTAGAACTCGACCGGCCGGTCAATCGCGTCGAGGTCGCACAGCGTCTCCGCGTGCGTTCCCCGCCACGCCTGCGGCGCCTTGCGCGAAGTGTAACGGACGCGTGCAAGCCCGCCGTGGCGCGCGGCCGCGAGCGCGTCCACGCCGGCAATCGCGCCGGCGGGAATCAGCAGCTTGCCCACGTGCATGCGGCTCGCGCGCTCCAGGCGCTGGAGCAGCGCGGCGTCGGTGAGGGCACCGACGGAGGTTACGAGGAAGTCCGTCCCGCTCGTCAGGCACGCCTCGCCATAGTCGGCGACCGCCGAGTGCCCCGCGCACTCGACTGCGAGCTCCGGGAACTCGCGCAGCTTCTCGAGCCGGTCGACGACCTCGACCTCCCCTGGCGCGATCTCGTCGGCGCGCGCGCGCACGTCCGCCACGTACTTCGGCCGCACGAGGATCGACAGTCGCAGGCGCGTGCCTTCGTTGCGGAGCGCATACCCGACATGGCGCCCGAGGGCGCCCATGCCGATCAGGAGAATGTGGCGCATGCAGGACGCTTCCAGTGTGTGCCCTGAACCGGGCCGACGCTCTGCGGCCGGTCATGCCTGGTGAAAATCCTCCGCAGGATCGCCATGTCGGTTCCCATCCGTTCCTCACTCGGCGCATTGACAAGCCTGCCCGCAATGTTACACTGCGTTCCATAGCTGAACAAGCGTTCCATTAGCCGAACGCGAGTGCACACACTATCTATAGCCTGGAGGATCGGGATGAGCGAAGGATGGCACGACCCGAACCGCGTCGTCGGCGAAAGCGTGATCGCGCACCGTTCGCTGCCCGGATTCGGCCGGGTGCCCTGGCTGCGAATTCAAGCCGCGGTGGCCTTGTCGCGGGAGATGCAATGACCGACGCCACCCGCTACGTCGTGCCGGCGCTCGAGCGCGGGCTGAAGGTGCTGCAGCTCTTCGACCGCGGCCGCGTGGAGCTCGCGCCGCCGGAGATCGCCAAGGCGCTCCGCCTGCCGCGGACGACCGTGTTCCGGATCACCCAGACACTCGAGACCCTGGGCTTCCTCGAGCGGAACGCGGGCGGATTCCGGCTGGGCCCGGCGGTGCTGCGGCTCGGGTTCGAGTACCTTGCGTCGCTCGAAGTGACCGAGATCGCGCGACCGGTGATCGAGCGCCTGCGCGACCAGACCAACTGCGCGTCGCAGCTCGTGATCCGCGACGGCCGCGAGGCGGTGGTGGCGCTCAAGGCCGCGAGCCAGTCGATGTTCGCGAGCAACGTGAGCGTCGGCACGCGGTTCCCTGCGCACGCGACGATCCTCGGCCGCGCGCTGCTGTGCGAGCACTCCGACCAGGAGATCGAGAGCCTGTTTCCCGAGCGCATCCTGAAATCCTATTCCCAGAACACGCCCAAGACCGTCGCCGACCTCAAGGCGCTGCTCGCCGAGGACCGCACGCGCGGCCATGTGCTGAGCGAGGGGTTCTTCGAGCGCGGCATCTCCGCGATCGCCGCACCGGTGCACGACCAGAGCGGCCGCATCGTCGCGGCGGTCAGCGTCACGCTGCAGCGCCCGAGCCTCGAGCCGCCGGAGCTGCGCGACCGCCTCGTCGCGCAGGTGCTGGCCGCCGCGGCGGAGGTCTCGCACCGACTCAACTACCGGCCGGCAGGTTCCCAGGCGGCGGCTTGAGGAAGCGGCGCGTCGCAAGTCGTACACTTCGAGTATCGACTACCGACGACTTACGACCGATGATCCTGGGCATCGACCGCATCACCTACGGCGTCGCGGACGTCGCGACCTGCCGCAAGTTCTTCCTCGACTGGGGGCTCAAGCTCGTGCGCGAGTCGGGCGAGGCGCTCGACTTCGAGACGCTCAACGGGTGCGAGGTGCACGTCCGCCACGAGGAGGACCCCACCCTCCCGCCCGCGATCGAGGACCTTCCGACGGTTCGCGAGGTCGTCTGGGGCGTGGCGTCGCGGGCCGACATCGACGGGATGCGCGGTCGGCTGGGGGCCGACGGCCACTACGCCGAGCGCTACGGCACGCTGCACGCGACCGATCCGAACGGCCTCGCGATCGCGATCCGCGTCACACACAAGCGCGACGTGAACGTCAAAGGCGTGCCGATCAACGCCTGGGGACAGCCGGGCCGTGGTGTGAACGTCCGGAGCCGCTTCTACGAGCGCGCCGAGCCGATCGAAGTCGGGCACGTGGACTTCTTCACCAACGCGCTCGCCGAAACGGAGCGTTTCTACGTCGACAAGCTGGGGTTCGACGTATCCGACCGGTATCCGGATCGCGGCGTCTTCCTGCGCTGCGCGCCGGAAGGCGGGCATCACGATCTCTTCCTGCTCCACGCGCCCGGCAGGCAACCCGGCATCAACCACGTTGCGTTCACGGTGCGCGACGTCCACGAGGTGTTCGGCGGCGGCCTTCACATCTCGCGCCGCGGTTGGCACACCGAGATCGGCCCGGGCCGGCATCCGATCTCGTCGGCCTACTTCTGGTACGTGAAGAACCCTGCCGGCGGGCTGGCCGAGTACTACAGCGACGAGGATCAGCTCGACGCCGCCTGGCAGCCGCGCGAGTTCGAGCAGTCCCCGGAGGTGTTCGCCGAATGGGCGGTGACGGGCGGAATCGACGGCAACACGCGTCGGCAGAGCCGCGGCCCGGCGTGAAATGCCGGAGCGCTTCGAGCTCGTCATCCGCGGCGGCGCCGTCATCGACGGCACGCGCGCGCCGCGCTTTGCCGCCGACGTCGCCGTGCGGGGCGATCGGATCGCGTGCGTCGGACGGCTCGACAGCGTGCGCGGCGCGCTCGAGATCGACGCCGGAGGCAAGATCGTCGCGCCGGGTTTCATCGATGCGCACACGCACGACGATCGGCTGATGCTCTCGGCGCCGGACGTGGCGCCGAAGGTGAGCCAGGGCATCACTACCGTCGTCGCCGGAAACTGCGGGATCTCGCTCGCGCCGATGCCGGCGGGCGCCCCCCGCCCGGTCACGCCTCCGCTCGACCTGCTGGACGACGAGGGCGGATGGTTCCGGTTCCGTACCTTCGCGGAGTACGTCGGCGCGCTGCGCGATGCACCGCCCGCGACCAACGCCGCCCTGCTCGTCGGCCATACGACGCTGCGCGTCGCGACTCTCGACGACGTCGGGCGGGCCGCACGCCCGCCGGAGATCGGCCGAATGCGCGAGAAGGTCCGCGAGGCCCTTGCAGCCGGCGCGATCGGCGTATCGACCGGGCTGTATTACGAGCCGGCGGCCCCGTCGCCCACCGAGGAAGTGATCGAGGTCTGCCGCCCCCTCGCCGAGTTCGGGGGTCTCTACTGCACCCACATGCGCGACGAGGCCGAGCGGGTGCTCGACTCACTCGAGGAAGCCTTCCGCATCGGGCGCGCGGTCGACGCGCAGGTGGTGATCTCGCACCACAAGGTCGCCGGCCTGCCGAATCACGGCCGCTCGCGCGAGACGCTGCCGCTCATCGCCAGCCGCATGCGCTCGCAGCGGATCGGCCTCGACTGCTATCCGTACTGCGCCTCGTCGACGGTCCTGAGCGTCGCGCGCGCGGCGGTCGCGTCGCAGACCCTCGTCACCTGGTCGAAACCGCACCCGGAGTACGCGGGGATGGACATCGCCGCGGTCGCCGCGAAGATGGGTGTGCCGCAGGAGGCTGCGATCGAGCGCCTGCTCCCCGCCGGCGCGATCTACTTCGCGATGGACGAGGGCGACGTGCAGCGCATCCTCGCGTTCGAGCCGACGATGGTCGGCTCCGACGGCCTGCCCCACGACGCCGCCCCGCATCCGCGATTGTGGGGCAGCTTCCCGCGCGTGCTCGGGCACTACGCGCGCGATCTCGGGCTCTTTCCGCTCGAGACGGCCGTGCACAAGATGACCGGCCTCACCGCACGCACCTTCGGCCTCCAGGATCGCGGCATCGTGAAGGAAGGCGCATACGCCGACCTCACGATCTTCGACCCCGGCACCGTCGGCGAGGCCGCGACTTTTGCACGGCCGATCCAGGCCGCGCACGGGATCGAAGCCGTGATCGTGAACGGCGCGCTGGTGTGGCACGAAGGACGGTCGACAGGCGCCCGGCCGGGTCGCGTGATCGCCCGCCACCCGTGCGCATGACCATGGCCGACGACCGTCCGTGGCTGCGCTTCTACGGCAGCGTTCCGTCCAGCCTCGACTACCCGCAGTTGACGCTCTACGAGGCGGTCGCGGCCACCGCGCGGCGCGTGCCCGAGGCGATCGCGTGGGACTTCCTCGACACGACTTCGACCTACCGCCAGCTGGTCGCGGACATCGACCGGTGCGCCGGCGCGCTGGCTGCGTTCGGGCTGAAGGCGGACGACCGCATCCTCATCTCGATGCCCACTTCGCCGCAGGGCGTGATCGCGTTCTACGCGGCGAACAAGCTCGGCGCGGTCGCGGCGCTCATCCATCCGCTCTCCACCGCGCCCGAGGTCGAGCACTATCTCACCGCCAGCCGCGCGCGCATCGCCCTCACCCTCGATGCGCTCTACGACCGCGTGGCGACGACCCGCCCGACGCCCGCGCTCGAGCGGATCATCGTCGCCCGCATCCCCGACTACCTGTCCCCGGTCAAGAAGCTCGGCTTCTGGCTGACCAAGGGTCGCCGCATCCCGAAGGTGCCGGCCGATCCGCGCGTGCACACGTGGCGAGAGCTGATGTCGGGCACGCATCCGGCGGTCGAGCGGGCAGCTTCGCGCACCGACGATCCGGCCGCGATCCTCTTCTCGGGCGGAACGACCGGCGTGCCCAAGGGCATCGTGCTGTCGAACCGCAATTTCATCGCCGAGGGCATGCAGGCGGCGGCGTGGGGGGGCATGCGCGAGGGCCACTCGATCCTCGCGATCCTGCCGATCTTCCACGGGTTCGGGCTCGGCGTGTGCGTGAACGCCGCATTCATGGCGGGCGGAAAGTCCATCCTCGTGCCGCTCTTCGATGCGAAGGTCGTCGCAAAGCTGCTGCGCACGAAACGGCCGAACCTCATGGTCGGCGTGCCCACGCTCTACGACGCACTCGCCCGCGACGCGTCGCTCGGGAAGGCCGACCTCTCGTTCCTGACGGCGTGCTTCTCGGGCGCCGACACGCTGCCGCGCCCGGTGAAGGAGCGTTTCGAGGCGCTCGTCAAGGCGCGGGGCGGTAGCGTGCGGCTGCTCGAAGGCTACGGTCTCACCGAGGCCGTGACTGCGATCATGGCGACGCCGGTCAACGAGTACCGCGAGGGATCGATCGGCGTGCCCTTCCCCGACATGCAGGCGAAAGTCTGCAAGCCGGACACCGCCGAGGAGGTCCCGGTCGGAGAAGAAGGCGAGATTTGCGTGTCGGGGCCGGCGGTGATGCTCGGCTACCTCGACGATCCCCCTGCGACGCGCCAGACGCTGCGAGTCCACGCCGACGGGCGGACGTGGCTGCACACCGGCGACCTCGGGAAGCGCGACGCGGACGGGTTCTTCTACTTCACCGTGCGCCTGAAGCGGATGATCAAGTCCTCCGGCTTCAACGTGTACCCCGCGCAGGTCGAGTCGGTGCTGTACCAGCACCCGCTCGTCGCGGAGGCGTGCGTGGCCGGCGTCCCCGACCCGTCGCAAGTCGAGCGCGTCAAGGCGTTCGTCGTCCTCAAGGACGGCTCGAAGGCCGGGCCGGAAACCGCCCAGGCGTTGATGGACTTCTGCCGCGAGCGGCTGATCAAGTGGTCGTGCCCGCGCGAGGTCGAGTTCCGCACCGAGCTGCCGAAGACGCGCGTCGGCAAGGTCGACTACAAGGTGCTCGTGCAGGAGCACGTCGCGCGCGCGAACGAGAAGGCGGCCGCCTGATGCAGCGGGAGACCATCGCTTCGCACGGCGGCGAACGCGTTGCCGCTGCGCTCCAGGCGCACGGCGTGCGGTTCGTTTTCACGCTGTGCGGCGGCCACATCTCCCCGATCCTGACCGCGTCCAAGGCACGCGGAATCCGCGTCGTTGACGTGCGCGACGAGGCCACCGCGCTCTTCGCCGCCGACGCGGTCGCGCGGCTCACCGGCGTACCGGGCGTCGCGGCAGTGACCGCCGGCCCGGGCGTCACGAACACCCTCACCGCGCTGAAGAACGCACAGATGGCGCAGTCGCCGGTGGTGCTGCTCGGCGGTGCCGCGCCCACTGCGCTGCAGGGCCGGGGCGCGCTCCAGGACATCGACCAGCGCGCGCTCGTCGCGCCGCTCGTGAAGCTCGTGAAGCGGGTGCGGCGCGTCGCCCATCTAGGCCCGGCCGTGGAAGAGGCGTTCGCGGCCGCGCGGGAAGGCGTACCCGGGCCGGTGTTCGTCGAATGTCCCGTCGATCTCCTGTACGACGAGGCGAGCATCCGGCAGTGGTATGCGGACGCCGCGGGCAAGGGCACCTCGATCCCAGATCGCGCGCTGCGCTGGTACCTCAACCGCCACGCCGCGCGGATGTTCGCGGGCAGTCACGATCCGATGCCGCCACGCGTGCGCGCGGTGGACGCGCCCGAGCCGACGCACGTCGAGGCCGTCGTCGCAGCGCTCGCGAAGGCCGAGCGCCCGCTCGCCGTGATCGGCAGCCAGGCGCTCGCGCTCGCCGCCGAGGCACCGCGCATCGCCGCCGCCGTCGAGCGCCTCGGCATCCCGCTTTACCTTTCGGGCATGGCGCGCGGCCTGCTCGGACGCGCGCATCCTCTTCAGATGCGCCATCAGCGCCGCAACGCCCTCCGCGAAGCCGACTGCGTCCTCCTCGCCGGCGTGCCGTGCGATTTCCGCCTCGACTATGGCCGGCACGTGCGGCGCTCGGCGACGCTGATCGCCGCCAACCGGAGCCGCAAGGACGCGCGCATGAACCGCCGTCCGACCGTCGCCGCAATCGGCGACGCCGGGCTGCTGCTCCAACGCGTGGCGGAACGGCTCGGCGACCGCGCGAGCCGCGCCGCCTGGATCGAGCAGCTCCGCAACCGCGACCTCGCCCGCGAGGCGGAGATCGACGCGCAGGCCGCGGCCGACGGCGAGCACGTCAATCCCATCGCGTTCTGCCGCGCACTCGACCGCGCAGCCGGCGACGACGCGGTGCTCGTCGCCGACGGCGGCGACTTCGTCGCGACCGCGTCGTACATCGTGCGGCCGCGCGGCCCGCTCGCGTGGCTCGATCCGGGCGCGTTCGGGACGCTCGGCGTCGGGGCGGGCTTCGCGCTCGGCGCCGCGCTGTGCCGCCCGGAGGCGGAGACCTGGGTCATGTACGGCGACGGCGCGTGCGGTTACGGTCTCGCGGAGTTCGACACGTTCGTGCGCCATCGCATTCCGGTCATCGCGGTCGTCGGCAACGACGCCGGCTGGACACAGATCGCGCGCGAGCAGGTGAAGCTCCTCGGCGACGACGTGGCCACCGTGCTTGCGCGCAGCGACTATCACGCCGTCGCTGCGGGCTTCGGCGCGGAGGGGATCGTCGTGAAGCGCAATGCCGACGTGCCCGACGCCCTCGCCCGCGCCCGCGCCGCGGCCCGCGGGGGCAAGCCGGTGCTCGTCAACGTCTGGCTCGACAAGACCGATTTTCGCGAGGGGTCGATCTCGATGTGACGCGCCGCGAGCATTAGTCCGAAATGCCTACTTTGCGACGCGGCGCGATGCCGCGACACTTGCCGTCACCCGATACCAAGCAGGAAGGGAGTGCGACATGGCCACCCGCCGCCGCGCCGCATCCGCGCGTCGCACCGCGCGCGTCAAGAACATCGTCCCCGACGCGCCCGATTTCCGCGACCGGCTCTACATGGCGCCGGTGCACCGCCGGCCGCCGGGGCATCTGGCACCGCGCCGGTCGCTTCCCGTCCTCGACCAGGAGAACACGAACGCGTGCACCGGCTTCGCGCTGGCGAGCGTCGTCCACTGGATCCTGAAGGAGGAGGACGCGACGCCCGAGCACGTCTCGCCATTCATGCTGTACTCGATGGCGCGGCGCTACGACGAATTCCGCGGCGCCGCGGCCGACACCGGCTCGAGCCTGCGCGGCGCGCTCAAGGGCTGGCACAAGCACGGCGCCTGCCACGCAAGACTTTGGCCGGCGCTGACGATGCCCAAGGTGCCGGTCGACCCCACGAACGACTGGTGGATCGACGCGGTGCGGCGACCGCTCGGCGCCTATTACCGCGTCGAGCCGACCGCAATCGCCGACATGCACGTCGCGCTCGACGAGGTCGGGATCCTCTACGCGAGCGCCGTCTGCCACGCCGGATGGGACGAGGGCGACCGGACAAAAGGCAAGGCCCCGAACTACTGGGAGATCCCGCGGCGGCCCGCTACCGCGCTCGACGGCGGACACGCCTTCGTCATCGTCGGCTACGACGATCGCGGCTTCATCATCCAGAACTCCTGGGGCGAGCGCTGGGGCAGCCGTGGGCTGGCGCGTCTGACCTACCAGGACTGGCGCGAGTACGCGATGGACTGCTGGGTCGTGCAGATGGGCGTCGTGACCGCGCTGCACCTCGCCGTGGCGACCGCGCCGACGCTGCGGCTCTCCCGCGGCAAGGTCCAGCTGGCCGCCGAGGAGAAGCTGCGCAACCACGAGCTCGCGCCATTCATCGTCGACATGGAGAACGACGGCGCGCTCTCCACGAGCGGCGATTTCCGCACGAGCGCGGGCGACCTGAAGGCGCTCGTCTCGACCTACCTCGAGCGCGCGCGGTCGGACTGGGGGTTCAGCCCCAACGATCCGGTTGACATCGCGGTGTATGCGCACGGCGGGCTCGTTTCGGAGAAGTGCGCAGCGAACGCCGCGGCGCGCTGGATCCCGGCGCTCTACGAGAACCGCATCTTCCCGGTCTTCTTCATGTGGGAGACCGACCTCTTCCAGACGCTGGAGAACATGGCGAAGGAGCTGATTCTCGGCGCGCCGCGCCGGACGGCGGGGATCGAGCGCTGGTGGAACGAGCGGATCGAGAAGCTCCTCGCCGGTCCCGGCACCGCGATCTGGAGCGAGATCAAGGAGAACGCCGAACTGATCACCGGGTCGGCGCAGGGCGGCGGCATGATCCTCTACAAGGTCGCGACCGCGTCGCCGGCGTTCAACCCGCGTCGCGATCGGCTGCATCTCATCGGTCACTCCGCCGGGTCGGTCGTGCACGCGCACCTGGTGGACGCGCTCGTACCGCGCGGCTGGAAGTTCCAGACAGTGAACTTCATGGCCCCGGCCGCGCGCGTCGACCTGTTCGAGGAGAAGCTGCTGCCGCACATCAAGAGCGGCAAGATCGCGCAGTACAACCAGTGGCAGCTCTCGGACGCGCTGGAGCGCGCCGACTCGACTTGCCGGTCGATCCTCGGCTACGGCCGGTCGCTGCTCTACCTCGTCTCGCAGGCCTGCGAGGGCGGAACGCCCACGCCGCTGATCGGGATGCAGACCTACTTCGAGGGGATCCGGCAGCTCTATCTCGACAACGTCAAGATCTACACCGCGCAATGCGCAGACTCGGCGGCGAGCACGCACGGGGCGTTCGACGACGACGACGTCACGGTAAGGAGCGTGATCCGGCGGATCAAGGCCTCGTGGGCTTGAACTGCAACACCAGCCACAGAGACCACAAAGAAGCACAGGGGACACGACTGTGTCCTCTGTTGCCGCTTTCTGGTGTGGGACGTCAGCCCGCCTTCAGGGATTGAGTATCCGGTCGATCTGCGCCATGTAGTCGCGCGCGCGGATCTCGTCGCTGACCGAGTGCGTGGAAGCCTCCTCGAGGATGGCGCGGATCGTCTTCAGGCTGTCTCCCATCCACGAGCGCTTGGGCATCGGCGAGTAGAGCGTCCGGCGCAGCGTCTCCACCTCGTCGTGCAGCTCGCGGAGCAACGGGTCGTCGCTGCGGGCGCTGTCGACCCGCTTCGCGAGCGATTTCACGAAGCCCTTCGCCGCATCCGTGTCGAGGTACGAGTAGCGCCCGGGCTCCCACGGCGCCTCGACCGGCTCCGCCTCAGGCTCGGGCGCGGCCGGCGGCGGCATAGCGGCGATCTCCTCGACGACGCGCGCCACGGGCGGCGGCTCGGGCGCGCGCGGAGGCGCGGCGGCCTTCGGCGGCTCGGGGGCAGGCCGGACCCCGGCGACCGGCTTCTTCCGCGCCGCGCCGGCCCGCGCCGGCATGATCCCGTCCAGCCAGCTCGGCAGCACCTCCTTTTCGGATGACGGCTTGGGCGACTCGGCCGTCGGCTTCGGTTCCCTGGCTTCCAGCGCGGGCGCAGGTTCGCCCCGCTCGGGCGGCGGCGCCATCTTTCGCTCCGCCGGCGCCGCCGCTTCCTTCTTTTCCGGCTGCGGCTTCGGGGCCGCTTCCGGCACAGGCGCCGGTTCTGCCGGTGCGGCGGGCGGCGTCGCCCGCTTCTGCTCCCCCGGCGGTGGCGTCTCCTTCTTCGCAGCGTGTGGCTTCGGCTCCGGCGCGACGACGGCCGTCGGGCGCTCCGTGTGCGCCGGGGCCTCCGCGACCGGCAGAGGGTAGTTCGCGTCGTTCTCGGCGAGCTTCTTGGCGACCGCGCGCTCGACGTCGACGCCGAGCTTGTCGGCGAGGCGCAGGGTATGGAGGACGAGGTCCGCGATCGCCTCCTCGGCGGCCTCGCGCTTGTACTCGCTTTCGATGCGCTGCGACTGCGCGTCGTTGAGCCAACGGAAGAGGTCGAGGAGCATCCCCGCCTCGCCCGCGAGCGCGATCGCGAGGTTCCGCGGGTTGTGCAGCTCGTCCCAGCCTCGCTCCGCCGCGAACGCGGCGAGCCGGGCCTGCAGTGCCTTCACGTCCACCGGCGCTCCCTGATCCCGACCTTGTGCGCGAATGATGCCGGTTACGGCCGGTGCCGCGCCAGAGCCTCCCGCCCGGCCCGCAGGAAATGTGGCACGCACGCCGCCGCGCGGCTCAGAGCTCGCGCCACCCGGCGAGCAGTGGAAAGTAGAGGCCCAGGCGGTCGACGTCGCCGAGCGCGCGGGCGTAGCGGGCGAGCTGGCCCGCATACCGCTCGCGCTCCCGTTCCAGGAACGCCTCGGCATCTGCGCCCTCGTGGCTGCTCGTCTTGTAGTCCACGACCCAGCGCTTGCCGAGCTCGTCGCGGAACAGCCGGTCGATCACCATGCGCCGGACCACGCCCTCCGCGAGCACGGTAATGCGGTGCTCGGTCGCCGCCTCAGGATGCGGTCCGAGTACCCACCGGCCGCGCGGATCGGCGAGCGCGCGCACGAGCGCCGTCATCGCGCGCTCGACCGCGGCGTCGCGCTCCGCCTCGGGCACGTCGCGCGCCGCCAGCTCGGCGCGCACGACCGGGCGCAGGCGCCCGATGCGCGCCTCGTCCCAGCCGGCGAGGACGTCGTCGGCGATGCGCTGCAGCCACCGGTGGACGACGTTCCCCACGTGCCGCGCCGTCTCGCCGACCCACGAGAATTCGATCTCGTCCTGCGCCCGCGCCTCGTCCGGGGGTGCGTTCCAGGCCAGCGGGGCCGGCGGCACCGCGATGCGCCAGCCCGCGGGAAGACGCCGGAGGTCCCGGTCGAGGGGAGCCGGTACGCCGTTCCGGTCGTCGGCGACGTGCTCCACCCGGCGCGCAGCCGCCTCCCTGAATTGCGTCCCGACGACCGGCCAGAGCCGTGCGAGGAGCGTGCTCGCGTTCGGCTCGCGTGCACCGCCGCTGTCGACGTCGATCGCCGTCGCGCCGAGCAGGTGCAGCCGCCGTCGCGCACGCGTGGCGGCGACGTAGAGCAGGCGCGACGCTTCGTGGCGGTCGCGCTCGGCGTCGAGCTTCCTGAGCCAGTCGTAGATCGCATCGCCCGCGCTCCCCGTCTCCTCGATCGGCGCCACCAGCAGCTCGGGTTCGCCCCCCGGAGTCGGGCGCTCCATCCAGAGGAACAGGCGCTTCTCGTCGATGCGCGGCGCGCGCCCCAGGCCGGGAACGATCACGTGGTCGAACTCGAGACCCTTCGCCCTGTGGATCGTCATGATCTGCACGTCGTTCTCGCCCGCATGCACGTCGGGGAGCGCCCAGAGCGCCGCGACCCGGGCCTCGAACGCGGCGAGGTCGGGGAGCGCACCAGCCTCCTCGGCGCTCGCGAGCGCGTCCAGGTACACGCCGGCGTCTTCGAGATCGGTCGCGTCCGCGACGCAGGCAGGGCCGCCCAGCGCGAGCCACGCATGCTCGACCCGGTCGCGCAGGCTGCCGCGCAGGCGGTTCGAGAGCGCCGGCGCCAGGATGCTTCGAACGCGCTCGAGCCGGTCGCGCGCTTCGGGGCCGAGGCCCGAGCCATTCCCCATCAGTTCCCAGACGGTACGCACGTCGTCGCCCTCGGCGAGCGCGGCGAGGTCGCCGAGCGTCAGGCCGCACCAGGGCGCGCGCAGCACCGCGAGCCACGCGAGCCGGTCCGCCGGGTGGGCGAGTGCGCGCGTGAGGGCGAGCAGATCCTGCACCACGGGGCGTTCGCCGAGCGGCTCGATCTCGATCGCCCTGAACCGCAGCCCCGCTGCGCGGAGACGCGGCACGATCTCGCGCAGGTGCCCACGGTTGCGGACCAGCACCGCGGCCGTCGCGTCGGGCTCGTCCCGTCGCGCGCGTGCGACGAGCGCGACAACCCGCGCCGCCTCGCCCGCATCGTCCTTGTCGAAGAACGGATGCACCTCGACCGCCTGCCCGCTCAGCGCATCATGCACGGGAGCGGACCGGGCATACGGCACCGCGCCGGTAGCGGTCTCCTCGTGCGCCGGCATGACTTGCGCGAATGTCTCGTTCACCCATGCGACGATGCCGGACTGGGAGCGGAAGTTGGCCGTCAGGCGCACCCGCTCGAGCGCGACATCGCCGACGCGCGCGCTCTCCCAGGTGCGGAGAAACTCGCCGACCTCGGCCTCGCGGAAGCGGTAGATCGACTGCATCGGGTCGCCGACCGCGAGCAGCGTGCGCCCGTCATCCGGCTCCCAGCCGGCAGTGAGCCGCGCGATGAGCTGGTACTGCGTGATCGACGTGTCCTGGAACTCGTCGACCAGGAGATGCCGGATGCGGTAATCGAGAGCGAGTGCGAGGTCGGTCGGCGCGCCCTCCTCGCCTACCGCCTGCAACGCCGCCTGCGCGACCTCGGTGAAGTCCACCTGCCCCCGCGACTGGAAAACCACCTTAAGTTGCGCGACCGCGACGAGCAGCAGCCGCGCGATCGCGCCGAGCGCGTCCCATTGGCCGTCGCCATAGGCAGCCGGCGGCAGCGCGAGAAGCGCGGCAAGCGCCACGCGCAGCGCCTCGGCCTCCGGCGTGCCGGCAAGTGCTTGCGCCTGCCTGGATTGCTTGCGCCACTCCCCCTCCTTGGTGAGCAGCGCCTCCGCGAGCGCCTGCCAGTCGTCGGCCGTCGCGGGGCCCGTGCCGGGGTACAGCTCGCGCGTGCAGGCGACGAGCCGGTCCCGCTCGTGCGCGAGCGCCGCCTCGAGCGCCGGGCGTTCGAGGCGCACCGGATAGCGGATCCAGTGATCGCGCCGTTCGAGCATCCCGGCGAGCAGCCCTTCCACGCGCCCGACGTCGTTGTCGAGGTGCGCGAGCAGGCGCTCGACGTCGGCCGCCACCGCCTGGTCGGACTCGACGAGCTCGAGGGTCGCACGCGCCGCCTCGAGGTACAGCTCGGACGCGTCCTCGATGCTCTCCGGTGCGGCGCCGAACCGCGACAGGACCGGCATCTGCCGCGCGAGCGATGCGCACAGCGCATCGATGGTCTCGATGCGCAACCGCGCGGGGTTCTCGGCGAGCCCCCAGCCCTGCTCCGCGTCCCGCCGCGCCGCGTCGCGGGCAAGCTCGAGCGTGCGCGCTTCGTGCTCGCCGTCGGGCGCCGTCCCCGCGCGCGCACCCGCGAGGGCTTCGAGCACGCGCTCGCGCATCTCGCCTGCGGCCTTCAGCGTGAAAGTGATGGCGACGATCTCCTCCGGTGCCGCGACCGTAGCGAGCAGACGGAGATAACGCTGGATGAGGAGCCCGGTCTTTCCCGACCCCGCCGGCGCCTGCACGATGAACGACCGCAGCGGGTCGAGCGCGCGGCTGCGCTCCTCGAGGTCCGGGATGCGGTCCGCCGTCATTCGCGGTCCTCGGGGATGCGCTCAGTGCGCTCGCCGATCCGGCACAACGGCTGCAGGCCGCAGTTGCGGCACGTATGGGGCGGCTTCTTCGGGTCGACCGCGGCGTACCCTGCCGCGAAGTCGCCCGCGAGACGTTCGAGCTCCGCGCGCCAGAGGGCGCGCTGCTCATCCCAGCGTGGTGCCGGCGGCTTCGCGCCGGGCAGCACGCCTGCATCGCGTGCCAGGCCGACAAACTTCATCTCGCCGGTGCGCACCTGTCCGAAGGCAACCGCCGCCGCATCGGGCTCCGCAACGGTGACATAGAGCGGCAGCTGCGGCTCGTCGGGCCGCGCGCCGAGCATCGACGGCACCGTTGCCTTCCCGGTCTTGTAGTCGATCACGATGCGATCCCCCGCATCGGTCTCGTCCACGCGGTCGAGGCGCAGGCTGAGCTTCACCGCCCCGAGCCTAGCCGCGCGCTTGTCCTCGGTCGCGAGCACCGCGAAGCCGCCGCGGGCGCGCTCCTGCTTGAGCCACTCGCCCGCGAGGCGCGCGAGGCGCGCCCGCTCGACGACGGCGAACCGCCCGCCCAGCGTCGTCGGCCGGTCGCCCCGCTTGCGCGCGATCGCGTCCTCGGCGGCCTTGTCCAGCATCGCCTCGAGGTCCGCGTCTCCGATCGCGTCAAGCGCCTGCTTGGTCCTGAGATCGCTCCAGACCGATGCGAGCACGCGATGCACGAGCGTCCCACGCTCGCGTGCGTCGAGTCCCGTGTGCGGCGACTCGACGCCTCGGGCAGCGAGCCGGTGAACGGCGAACGCCCGGAACGGGCACGCGGCCTGGTCCTTGAGGAGCGCTGCGCCGCCGTGCGCCGCTTCGCTCGGCGCGGGCACCGACGCCTGCGCATCGGGCAAGCGCTCCTCCGCCGCGCCGCGATGGATCGCATCGCGCCAGGTCTCGTACTCTGGGAGTTGCAGGACGACATCCGGGAGGTGTGCGATCAGCGGACTCGCCGCGAGATCGCGGTCCTGCTCGCGGCGCGGATGCGAGAGCACGACCTCGCCGGCGCAGCCCAGCCACTCCGCCGTGAGCCGACGCGCGAGCTCGAGCGTCGCCCCGGGCGAGGCGTTCGGGACCCGCGCCGCGCGCTGCAGGCGCAGCGGGACGAGCGGGTTCGGGCGCGACTGCATCGGCCAGGCGTCGTCCGAGAGACCCATCACCCACGCGTGGTCGAAAGTCATGCCGGCCGCCTCGAGCACGCCGAGCACCTGTATCGGCACCTCGGGCGTCTCCGGCTGGAAGAGCGTCCCTCCCGTCATGCGCCGGAGGCGCCCCAGCGCCTCCTCGAAACCCATCCGTCCCGCGACCCGGTCGAGGCACGCGAGGCGCGTCACGACCTCGTGCCACTTCTTCAGGGTCTGGTACTCGGCGGAGTCGAGCGCGCGCTCGCCCGGGAAGCCGAGCAGCGACAGCGCCTCGCTGAACGCGCGTGCCCAGTCTCCCGGCGACTGCGCGCCGAAGAGTCGGCTCTTGCGGAACTCGGCGTAGGCCGCGAGGCGGTGCGCGAGCGCTGGCGTGTCGTCGATCATCCGCACGAGCCGCTCCAGCGTCACGATCGGCTCCGCACGCCGGCGCAGCCGCGCGTCGAGACGCGCGCGACGCTGCAGCTCCGACTCGCCGCCCGCGATGAACGGCGAGCGGATGAGCAGGCTGGCAAGCTCGAACTCGATCTCGCGGCCACCGAGTTGGAGCGCGGCGAGGGCGTGCGCGACGAGGGGATGCCCGGAGAGCGGATCGCCGAGCGAGACGTTGAACGGGAGCACGATTGCCGTCCGGCCCGGGTCCATCGTCTCGGCGAGAATCCGACGCAGGGTATCCTTCCGCGCGGCGAGATCGGGGACGACGATCGCGATGCGCGCAGCGCCGTTCGCCTCCAGGCGCGCCCTCGCCCAGCGTGCCGCGCGGCGCATCTCGTCGCGGGTGTCGACGCCCACGACCCGCACCGCATTCGCGGCGCGGCGTTCGGGGCCGCACGATGCGAGCTTCGCGCCACGCGCGGCGAGTCCTTCGAGCAGCGTGCGCTGCTGCGGGGTGACGATGTCGAAACCGTAGGCGACGAGGAGCCGCGGCTTCCTGACCCACCCGTGGTCGAGCGCACCGATCACCGCATCGGGCAGGCGGGCGCGGTCGGTGAGGCGCGCCCGCTCGGTTCTCTGGCGATATCTCCGTGCCCAGTCCGCGAACGCGCGCGCGTCGTCGTGGAGCGGCGCACCTTCGAGGCGCTCGAGCAGGCGCCATGCATGCGCGAGCTGCCACGCATCGGCCGCGAGCGCAGCGGTTTCCGCGACGGCGAGCAGTTCGGCGCCCGCCTCGGAGCGTCGCACGACATCCTCCCACAGGCTCTGCTCCTGGTCCGGCGTCAGCAGCAGCGGCAGCTCGGCCGCGCCTTCGGAATAGAGCGCATCGTCGTAGAGGCGCTCGACGAAAGCGGCGTACGGCAGGATGTCGGCCGTTTCCCAGACCTCGCGGCCGGCGGCGACCTGTCGCTCGTCGAACTCCGCTGCGAGCGCCTGGGCGAGCCGGCGGTTCGGCGTGATGACCGTAGCCTCGCCCGCATGCCCGCCCGCGAGCCGCGCGAACAGTTCGCTTCTCGTGAACGCAGGCGGTGTCTCCGACATCGCGCCGCATGATAGGTCACCCGGCACCGAACTGTCCGGCCGGATCAGCGTGGTGTGCTCTGCACCGCCGCTGGCGCGAGAGTCACCCTAGTCTCCGGCTCGTCGCCGCAGAATCCAGTCAGCAGGATGGCGAGGAAGCCCGCGATCGCGACTGCGCGATCACCGGCGCTCCACGCGCGCTGCGCTTCGGGCGCGCTCACCGCTTCCTCCGGGCGCGGGCGCGCGACTGGCGCAATGCGGCGCGGGTCAGCCGCCGGCGCGCGGCGCGCGTGCCGGTGGGATGCGCAAACAGTCGCCGCGGCGGACGGGCGGGCCAGAACTCCTGGACAGTGATGTCGTGCATGCTGCCTCCATCGGTCGTCGTTGAACGTGGAGGCAGTATCCGGAGGGTAGTGGCTCAGGACGCGAGCCAGTGGTCCTCCGAACGGGGCTTGCGTCAGTACCGCGCCAGCGCGGCAGCCAGCTGCTCCTTCACCGCCGCCCGCAGGCTGGCGGGCTCCAGCACTTCGACGTGGGACCCATGGCGCAGGATGTCCATCGCGAGTTCGCGGTGGTCGGAGAACGGCACCTCGAGCACGTAGCTGCCGTCCGCCTCGGTGCGCGACTTCTGCTGCGGGTGCCACGCCTCCGCCGCGACCCACCGGGCGCGCTCCGGCGTGAACCGGAGCTTCGCCCAGGTCGTCTTGCGCCCGGAAAAAATGCCGTAGCCGGCGGCGAGCACCTCGTCGAGATCGCGCTCCGCCACGTTTCTTGCCTTGCGGTCGACCGGTTCGGCCGACTGAATGGCGTCGACCGCGAAGCTGCGGATGTCCTCGCGCAGGTGGCACCATGCGTCGCAATACCAGTTCTGGCGGTAGTGCACGAGGCGCTGCGGGCTGATCTCGCGCTCGGTGCGCTGGTTCGAGCCGCGGCTCACGTAGGCGATGTGCAGCCGTCGCCGGTTCAGGACTGCGCTCGCCACCCGCTCGAAGTGCGGCAGCGCGAGCCTGCGCGCGCCGAGGTGGATGATGCGGATGCGGCGCTCGATCTCGTCGGCAGGGTGCTCGCCCGACCCGAGCGCCGCGCGCAGGCGCGCGAGCAGCGGCTTGACGTGCGGCTCGAGCAGCCCCGGCTGCAGGCTCGCGAGGAGACTCTGCATCGTAAGCAGTGCGCGGATCTCGTCCGGGCTGAACCAGAGTCCCGGCAGCTCGTAGCGCGGCGCGCCCGCCGCGGGCTGCACGAACCGGTAGCCGCGGCTCTCGCGGTCCCACTCGATCGGCGCATTCATGCGATCACGCATGTACTCGAGGTCGCGCTTGAACGTGGCGCGCGACACGCCGAGTTCGCGAAGCAGCTCGGCGGCTTTGACCACACCCTTGACCTGGAGAAGCCGGTGGATCTTGTAGAAGCGTTCCGTGCGGTCCATAGGTTCGTTGCGGATGACGGATCCGTGTCACTTTGCGGCGCACGGCGGCGTCGCCGCAGCCGTGGTTGCAAAAACTTGTCACAGAACGCGCTCCGTCGCACCGCGCTCTGCTACCTTTGTCCCGTCGTCATCGCAACGCGAAACGGGTCCCAGCCGGGACGCGATGCAGTCGAGAGTTCCCCTGCGGTAACTTGCGGGCCGTGCACAGCACGGCCCTTTCTTTTTCCTTCAATCTTACGGCAACGGCTGCTCTTCGGGTCCTTCGGGTACGCTTCGCGCCTTCCCATCACGGAGGTCCCGATGCCCCATGCGACCGCAAGCGACGGCGTCCGGCTCTACTACGAGGAGGCCGGCCGCGGCAACACCGTCATCTTCGTGCACGAGTTCGCAGGCGACCATCGCAGCTGGGAGCCGCAGATGCGGCACTTCTCGCGCCGCTACCGCAGCATCACTTTCAGCGCGCGCGGATATCCCCCTTCGGACGTTCCGGACGACCTTTCGAAGTACTCCCAGGAGTGCGCCCGCGACGACGTCGTCGCGGTCCTCGACCATCTGAAGGTCGACAAGGCGCACGTCGTCGGGTTGTCGATGGGCGGGTTCGCGACGCTGCACGTCGGCCTGAAGCATCCGGCCCGCGCGCGCTCCCTCGTGATCGCAGGCTGCGGCTACGGCGCGCAGCCCGGCGCGGAAGACGCCTTCCGCGCCGAGTGCGAGGCAGCCGCTGCCGCCTTCGTCGCCGAGGGCGCGAAGGCGGCCATCAAGTACTCGCTCGGGCCGACGCGCGTGCAGTTCCAGAACAAGAACCCGCGCGCCTGGCAGGAGTTCGCCGACCAGCTCGCGGACCACTCGCCGACCGGGTCGGCGCTCACGCTGCGCGGCGTGCAGATGCGCCGCCCGATGCTCTACCAGCTCGTCGCGGACATGAAGCGAATCGACGTGCCGACGCTGGTGATGACCGGCGACGAGGACGACCCGTGCCTGGAGGCGAGCATCCTCCTGAAGCGGTCGATCCCGACCGCCGGTCTGCTCGTCATGCCGCGCGCGGGCCACACCATCAACATCGAGGACTCGGAGGCCTTCAACGCGGCCGTCGCGGACTTCTTCGCAGCGGTGGAAGCGGGCCGCTGGGAGCGGCGCGATCCCCGCTCGCTCGGCGGCGGCATCCTCGGATTCGTCAGGGAATAGCCGCGGCGAGGTGCGGCGCGATCGCACGGGCGTACCACCGGTCGAAGGCGTGCACGCAGCGCTCGGTCGGGTGATACGGGCCGGGCACATAGCCCGCCGACGCCGCGCCGCGCTGCACGCGCTCGCACAGGGCCCAGTCCTGGCGGTTGGTGAGGTCCCAGAAGTCGACCATGTCGGCGGGATCGAAGCCCGGTGCGGCCAGAGTCTCCGGCGGGAAGAGCCATTCGCACGCGACGCGCGTTCGATCCGCGGCGAGCGGCCAGGCGCGGTGGACGAGGGCGTACTGCGGGTGCAGGCCGAGCATCAGGTTCGGATACACGAGGTAGTAGTTCACCACGCGGCGGTCGGCGTCCGACAGCCCCGCGATCGGCGCCAGGCCAGTCGCGCCGATCATGGACATGGTCGTGAAACCTTCGCGCAGCTGCATCGGGCCGCCGTTGAAGCACGCCCCGCTCTGGAAGAACCCGCCGGTAAGATCGCTGATGCGGCTCAGCTGCGGGTGCACCAGGGGGCAGTGGTAGCACTCGCTGTAGTTCTCGGCGATGACCTTCCAGTTGGCCTCCACGACGTACTCGACCTGCCGCGCGCGCCGCAGCCCGGCGAGGCGATAGCGGCCGAGATCGGGCAGGTCGGCGAGCGCCTCGCTGAGCGCCGGCGCGCTTCGATCGAGGTTCACGAACACGAACCCGCCGAAGATCTCCAGCCGGACCTGCGCGAGCGGGAAGTCCTCCGCCCGGAACCCGGTTTCCGCGCGCGGCGCGCGCAGCAGCCGACCGTCGAGCGCGTAGGTCCACGCGTGGTAGGGGCAGCTCAGGGCGCCCCGCAGCCGCCCGCACGGTTCGTCCACGAGCCGCGCGCCGCGGTGCCGGCACACGTTGAAGAACGCCCTGAGCATGCCGTCGTCGCCCCGTAGGACGAGGAGCCGCTCGTCGCCGATCGCATGCGTGAGGTAGCAGCCGGGGTCGGGCAGATCCTCCTCTCGCGCGACGCAGAGCCACATGCGGGCGAAGAGCACCCTCCCCTCCAGCGCGAAGACCTGCGCGTCGGTATAGACGCGGCGCGGCAGGGTGCGCGCTTCGGCGAGCGGCCGGCAAGTTGCGGCGAGCGCCGCGGCCATGGTCGTCCCCGCCTGCTCCATCGCACCCCTCTCTTCGCCGTCGACCAGCGCGTTATACCATCGCCGCTTTCCAGGAGAAGGAGCGGCGATGGACCTCGGACTCAAGGGCAGGCACGTGCTTATCACCGGCGGCTCCAAGGGCATCGGCCTCGCGTGCGCGATGCGCTTCGCGGCGGAAGGCTGCAATCTCCATCTCGTGTCGCGCGACCAGGGACGGCTGGACGGGGCGCGCGCCGCGGTGCGCGCGAAGCATCCGGTCGAGGTCACCCTGCACGCCGCCGACCTGCGCGACGGCGCCGCGGTGAAGCGCGTCGCCGCGTCCGCGGGCGCTGTCGACATCCTCGTGAACAACGCCGGCGACATCCCGGGCGGCTCGCTGCTCGACCTCGACGAGGCGCGGTGGCGCCACGCGTGGGACCTGAAGCTCTTCGGCTACGTCAACATGACGCGCGAAATGCTCGGCGGGATGAAGGCCCGCGGGCGCGGCGTGATCGTGAACGTGATCGGCATGGCGGGCGAAAAGCCGAGCTACGAGTACATCTGCGGGGCGGTCGCCAACGCCGGACTCGCCGCGTTCACCAAGGGGCTCGGCAACAAGACGCCGGAGTTCGGCGTGCGGGTGGTCGCGGTGCACCCGCCGGCGACGCGCACCGACCGGATCATGACGCTGGTGCGCAGCGTGGCGAAGCAGAAGTACGGCGACGAGTCGCGCGCCGACGAGGTGCTGAAGGACGGCAGCTTCGGGCGCGTGATCGAGCCCGAAAACGTCGCCGACACGGTCGCCTTCCTCGCCTCGGACCGGGCGAGCCACCTGTCGGGCGTGGTGCTCAACCTCGGCGCCTGACGGCGCCTGCGACAAATTCCAGAGAGCCTTAGAGGGCGTCAGCCCGCTGCTTCAGCGCCCCTTGAAGTCCGGAGTCCGCTTCTCCATGAAGGCCCTGCGGCCCTCGGTGTAGTCGGCGCTCGCGAAGCATGCGTCGATCTTCTGCTGGAGGCCCGCGAGATCGCGGTCCCCGGCGTCCTTCAGCACTTCGCGGATCGCCGCTTTGGCCGCGATGAGCGACAGCGGCGCGTTCTCGCCCACCGTTGTCGCGTAGTCGGCGACCGCGCGGTCGAGCTGGGCGGCCGGCACCACCTGGCGCACGAAACCCATCCGCAGGGCGTCCTGCGCGTCGAACTTGCACGCGCTGAAGAAGATGTCGGCAGTGTTCGCCGCACCGAGCACCTGGACGAATCGCCGCATCCCGGTGTAGCTGTAGCCGAGTCCGAGCCGCGCGGCGGGCATGCGGAACACCGCGTCGTCACTGCAGAAGCGCACGTCGCACGCGGCTGCGAGTCCGAGCCCGCCGCCCATGCAGATGCCGCGGACCTTCGCGACGACCGGCTTGGCGCACAGGATCGGGGCAAGGTATGCGGCCTCCACCGCGCGGTTGTACGCGGCGCGCGCGTCCTCGCTCGCCCGGTTCTGCTCGAACTGCGAGATATCGGCGCCCGAGACGAACGCCCTGTCTCCATCCCCGGCGAGCACGACGAGGCGCACCGCATCGTCGGCGTCGAACGCCGCGAGCGCCTCGGGCAGGGCGCGCCACATGTCGAAGGTCATCGCGTTGAACCGCGTCGGGTTCGAGAACACGATCCAGCCGACCGCGCCTTCGCGCCGCGTGACGAGCTCGGCCGCCTTCTTCTCCGCCTTTCGCGTTGCGTCCTTCGCGCCCATTGCCTTGCCGCCTTCCTAGATGACCCGTGCCTCGCGCAGCCGCACGATGGCGGCCGCGCCGTAGCCCAGCTCGTGCAGGACCTCTTCGGTGTGCTCCCCCAACTCGGGCGTCGCGGTTGCCAGTGAAGCCGGCGTACGCGAGAGCTTCGCCGCCTGGTTGACGAGCCGGATCGTGCCGAGCGTCGGATGCTCGACCGGAGCCGCCGCCTCGAGGTGCCTGACCTGCGGATCGTCGAAGACCTTGTCCACCGAGTAGATCGGGCCGCACGGCACGCCCGCCTCGTTGAGGATCGCGATCCACGCCGCGCTCGTCCGGCTGCCGAACGCCTCGTTGAGCGCGGCGTTCAGCGCCGCGCGGTTCCGAGCGCGGTTCGCCTGTCCCTGGAAGTCGGCACGCTCGAGGAGATCGGTGCGGCCCAGCGCCCTGCACAGCCGCGTCCACATGCCGTCGCCGGACGCGCCCACGTTGATGTAGCCGTCGGCGGTCCGGTACGCCGAGGTCGGCATGCTGGTGGGATGATCGTTGCCGACCTGGCCCGGGACCTCGCCTTTCATGAGGTAGCGCGCGGCCTGGAAGTCCATGAGCCCGATTCCCGCCTGTAGCAGCGACGACTGCACCCACTGCCCGGTGCCCGACTGCTCGCGCTCCAGCAGCGCCGTCATGATGCCGAGCGCCGCGTAGAGGCCGGCCGCGATGTCCGCGATCGCGGTGCCGGTGCGCATCGGACCCTCTCCCGGCTGCCCGGTGACCGACATCAACCCGCTCATGCCCTGCGCGATCTGGTCGAAGCCCGGCCGCTCGCGGTAGGGGCCGTCCTGGCCGAAGCCGGAGATGCTCGCGAGGATGATGCGCGGGTTCACTGCCCGCAGCGTCTCGTAGTCGACGCCGAGCCTGTACTTCACGTCGGGCCGGTAGTTCTCGACGACGACGTCTGCGGTCTGCACCAGCCGGTAGAGGATCGCTCGGCCCTCGTCGAGCTTGAGGTTGAGCGTGATCGAGCGCTTGTTCCGGTGCAGGTTCTGGAAGTCCGGGCCGTGGCGCGGGCCGCCCATGTCCTCGTTCGGGTCGACGCCGGGCGGGGACTCGACCTTGATCACGTCGGCGCCGAAGTCGGCGAACTGCTTGACGCACGTCGGCCCGGCGCGCACGCGCGTCAGGTCGACGATGCGGAAACGCGCGAGCGCGGTGGACGCGGGGACTCTCGGCATCTGGACGCCGTTGCGTTGAGCAAGGGCGCTATCATAGCCTGCCCGCCCATCCCGACGATCGAACTCACCCCATGAGCACCCGCGAGCAGGACCTGCAGGAGATCCGTTCCGCCGTCTCGAAGCTGTGCGCCGGCTTCCCCGGGGAGTACTGGCGTGCGCTCGATCGCGACCGCAAGTACCCGACGGAGTTCGTGCGCGCCCTCACCGAGGCGGGCTACCTGTCGTGCCTGATCCCCGAGGCGTATGGCGGGAGCGGCCTCGGCCTCTCGTTTGCCGCGACGATCCTCGAGGAGATCCAGGCGAGCGGCGCGAACGGCGCCGCGACGCACGCGCAGATGTACATCATGGGCACGCTGCTCCGCCACGGGACCGAGGCGCAGAAGCGTGCGTACCTACCCAAGATCGCGACCGGCGAGCTCCGCCTGCAGGCGTTCGGCGTGACCGAGCCGACCGCCGGCACCGACACGACCTCTATCCGCACCACCGCCGTCCGCAAGGGCGACAGGTACGTCGTGAACGGCCAGAAGGTGTGGACCTCGCGCGCCGAGCACTCCGACCTGATGCTGCTGCTCGCGCGCACCACGCCGCGCGACCAGGCGGCGAAGAAGACCGAAGGCATGTCGGTGTTCCTCGTCGACATGCGGAAGGTGCTCGGGCACGGCCTCACCATCCGGCCGATCCGGACGATGATCAACCACTCCACGACCGAGGTGTTCTTCGACAACATGGAGGTGCCGGCGGAGAACCTGATCGGCGAGGAAGGCAGGGGCTTCCGCTACATCCTCGACGGCATGAACGCCGAGCGCATCCTGATCGGCGCCGAGTGCATCGGCGACGCACGCTGGTTCATCGACAAGGCCAGGAACTATGCGGTCGAGCGCAATGTCTTCGGGCGGCCGATCGGCCAGAACCAGGGTGTCCAGTTCCCGATCGCGCGTGCCTACATGTCGATGCGCGCGGCCGCCCTGATGGTCGAGCGCGCGTGCGATCTCTACGAACACGGCAAGCCGTGCGGGGCCGAGGCGAACATGGCCAAGCAACTCGCGTCGGAAGCGTCATGGCAAGCCGCGGACATGTGCATGCAGACCCACGGCGGCTTCGCCTTTGCGGAGGAGTACGACGTCGAGCGCAAGTTCCGCGAGACGCGGCTCTACCAGATCGCGCCGATCTCGACCAACCTCGTGCTCTCCTACATCGCCGAGCACGTGCTCGCGTTGCCGCGGTCGTACTAGAAACCCTCGATTCGAGAGGGCCCAACCATGGCGAGGGTTCCATGCGTCCCAGAAGCCGAGCTCCCTGCCGATCTACACCCGCTGTATCACCGGTTCGCGCACGAGTACGGTAGCTTCGGCAACCAGACGGGCGTGCTCGGTCATTCGCCGATGGTCTTTCGTTATCTCTACGGGCTGACTGCTGCGATGCGGGAGGAGGGTGCACTGCCGCCGCGCCTCGTCGAGATCGCGGTCGTCGCAACGAGCGCGGTGAATGGGTGCAAGTACTGCATTGGGCATCACGGCCCGGTGCTGAGGAACATGGGGCTCCCGGCAGAGACGGTCGATCGCATCCTGGATCCCGAGGTCCCGGGGCTGGACGAGGTGGAGCGCCTGGTCCGCGACTACGCGAAGCTCGTGACCGAGCGCCCCTGGGGGATCCGCGATCAGGTGTTCGATGCGCTGCGCAAGCACTTCACCGATCGCCAGATCGTCGAGTTGACCGTGCGCATCGGCCTGTGCGGCCTGTTCAACAAGCTCAACGATGCGCTGCAGGTCGAATTCGAGGGGCACGTGGCACCGGTTGCCGGGCAGGTCTGACTTGTCGGTGGCACACCAACATCAGCGATGCCGATGATCCTCATCACCAATCGCGTTGGCGGCGCACGCTGCGATCGATTATCGTTTCCGCGCCTATCGCCGCAGCCGCGGTGATCTTCCTGTCGAGGGATCGCCATGCCCGTGAATACGTTTGTCGAAAACGCCTGGTACGTGGCCGGACGGTCCGAAGAATTCCCCGTCGACCAGCCGAAGGGCCAGAAGATCGGCAACCGCCCGGTGCTCGTCTGGCGCGCGCGCGACGGCAAGATCGCGGTCTTCGACGACCGCTGCGTCCACAAGCGCATGCCTCTCTCGGAGGGGCGCGTGCTCGCGGACGGCGTGCTCGAATGCCCCTACCACGGTTTCTGCTACGAGCCGTCCGGCAGGTGTGTACGCATCCCCTCGCAACTCGACCTGCCGATCCCTTCCAAGGCCAAGCTCAAGCCCTTCCCCGCGCTCGAGCAGGACGGCCTGGTGTGGATCTGGCCCGGCGATCCGGCGAAGATCGGCGAGGTGCAGGTGCCGCGCACACCGGAGCTGGCCGGCGCCGCCTGGGAAACGCACATGTTCGATCCGGTGCACGTGCCGGCGAACTACGTCCTGCTGATCGAGAACCTGCTCGACATCACGCACTTCTACCCGCTGCACGACGGCAACATCGGCGACATCGAGCAGAGCAAGATCCCGATCGAGCTGGTGGAGGAGACGCTGTGGGGAACGCCCACGGTAAAGACGATCCGCCGCGTGCAGGGCTACAGGCAGCCGCCGTTCATGGTCGAGTGGTGGGGCGTCCCGGTCGTGGACCGCTGGCACACGCACCACATGGTCGCGCCCGGCCTGACGCGCGTGGAGTTGCGCTGCGCACCGCCCGGGAAGCTCGGCCAGGCGGAGCACGAGTTCGGCTACGTGATTCATCACGCCCACACGCCTATCGACGCCCGCAACCACGTCTGGCGGCTCTGGGTCAGCACCCCGAGCGGCAGCCGGGCGGCGAGCGATCCGGCGAAGACCTGCACCGCGCGCATCGCTGAGATGTTCCCCGCCGTGATGGACGAGGATCGCTGGGCGCTCGAGTTGCAGCAGCGCATGTTCGAGTATCCCGACGACGATTATCACGAGGTCTATCTGCGCTCGGATCAGGCGCTGGTGCGCTGCCGCAAGATCCTCACGCAGCTCGAGAAAGGCAACATCGGCTACGGAAACGCACCTGCGCAAAGAGCCGCGTAGGCTGCGACGCGCGAGCGGGCCTACCCCTATACTCGGACACCGCCGCTCGGTCCGCCGCCGATGGAACTCTACTTACTGCGCACCTTCGTCACCGTCGCCGAGCAGGGTCATCTGACCAAGGCGGCGACCCTGTTGCATGTCACTCAGCCGGCGGTCAGCGGCCAGGTCAAGGCGCTGGAGGAAGCGCTCGGTCTGCGCCTGTTCGAGCGCAGCCCGACGGGGGTGCGGCTCACCAAAGCCGGCGAAGCGCTGCTGCCGCGGGCCAGGTCGGCATTGGCGGCCGCTGCGGAGTTCACGACGAGCGCGAAGAAGCTCGCCGGGCACCTCACCGGAAAGGCGCGCGTAGGCACCATCCTCGATCCCGGCGTTATTCGCTTGGGGTCGTTCGTCAGCACGCTGCTCGAGCACTATCCGTGGCTCGATGTGGAGCTCGCGCACGGGATCTCGACCTGGGCGATGGAGTGCGTCAGCAACGGCTCGCTCGATGCCGCGTTCTTCATGGGTGACGGTTTGCACACCAACGTGCGCGCGGTGCCGCTTGTGGAGCTCTCGTACCGGGTGGTCGCGCCGGCGGCCTGGCGGCCGCAGATGGAATCGGCCGGCTGGAGCGCGATCGCCGCACTGCCCTGGATCAGGCCACCGCGCCATTCGCCGCATCAGCGCATGCAGCAGAGCCTGTTCGAGCCGCGCAAGCTGAACCCCGCCACGGTCGTCGAAGCCGACCAGGAATCGAGCATCTCCACGCTCGTCAAGGCCGGCGTCGGACTCGGGCTGATGCGTGACGATCTGGCGCTCGCCGCGGAGCGCGCCGGCGAAGTCTGCGTCTGGGGCGGCACCGGCGCATCGACGACCCTTTCTTTCGTCTACGCGCGCGATCGCGAAGACGATGGAGTGATCGAGGCCTTGCTCGCGGCAGTCGGCGCGGTCTGGCAGCTAGCGGCCGCCCGGTCGCTGCCGCGCAGGCTCCGACCGGTGGGCTAAGCTCGCGCGATACAACTGCGGATGGCGCGCGCGGCCTTCCGCGCCGAGTGCCGACCGACGGAGCAGGACCCGAAGTCTCGGGAGGGGGCCGAACGTAGATGCTCGCGGCGACCGACGTCGTGAAGTCCTTTGGCGGCTTTCAGGCGCTCGCCGGATGCTCGCTCACGATCGCTGCCGGCAGCATTACCGGCATCATTGGACCGAACGGCGCCGGCAAGTCGACGCTGTTCAGCGTGCTCGCCGGCGCGATCGAGCCCGACGCCGGCGACGTGCGGTTCGAGGGCGCCAGCATCTGCAGCTTGCGGCCTGACCGTCGCGCCCGCGCCGGGCTGGTGCGTACGTTCCAGATCTCGCGCGAATTGGGCGGTCTGACAGTGCTGGAGAACATGTTACTCGCGAGCCCGCACCAAAGCGGGGATTCGGTGTGGCGCTGTTTCGGCTCGCCCGCGCGGGTGCGCGCGGAGCAGGCAGCAGCAGTGGCGCGCGCGCGACCGCTGCTCGAGCAGGTCAACCTCTGGCAGCTCGCTAACGAACCGGCGCGGAACCTTTCAGGCGGGCAAAAGAAGCTGCTCGAGATCTCGCGCGCGTTGATGCTCGAGCCGAAGATCATCCTGCTCGACGAGCCCACCGCCGGCGTCAGCCCGGTGATGACCGAGGCACTGGGCGCGACCATCGTCAAGCTGCGCGACCGCGGCCTCACCTTCGCGATCATCGAGCACGACATGGACGTGATCGCGGAGTTGTGCAACCCGATCTACGTGCTGGCCGAGGGCCGCACGCTCACGAGCGGGACGTTCCGCGAAGTGACCTCCAACCGCGAAGTGATGCAGGCCTATCTCGGCAAGGTGGCATGAGCGAGCTCCTGACCGTCAGCGCGCTGCACGCCGGATACGGCGCCGGCGACATTCTCAAGGGCATCGACGTGGCCCTGCCGGCCGGGCGCATCCTAACCGTGATCGGGCCGAACGGCTCCGGGAAGTCGACCCTCATCAAAACGCTGGCCGGGCTGCTGCCCGCGCGCCAGGGGGAAATCCGGCTCGCCGGCGAACGACTCAATGATCTGTCGGCACCGCGCCGCGTACGCTCGGGCCTCGCCTACGTCCCGCAGGAATACAACGTGTTCCGCAATCTCACGGTGCTCGAGAACCTGAAGATCGCGCGCGAGTTCATGGGCAGCGGCACGTCGCTCGGCGAAGAGGTGACGACGCTGTTTCCGGAGCTGTCGACGCGTCACAAGGCGCTTGCCGGGAACCTGAGCGGCGGCCAGCGCCAGATGCTCGCCCTGGCCTGCGCCTTGACGGTGCGTCCCCGGGTGCTGATGCTCGACGAGCCGTCGGCCGGCCTGTCGCCGAAGTACATGGGCGAGATTTTCGACACCGTGAAGAAGGTCAACGCTATGGGGGTAAGCGTGCTGATGGTCGAGCAGAACGCCACCGAGGCGCTGAGAATCTCCGACGCCTGTGTCGTGCTCGCCGGCGGTCGCGTGCGGCTCAACGCGCCCGCGGGCGAGGTCCTCGGCATGAAAAACCTGCAGAGCCTCTACCTTGGCGATGCGCGCGAGACGACATCCTGATGCTGCAGACCGCGTTCAACGGCCTCATAACCGGGGTCATCATGACGTTGCCTGCGCTTGCGGTGACGCTGCTGTTTGGCGTGCTCAAGTTCCCCAACTTCGCGATCGGCGCGATGATGACGGTTGCCGCCTACATGACGTTCGCGCTGAATGCGCAGCTCGGCTGGCCGCTGTTGCTCGCCACCTTCGTCAGCGCGGTCGCGTTCGGCGGTATCTGCATCGTCATAGACGCGCTGACCTTCCGGCCGCTGCGCGAGCGCGGCGCGATCACCCTGATGGTGGCCTCCCTCGGCCTCGGCTTCATTCTCGAGAACATCGCGCGCTTCATCTACGGCAACGCGGCGCGCAGCTTCGCCATCGAGATCGCCCGCCCCTTCCGCATTCTCGACATCCGCATGAACCGCGAGCAGATGATCACCCTGGGGGTGTCTTTCCTGGCGATGGTCCTCATGTACCTGCTCCTCACGCGCACGCCGATCGGACGCGCGATGCGCGCGGTGGCCGACAACCCGCAGCTCGCCCTGGTGCGCGGCATCGAGAGTCCGCGCATCATCCGCTGGACCTGGTTCATCACCGGGATGCTCCTCGCCGCCGGCGGCGTGCTGATCGGCATGGACCGGGCCCTCGAGCCGCTCATGGGGTCGAACTACGTCGTCGCGGTCTTCGCCGCAGCGATCCTCGGGGGGCTTGGCAGCCCGCTCGGCGCCTTCGCCGGCGCGATGCTGATCGGGATCGTGGGCGAGCTCTCGACCCTCGTGATTCCGCCCAACTACCGCATCGGCATACCGTTGGTGGTGATCGCCGTCATCCTCATCTTCCGGCCGCAGGGCCTGTTCGGCCAGCCGCATATCCGGAAGTGACGCCGCGCAAGAAGCGCCGATGATCTCGTTCCTCGTCCTACTCGCGATCGTGGTCTGCTTCTCGGCCATCCTGGCGCTCGCCCTGAACTTCCAGTGGGGTCTCGGGGGCATGGTCAATTTCGGCCTCGCCGGCTTTTACACGCTGGGGGCGTACGCCTGCGCGCTCCTGATCCTCAAGGGCGGTGCCAACACGTTCGTCGCCACCCTCGGTGCGATGGCGATCGTCGCGGCGGTGAGCGCGCTCGTGGCCCTAGTCACGCTGCGCGTCGCCGAGGAAGACTACTTCGCCATCGTGACGCTCGGCGTGGGCGAGATGCTGCGCCTCGCTTCGCTGAACGAAGACTGGCTGACTAAGGGCGCGCTGGGTCTCGCCGGCATTCCGCGGCCGCTCAGCGACGTGGTTCCGGCGGAGATGTACTCGTACTTCCTGCTCGGCCTGTCGGTCGCGATCCTGCTGGGGACACTCTGGGTGCTGAAGGTGCTCGCGCGGTCGCCCTTCGGTCGCATCGTCCGCGCGGTGCGCGAGGACGATCTGGTGGCCGCGACCCTGGGCAAGAACGTCCTGTGGGCGCGCGTGCGGATCTTCGCAATCGGCGGGGCGTTCATCGGTCTGGCCGGCGCGCTGCACGCCTTCTACTATCAGTACATCGACCCTACGCAGTTCACTAATATCGTCATCGCGTACGCCTTCATGGCGGTGATCGCTGGCGGTCGCGGTGCGCACCGGGGGACGATCTGGGGCGCGGCCGTGGTGATGGTGCTGCTGGAGGGCTCGCGCTTCCTCAAGGACGTGATTCCCGCGCTGAATTCCGACCAGCTGGCGGCGATCCGTATCATCATCATCGGCGTGGGACTGATCCTGCTGCTGATCTTCCGTCCACAGGGATTCCTGCGGGAGCACCGTTTGCAGGTCGATCTAGGCGATGCCGCGACGATTCAACGATAGGCCGCCGCAAGGCCGGCGGCCCGACTCACCCACCCACCAGGAGGAGGTTCGTATGCGCACGTTCACCCGTCGCCGCATGTTGAAAACGGTCGCAGCCGCCGCGGCCGGACCGCTGGGGTTCCCGTTCCTCAACCTGGCGCACGCGCAGGCCGCCCCGATCCCGATCGGGGTCGCGGTACCGCTCACCGGCAACGCCGGGCCTTACGGGCCCGACATGGCCGAGGCCGCGAAGCGCACCGCGGCCAAGATCAACGGCGCCGGCGGCATCCTCGGCGGCCGACGGCTGGAGCTGTTCATCGAGGACTCCGAATCGAGCGCGGCGGTCGCGGCCAACCTGACGCAGAAGTTCATCAACGTGTACAAGTGCCAGTCGTGCGTCGGCTACTGGGGCACGCCGGAGGGCATGTCCTCGCGCCCCATCGTGGTCCAGAACAAGGTCGTGCTGATGGTGTCGAGCGCCGCGAACGCGATCACCGAGGGCGACACCCAGGGCTACGTCTGGCGCTTCCAGATGAAGGCCACCGACTGGGGCATCGTCATCGGTCGCGCCGCTGCCGGCATGAAGTTCAAGACCGTCGGCATCCTGGGCCTCCAGAACGCATTCGTGCTGCCCATCATGAAGGTCTTCGAGGAGCGCATGAAGGGCGTCGGCGTGCAGGTCGTCGACTCGCTGATCTACAACCCCGAGCAGCCCTCGTACCGCGCCGAGGTGGAGCGGGTGTTCGGCAAGAAGCCCGATGCGGTGTTCTGCTTCGGCCTGCTGCCCGATTTCGTCTCGATCATGCGCGAGGTGCATCGCGGCGGATTCGACAGCAAGGTGATCGCGCTTTCGATCATGGCGGACGCGGAAGGCAAGTTCGTCCAGGCGGTGGGGCCGCAGGTGGCGGAGGGAATCCGCCACTTCCAGCCGATGCCGGACGTCGCGGCTTCGGGCTACAAGAAGTTCGTGCAGATGATGGGCGCGCCGCCTGACCGCGTGTTCCTGTTCCCGCCGAACACGCACGATCAGGTCTCCATCACCGCCCTCGCGATGGAGCGCGCGAAGAGCCCCATGGCGGTGGACTGGTCCAAGCAGATCATCACGGTCGGCAACGGCCCCGGCCAGGAGGTGGACGACGTGGTCGAGGCGCTGAAGCTCGTGCGCGAGGGCAAGCCGGTCAACTTCCAGGGTGCGGGGTCGACGTGCGACTTCACCCCCAACGGCGATCAGCTCGGCCGCGGCATGGGCCAGTGGATCATCAAGGGGGGCAAGAGCGTGTTCGTCGAATACGCAAAACCGTAAATGGCGCAACAGGACGCGACCGGGGCGGCGGTGCCCGCCGCCGCCCAGCCCGCCGTCGGAAAGATCAAGGCGGAGCACCGGTCGCTCGCGCGGGTGATCGGCGCGATGCAGGCGCTGGTGACGCAGTGGCGTGCGCCGGATGCGACGCCGGACATCGGCCTCTTCGATGCGTTGCTCGCGTACGTCGAGAACGTGCCCGATCGATTGCATCACCCGAAGGAGGACACGGTGCTCTTCCCGACGATCCGCCGTCGCAGCGAGGCCGGCAACGCGCTGATCGACGAGCTCGCGCGCGAGCATGCACGCGGCGCGAAGCTGATCGCCGGGGCGCGCGCGGCGCTGCCCGCATTGACGCGCCGCGATCCGAATGCCGTCGAACAGCTTGCGACGGCGGTGGACGAGTTCGCCGAGTTCTACTGGTGGCACATGCGCAAGGAAGAGGACCGGCTGCTGCCGATCGCCTGTGCTTGCCTGTCCGACGCCGATTGGCGCGAAATCGGCGCCGCGTTCGAAAGCAACACCGATCCGCTGTTCGGGCCCGACCGCGACGCGCAGTTCGCGCGGCTCTACGAGCGGATCGTGGCGCTTGCGCCCGCACCGCTGCGCGGCCTGCTGGACTCCGAATGACGCAGGATCGCCACGGTCCACTCGCCGGCATTCGCGTGCTCGAATTCGGGCAGATCGCTGCCGGCCCGTTTGCGGGCATGCTGCTCGCCGACATGGGCGCCGACGTCGTGAAGGTCGAGCGTCCGGACGGCGGCGACGACATGCGGCAGTGGCCGCCCCTCGTCTCGGGAGCGGGCGGCGAGGTCTTCAGCGGCAACTTCGCCTCGGTCAATCGCAACAAGCGGAGCATCGCGGTGGATCTCAAGAACCGCGAACAGCTGGAGCGCTTGCGGGCGCTGTGCGGCGTGACCGACGTGATCCTCGAGAACTTCCGGCCCGGCGTGCTGGCGCGCCTCGGTCTCGGCTACGACGCGCTGAGCAAGAGCTCCCCGAAGCTCGTCTACTGCTCGCTCAGCGGCTACGGTCAGTCCGGCCCGTATGCGCCGAAGGGTGCGTTCGACGTCGCGGTGCAGGCGATGAGCGGCGTGATGAGCTGCACCGGAGATCCCGACGGCCAGCCCGCGAAGTGCGGCGTGCCGGTCGGGGACTTCACCGCCGGCCTCTACTCGGCCTACTGCATCCTCGCCGCGCTCAGGGAGGTCGAACGAAGCGGGCGCGGCGCGTGCATCGACTGCTCGATGCTCGGCGCCCTGCTCGGCATCTCCGCGCTGCAGACCAGCGAATACTTCGGCACCGGCGTTCCCGCCCGGCGGCTCGGGTCGGCGCATCCGCGCAACGCGCCCTACCAGGCGTTCCAGGGCAGCGACAAGCCGTTCGTCATTGCGGCCGGAAACGATCGGTTGTGGCAGGAAGTGTGCGAAGCGGTCGGCATGCCGGCGCTGCGAGACGATCCTCGCTTCGTCAGCCAGAGCCAGCGCGCGAAGAATCAGCGCGCGCTCGCCGGGATCCTTCAGCCTGCCTTCGCGACGCGCAGCGCAGCGGACTGGCTGGCCGAGTTCGATCGCCGCGGGGTGCCCGGAGCGCCGATCAACGACTTCGGCGAGATCCTCGCGGACCCGCACGTGGCAGCCATGGGCTGGGTGACGCAGATGCCGTTGCCGAACGGCGCCACGACCCCCGTCGTGGGCTTCCCGGTGGCGATGTCGAACTATCGCTTCGCCGTTCGCCGGTCGCCGCCCCGATTGGGCGAGCACACGGCCGAGGTGTACGCGGAGTGGCTCGGCGCAAGGGCCGGCTGAAGGCTTAGACCACGTTGCATTTTCCTCGCGTCCACGCCGGGTAGGCACGCGCGGCAATCGCCGCTTCCGCCGTTCGGAGTAGGACATTCACCGCATTGACGGACATCCGCTGCCTGCACACACTGCACGGAAGGGAGTGACACGCAGTGGAGATGCGGCAATGATCCGGAAGACTCTGATCTCTTGTCTGGCGACGCTCGCCATCGGCGCCCTGCTCGGGCCCCTCCCCGCTCACGGCGGGCAATCCGACGCGCGAGAATTCCTTGCCAATCACTGGGTCCAGGCCGAGGCCGGACGCTACGGCCCGTTCGCGACGGGCCGCCGCGCGAACGAGGTTGCCAACCATTACCGGCAGCGCGGCTATGACGCCTGGGTGTACTCCGCGTGGGGCGACTACTACGTGGAAGTACGGTAGGCGCTGTGCCCGCAGATTAAGGCCTCCTCCCACCAGCCGGAGCTTGCGCAACCGCTCGGCAAGGTCGCGGATTTCCTGCTTACAGTTCTGCGCGTCCTGATGCGGCCGCGAGCATTCTTCGAAGAGCGGCACGGCGTCGCGCTACGTGACGGCATCGTGCGGGCACGCCCTCGATGAAGGAGTGCCTCGGCATGGCCGTGGGGCTCTCCGTCCTGATCGCGCCGCTTCATCATGCGCTGCTGCGGGCAGGCGGCTTTCCCGAGCACTTTGTCCAGCTCGCGCAGCGCGGCTGGAAGGACATCGCGCACGACTACGGCAGAGCGACCGGGCGGGATCTCACGGTCGTCGATCTGAACCACCTGACCGGCATCTCGTGGATCGATGCGCCCGTCGAGGACGTCGCGCGACTCGGCGTCTATGCGTTGTTCGCGTGCCTATTCTGGGGTCTTCAGCCGGAAGCGGCTGCCGCTCGGGCTGATGATGCGCTACTTCGCGTACACGATCGACGCGTGCATGGTGCTGAACACGGTCTTCGTTCTGCTTGGGGGACGCCGTGTTCGTGCTCTCCTCGGGGTCCGGCACCCGGGGAAGCATGGCTTCTCTGATGGGGATCCAGCAGGTCGGCGAGATACCGCGGCTGGTCTACCTGTTCGTGGTACCGGCGGTGATTCTTCCGGCGATCGTCGGCATTCCCCGCCGAACCGTTGTCTGGTCAACGGTCCTGGCAACGCTCACGTGGGGGCTTGGCGGATTCCTGGTCGGCCACGTGATGATGAGTGTGGGCCTCGTGATCCTCACGCCGGGACTGTAGTCCGCCGCGACTACCGCCGCGCCTCCCACCACACCTTGATCGCCTCGCGCGTCGCGTCGTAGCCGCGCGCGGCGATGTCGTCGATGCGCTCGAACGCGAGCAGGCGTAAATCGGCGACCGGCACGCGCAGGTACAGGCTCGCCTGTTCGGCGGTGTGTCGCTCGCGCGCCCAGTACACGCTGGCGACGAACGAGCTCCGCGTCAGCACGCTCATGATCGTCGGCGGTCTATCCCGGCCGGGCCGCGGCGCGAAGCGTTCCCAGAGCACGCGCCAGCCGGACAGCTCGGGCTCGAAGCCCGCCGGCGCGCCCATCTCCAGCTCCGCGCCGACGTCCACGGCGATCACCGCGCCGACCTCGGGCTTCGCGGCCATGACGTCGATCGGCAGATTGTTGACCAGACCGCCGTCGACATGCAGGTCGGCGTCGAGCCGCATCGGCGGCAGGATGCCGGGCAGGGAAATGCTCGCGCGGATGGCGCGCGCGAGCGGGCCGCGCTCGTGCAGCGCCTGCGCCGCGCGCGTGAGGTTGGTCGAGACGCAGAAGTAGGGGAGCGGCAGATCCTCGATCGCGACCGCGCCGAACGCGTCCTCGAGCCGGGCCCGGATGCGCCGTCCGGCGAGCAGCGCGACGAGCGGCAGCGTCGGGTCCCGCAGCGCCTGGAAGTGGCGCCGGCAGCGCGCCAGGGTTTCCTCCGGCGGCACGCCTTGCGCGACCAGCGCGGCGATGATCCCGCCGATGCTCGTCCCGCCCACCCAGTCGACCGGCACGCCGGACTCGGCGAGCGCGCGCAGCACCCCGAGATGCGCGAAGCCGCGCGCCCCGCCGCCGCCCAGCACGAGTCCGATCGCCGCGCCGGCGAGACAGCGCGCGAGACGCGCGAAATCGGCCTGCGAGTCCATTGCCACGTGGTAGTGGGCGTCGACCCGACAGCCGTCGAGCATCGCGGAGGTGCTCTCCGGCGGCGTCGCGTGGGTCGAGCGCACGAGGACGAGGCTCGCGCGCGGCGTCTGTGCGCCTGGCGTCCGGTCCGCAAGGTAGCGCTCGACCGCGCGCTCGCCGCCCTGACCGCCGGAATCGGCGACGAAGAGCACGTGGTCGGCCTGGCGCATGGCGCGCTCGGTCCACCGCGAGGCGGGCTCGCCGGCTTCGTACACCACGAAGCGGTGGCGCAGCTCCTGCTCGTTCAGCCATCCGACCAGCCCGACGCTCCCGGCGTCGCTGCCCTCGCAGCCTGCGGCGCCGTCGCGACCGAGCTCGCGGTTCACGCGCTCCGCGTCGAGGTGCAACGTCGCCCCGTGGACGGCGAGGGCGTCGACCAGCCGGCGCGCGAATGCCGTGATGGCGGTGCGCGCGTCCGCGGGCACGACCGCGATCGTCCGCACGCCCGACTGTGCGCGCGCCGGCGCGGCGTTGATGTGGCGCAGCCGCTCGACCAGGTGCCCCGTGATCCGGCGCAGCACGCTCGGATGGCGATGGACGAGGCGATTGAAGGCGTCGGCCGGCAGCCGCGCCAGCAGCGAGTCGCGCACGGCGAAGACTGTTGCGGACCGTGGCTCGCCGGAGAGGAGCGCCATCTCGCCCAGCGTCTCTCCGGCGCCGACCTCGTTCAGCGCCCGCGCGCCGTCGACGATGCGCAGCCGTCCACTGATGACGATATACGCGGCGTCGCCCGGTTCGCCGCGGCGGAAAAGCGTCTCGCCGCCTCCGAGCGAGAGCCATTGGGCATTCGCCTCGATCTCGGCGAGGACCGCCGGATCGGCGGCGTCGAATAGGCCGGCGAGGTGCTCTGCGAGCCGGGAATGCCTGAGCGTATGCTGCACGGTGTCGGTGGGTTCCGGGGCTGGGGCGGCGCTCCACCCGAAATGACGAAGTTCCCAGTCTATCAGCAGGGGCACTGGGCTCCGCAGGCGCCACGCATGCCATCGAGCCGCCGCGGCACGAGGACGAGACGATGACGAACGCCGCCCGCAGTCGCCGCACGCCCGCGCTCCTTCTCGCCGTCGCGCTGGCGATGTTCGCGGGCTGCGGGGTCAGGTACGCGACCGTGCGCACGGACAAGGGTGAGGACCTGATGCTGCTCGGCCACGATCCGGTCGCCTACTTCACGGTCGGAAAGCCGGTGCGCGGCTATCCCCAGATCAGCGGGAAGTACAACGCAGTCACCTATTACTTCGCGAGCGAGGAGAACCGCAGTCTGTTCCTCGCAGATCCGCAGAAATACGAGCCGCAGTACGGGGGCTTCTGCGCCGACGGCGCGGCCTACGGCGTGAAGCTCGGGTCCGACCCGACCGAGTTCGCTATCCGCGACGGGCGGCTGTTCATCTTCGGCGACGTCGTCGGGCGCGAGTTCTGGAAGCTCCGCCCCGAGTGGGACGTGCAGAAGGGGGACGAGATGTGGCCCGAGGCGGGTGCGCGCGGTCACCGCGCGCAGTCGCTCTACCGCCTCGCCTTTCGCGTCGAGTGGTACAAGACGGGGAAGGAGCTGTACGACGAGTGGGAGGCGCAGAACCCGGGAAAGAAACTCGTCTACGACACCGGCGGGGTGCTGTACAACCTGTTCGTGAAGTATCCCGGGTGGCGCGCGCGCGAGGGCTACGGCCAGCCGGCGCTCGGCATTCCGGGAATGGACCCTTGCCCGCCTGCGTGTCCGGGGCAGGTATCGCAGGGCTATACGGCGCAGTGAACGCGCGAACGGAAGGATGCCCGAACGTCAGCGGGGCCTGCCCACGCGATCGCGACGCGGGACGGCACCTTCTTACGGCACGGGTCGGTCGTTCGCGCCACCAAGGCGCCATGCCGTGGTGCGTCATCGCCGCGGCCGCACCACGTGCGGGCGTTTCCCGCAGTTTTCCCGGCATTTTTACCCGCCCGCCGCGCGCCAAAGCGGGCACTTTCTCAGTGCCGGACTGCCCCGCTCGCGTCGACAGGAACTAATTTCCACGCGGGACCGACCCGGACGGCCTGCGCGGCGCGATTCTTGCACCGCAATGGGCATGGGCGCCGGCCGGGTGGCACGCCCTGCTCCCCGGCCGGTGGTGAACTGTTGCGCCTTGGGAAGGAGACGTGTCATGAGCAGTCGACTGCTTCGTTTCTGTCTTGTCGTGCTCGCCTGCGCCCTCCCGGCGCTCGCGGCGCTCCCCGCGGCCCGCGCCGCCGACATCAGCGGACCGGTGATGCTCGTCGCCAAGCCGGAGCTCGGCGAGTTCTATCGCGGCACGGTGCTCTTCGCGCGCCCGATCGCGAACGGCCAACACGTCGGCTTCATCATCAACCGTCCGACGCCGGTGACGCTGTCGAAGCTCTTCCCCGAGCACGCGCCGTCGCAGAAGGTCGTCGATCCGGTGTTCCTCGGCGGGCCGGTCTACGCCGACATGATCTTCGCGGTCGTGCAGGGAAGCACCAGCCCGGGCGGACGCTCCGTCCCATTGCTCGATGACATGTTCCTCGCGACGGACGTCGAGACCGTCGACCGCATCATCGAGCAGGATGCGCATCACGCCCGCTTCATCGCGGGACTCGTGGCGTGGCAGCCGGGCGAGCTGCAGCACGAACTCAAGTCCGGCTTCTGGTACGTGCTCGAGCCCGACCCCGACCTCGTGTTCCGCAAGTCGACCGACGGCCTCTGGGAAGAGCTGGTGCGCCGCTCGGCCTCCGGCGTTTAGACTAGGCGACGATCGCTCTCTCCGCCTTCGCCCGGAGCCGCGCCGCGGCGGCGTCGTCCCACCGGACCGCCGCCGCCGCGAAGCGCTCGACCAGCTCCGCGTCCCCGCAATCCAGCAGACGAAGCACCTCCGCGCGCGTTTCGAGCAGCGCGGCGAGTTGCTCGTCGCAGCGCGCGATCGGCGTGGGGTAGCTTCTGACCGCTGCGCTCAGCGCGACGCGGCGCCGTTCGAGATCCGCGCGGATTTCGCTGCAGAGCGCTCGAAAGGCGCGCGCGTCCACCGCAAGGCCCTCACTTCGGTTGCGGCACGATGCGAAGGTACGGCTTCGGCGCCTTCCAGCCGCCGGGGAACTTCTCCTTCGCCTCCGCGTCGGGGACCGACGCGAGGATGATCACGTCCTCGCCCTGCTTCCAGTTCACCGGGGTCGCGACCTTGTGCTTCGCGGTGAGCTGGATCGAGTCGAGCAGCCGCAGCACCTCGTCGAAGTTGCGCCCGGTGCTCATCGGATAGGTGAGCGTCGCCTTGATCTTCTTGTCAGGCCCGATCACGAACACCGAGCGGATCGTCGCGTTGTCGGCCGCGGTGCGCGGCCCGCCGCTCGCGTTGGGATGGATCATGTCGTAGAGCTTCGCCACCACGAGTTCCGGGTCGCCGATCAGCGGGTAGTTCACCGCCGCGCCCTGCGTCTCCTCGATGTCCTTCGCCCAGCGGTCGTGGTCGCCGACCGGGTCGATGCTCAGGCCGAGGATCTTGCAGTTGCGCTTGTCGAACTCGGGCTTGAGCCGCGCCATGTAGCCGAGCTCGGTGGTGCAGACCGGCGTGAAGTCCTTGGGATGGGAGAAAAGGATCGCCCAGCCGTCCCCGATCCAGTCGTGGAAGCGGATCTTCCCCGTCGTGGTTTCCGCCGTGAAATCCGGTGCTTCGTCGCCGATGCGCAATGCCATGGATGGCCTCCTTGATGTGTCGAACGATACGAGGGGACGCAGCCCCTCAGGCTCCCCTAGGTCCGCCGCCTGACGGTCGTCTGGCGCTTTTGTCGTCGAGGCGCGCGCGACCATTGCGCGCCATCACCAGTCTAGGCCTTGCCGATCCGGAACGGAAGCGGCCAGCACCCAGTCCCAGTCGGCGAGTCTCCTCGGCCCGGTCGTGGATATTCCCCCTGTACGTGCAGCGCAATGTCAGCCCGCGTTCAGCGTCCGCGCGAGCGCAGCGAAGTAGTCGAAGCTCCGCGGGTTCGCCATCGCGTCGGCGCTCGCCACCTTGTCGGGCGGCATGCCGAGCAGGAGCTTGCGCACCGGCAACTCCATCTTCTTGCCGGTAAGGGTGCGCGGCACCTCGTCGATCGCGTATACCTCGTCGGGAACGTGGCGCGCCGAGGCGGCGGTGCGGATGCGTTCCCTAATTCTCGCCTTCAGTGGGTCGTCGAGCGCGCAGCCCGGGCGCAGCACGACGAAGAGAGCGAGGTGCGACTTGCGGCCCAGGTACTCGCAATCGACGACGAGGCTGTCGAGCACCTCCGGGAGATCCTCGACGACGCGGTAGATCTCCGCCGTCCCCATGCGGATGCCGTGGCGGTTGATGGTGGTGTCGGAGCGGCCGTAGATCACGCTCGTGCCGCGCGCGGTGAAGCGGATCCAGTCGCCGTGGCGCCACTTTCCGGGGTACAGCTCGAAGTAGCTCTCGCGGTAGCGCTTGCCGTCCGGGTCGTTCCAGAAATGGAGCGGCATGGTCGGCATCGGCGCGGTCACCACCAGCTCGCCCACCTCACCGACGAGCGGGCGGCCTGTGTCGTCGAAGGCCTCGACCGCGACGCCGAGGCACTTCGCCTGCATCTCGCCTGCCGTCACCGGCAGGACGGGGCAGCCGGCGACGAAGCCGCACGCGATGTCGGTGCCCCCGCTAATCGGCGCCACCCACCAGTCGCGCTTCACTTTGGCGTACAGCCATTCGAAAGCATCGACCGTCAGCGGCGACCCGGTGACGCTGATCGCATCGAGCGCCGCGAGGTCGGCGAGCTTCGACGGCTCCACGCCCGCCTTCATCCAGCCGGCGACGAGCGCGGCGCCGCAGCCGAAGTGGCGCGTGCGCGTCTCCCCGATGACGCGCCACACCGCGCCGGCGTCGGGCCAGGCCGGGTTGCCGTCGAGCATCACCAGCGTGCAGCCCGCCAGCAGACCGCTCGCGAGCAGGTTCCACACGATCCAGCCGGTGCCCGACATCCAGAAGAAGCGGTCGCCCGGCCGCATGTCCTGGTGCAGCAGCAGCGTCTTCAGGTGCTCGATCACGACGCCGCCATGCCCGTGCACGATCGCCTTGGGAACGCCGGTCGTGCCCGACGAGTAGACAATCCACAACGGGTGGTCGAACGGCACCTGCTCGAATGCGAGCGGCGCCTGTCGCTCCAGGAGTGTCGCGAAGTCCACCGACTTCGCCAGCCCGTCGATCCGGGCGGACGGGTCGAGGTACGGCAGGAAGGCCACGCGCTCCAGCGTCGGCAGCTGCGCGAGGATCTCGGCGAGCACCGGCCGGCGATCGAAGTCCTTGCCGCCGTACCGGTAGCCGTCCACCGCGAACAGCACCTTCGGCTCGATCTGCCGGAAGCGGTCGAGCACCGCGCTGCTGCCCATGTCGGGCGAGCAGCTCGACCAGATTGCGCCGACGCTCGCCGTCGCCAGGAAGGCGGCGATCGTCTCGGGGATGTTGGGCATGTAGGAGACCACGCGGTCGCCCGGCTTGACCCCGAATGCGCGCAGGCTGGCGGCGATTGCGGCGACGCGACGCTCGAGCTCGGCCCACGAGATCTCCGCGGGGGATCGCACCTCCGACCGCGCGAGAATCGCCGGATGCCGGGCCGAGGCGTGGTGGAACGCGTGCTCGGCATAGTTGAGCCGCGCGCCCTCGAACCACTTCGCGCCCGGCATCCTGCGCGCGTCGAGCACGCGCGCGTACGGCGCGGACGACCGGATCCCGAGGAACTCCCAGAGGGACGCCCAGAAGTCCTCCAGGTGCTCGACCGACCAGCGATGGAGCTCGGGGTAGTCCACGAACCGCAGCCCCTTGCGGTCCGCGAGCCAACGCAAGTAGCGAGAGAGCTCGGTGGCCTCCACCCGCTCGCGCGGCGGCGTCCAGAGCACGGTGCCTTCGACCACTGCCATCGGCGCAAGTCCTTCCCGCGGCGTCGCGCAAGCTTACCGCGATCCCGATCATGGACAGGGATGCGCGGCGCGGCGATACTCCGCCGCGCCCATGTCCAGGCCGCCCGCCGAGATCGAGACCGGCCGTCCCGTCACCATGGCCCCACGCGGCATGGTGGTGTCCCCGCACTCGCTCGCCTCCGAGGCGGGCGTCGAGATCCTGAAAGCCGGCGGCTCCGCCGTCGACGCAGCGATTGCGACGAGCGCCGCCCTCGCAGTGATCTATCCCCACATGACGAGCGTCGGCGGCGACGCCTTCTGGCTCATCTACGATGCGCGGCGCGACGCGGTGCGCCACCTGGACGGCGCCGGCCGCGCTGCCGCGAGCGCGGGGCTCGAATGGTTCCGCGCGCGCGGCATGAGCGAGATCCCTTACCGCGGGGCACTGCCGGCGACGCTCACCGTGCCGGGCGCGGTCGCGAGCTGGAGCGAGGCGCATGCCGCATTCGGGCGCGTTCCGTTCGCGCGCAACCTCGGCCGCGCGATCGAGCTCGCCCGCGACGGCTACCCGGTCACCGAGCGGCTCGCGAAATGCATCGGCGCCACACACGACCAGGGCGCCTTCGACGAGGGCGCCCGGACGCTCTTCCTGCGCGGCGGCCGCGCGCCCCGCGCCGGGTCCAGGCTCGTCAATCCCGACCTCGGCCGCACGCTGGAGGCGATCGCCGATCGCGGGCGCGACGGGTTCTACGGCGGCGAGGTCGCCCGGGAACTCGCCCGCTACGCGCGCGCGGCCGGCGGCTTCTTCGACGCGGCCGACCTTGCCGCGCAGACCGCGACCTGGGGCGAGCCGCTCGTCGGCACCTACCGCGACGTCACCCTCTACGAGACCCCGGCCCCGACGCAGGGCTTCACGGTGCTCGAGATGCTGAACCTCCTCGAGACCGAGGAGGTCGGGGCCTGGGACTTTCTCGGGCCGGACCACGTGCACTACCTCGTGCAGGCGAAGCAGATCGCGTATCACGATCGCGATCGCCTCCTTGCCGATCCGGCGCACGCCCGCGTGCCGATCGACCGGCTGATCTCCAAGGCCTATGCGGCCGAGCGCCGACACCTGATCGACCCGCGCCGCGCGCTGCCCTGGGACAAGGTGCCCTCCTACGGCACCCTGCGCGGCGACACCGTGTACGTCGGCGTGGTCGACGCCGACGGCAATGCCGCCTCCCTCATCCAGAGCGTCTACGGGTTCTTCGGGGCGGGCGTCGTCGCGGGGCGGACCGGCGTGGTGCTGCAGAACCGCAGCGCGTACTTCGCGCTCGACCCCGGCCATCCGAACCGCATCGAGGCCGGGAAGAAGCCGGCGCACACGCTCATCGCCTCGCTTGCCGTCCGGGGCGGGAAGCTGTGGCAGGCGCTCGGCTGCATGGGTGCAGACGGCCAGCCGCAGATCCACCTGCAGGCCTACGTCGGCCTGATCGACTTCGGCCTGAACGCCCAGCAGGCGGTCGAGGCGCCGCGCTGGCTCTCGGGACGGTTCGGACTCGGCGACGCGCGCGACCTCCTGAACATCGAAGGCCGCTTCGCGCCGGCGACGATCGCCGAGCTCGAGCGTCGCGGCCATTTGGTGCATCGCTGGCCCGACCACGACGAGCTGGCCGGTCACGCTCACTGCATCACGATCGATCCCGCGAGCGGACTGCGGCTCGGCGGCTCGGACCCGCGCAGCGACGGGGCGGCGATCGGGTACTAGAAGCGTTCGCGCCGGCGGCGCCGATCGCCCAGCACAAATGAAAACGGCCCGGGTCAGGATCCCGGGCCGCCGCGTCTTAGACGCTGGCGTGGCGCTTAGCGCTTCTTCGCCTTCTTCTTCGCAGCTTTCTTCTTCGCAGCCATGAAAGTCTCCTTGAAATAGCACGCCAGTGCGGCGCGCGATCGTTCTATATCATTGATCGCGAATAATTACAACGTCAATTTCGTCACGCCCGCCCCGATTGTGGCGCGCGCGCGACGGGCTCAGTCCGCTCGATCGTCGTCGCGACCGGTCCGCAAGCACCGCAGATAGCACTGCTCGAGCCGCTGAGTGAAGCCCGCGTGGTCGAGCAACGGCGACGCGCGCAGTCGATCGCGGAGGGTCGCGCGCAGCACCGTGCGGCGCCGCTCGTCGCGCGCGAGCGCCACCGCGCGCTCGACGTACTGCGCGTCGGAGTCCGCCACCAGCTCGTCGAGACCCGCGCAGCGCAGGATCGACGTCCCGACGCGCGACATGTGCACGCGGCCTGCGCGCGACACGACCGGTACCCCCATCCACAGCGACTCGCAGGTCGTGGTCGTGCCGTTGTAGGGATAGGTGTCGAGCGCGATGTCGATCTCGCCGTAGAGCGAGAGGTGGCTCGCGCGGTCCGCGCGCCAGCCCTCCACCTCGATCCGCTCGACGGCCACGCCGTGCCGCTCGAAGCACTCCACCACGCGATCGCGCGTGACCGCGTGGTCGAACAGTCCCGACTTGAGGACCAGCCGCGATTCGGGCACGCGCGCGAGGATCTCGGCCCACAGCGTGATCGTCGGCTCGTTCAGCTTGGCGGCGTGGTTGAACGAGCCGAACACCACCGGCATCCCGCCGCGGCGCGCCCCGATCGCGGGGCTGTCCGGCGGCGGCTCGTAGGCGAGGAAGGTGCCGTCCACCCGCCACAGCCGCTCGGTGTGCCGCGCATCGGCCTCGGGTGCGGGATCGGCAATCCCGTCGGTAATGCGGACGTCGATCGCGTCGAGGCCCGTGGTGTCCGGATAGCCCAGCCAGGTCACCTGCAGCGACGCCGGCTTCCGCGCGAATACCGCCAGCCGGTTGCCCTTGCAGTGGCCGCTGAGGTCCACGAGCACGTCGATGCGGTCGTCGCGGATGAGCGCATCGAGCGCGTCGTCGCTCGCCGTGGCCACGTCGCGCCAGCCGTCGGCCGACGCCCGGATGCGCGCGGTCGCGTCGTCAGACAGCCGGTGCGTGTAGTAGCAGTAGACCTCGAAGCGCCGGCGGTCGTGCGCCGCGATCACCGGGGCGATGAAGTAGCCCACCGAGTGCCGCGAGAAGTTCGGCGACACGTAGCCGACCCGGATGCGTCGTCCCGGGTCCGGCGCAACGGCAGTCGCTCCGGCTCGCGGCGGATGCCTCCTGCGCATCATCTCGCCGTAGCGGCGATGCAGGTCGAACAGCGTGGCCGGGTCGGCCGGCGTCAGGTAGTGGCTGAAGAACAGGATGCCCGAGAGGATCGTGGGCGAATCCGGCCGGAGCCGGAGCGCCGCGCGATAGGCTTCGAGCGCTTCCGGAATCGACCAGCGGTCGGCAAGGACGTTGCCCGCGCCCAGCCACGCATCGACGGCGCGCGGGTCCAGGTGCGCCCATGCGCGGTACCGTTCGAGCGCATCGTCCAGACGCCCGGCCCGCTCGAGCGCTTCCGCTTCGTTTCGCAGGCCCTCCTCCGGTGAGCGATCGTCCAGCGCGCCGGGCGGTGCCGCCCGCCGCTTCGCCCCGAGCAGCCCGCCGAGCAGCTTCAGGAGCAATGCGGCGTCCCTGGTAAGCTCATGTCGCTACCGCCCCGCCTGTGCCTCGTCGACACGCGCGCGCAGTTTCTGGGCCCACGCGTCGAGGGTCGCCTTGACCTGTCCCCAGCTCGCCCCGCCCGCCTCGCGGCCACTCGGGCTCGCGCGCGTGCTGTCGCGGTACGCCCCGAGCAGCTCGTTCGTCGTGCTGTCGTAGAACCCGACCTCGATCGTCGCCGCGACGATGTAGCTGTTGCCCGCCGCGACCCGCTCGCGGGTGATTGCGTCGAGGCCCGACGCCTCCTTCACGCCGGTGAGAACGATGCCGACGGGGGTGAACTGGTAGAGATGGAGCGGGTTCTCGCGGTGCAGATCGACGATGGCCGCGCGGATCCGCACCACGTCCGCGCCCGGCTCGGCCACGACGGGGTAGCGATCCTGCAGCCGGCCGACCGCCGTCGTGCGGAAGTAGTCGGTGATCGCCTTCAGCTCGTCCGGGTAGATACCCTTGTAGTCCGACTGCGGGCTGTACCAGACCAGCACCGGGTCGATCATGAAGCGCGTGTACTTCGCGCCATCGCCGGGCTTGAAGCCCGGCTTGCGGTACACCAGCGCCCCGCTCCCGTCCGGCGCCGGCCGGAAGTCGAGCTCACGAGCGAGGAACCCCGACTGGTCGCCGGCCGTCGTTGTGCAGCCGTGGAGCCATAGCACGCCAATCGCCACCATCATGCACAGCGTCTGCTTCGTCATCGAAAGTCTCCTTCCGGGATCGGGCATCGTCTCCAGGCTTGCGCTCGGCCGGCCTAGCGTTCGTAGAGCTTCAGCACCGCCGCGGTGTCGAGCTCGCCGTGGCCGAGGTGGGCCAGCATCCGGTACAGCGTGAGCGCCGCGCCCATCATCGGCGTCGGCGCCTTCAGGCCGGCGGCGAACTCGCTGACCATCTCGAGGTCCTTGAGCAGCTGGCGCGCGTAACCCTGCGGCGCGAAGTCGCGCGCGAGCATCCGCGGATAGAGACGCTGCAGGAGCGCGCTGTCGGCATAGCCACCTCCCAGGCATTCCGGCAGCTTCGCCGCGTCGATGCCGGCCGATTCGGCCATCACGATCGCCTCGGCCATCACGGCGTGGCCGCAGCCGACGATGAGCTGGTTCAGCATCTTGGCCACCATTCCGCTGCCTGCGGGGCCCATGTGCGTGAAGCGCGCCGCGACGTCCGCGAACAACGCCCGTGCGCGCTCGATGTCGGCGGCGTCGCCGCCGGCCATCACGGTGAGCGCGCCTGACCCGGACGCAGGTGGCCCGCCCGACACCGGGGCGTCGATCCAGCTGCAGCCGGCCGTCTCTCTCAGCTTCGCCGCGCAGGCTCTGCACTTGTCGACTTTGATGGTGGAAAAGTCGATCAGGAGCTGCGGCGGGCGCAGCGCCGTGGCGACGCCGCGGTCGCCGAATACCGCCTCCTCCACCGCCTCGTTGGTCGGCAGGTTGAGGAGCACGAAGTCGACTCCGGCCGCCGCGTCGGCGGGCGAACTCCCGGCGTGCGCACCGGCGGACCGCGCCGCCTCGGTCCGGGCGGGCACAATGTCGTACGCCTTTACGGGGTAGCCGCGCGATAGCAGGTGCTTCACCATCGGGAGGCCCATCAGGCCGACGCCGACGTAGCCGAGGCGAGGTTTGTTCATCGGTCAGTCCATTGCGTAGATGCGGATCGCGTTGTCGTGGAACAGTCGCTGCCGGTCGTGCGCGTCGAATCCGCTCACGATCGTGCCGAATCCGGAGAAGATCGCGTCGAACGTGCCGCACAGGCTGTCGACCGGAAAGTTGCTCGCGAACATGCAGCGGTCGACCCCGAACAGGTCGATCGTCGTCAGCACGACGTCGCGGTTCGCTTCCGCCGTCCACACCTGCCCCGGCAGGCCCAGGCCGGAGATCTTCACCGCCGCGTTCGGGCATTGCGCGAGGGTGGCCATGCTCCGGCGCCAGGCGGCGATGCCCTCGGCGCTGCGGTCGGCCGGCAGCCCGGTGTGGTTGAGGACGATCTGCGTCCCCGGAAAGTCGCGCGCGAGTTGCGCAGCCTCGTGCAGATGCCACCAGGGCGTCTGCAGGTCGAAGCGCAGCCGGTGGCGCGCGAGCAGCGCGAAGCCGGCGCGCCACTTCGCATCGGTCATCCCGCCGGGCGCCGCGTCGGAAGGTGAGCGGTTCGGGCGCGGCTTGTGGCGGATGCCGCGCACGAACGGGAAAGCCGCCTGCCGCTCGAGCACGGCCGCGGCATCGTCGCGGTCGAGCCGCGCCTGCGCCACCGCGACCGTCGGAAAGCCGGTGTGCCGCCGCAGCTGCTCGACGTAGCGCATCTCGCCGACCGGGTCGCGCGGGTCCCACTCCGTCTCGACGTACACGGTTCGCGCAACGGAATGCGGACTTGCGTCGGCGAAGTAGTCCGCGGGCAGATAGGGGCGCCGGATCGCGCGGTAGTCGCCGTACCGGAACGGGATCGGCGGCTCGTCGCAGAGCCAGGGGTGATAGTTGACCCGCGGATCCCAGAAGTGCTGGTGCGCGTCGACGATCGGCGCCGCGCCCGTCATCCGTCGGCCAGCGCGTATTCCCGCTGCGCGGCGGAGTAGCCGAGCAGGAGCTCCGCGGGCGCGGTACCCACGCACCGGATCGTGTGCACCGCGCCGCGCGGCACGACCGCGCACGCCCCTGCAGTCATCCGGATGCGGCGGCCGCCGATGCCGCACTCGACCTCACCGTCGACCACGTAGATGGACTCCTCGCAGTTGCGGTGGACGTGCGTGTCGCCCGCCTTCCCGGGCTCTACGCGCAGCCGCGCGAGCGCCAGCTCGGCGCTGTTTCCGACCTCGGCGCCCGCGAGCCACTCGATGGTACCCCACGGAAACGCGTGCCTGACGATGCGATGCGGACCGAACATGGCGGCCTCCTTCCGCAGATCTGGGCGTGGCGAGGTTAGCACCGTTGTGCTAAAAGCGCGGGCTGCAGACCCGGCCGCTCGAACGCCGGCACCCTTGATCGATCTACGATAACCACGTGACGCCGACGCGCCGTATCCCATGTGCAGCCGACGCTCCGGCGTTCGCCTACCCGGCGGCATGAGCGCAGACTTGCCCCAAGAAGTTCGCCTGAACGTCAACGGCAGCGATCACGAGGTGGCCGCCGCCGAGGACACGCCTCTCCTCTACGTCCTGCGCAACGATCTCGGCCTCAAGGCCGCGCGCTTCGGCTGCGGCACCGGCCAGTGCGGTGCGTGCTTCGTGCTGATCGACGGGCGCGCGGTCGCATCCTGCGACACGCCGCTTTGGTCCGCAGTCGGAAAAACGATCGTCACGCTGGAAGGCCTCGGGACGCCCGAGCGCCCCCATCCGCTCCAATCCGCGGTGGTCGACGAGCAGGCCGCGCAGTGCGGCTACTGCCTGTCGGGAATTCTCGTAAGCGCCGCTGCACTACTCGCGCAGAACGCGACCCCGGACGAAGCCGAGGTGCGCGCGGCCCTCGACCGCAACCTCTGCCGCTGCGGTTCGCACAACCGGCTGGTGCGCGCCGTGCTGCGCGCAGCCGGTGAGGGCACGCGATGAACCTCGCCTTCCGCTTCGCCGCCGGCGGCACCGGCGACGGCCCGAAGCTCCCGGGCAGCCTTCACGTGAACCGCCGCCTCGGCCAGTGGCTGCAGATCCTGCCGGAAGGGATCGTCGAGGCGCGCTCCGGCAAGGTGGAGCTGGGCCAGGGCATCGCAACTGCGCTCGCGCAGATCGTCGCCGACGAGCTCGACGTCGCGCTTGCCCGCGTGCGCATGATCCCGGCGAGCACCGCCACGAGCCCGGACGAGGCGGTCACATCGGGAAGCCTGTCGGTCCAGGAATCGGGGACCGCGCTTCGCTATGCGTGCGCGGAGGCGCGCTCGATCTATCTCGAGGTCGCCGCCGCGCGGCTCGGCAAGCCGGTTGCCGGTCTCCAGGTGATCGACGGCGAGATCGTCGCGGTGGGCGGCGCGCACACGAGCTACTGGGCACTCGCGGACGATGCATTGCTTGATCGCGAGGCGACCCCGGGCGTCGCGCCGAAGTCGACGCACCGAGTGGTCGGGGCGCCGGTGATGCGTCTGGACATTCCCGACAAGGCCTTCGGCCGGCCGCGCTTCGTGCACGACCTCGAGCCGCCGGGAATGCTGCACGGGCGGGTGTTGCGCCCGCCCTCGCCGGCTGCGGCGCTGCTGTCGCTCGACGATGCGAAAGCCCGCGCGCTCGAGGGCATCGTCGCCGTCGTGCGCGACGGCGATTTCGTCGGAGTGATCGCCGAGCGCGAGGAGGTCGCGGCCAAAGCACTCGAGCGGTTACGTGCGGGCGCAGCCTGGACCGAGCCCGCAACTCTTCCCGACGAATCGGCGCTCGCCGACTGGCTGAGGTCCCAGCCGGTCGAGTCGAAGGTGGTGGACGATCGCGGTTCAGAATCAGGAGCGGTCGCTGCGCGCACGCTGCGCGCGCGCTACTCGCGTCCCTACCTCGCGCACGCGTCGATCGGGCCGTCGTGTGCGCTGGCGGAGTGGCGGGACGATGCGCTGCGCGTCTGGACCCACAGCCAGGGGGTGTACAACCTGCGGGCCGATCTCGCCCTTGCGCTCGGCCTCGCGGCCGAGCGGATCGTCGTCGCGCACGTCGAGGGGGCCGGCTGCTACGGCCACAACGGCGCCGACGACGTCGCCCTCGATGCCGCGCTGCTCGCCCGTGCGGCCGGCGGGCGCCCCGTCCGCCTGGTCTGGACGCGCGGCGACGAGCTCGCCTGGTCGCCGTTCGGTCCCGCGATGGCGATCGACCTCGAAGCCGATACGGACGAGACAGGCGAGGTCGTCGCCTGGCGCCACGAGCTCTGGAGCAACGGCCACAGCACGCGCCCCGGACGCGCGGCAACGCCGACGCTCCTCGCGGCGGCGCATCTCGAACGCCCGTTCGATCGCCTACTCGCCATCAACCCGCCGCCGGCCGCCGGCGGCGGCGCCGACCGCAACTCGGTCCCGCTATACGACTTCCCGGCGTGGCGGATCGTCAACCATCGCCTTCTCGCGATGCCGCTGCGCACGTCCGCGCTGCGCTCGCTCGGCGCGTTCGCCAACGTCTTCGCGATCGAGTCGTTCGTCGACGAGTTGGCCCGCGCGCGCGGCGAGGACCCCGTCGCGTGGCGCCTCCGCCATCTGTCCGACCCGCGGGCGCGCGCCGTCATCGAGGCGGCCGCATTGCGTGCCGGCTGGACGAGCTGGCGAAAGCACGATGCGTGGGGCCACGGCATCGGCTTCGCGAAGTACAAGAATACCGGCGCGTACTGCGCCGTCGTCGCCGAGATCGAGGCCGAGCGCGAGGTTCGCGTGCGCCGGCTGGTGGCCGCGGTCGACGTCGGTCTCGTGATCAACCCGGACGGCGTCGCGAACCAGATCGAGGGCGGCGCAATCCAGGCGGCGAGCTGGACGCTGAAGGAAGCGGTGCGCTTCGACCGCACGCGCGTCACCAGCGCGGCGTGGGAGGACTATCCGATCCTCAAGTTCTCGGAGGTGCCGGCAGTCGAGGTCGAGATCGTCTCCCGGCCCGACGCGGCCTCGGTCGGCGCCGGCGAGGCAGCGCAGGGCCCGGCCGCAGCCGCGATCGCGAACGCGGTGTACGACGCGCTCGGCGCGCGCGTGCGCGATCTGCCGATCACGGCCGAGCGCATCGCGGCGGGCTGACCGATGCTGCTGCACGTGCTGAGCGGCGGCGCGGCGCAAGGGGTCGTGACCGCGCTGTCGGGGGAATTCAAGGCGTCCACCGGGTACGAGATCGACGGCACCTTCGGCGCCGTAGGCGCGATGAAGGAAACGCTCCTCGCCAGTGCTCCCGCGGACGTGCTCATTCTCACCCGCGCGTTGATCGACGAGCTCGTCGCGTCAGGATGGGTCGTTGCGGAAACGTGCGCCGATCTCGGCCGAGTGCGCACCGGCGTCGCGGTGCGCGCCGGCGACCTGTTGCCGGACGTGAGCACCGCCGACGGCTTACGCGCGGCACTGCGCTCGGCCGGCGCGGTCTACTTTCCCGACCCGCAGCGCGCCACTGCAGGCATCCACTTCGTGCGCGTGCTGGAGACGCTCGGGATCGCAGCCGAAATCTCGGGACGACTGAGCACCCATCCGAACGGCGCCACCGCGATGCGTGAGCTCGCGAAGGCGAGCGGCGACCGGCCCATCGGCGTCACTCAGATCACCGAGATCCTCAACACTCCGGGGGTCACGCTCGTCGGACCGCTACCGCACGAGTTCGAGCTCGCCACGATCTATACGGCCGCGGTCTCGACGCGCGCCGCGGCGCCTGACGCCGCGCGTCGGCTCGTCGCGCTGCTGTCTGCCGCGGAAGCGCGCGGCGTGCGCGAGAAGGCCGGTTTCGAGCTCTAGACTAGCGCGGGCGCGGTCAGCGCCGCCGGCGCTGCGGCGGCGGCATGACCGGCGTGGCCGGCCGCTCGTCCTTGTGGCGGAAGTTGATGCGGCCCTTGGTCAGGTCGTAGGGCGACATCTCGAGCGTGACCTTGTCGCCGGCGAGGATGCGGATGCGGTGCTTGCGGATCTTGCCCGACGCGTACGCGATCACCTCGCTGCCGTTGGCGAGCGTCACCCGGAAGCGGGTGTCCGGAAACACCTCGCTCACGGTGCCTTCCATTTCGATCAGCTCTTCCTTGGGCATGTCGCTTCCTGTGCGCGCGTGCAAACGCCGCGCGCGCCCGTCGGGCGGCGGCGAGGGGGAGCCGGGGCGGCGGACGCCGCCAACGCGGGGCTCAGACGGCCTTCAGGTTCACCGCCGAGACGCGCCCGTCGCGCCCCGTCTGGAGCTCGAACGAGACCTTCTGCTTCTCGGTCAGCGTGCCCATTCCGGCCCGCTCGACGGCAGAGATGTGCACGAACACATCCTTCGAGCCGTCGTCGGGCTGGATGAACCCGAAGCCTTTGGTGGCGTTGAAGAACTTGACGGTGCCAGTTGCCATGGAGTTCCTCCTGATCTGGCGTTGCCGGGCGCGGGAGTACGCACGGCCTCAAATCACGCAAGGGAACAGACCAGAAGTTCACCCCGAGGGGGTGCAGTGGACGACCCAGCCAATTCGATGGCCGCAAATATGCTGCGGGTCCGGGATTTTTGCAAGTGCGGGCTGCCTCGGCCTTCCGGACTATTGGCGGGGCAGGCCGAGCTCGCCCGCCATCCAGTCGGCGCTCTGGGTACGGTACCGGTAGGGACGGTTGTTGGCGATGTGGTTCCCGTCCTCGACGACCAGCAACCGGGCCGGACCCGCGGCCTCGGCGGCGATGCGCTCTGCATCCCGCCAGGGGACGAGGCGGTCGAGCTTTCCGGTGACCAGGAACAGCGGACACTCGATCCGCTGCGCCGCATCCTTGAGCGTGAGCGTCGCCGCGTGGCGACGCGCCTCGCCCTGCGTGGCAAGGTGGCTGCGCACGCGGAACGCCTCGCGCGTGAGGTCGGGAAGCGCGTCCCACACCGCGGCCCAGTCGTAGGGCCCGGCCAGCCCGATGCACGCCTTGATGCGCTTCTCGAACGCGGCGGCGCGCGGCGCGTAGTAGCCGCCGAGGCTCACGCCCCACAGGCCGATGCGGCCGGGGTCGAGATCGTCGCGGCCCTCGATCCAGTCGACCATGCTGCGCACCGGCACTTCGTAATCGCCGCGGATCGGGAAATCGTACTCGGCCTCGCCCTGCCCCGGGCCATCCACGAGCAGCGTCGCCATCCCGCGGGCGAGGAACGGCAGCTCGTACGCCTCGAGCTCCTCCTTCGCCGAGTCGAGCCCGGGCACCATGACGAGCACCGGCGGCTGCGCCGCGTCCGCGGGCTTCCGCAGGATGCCGGCGAGATGCCCGCCGGCGTAGGAGATCTCGACGCGCTCGCCGGGCGGCCGCAGGTGCGGCAGCGCGAGCTGGCGGCACTCCACCGCCTTCGCGTGGGCGGCGCGCATCTGGGCGAGGTCGTGGACGAAGAGGAACTTGGCGAAGTGGTAGTAGACCGCCGCGCGCGCGAGGTGCTCGCCGGCGCTCAGCCTGTAGCCTTGCGCGAGCGCTTCGCACCCGAGCGCCTCGTGCACCGCGGCGCGTGCCGACCAGGCGCGGCACCAGTCCTCCCAGCGCTCGATGCCTGCGGTCACCTCCTGGAAGTCGGCGAGCGCGACGCCGTTCGAGAGGAAGCGCGGCAGCCAGTGCGAGATCGCGGTCTCGACCCGCGCGTCGCGTGCCATGTCGTCACGCGCTCTCGGGCGCGCCCTGCCAGAGCATGTCGTAGCCGAGCTCCTTACTGTCGGAGCACATCGTGGCCAGCGCGGCAAACTTGTTGTTGAAGATCTCGTCGGCATGCGATCGCTCATGCTCCGCGAACGAGCGCCAGTAGGTGACGATTGCGTAGTGGTCGTCGGCCGCCCGCACGGCGGCAAGCGATCCCTCGTCGGAGACGAAGCCGGAGAACTTGAACACCTGCCCCGCGATGAAGCCGCCCTTGTCGCCGCCGTAGGTTTCCTTGACGACATTGCACATGTCGCCGACCGCCATCTCCACGTCGTCGAAGCTCACGCCCGGCTTCAGCTTGACGGTGTTGAACAGCATCTTGGCACCGAACGGCAGCGTAATCGGATCGAACATTGCGGGCTCCTCGGTGGGTCAGGCGGCCTTGCGCGGATGCAGGTCGAAGGCGAGGCAGAGACGCCGCTCGGCGTTCTCGACCGGCAGCGGGATCGTGTCGTGCCAGAGGTACGACGGGAACGTGACCAGGAGCCCGGGCTCGGGCTGCACCGTGCGGGTGATCGGCTCCCGCGTCAGCCTGATGTCGCGCCGCGACCCGCCCACCTGCAGCCAGCCCGCCTGACCGGCCGCCGGATCGCGCACGACCGCGGGCACCTCGACGTAGTACACGCCGCTCAGCCAGCCGTCGGCGTGGATATGCGGCAGCATCTTGCCGCCGCTCGTCATCTTCACCGCCCACAGATCGAGGTGAAACCGCGGCGGCGCGCCGCGCACGAACGGGTGACGCGGGTCTTCGTTCGGCAGGCTCTTGAGCCGCTGCTCGAAGCCGTAGCCGATGAACTGCTTGAGGATCGACGGCGCCTCGTCGCGGTAGTCGGCCAGGTTGCGGGTCGTGTGCCAGCCCTTGTAAGTCGCGTACTCGGGCGGATCCTCACGCATGCTCGGCTCGTTCGCCGCGAAGTCGGCAAGCGCCCGATTCAGCGCCGCGATGTCCTCGGCGCGATAGCCGAGGTCGGCGAGCCGGAAGGTGTGCACGAAGTGGTGCGGGTCGGAGAGCCAGGCCTCCTCGTCGCGGCGCCCGAGCTCCGCGAGCGCAAGCGTCTTCAGCGCGAGCGCGCGAACTTCGTAAACCTTGAGCTGCAGCGCGCGGTCGATCGGGCCTAGGGCCTCGGCGGCCCGGCCGTGCATCATCAGGCACTCGCCCCAGGAGACGAACACTTCGAGGTCGATCGAATCGATGCGCGCGGCGCGCTCGAAGGCCTGCACCGCCGCGTCGCAATGCCCGAGCTTCGCGTGCAGCGTGCCGATGAAGTAGCTCGCCTTGGCGTAGCCCGGATTCGCCGTTGCGATGCGCTCGAGGAGCGCGAGCGCTTCGTCGTAGCGCTCGGCGCCGCTAAGGCTCGACGCGAGCGTGTTCAGCAGCCGCTTGTGGTCCGGCGCGAGCCGCAGCCCGCGCTCGCAGCAGTCGATGGACTCCGCGAACCGGTGCGCGTCATGCAGCACGCCGGCCAGGTTCGCGTAGGCGTCTGCACGATCGGGCGTCCGCGCGAGCGCGCGACGCAGCAGCGCCTCGGCGCGCTCGAACTGCTTCATCTCGGCGAGCAGCATGCCGAGGCTCGCGAGCGCACCGGCGTTGTCGGCGTCGAACGTGAGCACCTGGTCGTAGAGCTGCGCTGCTTCGTGCAGGCGCCCCGACTTGTGGGCGCGCAGCCCCGCGTCGAGGAGCTCCTTCGTCCCGTGCATCTTCATGCGGAAATCCTAACCCACCGAAGCGCCGCGCGCTAACATCGCATGCATGGGACCCCTTGCCGGTGTGAAGGTGCTCGAGCTCGAGGCGATCGGGCCGGGCCCGTTCTGCGGGATGATGCTCGCGGACATGGGGGCCGACGTGCTCCTCGTCGACCGGCCGAGCGATCCGCAGCTCGGTTTCGAGCGCGACCGGTGGTCCGACACGATGCTGCGCGGCCGGCGGTCGGTGACGCTCGATCTCAAGTCGCCCGGCGGCGTCGCCGCAGCGGCTGCGCTCGCGGAGAAGGCCGACGCGCTGATCGAAGGCTTCCGCCCCGGCGTGATGGAGCGGCTCGGCCTCGGACCCGACGTGCTCCTCGTGCGCAACCCGAGGCTCGTCTACGGCCGGATGACCGGCTGGGGCCAGGACGGGCCGCTCGCGCCGCGCGCCGGTCACGACATCAACTACATCGCGCTCGCGGGCGTGCTGCACGCGATCGGGCGGGCCGCCGGCGCGCCGGTGCCGCCGCTCAACCTCGTCGGCGACTTCGGCGGCGGCGGAATGCTGCTCGCCTTCGGCATTGCCTGCGCGCTGTTCGAAGCGCGGCGCTCCGGAAAGGGCCAAGTCGTCGACGCCGCCATGATCGAGGGCGCATCGCTCCTAGCCACGATGTTCTGGGGCATGCTCGCGGCGCGGAGCTGGGGCGAGGTGCGCGGCGAAAACGTGCTCGATTCCGGCGCGCCCTGGTACGACTGCTACGAGACGCGTGACGGCCGCTTCGTCGCGATCGGCGCCATCGAACCGAAGTTCTACGCCGCGCTGCTTACGCGGCTGGGGCTCGACGAGGAACCATTGCCCGCGCAGCACGACCGGGCCGGCTGGCCGGAACTGCGCCAGCGCTTCGCTGCGGCATTCCGGTTGCGGACGCGCGACGAGTGGTGCAAGGTCTTCGAAGGATCGGACGCGTGCTTCGCGCCGGTGCTCACGTTCTCGGAGGCGCGGGCGCACCCGCACAACGTCGCACGGATGGGATTCGTCACGGTGGGCGGAGTGACGCAGCCCGCGCCCGCGCCGCGCTTCTCGCGCACGCCGGGCGGGGTCAGGCGCGCGGCCCCCGAGCGCGGCGCGCTCGGGCGGGACGCGCTGGCCGACTGGGGATTCTCAGACGCCGAGGGCGGGCGACTCGCGTCGCTCGGCCTCGGGTTCCGTACCTGACTCGCGTCGGCGCTAAGCCGCCTTCTTCGCCCAGCGCTCCAGCTCTTCCCAGCCGCCGATGCGCTCGCCGTTGATGAACACCTGCGGCACGGTCTGGGCACCGGTGATCGCGCCGACGATCCGGCTGCGGATCTGGTGGTCGAGCGGGACTTCCACGTAGTCGTAGCCGCGCTCGGCGAGCAGCGCCTTGGCCTTCGCGCAAAAGCTGCAGCCTTCGCGCGTCAGGATCGCCACCTGGTCGGGCTTCTTCGCCTTGGGGTTGATGTAGGCGAGCATGGTATCGGCGTCGGAGACCTCGAACGGGTCGCCGGGCTTCTGCGGCTCGATGAACATCTTGGCGATGACGCCGTCCCTGACGAGCATCGAGTAGCGCCACGAGCGCTTGCCGAAGCCGAGGTCGGCCTTGTCCACGAGCATGCCCATGCCGTGGGTGAACTCGCCGTTGCCGTCCGGCAGCAGGACGACGTTGCCGGATTCCTGGTCCTTCGCCCACTCGTTCATGACGAACGCGTCGTTCACCGAGACGCACACGATCGAATCGACGCCGTTGGCGCGGAACGCCGGCGCGAGCTCGTTGTAGCGCGGCAGGTGCGTCGACGAGCAGGTGGGCGTGAACGCCCCGGGCAGCGAGAAGACCACGACGGTCCTGCCCTTGAAGATGTCGTCGGTCGTAACGTTCTTCCACTCGCCGCCGACGCGGGTGCGGAACGTGACCTGCGGAACTTTCTGGCCTTCGCGGTTCTCGAGCATTGCTGATTGCCTCATTGGCGTATTGACGATGGGGGCACTCTACGGGCCGGATCGCGCTCCGGCCAATACTTCGTTAGTATCCGCCCGATAGGCTCAGTCTATCGGCCACGAGAGTCCGGGAGCCGGGAAAACCGATCTTCAACATTACCCAACATGACCCTGACCGAGCTGCGCTACGTGGTCGCCGTCGCCGACGAGCGACACTTCGGCCGCGCCGCCGCGCGCTGCTTCGTCAGTCAGCCGAGCCTCTCCGCGGCGGTCCGGAAAGTGGAGGAAGAGCTGGGCGTCCGCCTGTTCGAGCGCGGCAAGCACGGCGTGCTCGTCACCGAGATCGGCGCGGAAGTCGTGGCGCAGGCGCGCCGCACTCTGGAGGAGGCAGCCCGCGTCAAGACGGTGGCCAAGCAGGGCAAGAATCAGCTGAAGGGCGTGCTGCGGCTCGGCGTGATCCACACCATCGCGCCCTACGTGCTGCCCGACCTGGTGGTCGCGCTGCGCCGGCTCGCGCCCGAGATGCCGCTCGACATCGAGGAGAACATGACCGCGAACCTCGACCGGATGCTCAAGGCGGGCGAGCTCGACGTCGCGATTCTCGCCCTGCCCTACGAGGCGCCGGGTATCGAGGTGCTGCCGCTCTACGACGAGGAGTTCCGCGTGGTCGCGCCCGCCCGCCACAAACTGACCCGGAAAAAGGCGGTGGCGGTCGACAAGCTGGACACCGACGAGCTGCTGCTCCTGCCGGCGGGCCACTGCCTGCGCGACCAGGTCCTGGAGAGCTGCCACGAGTTCTCCCGGCCGCCGCCGCCCGGCCGGCAGGGCAACTCTCTCGAGACCCTGCGCAGCATGGTCGCCTCGGGGCTCGGGATCACGGTGCTGCCGGCCACTGCGCTCACGGCGCGCTACGCGACGCCGCTCGTGAAGTCGATCGAGTTTGCCGCGCCGCACCCGAAGCGGCGCGTCGCTCTCGCCTGGCGCACGGGATTCGCACGCCCTGCCGCGGTGCGCAAGCTCGCGGAGGCGATCCGGGGGCTCGATCTGCCCATGACCCCACTGCCGGAAACGGATGAGGCGCGCGCCGCCTGACCCATCCGGCCGCGCGCCGTGTTACCGTTCACGCAATGAAAAAGTCGACGCTCTACAGCAGTTCCGCAAGGTCGCGGCCGCCGGATGCGACCGAGCGCAAGGAAGAGCCCGCCGTCAGCGTTCCTGCTCCGGTCGCGAGCCCCGCGCCGCGCGCGGGGTGGCGGCGTCTCTTCGCACGCAATGAGCGATTGCTGCTCGTCCTCGGCGGCGGGCTGGTCGCCGCGCTCCTGGTGATCGCTTACGGCGCGCGGCCGCCGGCGGTCCAGTCGCTGACCCAGAAGGAGATCGACGCCGCAGTCCTGCACACGCTGGAGACGAAGCCCCTGCCCTCGCCCGCCGCGAAGGCCTACCAGGTGATCCAGCCCTCGGTCGTGCGCGTGCGCGGCATAGACCAGGACGAGATCTCGGGCGGCGAGACGGAGGTCGGCACCGGCAGCGGCGTGGTCATCGTCGACAAGGGCATCATCCTCACCAATCTCCACGTGGTCGCCGGCGCGAAGCGCGTGACGGTGACGTTCTTCGACGGGCTCGAATCCGAGGCCTCGATCGTCGGCCTGCACCCGGAGCACGACCTGGCGGTGCTGCAGGCGAAGACGCTGCCCGACGACCTCGTTGCGGCGACGATGCGCTCCACCGCGGACCTCATGCCCGGCGACCGAGTCGTCGCCGTGGGATTCCCGTTCGGGATCGGGCCGTCGGTCTCCGCGGGCGTCGTGTCCGGCCTGAAGCGAGAGTTCCGCTCGCCCGAAGGCAAGCGCGTGCTGACGAACCTCATCCAGTTCGACGCGGCGGCGAACCCGGGCAGCTCGGGCGGGCCGCTCGTGACCATGGACGGCGAGGTGGTGGGCATCGTCACCGCGATCCTCAACCCGTCGGAGCAGCGCGTCTTCATCGGCATCGGATTCGCGGTGCCGATCGAGAACGCCGCCGGCGCAGTAGGCATGCATCCTTTCTAGGTTCTCCCGAGAATGACGCCACCACGTCCTCGAAGGAGAGCCATTCGTACGAACAAGGGGGAGCCTCTTGTATGTCCCCCATTGTCAATCAAGGGGCTTCGCCCCTTGTATATCCCCCAACGGAGCAGCGATAGACATGGAGCAGACTAAGGACCCCGGCCGCGCGGAGATGGCCGCGCTCATGGAGCGCATCCTCTACGAAGTGAAGAAGGTCGTCGTCGGCCAGGATCACTTCCTCGAGCGCGTGCTCGTCGCGATCCTGGCGCAAGGGCACCTGCTCGTGGAGGGCGTGCCGGGCCTCGCCAAGACGCTGACGGTGAAGACGCTCGCCCGCACGATCCGCGGTACGTTCAAGCGCATCCAGTTCACGCCCGACCTCGTTCCAGCCGACCTGGTCGGCACGCGGATCTACAACCAGAAGACCGGCGACTTCGCAACGTCGCTCGGGCCGGTGTTCACCAACCTCCTCCTCGCCGACGAGATCAACCGCGCGCCGGCCAAGGTGCAGAGCGCGCTGCTCGAGGTGATGCAGGAGTACCAGGTCACGATCGCCGGCCAGACGCACAAGGTGCCGGCGCCGTTCCTGGCGATGGCGACCCAGAACCCGATCGAGACCGAGGGCACCTACCCCCTGCCCGAGGCGCAGGTGGACCGGTTCATGATGAAGGTGCTGGTCGGCTACCCCAGCGAGGAGGAGGAGTTCGTCATCGTCGACCGGGTCACCGGCGTCGCCGAGCCCGACGTCGCCGCCGTCGCGACGACCGACCAGCTGAGCGCGCTGCAGCGCGACTGCCGCAGGAGCTACGTCGACCCCGCGCTCATGCAGCACGCGGTGCGGCTTGCGGCCGCGACGCGTTTTCCGGACCGCTACGGCCTCGCCGGCCTGTCGAAGTACCTGTCCTTCGGCGCGAGCCCGCGCGCGCCGATCCACCTGATCGAGGGCGCGAAGGCGCTGGCGTACCTGCGCGGCCGCACTTACGTGCTCCCCGAGGACGTGACCGACCTTGTTGCCGATGTCTTCCGCCACCGCCTCGTGCTCACCTACCAGGCGCTCTCCGAGGGCAAGACGGCCGACGACCTCATCCGCCAGGTCATGCAGAAGATCCCGGCGCCCGAGAAGCCGATGGAGACCCATGTCCGGGTTGCAGCGGGATCCTGAGCAGGTTCTCCGCCGCCTCGAGTGGACCGTCATCCGCCGCCTGGACGGGGCGGTGCACGGGAACTATCGGACGCTCTTCCGCGGCTTTGGGCTGGACCTCGCCGACATCCGCGAGTACCAGTACCAGGACGACGTTCGCCACATCGACTGGAACGTCACCGCGCGCCTCCAGACGCCGTACGTCCGCGAGTACAACGAAGACCGCGAGGTCACCGGCTGGTTCCTGCTCGACCTCAGCCCGTCGGTGGAGTTCGGCTCGCAGGAGAAGAAGCGGACGGTGTCGGCCGAGTTCGTCACCGTGCTCGCGCGGCTCCTCGGCCGGTACGGCAACCGCGTCGGCGCGCTGTTCTACGGCGACAGCGTCGACACCGTGATCCCGGCGCGCGCTGGGCGGCGGCACGTGCTGCACCTCCTGCACCAGATGCTGACACGGCCTGCGCGCACGCAGTCGAGGGAGACGAACCTCCGCGACTTCATGCAGGCCGCGTTCCAGGCTATGCCGCGCCGTTCGATCGTGTTCGTGGTGTCCGACTTCATCAGCACGCCGGGCTGGGCGGAGCCGCTCGCCCACCTAGCGCAGCGGCACGAGGTCGTGGCGGTGCGGCTCTACGACCCGCTGGAGATGGAGCTGCCGGATCTCGGGCTGCTGGTCATCCAGGACGCCGAGACCGGCGAGCAGCTCTTCGTCGACACCCACGACCGGGGGTTTCGGAAGCGGTTCGCGGCCGCTGCCGAGCTGCGGGAGCGGACCCTGCGGGCGGCGTTCCGCGACGCGGGCGTCGACGCCCTCGAGCTCTCCACCGACGACGACATCGTCGATGCGATCCTCCGCTTCGCCGACCTGCGCCGCCGACGCAGCCAGCTCGCAGGGGGCGGAAGCCTCCCGAAGCACCTCACCGACGCTGCATGAAGTTCCTGTGGCCCGAGTTGCTCTGGCTGCTGCTGGCGTTGCCGGTGCTCGTCGCCGTGTACGTCTGGCTGCTGCGCCGGCGGAAGCGAAGCGCGGTCAGGTATGCGAGCCTGAACATGGTGAAGGAGGCGCTTGGCGCGGGGCCGCGGTTCCGGCGCCACATTCCACCACTCCTCTTCCTTTGCGCGCTCGCCCTGATGATCGCGGCGATCGCGCGGCCCACCGCGATCGTGATGCTGCCGTCGCAGCAGGAGACGCTCATCCTGGCGATGGACGTGTCGGGGAGCATGCGGGCCAAGGACGTCGAGCCGAACCGCCTCGCCGCAGCGCAGGCCGCCGCGAAGACGTTCGTGGCCGAGCTGCCGCGCACGGTGCGCGTCGGCGTGGTGTCCTTCGCGGGCACTGCAGCGGTCGTGCAGGCGCCGACCCATAACCGCGAGGACGTCGCCGCGGCAATCGACCGCTTCCAGCTGCAGCGCGGGACAGCCATCGGCAGCGGCATCATCGTCGCGCTCGCGACGCTCCTCCCGGACGCCGGCATCATCGTGAGCGACCTGATCTACGGGCGGAACGAGCCCCGGCCGATCCCGCTCGACCGCGGGCGCAAGGCGGAGGACAAGGCGGCGAAGAAGGAGTTCAAGCCGGTGCCGCCAGGCTCGTACGCCTCGGGCGCGATCATCCTGCTGACCGACGGCCAGCGCACCGCCGGCCCCGACTCCATTGAGGCGGCAAAGATGGCGGCCGACCACGGCGTGCGCGTGTTCACCGTCGGATTCGGTACCCCCAACGGCGAGGTGCTCGGGTTCGAGGGCTGGTCCTTCCGCGCGCGCCTCGACGAGGACACGCTGAAAGGCATCGCCAACATAACGCGCGGCGAGTACTTCTACGCCGGCAGTGCGACCGACCTTAAGAAGGCCTACGAGGCGCTGAGCGCGCGAATCGTCTTCGAGAAGAAGGAGATGGAGATCACCGCCTTCTTCGCTGCCGGCGCAGCGGCGCTCGCGCTGCTCGCGGCGTTCCTCTCGCTGCTCTGGTTCAACCGCATCCTGTAGCCGTGGCCGGAACGCGCGGACCGTTCGAGGTGCGTCGCATCGCCGGCGCGCTCGGCGCCGAGATCTCCGGCGTCGACCTCGCGCGCGCGCTTCCGGACGAGCTGGTGGCGCCGCTGCGCCGCGCCTGGCTCGAGCACCTCGTGCTCTTTTTCCGCGACCAGCCGCTCACGCCTGCGCAATTCATAGCGTTCGCCGAGCACCTCGGCGAGCCGGTCGAGTACCCCTACCTGAAGGGGCTCGAGGGCTTTCCGAAGATCACCGAGGTGAAGAAGCTCGAGCACGAGCGCATCAACTTCGGCGGCGTCTGGCACAGCGATACGACTTACCTCGAGCAGCCCCCCATGGCATCCCTGCTGCTGGCGCGGGAAATTCCGCCGCACGGCGGCGACACGCTGTTCGCTAATATGTACCTCGCCTACGAGACGCTCTCCGAGCGCATGCAGCGCCTGCTGGACGGGCTCACGGCGGTGAACTCGTCGTCCAAGGCCGACGCCTCGAAGACGCGCGAGGACCGAATTCGTTCCGACGGCCGGGAAGACTCGCGCGGCGAGCTCGTCGCCGAGCACCCCGTGGTGCGCATGCATCCCGAGACGGGCCGCAGGGCGCTTTTCGTCAACCCGGGCCACACCGTGCGCTTCGTCGGCATGACCGAGGAGGAGTCGCTGCCGCTGCTCGAGTTCCTCTTCCGGCACCAGGTGCGGCCTGAGCACACCTGCCGCTTCGTCTGGCAGCCCGGTTCGATCGCGCTCTGGGACAACCGCTGCACGCAGCACAACCCGGTCAACGACTACCACGGGTTCCGGCGCGTGATGCACCGGATCACGCTCGCGGGGACGCGGCCCGCCTGACGTCGAGAGCACCGAGCAGCGCCGCGACGACATCGTCGATCGTCGCGTTCGGCGCGTCCTTGAACGTCTCGAGCCGGCGGCAGACGTCGGCGCCCGCCACCGCGAAACCGTCAGGCAACCCCGCCGCCCGGAAGGTCGCGGCGATCTCGTCCATCTCGCCGACCCACCGCCACCCTTTCCGCGCGTTCGCAACCGCGTGCTCGAGCCGCCTCGCGACCTCCGGCTGCGACAGGCGCCACTCGTCGGCGAGCGCGACATACACCCCTTCGCGCTCGGCGAGCGCGCGCACGCTCGCGAGCAGCATCTGGCTTCCCTTGTTCCAGGCGGCGAAGCACATCTTGAGCGCGGATGCGGCGCCGATGCCCCCCTCGACGACGACGGCCGACAGCGCGGTGCCCGCGAACAGCCCGGCAACCTCCGCCGCGCGCGGGCCCGAAAGGTAGAGGCGCGTCCGGCCGGGCTCTACGGGCGGCGGACCGATGATGCCGCCGTCGACGAAGCTCGCCCCGGCGGCCGCGACGATGTCTCCCAAGCGACGTGTCGTGGCGGGCGCGATCGCATTCGCGTCGACATAGATGCCGCGGAATCCGGCGGCGGTGACGCTCCGGGCAAGTTCCTCGGCCGCGTGCGGGGGACACACCGAGATCGCGCAATCCGTGGCGCCGAGCGCCGCACCGAGCGTGACGGCATCTTCCAGTTCCGCAGCCGCGGCTCGCGCTGCAGTCGCCTTGCCGCGGCCATCGGAGGCCCAGAGTACTCGAGCGCCCCCCGCGCGCGCGCAGCGGCCGACGGCCGCGCCCATCTCGCCGGGATGAAGAATGCAGACCGTTCGCTGGGCCATGGCGTTCCTCGCTGCGCTGCCGATCGCGGTGATTCTACCGGGCGCCACCGTGCGCTAGCATCCACGGAACCGAAGGAGATCGGATGTTCGCAGGCTTCACTCTCGAGACGATCGATGCCGACGACACCGCGATCCGCGCGCGCCATCGCCTGGCTGCGGGCAAGCCGCCGCTGCTGTTGCTCCACGGCAATCCGCAGACGCATTGCATGTGGCATCTCGTTGCGCCGCGCCTCGCCGAACGCTTCAGCGTCGTCGCGCCCGACCTCACAGGCTACGGCGATAGCGAGAAGCCGCCGACGACGCCGGACCACGCGCCCTACTCCAAGCGCGCCATGGCACGCGACCAGATCGCGGTGATGAAGCGTCTGGGCTTCGAGCGCTTCTTCGTGGCCGGGCACGACCGCGGTGCGCGCGTCGGCTATCGCATGGCGCTCGATCACCCCCAGCGTGTGGCGCGGCTTGCCGTCCTCGACATCGTGCCGACGTGGGAGGCGTACATGCGCGCCGATATGGCGTTCGGTCTGAGCTATTTCCACTGGTTCTTCATGACCCAGCCGTTCGACCTGCCGGAACGGCTGATCGGCGCCGACCCGGAGTTCTATTGGCGACGGCACACCGCGCGCGAGCCCAAGGGGCCGGGCTTCTTCGCCGCCCCGGCGCTGGAGGATTACCTGCGCTGCTTCCGCAACCCGGCCACGATCCACGCCATCTGCGAGGACTATCGCGCCGCTGCGTCGATCGACATGGCGCACGACGAGGCCGACCGCAACGCCGGCCGCAAGATTACGGCGCCGGTGCTCGCGCTGTGGGGCGCGGCGGGCCGGCTCGAAGCGTGGTACGACGTCCTCGCGATCTGGCGCGACTGGGCGCTCGACGTGCGCGGCCGTGCGCTCGCCTGTGGTCATTACCTGCCGGAGGAGCGCCCGGGCGAGGTCGCCGCCGAGCTCGAGGCCTTCTTCGGAGATTGAGCGTCAGGGACGCCCGGGACCGGATGCGAGATTCCGGCCCGACTCGGCATCGAAAAGATGGAGCTGCGCCGGGTCGAAAGACACCCGCACGCGTGCGCCCTGCTCCACCGGGACGTCGGCCTTGACCTCGGCGGTGACGCGCGCGCCACCGCCGAGCTCGAGGTCGACGAGCTGCTCGGAGCCGACGAGCTGCACCAGCGTCACCTCGCCGGGCACGCCGCGGGCGTCGCCGAGCCGCACGTCCTGCGGCCGCACGCCGAGACGAACCGGACGGTCTGCTCCCGACGCCAGCGCCGACGCGGCGACCGGCAGGACGCGATCCCCGCCAGGGATCGAAACCTCGCCGCCGCCGATCCGCGCACCCTCGATGAAGTTCATCGGCGGGCTGCCGATGAACCCGGCGACGAAGGTGTTGGCGGGACGGTTGTAGATCTCGGCCGGCGTCGCGTACTGCTGCACCACGCCGTGCTCCATGACCGCGATGAGATCGGACATGGTCATCGCCTCGAGCTGGTCGTGGGTCACGTACACCGTGGTCGCCTCGAGCCGCAGGTGAAAGCGCTTGAGCTCCCCGCGCATCGTGACGCGCAGCTTCGCGTCGAGGTTGGACAGGGGCTCGTCCATGAGAAAGAGCCACGGCTTGCGGACCATCGCGCGTCCGAGGGCGACGCGCTGTCGCTGTCCGCCCGAGAGCTGGCGGGGCTTGCGACCGAGGAGATGCTCGATCTCCAGCACCCGCGCGACCTCCCGGACGCGCCGGTCGCGCTCCTCGCGCGGCACGCCCCTGACCTTCAGCCCGTAGCCGATGTTGGCGTGCACGTCCATGTGCGGGTACAGCGCGTAGCTCTGGAACACCATCGCGACGTCGCGCTTGCCCGGCGCCAGATCGCTCACCCGGTCCGCACCATGCCAGATCGCTCCGCTCGTGGCCGACTCGAGCCCCGCGAGGATGCGCAGCAGCGTCGTCTTGCCGCACCCGCTCGGCCCCACCAGCGTCACGAACGCCTTCTCCGGAAACTCGAGGTGGACGTCCTTGAGCACCGGCACCGGCCCGAACGACTTGCAGATGTGCTCGAGCCGGATCGTCACCGCGGTCAGCCCTTCACTGCGCCAGCGCCGAAGCCGGCCACCAGGTGGCGCTGCATGAGCATGAAGAGCAGCGCCATCGGCACGGTCATCAGCACCGCCGAGGCCATCATCAGCCCCCAGTCCACGTGCGTGCCCTCGAAGAAGTGCATCACGCCGACCGTGAGCGGCAGGTTCTCGATCGAGTTGATGAAGACGCGCGCGAACAGGAAGTCGTTCCAGGACACGATGAGCGAGAAGATTGCCGCGGCGATGATCCCGGGCAGCGCCGACGGCAGCACGATGTCCGCGAACACCCGGAGCCGGCTCGCGCCGTCGATCATCGCCGCCTCCTCGAGCTCGATCGGGATGCCGCGGAAGAACGCCCAGAGGAGCCACATGCAGAACGGCAGCGTGATCGAGACGTAGCCGAACGTCAGGCTCCACAGGCTGTTGGTGAGGGAGAGCTGCGCCATCACCAGGAACATCGGGAACACCAGGATGATCGACGGGATCATGTACCCGAGCAGGCTGAAGTACGGGATGATGCGCCGCCCCCAGTAGCGGAACCGCGTCACGCTGTAGGCGGCGAGCGTGCTGATCACGATGCTGATGAGCGTCGAGGAGGCGCTGACGATCACGCTGTTGGTAAACCAGGCGGTGAAGTGCTGCGGCGCCGCCGTCGTGGGGATGTAGCTCTGGTCGGCGCGGAAGTACTGCTCCTTGCCGGTGATGAGGTTCCGGTAGTTCGCCACGGTCGCCGCGCTCGGCAGCAGGCGGGGCGGCGTCGCCATCACCTCCTTGGGCGCCTTGAGCGACGTCGAGAGCGCCCAGATCAGCGGAAAGCAGATCAGGAACGTGATCGCGAGCAGCACTACGTACGCGAGGATCCGGCGCGCGAGCACGAGGCCGGTCACGCCCCCTCCTCCTCCGACGCGAAGCGGAACACGCGCATGTAGACGATGCTGCCGGCGAAGAGGAGCAGCATCATCACCACGCCGGTCGCCGCGCCCACGCCCATCTTCAGGCTCGCGACCGACTGCTCGAAGGAGTAGATCGCGAGGTTGAACGTGGAGGTTCCGGGCCCGCCCTTGGTGAGGAGGTAGATCTCCTCGAACTTGTTGAACGTCCAGATGGTGCGGAAGATCACCACGACCACCAGCACCTCGGCGAGCTGCGGGAGGGTGATGTCGAGGAAGCGGCGGAGCGGCCCCGCGCCGTCGACCTTCGCCGCATCGTAGAGCTCCAGCGGAATGGTCTGCAGGCGTGCGAGCACGCAGATCGTGACGAACGGCGTGTACTTCCACACGTTCAGCATGATCGTCGAGAGCATCGCCATGTTCGGCGTCGCGAGCCAATAGATGCTCTCGTCGATCAGGCCCGCGCCGCGCAGCGACCAGTTCACCACCCCGATGTCGGGGTTGAGCATCCATTGCAGGATGAGCGCGATCACCACCGTCGGTACGATGTATGGGAATAGCAGCAGGCCGCGGAAAATCGAGATGCCGCGCAGCGGCAGATGCAGCAGGAGCGCAAGGACCACGCCGATCACCGTCTGCAGGACGATCGAGCAGCCGGTCCAGACCGCGGCCTGGCGGAACGACTGCCAGAAAAGCGGATCGTCGAAGATCGTCCGGAAGTTTTCGAGGCCGACGAAGACGCTCGCATCGGGATTGAGCGGGTTGTGCTGGTAGAACGCGAGGCGCACCGAATCCAGCACCGGGTAGACCATGAACACCAGCGCCGCGACGACGAACGGGACGATGAACAGGATCCCGATCCGGTTGTCGGCGACGCGCCAGTCGGTCTGGGTGCTCATTGCGGCACGCGAACGGGTGCGGGCGCGCGCGAAGGTCCGGGCGGCGCGGCCGCCCGGACCCCTGCGAGCAAGCGGAACCTACGTGGCAATCTGCAGCAGGCGCAGGTTGTCCTTGCGCACCTGCTCGAGTTCCCGCGCGCCCCACTTGGCCGCGTCGGGCGCCTTCCAGTTGTCGACCACGACCTTCTGCACCGTCTGCGCGAGGATCGACCGCCCGTGGACCACGCCGGCGAGCGGGTTGACGCCCCGCAGGAGCTCATTGCCGGTCGACGAGGAGTTCGGGAGCGAGTTCACGTAGTAGTTCATGATCGTCTCCCGCTTCGTCTTGAAGAAGGGATGCTCCTGCAGGCGCGGCGCGCCGAGCACGTCCTTGTACACCGGCGAGACGTTCGGCATGAGCGAGTGGCAGTAGCGCACCAGCCATTCCTGGCTCGTCTGGTAGTACACGAGCGCGGCCTTGACCTCCTCGACGTACTGGTTGTTCGGGCGCGGGATGCACCAGCCCTGGAAGTCGTTCCAGTTCGCACGGCGGCCGGTCTTGGGATGGCGGGCGTGATTGAAGGACTGCAGGTTCGCGAAGACCGCCTGGTTCTCCTCCGCCGCGCGGCCGTACGGCCGGCCCCAGTAGAAAGAGATCCCGGCCCGGCCGGTGACGATCGAGTCGACGACCTCCAGGAAGCTGTAGCTCACCGCCGCCTTGGGCATGTACGGCTGCAGCGACTTGACGTATTCGAGCGCCTCCACCGTTTCGGGCGAGTCGAAGACGACCTGGTACTTGTTCGCGACGTCGAACATCCGCCCGCCGGCGGAGTGCAGCAGCGCCGCGAAGTGGTAGTCGGTGCAGAGGTTGCGGCCGAGCGCGAGGGAGATGCCGGCCATGTCCTTCTTCTTCTCGGAGATCGTGCGCGCCGCGTTGCGGAGATCGTCCCAGGTCCAGTTGTCGGGGTTGCCCAGGCCGAGCTCGTTCACGACGTCCATGCGCACGACGAGAAGGTGCGGCTGGTGGTGCGCGGGCAGCACGTACTGCTTGCCCTTCCACGCGCCCCAGTACTCCCACTTCACGCCGTCGATCAGGCGGTTGCGGCCGACCTTCTGCACGACGTCGTCGATCGGCTCGAGCAGCAGGTCCGCCATCAGCTGGTAGGCGATCGGCGACTCGACGCTGATGCAATGCGCCGGGTTGCGCGCGGCGAGATCGGTCATCAGCTTCACGTACACGCTGTCCCAGGACAGCGTCTCGAGCTTGAACGCGAGCCCGGGCGCGAACTTCTTCGCCCACTCGTTCATCGCATCCACCGCGACGCCGGCGTACGGCCCGGGCTCGCCCCACACCCGCACGGTGCCGGTCTTGGTCGATTTCGTCTGCGCCCACGCGGGAAGCGCGCCCGTGGCCGCCGCGCCGCCCGAGAGCGCCGCGAGGTCGGTCAGGAACTTGCGCCGCGTCGAGGAGCGCGGGTCCGGCATGCCGCTGGGGATCCTGGTCGTCATCGTCTTCTCCTTTGTTGAGCGTTGTTGTCAGCCGTAGCGCTTCTCGCGGACGTCCGCGGTGATGCCGTGCGCGATCATCCCCTCGACGTAGCAGATCCGGCTCATCACCGGTGCGATTCGCCGGCTCGCCTCGCGCGAGAGGTACTGGTAGGTCACGGTCTTGATGAACTTGCCGACCCAGAGCCCGCCCGTGTACCGGGCGGCGCGCGCGGTCGGGAGGGTGTGGTTCGTGCCGACGCCCTTGTCGCCGTAGGCCACGGTCGCCTCTTCGCCGAGGAACAGGCTGCCGTAGTTCTTCAGCCGGTCGAGGTAGTGCTTGCGCTTGCCGGACTCGACCATCACCTCGAGGTGCTCCGGCGCGTAGTCGTCGGAGGCGGCGATCGCCTCTTCATCCGAGTCGACGACCAGCACCTCGCCGTGGTCGCGCCAGGCCGGGCCCGCCGTCTTGGCGGTCGGCAGGGTCGCGAGCTGGCGGTCGACCTCGCGCAGCACCGCCTCGCCCAGCTTGCGCGAGGTCGTGACGAGCCACGCCGGGCTGTCAGGGCCGTGCTCGGCCTGGCCGAGCAGGTCGGTCGCGACGAGCGCCGGATCGGCCGAGTCGTCGGCGATGATGAGGATCTCGGTCGGTCCGGCGAGAAGATCGATGCCGACCTGCCCGAAGAGCTGCCGCTTGGCTTCCGCGACGTACGGGTTTCCGGCGCCGGTGACCATGTCCACCGGCTTCATGCCGACGCAGCCATATGCCATCGCCGCCATCCCCTGCACGCCCCCGAGGTTGTAGATCTCGTTCGCGCCGGCGGCGTGCAGCGCATAGAGGGTGTACGGGTACATCCCGTTCGCATCGCGCGGCGGCGCGCACGCGACGATCGAGTCGCAGCCCGCGACCCGCGCCGTGCCGACGCTCATGATCGCCGAGGCCACCAGCGGGAACTTCCCGCCCGGGACGTAGCACCCGACGCGCGCGATCGGGATCATCTTCTGCCCGATGAAGATCCCGGGCTCGATCTCGGCTTCGAAGCTCTTCAGCGTCTCGAGCTGGCGCTTCGCGAACTCGGTGACCTGCCTGAGCGAGTATGCGAAATCGGCCTTGAAGGTGTCGGGGAGCGAGCGCTCCACCCTGCGGATCTCGTCGTCGGCGACCCGGAAGGCGCTCGACTCCCACTTGTCGAGCTCGCGCGCGTAACGCCGGACGGCGTCGTCGCGATCCCGCGCGATGTCGGCGAGCATTCGGCGCACCGCCTCCTCCAGCTTGGTTCGATCCTGCGGTGCCGGCGGCGGCGCCTGCTTCAGATAGGTTCCCATGGAATTCGTCCTGGCGAGGAGAGGAGCGACTTATACGCCGACGATGCAGAGCGCGTGCGCCGCAGGTCAAGCTGCGACGCACAACGAGTCCGCGGTCGGCGGCTCTGAGCACCGCGCTAGGTGCGCGACGAGAGCCAATGGTGCTGCGGTGAACGGCGCCCCGACGTCAGGCGCTCGCTACTTAGGTTTTTGCCGCGAAATCATAGGGAGCGCGGCGGTCCCTGAAAGCAACTGTTCCCGGAGGGCAGGCGCCGGAGGCCCGCGGCGAGCTCTCAGCCGCTCGCCGATGCGGCAAACTGGACAAATCCGTGCACGTAGGTCCGCAGCCGCTTGCGGATCGCCTCGTCCGCCAGCCTCCCGGCCGGGTCGAACACCTTCGACGCGCCGCCGACGTACAGGAGCTGGCCGAACCACGGCCGCATCCCGAGCGCGCGGAGCACCGGGAGCCAGGCCGCCTGCGACTGAACGGTCCCGAACGCGCCGGGCGAGGCGCCGATCAGGCCCACGGGGCGGCCGCCGAAGATGCGCGGGATGTCCGATGCCGGCCGCGAGAGCCAGTCGATTGCGTTCTTGAACGGGCCGGGGATCGAGTTGTTGTACTCGGGCGTCACGAGCAGGAGGGCGTCGGCCGCGGCGATGCGTTCCTTCAATTCGCTCACGCGCAGCGGGAGGCCCTCCACCGCTTCGGCGTCGCCGTCGTAGAGGGGAATGCCGCGGATCGACTCGACCTCGATCGTCGCGTCCGGTGGAGTCTCCTCGACGGCGGCGCGCAGCAATGCGGCGTTGAACGAGCCGCTGCGCAGGCTACCCGCGATCCCGACGATCCGCATCGCGCCAGTCCGGCTCAGGCCGCGTCGGTCAGCACGCCGCCCTGGTAGTCGCGGATCGCCTGCTCGATCTCCGCCCGCGTGTTCATCACGAAGGGCCCGTACTGCACCACCGGCTCGCCGAGCGGCCGGCCGGCGAGCACGAGGAAGCGCGCGCCCTCGTCGCCGGCAGTCGCTTCGATCCGCTCGCCCGGCGAAAGAACGCCGGCGCTGTGGGTCTTCAACGGACGTGCTGCGCCGCCTGAACCCACGATCACGCTTCCCTCGAACGGATAGAGAAACACGTTGTAGTCGCCGCCGGCGGGATGCGAGAACGCGCCCCCGGCGGGCAGCTCGACGTCGAGGTACAGGGGATCGGTGGAGACGCCCTGGATCGGCCCTGCGGTCGAGCGCCCGTCCGCCTCCAGTGTGCCCGCGATCACCTTGACCCGGCCCCCGGCCGGGAGTGTCACAACCGGGATCTCGCCGGGCTGGATGTCGCGGTAACCGGCGGGCTTCATCTTCTCGCGCGCGGGGAGATTGATCCAGAGCTGGAATCCGCGCATCCGCCCGCGGTCCTGCTGTGGCATCTCCGAATGGATGACGCCGCGGCCGGCGGTCATCCACTGCACCCCGCCCGCGCGCAGGTCGCCGGTGTTGCCGAGGTGGTCCTCGTGCCGCATGTGGCCGTCGAGCATGTAAGTCACTGTCTCGAAGCCGCGGTGCGGATGCGCCGGGAAGCCCGCCACATAGTCGTCCGGGTTCTCGGACGAGAACTCGTCCAGCATAAGGAACGGATCGAGCCGGTTGCGGTCCGTTCGGCCGAGGCTGCGACGGAGCCGCACCCCGCCGCCGTCGGACGCGGGAACCGATTCGATGATTTCTCGCAGTGTTCGTGTGCTCATTGTGTGCTCCTGGTTGCGTCGCGCGGCCCGTCGGCCTCAGGCCGCCGCGAGCTCCGGGGTGATCAAGTGTTCGATCGTGCGCTCGGCGCGCGCGAGGCCGGCCTGCTTCGTCGCCGCGCTGATGGCGAGCCCCTCGGCGTAGACGAACTCCACGTCCTCGATCCCGAGGAAGGCGAGAAACTGTCGCACGAAACCCGTCTGATTGTCCGCCGGCGTCCCGTTATAGTGGCCGCCGCGCGTGGCGAACACGTACGCCTTCTTGCCGGTGAGCAGACCGACGGACCCCTTCTCGGTGTAGCGGAAGGTCACGCCGGCGCGTGCCACGTGGTCGAAGTAGGCCTTCAGCGTGGACGGCACCCCGAAGTTGTACATCGGTAGGCCGAGCACGATCACATCCGCGCGCTTCAATTCGTCCATCAGTGCATCCGAGTGCTCGACCACCGCCTGCTGCGCGGGGCTGCGCTCGCCCGGTTTGGCCGTGAACGCCTGGAAGCGCTCGGCGGTGAGGTGGGGCACCGGGTCGCGGGCGAGATCGCGCACGACGACCTGGCTGCCCGGGTGGCTCGCGCGCCAGCGCGCGACGAGGCGGTCGGCGAGGCGGCTCGACTGGCCGCCGGTCGAGAAAAGGCTCGTGTTCAGCTGCAAGAGGTTGCTCATGGGGTGTCTCCTGGGTGCGTGTTCGAGATGTCCCATGATCTGGTTTACCCGATCGATAAAAAAGCGGAAAATTTCGGCCTTACCAATCTATCTACTCGATAGATGACTCCTAACCCTCGGATTGGACTGGATCAATGGCGGGCGGTGCTGGCCGTGGTCGATGCCGGCGGCTATGCCCAGGCCGCCGCGGTCCTGCACAAAAGCCAGTCGACCGTGACTTACGCGGTTAAGAAGGTCGAGTCGCTGCTCGCCGTGAAGGTGTTCGAGCTCCGCGGCCGCAAGGCGGTGCTCACCGAGGCCGGAAGGGTGCTCTACCGTCGCGCCCGCACCCTCGTCGAGGAGGCAGGGGCGCTGGAGCGCGGCGCGGCGGCGATGGCCGCGGACTGGAAGCCCGAGCTCCGGCTCGCGGTCGAGGTGATCTTCCCCACCTGGCTGCTGCTAGAGTGCCTCGCGCAGTTCGCCGAGGAGCGGCCCGAGACACGCATCGAGCTGTACGAGACAGTGCTCGGCGGCACCGACGAGGCGCTGCTCCAGGGCAGCGTCGACTTCGCGATCTGCTCGCGGATTCCGCCCGGGCATCTCGGGGACCTGATCGCCCGCGCGCGATTCGTCGCCGCGGCGCATCCCGACCATCCGCTGCACCGGCTCGGCCGCCAGCTCACGCACCGTGACCTGCGGCGCCACCGCCAGCTCGTGATCCGCGACTCGGGCACCCAGCGCACCCGCTCGGGCGCCTGGCTCGGTGCCGAGCCTCGCTGGACCGTCAGCAACAAGGCGACTTCCATTCGTGCGGCGATCATGGGGCTCGGCTTTGCCTGGTATCCGGAGGACAGCATCCGCCGCGAGCTCGAGTCCGGCGCGCTGAAGCCGCTGCCGCTCAGGGAAGGTGCCGAGCGGTGGGCCGATCTCTACCTCGTGTTCGGCGATCCCGACTACGCCGCGCGCGACGAGCTCCGCCTCGCGGAGATCATCCGCGAGGCGGCGGCGCGGGAGTGCACGCGCGTGGGCGCCGAGCTCACGCCCCGCGTCACGCCATAGAGAACGGGCGCGCCTGCTACGGGAGCAACCGCTTCCGTCGGCTCCAGTCGATGACGGTGTCGATGCAGGTCAGGAGCTGTTCCGGCTGCCCGAGGTAGTAGTGCGTCGCGCCGTCGATCTCGACGTACTCCTTGTCGGATGCGGCGAGCGCCGCGCGGATGGCCGGGTTGTGAGTGGCCGGCACCGCATCGTCGGCGCCGTTCACGATCTGCAGGACGGGGACGCGGCGAACCCTGGCGGCATTGGCCGGACCCTTGGCGTTCGACAGGTCGTATGACCACTGCGACAGCCAGGAGCGCAGCGTGGTGAAGCGGGCCATGCCCACCGGGCCGACGTTGACGATCCGCGGATCGCCGAGATAGCACCAGTTCGGGCGGCGCCCGTTCGGATCCACGGTCGGGTCGATCCAGCGCACGTCGCACATCGTGCGATGCACGACGAATGCGCGCTCGATCTCTCCATCATTCCGCCTGGTCAGGGTGTCGAGCAGCGCCCGCGCCCAGGTCGTAATCTTGCGGTTGCGCGCGACCTGGGCCGCCCGGAACTGCACCACGAAGTCGGGCGAGAACGGAGGCCGGTGCGGGCAGCGCGGATTGTAGATGTCGAGCTCGAGATTGCGCCGGTCCGGCGCCAGCTCGTCGAGCACGGAGGGATCGAGCCATTCGGTCAGCGTCTCGGCCCGGCTGAGGTGGGCCGCGATAAAGATGACGCCGTCCGCGGACTCGAGTTTCGCATCGCGCAGATCGTACGGATCGCCCGCCGGCGTGTGCGTGATCGTCGGACTCTCGGCCTGGGCCGCGTAGAAGAGCGCGAGCGACCCGCCCCCGGACCATCCAACCAGGACGACCTTCCTGTACCCGAGGTCCTCCCTGGCGTGGCGGATGTACATCCCGAGGTCGAACACGACCTTCTCCATGATCAGTGCGCTGTCGTTCTTTGCGTATCGGCTTCCGGCGCAAAGCACGTGCAGCCCGGCACCGGCGAGCGCCACGGGCATCGGGAGCAGATGGAGCGTGGAGGCCGGATGCATGAACACGAAGACGGTGTCGGAGGGGCGCTCGCGCGGCACCAGCCGCTGTCCCTCGAGCGTGGTCTTGCCCTGGCTGCCGGTGAATCCGTAGGTCTCCACCATTCGCACCGACTCGGCGAACGTCAGGATGACCGGAACGCGGTCGAACGCTGCAGCGGCCATCGCGCTATTTCGTATAGCGCTTCTTGGCCTCGCGGATCATTTCCAGCAGCGCCTGTCCCGGATCGCGGCCCTCCCGCCGTGCGCGCTCCTTCGTTTCCACCCAGAGCTTGAGGTCGGCATAGCCCTGCGCGGTGTGCCGGTTCCATTCCCCGTCCAGCGGGATCGTCAGCTCGAGCCGGATGCCGTTGGGATCGTGGAAATAGATGCTCTCGATCATCCCCTTGTGATCGACCGGCCCGATCACCTCCACGCCGCACTCGACCAGCCAGTCGCGCCAGTGGCGCAGCTCCCCCGGGCTCCGCACCTGGAATGCGACGTGATTGAACGTGTCGTAAGCGGGATGCGTCGACTTTGCGGCCGGCGGCAGGTCGGTGCATTCGAAAAACGCGATGGTCGATCCGTCGGCCATGCGGAAGAAGATGTGGAAGTAGGGAAACTTCTCGCCGGTGGACGGCACCTGGTCGTCGAAGATGGTGCTCGCGAGCTCCATGCCGAGGATCCGCGTATAGAAGTCCGCAGTGGCAGCGACGTCGTGCGTCACATACGCCAGATGATTCAGCATGCGGGGCGTGAGGCCCCGGTCCATGGCGCTTCCCGGCGGCGCGGGGCGCGTTGGGCTCGACGCGTTCGGCGTCGTTGCGGTGGACATGTCGGGATCCTCCTCTTTCTCAGTGGGGCGCAGCCGCGCGCACCGATACTCTACCAATCATCGGGCGCATGCTTCGCCCTCGTCCGGCAAGCGGCCTGGAACAGGCTCGATGAACCGGCATCGAGGCCCGTCAAAGCGCTGCCCATCGGAGTCCATCGCAGGCCCCTAATGGCAGGTTTGCTGGGTTTGCTCCACCTCAGCGTTCGACACAGTCAGGACCAGAGCAGGTCTGTCGAGTGTCAAAGGGGTATAGTGACGGGCGTAACGAGGCGGTAGCAGTTCCCACGTATCCCGCCCCCGATTGGCGACCCCGGGGCGGTTGTTCCACTCTGGGGTTCGCAGTGCGTGTCGTCGAAAAAATCACTGGCACCGCCGAGGGCCTCGGTCAGTACGTTGCCGACGCGAAGACCAATCTGCTGACGGTCGGCGGTCTGAGTCGCCCACTTCGGTCTTTCGACGCCACGGCAGCGACGGGCCTCAGCGTATTCGGTCTCATCGTGGCGCTGGCCGGTGCGAGCGCAACGCTCTTCCTACATTGCATTCTCTTTCCGCACGTTCGCCAGGGACAGTCGGCGGGCCGCCTCCGATCTCCGTGACACTTCTGATCCCGACCACACGCCCGTCATTGCATCGCAGTCTCCGACGCGCGAGCCGGAAACCTTATTCCGCGCAGACCTCGGGAAGAAGCGGCGGTAGAAGAGCCAGGGCGCGATCGGCAGTTCTCCGGGCCTTCGGGCGCGCGTCCCAGACTGCGCCATGGGATAACGAAAAATCCATCCGCGAGGAGCTCTTCAGTATCGAGCGCCTCGAGCAGCATGCCGAGAGCCTTGCGGCGGCCCAACCCATCACCGCGCGGCCGACGACCGGGCGATCTCTGGCCGCTCGACTGAAGAACAACGAGTCGGCTCTGCGCGAAGCGTATCGCGCCATCTCGAAAGCGGTCGGCGAGAGTCGCGCAATCACCCCGGCCGCCGAGTGGCTGCTCGACAACTACCACCTGGTCGAAGAGCAGATCCGCGAGATTCGCGACGATCTGCCGCCCGGCTACTACCGGCAGCTGCCGAAGCTGGCCGCCGGACCGTTCGAGGGCTTCCCGCGGGTGTTCGGCGTGGCGTGGGCCTTTGTCGCACATACGGACAGTCGCTTCGACCCCGAGATGCTGCGCCGGTTCGTGCGCGCCTACCAGCGCGTTCAGCCGCTGACGATCGGGGAGTTGTGGGCGGTCGCGATCACGCTGCGGATCGTGCTCGTGGAGAACCTTCGCCGCGCCGCGCGCCGCATCGTGACGAGCCGCGCCGCGCGCCAGGAAGCGGACGCCCTGGCCGACCGGCTCCTGGGCGTGAACGCGCACCCGGCCGACCCGGTCGCCCTGATCCTTCGGGACTACGAGCAGGGTCCTTTGCCGGAGGCCTTTGCCGTCCAGCTCGTTCAACGGCTGCGGGACCAGGATCCGCGGGTGACCCCGGCGCTGACATGGCTCGAGGCGCGCCTCGCCGCACAGGGAACGACCGCCGACGAGATCGTGCGCGACCAGCACCAGCGACAGGGTGCGACGAACGTGACGGTCCGCAACATCATCACGAGCATGCGACTGATCTCCGAACTCGACTGGGCGGAGCTCGTCGAGAGCGTCAGTCTCGTCGACGACGCGTTGCGGTCCGGCGGCGACTTCGCGGCGATGGATTTTCCGACGCGCAACCTTTATCGCAGCGCGATCGAGGAGCTTGCGCGCGGCTCAAAGCTGACCGAACTCGAGATTGCGCGCGCGGCTCTGTTGGCTGCAAGGGATCGAAATGGCCGTGAGCGGGACGCGGGCTATCACCTCGTTGCCGGCGGTCGTCGCCCGTTCGAGGGGACGGTCGGATTTCGTCCTCCGATAGGAAGCTGGCTGGGTCGATTCAACACCTCGATCGGTATCGGTGGCTACATCGGCGTCGTCATCATGGTCACCGCGACCGTTCTCTTCTTGCCGCTGTTCGCGTTGGCCGGTGCGAATATTGGCGGCTGGTGGCTCGGTCTGCTCGCGCTCCTCGGGCTGATCCCGTCCATCGATGCGGCGATGGCGCTCGTGAACCGCGGCGTCACGAACGGATTTGGTGCGTCGATCCTGCCGGGCCTCGAGCTGCGTGACGGCGTACCTGCGCATTTGCGCACGGTCGTGGCCGTTCCGATCCTTCTCACGACGCAGGCCGCGCTCGAGGAGCAGATCGAGCGGCTGGAGATCCACTACCTTGCCAGCCCGGAGGGCGAGTTTCATTTCGCGCTGCTGTCGGACTGGACGGACGCGGCGACCGAGACCGTCGACGGCGATGACGCGCTCCTCGAAGCGGCCGCGGCGGGCATCGACCGCCTGAATCGCCGCTATGGACCTGCGCCCGGAGGGGAACGCTTCCTCCTGTTCCATCGCCGGCGGGTCTGGAATCGCGGGCAGCGGCGGTGGATCGGGTGGGAACGCAAGCGCGGCAAGCTGCACGAGCTGAACCGGCTGCTCCGGGGCGCGGCCGATACGACCTTCGTTGACGTCGGCGGACGGCCGCCTGCCCCGCCTGCCGGCGTCCGTTACGTGATCACGCTCGACGCCGACACCCGGATGCCGCGGGAAACGGCCCAGCGGCTGGTCGGCAAGATGGCGCACCCGCTGAACCAGCCGCGCTTCGATGCCGGCACCGGACGTGTCGTCGAAGGATATGGGGTGCTGCAGCCGCGCGTGACGCCTTCGCTGCCGACCGGCCGCGAGGGGTCGCTCTTCCAGCGCATCTTCTCCAGCATGAGCGGTATCGATCCTTACGCCGCTGCCGTCTCCGACGTGTATCAGGATCTCTTCGGCGAGGGCTCCTACACCGGCAAGGGCATCTACGACGTGGATGCCTTCGAAGCGGCGCTCGACGGCCGCGTGCCCGACAGCTCCCTTCTCAGTCATGACCTGTTCGAGGGCACCTTCGCCCGCGCCGGCCTGGCGTCCGATATCGAGGTCGTGGAGGAGTTCCCGTCACGCTACGACGTGGCGGCGGCGCGCCAGCACCGCTGGGCGCGCGGCGACTGGCAGTTGCTGCCTTGGCTTCTCGGTCGCGGCGATGCCGCGGCCGCTGACCGGAGCAAGAGTGCGCTGCCGCTGATCGGCCGCTGGAAGATGCTGGATAACCTGCGGCGGTCGCTTTCCGGGCCAGCGAGTGTCGCTGCCTTGATCGCGGGATGGGCACTGCCCCTGCAGGCTGCGGTCGTCTGGACCGGCTTCGTCCTGTCGACGATTGCACTGTCGACGCTGCTCCCCGTTCTCGCCGCGATCGTGCCGCGACGCGCCCAAACCACGGCACGCAGCCACCTGAGCGCGCTCGCCGCAGATGTCCGGCTTGCGTTGTCCCAGACCGCGTTGCTGGTCGTCTTCCTGGCGCATCAGGCGTGGCTGATGGCCGATGCGATCGGGCGAACGCTGTTTCGCCTGCTCGTCAGCCACCGGCATCTGCTCGACTGGGTCACGGCCGCTCAGGCGACGGTAGGCCCCCGGCTCGACCTCGCCGGGTTCTATCGGCAGATGAGCGGTGGTGTCGCGATCGGCATCGCTGCTGCGATCGTCGTCTGGTGGATCGGGAGCGACGCCTGGCCGGTGGCGGCGCCGTTCGTGATCGCCTGGCTCGCGTCGCCGGCCGTCGCGCGATGGACGAGTCTGTCGCCGCTCGTCGCCGGTCGCGTGCCGGTCTCGGCTGCAGACGCCCGCGCGTTGCGCCTCGTCGCGCGCCGCACCTGGCGCTTCTTCGAGACCTTCGTGACGGCGACGGACCACATGCTGCCGCCGGACAATTTCCAGGAGGATCCAAGGCCCACGGTCGCGCACCGGACCTCGCCCACCAATCTCGGCGTCTACCTCCTCTCCGCGGTCAGCGCCCGCGACTTCGGCTGGACGGGGACGATCGAGGTCGTAGACAGGTTGGAAGCGACGCTCGCCACAATGGGCCGCCTGCAGCGGTTCCGCGGCCACTTCTACAACTGGTACGACACACGGGACCTTCGACCGCTCGAGCCACAGTACGTCTCGTCGGTGGACAGCGGCAATCTGGCCGGGCACCTGATCGCGCTCGCGAATGCCTGCCGGGAATGGATCGGCCGCCCGGTGGCGATCCGCGAGCTGTTCGCCGGCATCGACGACGCCCTGCAGCTCACGCGCGAATCCCTGCAAGGGCTTCCCGACGACCGGCGGACGCAGACGATCACGCGGCAGCACCTTGGCGATGCGCTCGATGCACTGGCTGCCGCGCTCCGCCGGGCACCGATGCCACCCGAGGACATCGGTGCGCGACTGAAGGAAGTCGCGCCGCACGCCGCCACGATGGCGGACATCGCGCGCACGCTCGCCAGCGAACGCGGCGACGACGCCGGCGCCGAAATGCTGTTCTGGGCGGAGGCGACGCTGGGGTCGATCGAGAGTCACCGCCGCGACCTCACGCAGACCGCCGACGCCGCGCGCACCCTGGAACGTCGTCTCGCGACGCTTGAGGCGACGGCGCGAGCGATGTCCGGCGCCATGGAGTTCGGTTTTCTTCTCGATCCGGATTGCAAGCTCCTCGCGATCGGTTACCGTGTCGCGGAGGGCAGTCTCGACCCGAGCTACTACGACCTGCTCGCCTCCGAGGCGCGTTTGGCGAGCTTCGTGGCGATCGCCAAGGGCGACGTCCCGTCGCGCCACTGGTTCCGGCTCGGGCGCGCCGTCACACCGGTGGGACGCGGGGCGGCGCTGATCTCCTGGTCGGGATCGATGTTCGAGTACCTGATGCCGTCGCTCGTGATGCGCGCACCGGCGGGCAGCCTGCTCGAGGAGACGAGCCGCCTCGTCGTCCGCCGGCAGGTGAGCTACGGCGCCACGCTCGACGTGCCCTGGGGGATCTCGGAATCCGCCTACAACGTCCGCGACCTGGAGCACACCTACCAATACTCGAACTTCGGCGTCCCGGGTCTGGGTCTGAAACGCGGTCTCGGCGAGAACGCCGTCGTCGCGCCTTACGCGACGGCGCTCGCGGCCATGGTCGACCCGGGTGCGGCGGCGCGCAACTTCGCCCGGCTCGCTGCCGTCGGCGCGCGCGGCCGCTACGGCTTCTACGAAGCCCTGGACTACACGCCCACGCGTCTGCCCGAGGGAAAAGTCGTCGCGATCGTCCGCGCCTTCATGGCGCACCATCAGGGCATGACCGTGGTCGCCATCGCCAACGCTCTCCTGGACGGGGCGATGCGGGCGAGGTTCCATGCCGAGCCGATCGTGCAGGCGACGGAGCTGCTGCTGCAGGAACGCACGCCGCGCGACGTCGCAGTGGCTCATCCTAGGGCGGAGGAAGTCGCGACGGCAGTGACGGTCCGCGACCTGGAGCTGCCGGCGGTGCGACGGCTCAACTCCGCGCACGGCGCCACGCCGGAGGTGCACCTGCTCTCGAACGGTCGGTATGCGGTGATGCTGACGGGCGCCGGCTCCGGGTACAGCCGCTGGGGCGATCTCGGCATCACTCGCTGGCGAGAAGACGTCACCCGCGACGACTGGGGCGCCTACGTCTTCCTGCGCGACGTGCAGAGCGGGGACGTGTGGTCCGCAGGCTACCAGCCGAGCGGCGTCGAGCCGGACCGCTACGACGTCACGTTCACCGAGGATCGCGCCGAGTTCGTCCGGCACGATGGACCGATCGCCACGACGCTCGAAGTCGTGGTGTCGCCGGAGGTCAACGCCGAAGTGCGCCGCGTCTCGGTCGCGAATGCGGGCAGCCGGGCGCGGGACATCGAGCTCACCTCGTATGCCGAGCTCGTGCTGGCGCCACCCGCCGCCGACACGGCGCACCCGGCCTTTTCCAAGCTTTTCCTGCAGACCGAATATCTCCCCAAGGTCGGCGCCATCCTGGCGACGCGGCGACGTCGCTCGCCCGGCGAGCCCGAGATCTGGGTGGCGCATCTTGCCGTCCTCGAAGGCGAGGCGGTCGGCGAGCCGGAAATCGAAACGGACCGGGCGCGCTTCCTCGGTCGCGGACGCGACGTCAGGGCGCCGATCGCGGTAATGGACGGCCGTCCGCTCTCAAATACCGTCGGCACCGTCCTCGATCCCATCTTCGCACTGCGTCGCCGCGTCCGGGTGCCGCCGGGCAGGACAGTGCGCATCGCGTTCTGGACGGTCGCCGCTTCGTCCCGCGGCGAAGTGCTGGACCTCATCGACAAGCACGAGGACACGACTGCCTTCGACCGCGCGGCGACATTGGCGTGGACCCAGGCGCAAGTGCAGTTGAGCTATCTCGGCATCGACGCGGAGCAGGCGGGCCTCTTTCAGCGTCTCGCCGGCCACGTGCTCTATGCCGATCCCACGCTCCGTCCGTCGTCGGACGCCATCCGCCGCGGCGGCGGCGGGCCGGCGGCGCTCTGGGCGCAGGGAATCTCCGGCGACTTCCCGATCGTCCTCGTGCGCATCGACAACATCGAGGACATCGCGATCGTCCGCCAGTTGCTGCGCGCCCACGAGTACTGGCAGATGAAGCGGCTCGCGGTCGATCTCGTGATCCTGAACGAGCGGGGATCGTCCTATGTTCAGGATCTTCAGATCGCCCTGGAGACGCAGGTCCGGACAAGCCGGTCGCGACCGCACATCGGAGCGGACGGCGCGCATGGCGCCGTGTTCGTGCTGCGTGCAGATCTCATTTCGGTGGAGACGCGCGCCCTGCTTCTCACCATGGCGCGGGCGGTGCTGATCGGACGGAGCGGAACGCTATCGGAACAGATCAGCCGTCTGCGGGAAACGGAGATCGCCGCGGCACCACCGCGTACGCGTGTACCGTCCGGGAGTCTGCCGCGGACCGTTCCGGTGCCGCCGGACCTGGAATTCTTCAATGGGTTCGGCGGATTCGCCGCGGATGGAAGGGAATACGTGACTATCCTCGGCCCCGAGCGGGCCATCCCGGCGCCGTGGATCAACGTCATCGCCAATCCCGGGTTCGGGTTTCAAGTCGCGGTCGAGGGGAGCGGCTACACGTGGTCGCTCAGCAGTCGCGAGAACCAGCTCACGCCCTGGTCGAACGATCCGGTCACCGACCGGCCGGGCGAGGTCATCTATGTGCGCGACGAGGACTCGGGCGTGCTGTGGGGGCCGACGGCCGTGCCGATGCGTCACGAGGCCGCACCCTATGTCGCCAGGCACGGCCAGGGCTACAGCCGGTTCGAGCACGCCGCACACGGCATCGCGCTTGATCTCCTCCAGTACGTGCCGCTCGAGGATCCGATCAAGCTCTCGCGGTTGACGATCCGGAACACGTCGCGGCGATCCCGGCGGATTTCGGTCACGGCCTATGTCGAGTGGGTGCTCGGCCCGTCCCGCGCCGCGTCTGCACTCTCGGTCGTGACGGAGATGGATTCGGAGACAGGGGCAATGTTCGCGCGCAACCCCTGGAACACGACCTTCGGCGCCCGTGTTGCCTTCGCGGATCTGGGCGGACGCCAGACCGCCTGGACGGGCGACCGGCGCGAGTTCCTGGGGCGCAACGGCACGCTCGATAACCCGGCGGGGCTTGCGGGCGATGCACGCCTATCACAACGCGTCGGTGCCGGCCTCGATCCGTGCGCCGCCCTGCAGTCCCTCGTCGAGCTCAAGCCGGGTGGCACGGTGGAAATCCTCTTCGTCCTCGGCGAGGCGGCGACGGCGGCCGATGCGCAATCTCTGATCGCTCGCTACCGGGCCGCCGATCTCGATGCGGTACTGCGCGAGGTCGTCGCGTATTGGGACGATGTGCTCGGCACGGTTCAAGTGAAGACGCCGGACCGGTCGATGGACGTCATGTTGAATCGCTGGCTGCTCTATCAGACGATCGTCTGCCGAGTCTGGGCGCGATCGGCGTTCTATCAGGCGGGCGGCGCGTACGGCTTCCGCGACCAGCTCCAGGACGGCATGGCGCTCGCCCTGTCGCGACCGGCAATGACGCGCGAGCATCTCCTGCACGCCGCGGCCCGGCAGTTCGTCGAAGGGGATGTCCAGCACTGGTGGCTGCCGCCGTCCGGCCAGGGCGTGCGGACACGCATTTCCGACGACCGGATCTGGCTCGCCTACGCCGCCGCACACTATGTCGAGAGGACCGGCGACGTCGCCGTGCTGGACGAGCCCGTTCCATTCCTCGAAGGCCAGCCGCTCGCATCCGGCGAGCACGACGCCTACTTCCGGCCCATGCTCGCGGAAGAGAGCGCGTCACTGTTCGAGCACTGCGCGCGCGGGCTCGATCAGAGTCTCGGCGTCGGCGAGCACGGCCTGCCGTTGATCGGCACGGGCGACTGGAACGACGGCATGAACCGCGTCGGCGAGCAGGGCAAAGGGGAGAGCGTCTGGCTCGGGTGGTTCCTCCATGCAACGCTTGCCGCGTTCGCGCCGCTCGCGAAAGCGCGCGGCGAAGAGGCGCGCGTCGCGAAGTGGCTCGCGCACGCCGATCGGCTCCGGATCTCGCTCGAGCGGGACGGCTGGGACGGCGACTGGTACCGGCGCGGCTATTACGACGACGGCACGCCGCTCGGGTCGTCCGCGAGCGACGAATGCCGGATCGACTCGATCGCGCAATCCTGGAGCGTGATCTCGGGGGCGGCGGAGCGGGCGCGTGCTGTGCGCGCAATGGCTGCCCTGGACGAGCAGCTCATCCGTCGCGGAGAAGGTCTGGCGTTGCTGTTCACGCCGCCGTTCGATCGCACGCCGCTCGACCCCGGATACATCAAAGGCTATCCGCCGGGCATCCGAGAGAACGGCGGCCAGTACACCCACGCCGCCGCGTGGTCGGCGATCGCGTTCGCGGCGCTGGGCGACGGCGACAAGTCTGCCGAGCTTTTCTCGCTGCTGAACCCGATCAACCACACGAGCACGCGCGCGGACGTGCAGCGCTATAAAGTCGAGCCCTACGTCGTCGCCGCCGATGTCTACTCGGTCGCCCCGCACGTCGGGCGCGGTGGATGGACCTGGTACACGGGCTCGGCCGGGTGGTTGTACCGGGCGGGGATCGAAGCGATCCTCGGTTTTCGCCTGGAGGGCGCAGTCCTGTCCCTAGCCCCTTGCATCCCGAAGGCGTGGCCGCGTTTCGAGATCGTCTTCACCTACCGCTCCGCGCGCTACGAGATCGCGGTCGAGAACCCGGACGGCGTCTGCAGTGGCGTCGCACGCGCCGAGTGGGACGGCGAGACGCTGCCAGAGGGGCCGACCCGAGTTCCGCTCGTGGACGATGGTCAAGTCCACACGGTGCGCGTGATCCTCGGAACCACGGATCGACGCAGCTGATGCGGCGGCGAACCCTGCTTTTGACCGGAAGAGGCTCTTCCGTTGCATACAGGAATCCGCCCCTATGTGCGCTAGCGTACAGCGCGCCGCAGGACATGCAGGGTAACCTGCGCTCGCGAAGCCCTTGGTGCGCGACCTCCCGCAGGCAAGCCGGCTCTCGATCGGAATCGACCGTAACACCTGCACCGCTCGACTGCTTCTTCGCGACTGCGTGCGACGCTCGCTGATGAACGATCTGCGCCGCGAGTGACCGGGATGGTCTTGGAGACGAATTTGACCGTCGACTTCGACGTGGAGCTCGGAAAACTGCTCGATCAGTACGACGAGAAGCGCAACGCCGTGGCGGCGAGGATGCGGCAGGTCAAGGCGGACGAGGTCGCGTTTCTGGAACAATTCGCGGACCTCAGGCGTTCAGTCGTTCGACCCGTGTTCGAAGCGGTCGGTGCCGTGCTGAAGATGCGCGGACACGATTTCAGCATATTCGAGGACGAGTACGCCTTCGAGCAGGGCAGCAAGGCGACGGAGGCGAGAATCTCGATCCGCATTCTGCCCGCCGCGCCCGACGGATCCTCCCCGGGGCCCGAACAGTGTCCGTCGCTCGCGTTCGCCACCCGGCACTACAACAGGGTGGTCGAGATCCACGGCGGCCTGGCGGCTTCGCGGTCGGGCGGACCTGCAGGTTCGCGCGGGGAGTACCAGCTGGCCCAGATCACCCCGGAGCTCGTGAGGAACGAGCTCCTGAAGCTGGTCGCCGAGCTCGCCAGAACATGACGCCGGCCGTGCGAGGGATCGGGGTCCGTCCGTTGTAGACGCTGCCTGGTTCTCCGCTTACGGGACGAGCTTGCCGAGTGCCTCGGCGCAGGACGTAGCAACCAGGCGGTTCGGCTCGGCTGTGCTACCGGGCATCGTTGCCCAGCCACTCTTCCCCACGTAGTCGCCCTGTTCCCAGCTCTTGACTTCTTTCAGCGCCGCGAGCCTGGCCGGCGCGTCGGCGCTCTTCTGAAACTGGGCCACGCAAATTGGGGTGAGCGCCGCTACGATCGCCTCATCGGCACGCGCGCCGGCGCGTTTCTCCGCCGCGCCGCCGGTCACCCAGCCGCCCCAATTGAATCCGACGATTGCGAGCGAGATCGCGCCCGCCGCCGCGCCCCAGAGGAATGGCTTTGTCTGGATAGGAAGCTTGGGAACGTTCATAGAACCTCCTTCGTTTGGGAAAGGACTCACGGATGGAACTCATCCGCATCCCTTCTTGTACACCGTTCTGCGAGACGTTCTGTGCGCTGTCGCACACAGGACGCGGTATTAGGAGGCAGTGCGCGGGCTTGCGCCGCTTGCTGCCGGTCCGCAAAGCGGTACGTGCTCCTCCGGTGACCCATGCTCGATCTCGGGTGCGCTAGCGTACAGACAGCCCTCGACTGGAAGGAGGAAATTGGCGGTGGCGCGCAGACGACGCGTCGGTGTTGGGGTTCCGGGCGTGATCGGCACGGATGCCGTGTGTCTTTACCTTGAGGAAGATGATCATGATGCGCAAATTTCTTGCCGTAGCTGTCGCCGCATGGATCGCGCTGCTCGCTGGCTGCCACACGATGAACGGACTGGGACAGGACATCGAGCGCGGCGGGGAGAAGATTCAGGAGAAGGCCAAGAAGTAGCGGCGCGCCAGTGGCACGTGTATTGAAGCGAAAGTAACCGCATCACCGTCGATATCCATTCGGTCACTCCCCGCGTCGGGCGCGGCAGATCAATCTGATACGCCGGCGCTGGCAGCTGGCTATCTTGGGCGGCATTGAAGCGATCCTCGGCTTTCGTCTACAGGGGCGTTTCTGCTCCTGGTTCACTTCATCCGCAAGGCGCCGCCTCAGTTCGAGATCGTCCCTGCGCGCTACGAAATCGCAATCGATAACCCCAAAAGGCGTCGATCGTAGAGTCGCTTATTCCCGAATGCCTATGGTTTTTGTTCTGGAGTTAGTCGGACGTGCAGAAAGACTGCGCTAAGGGCGCTGGCGCACGGAGCCGGCCGGATATGTCGCGTAGTTTGTCAATGAGAATCGTACCGCGCACACGCGATTTGATTTCGTTGCCAAGGAAACTCTACAAGCGCGCAGTCTTTTACAGAAGTCAGTCAAAGGAATCACAATGAGAAATTCGATGCAATTCGAAAAGATGATGAGACGCCCGCTGGTGCTTGCGGTTGCTGCGGCGTTTGCCGTCGCAGGGTGCAGCACCACGCAGCCCATTGCCCAGTCGACGGCTCCGAGCTATGTTGGTCCTGCCGGCGCCGATGGCCCCGCCGGCCCGGTCGGCGAGCGCGGCCCGACGGGAGCGACCGGCGCGACCGGCGCGGCGATGATGGGTCCCGCAGGCTCAGCCGGTCCTGTCGGCCCGGCAGGCGTGCAAGGCCCGAGCGGAGCGACAGGCACCCCAGGCGCGATGGTGGTCGGTCGTGCCGGTGACGTTGGTCCCGCCGGCCCCGCAGGCACGCAAGGTGCTGCTGGTGCGACGGGCGCTCAAGGCTCGAGCCTCCCGGGTCCTGCTGGCCCGACGGGACGTGCCGGTCCCGCGGGCGTGCAAGGCGTAGCCGGAAGCACGGGTGCTCAAGGCCCGACCACGGTCGGCCCGACCGGCCCAACTGGTCGTGCCGGTCCCGCAGGCGCGCAAGGCGCTACTGGATATACGGGCGCCCAGGGCGCCACCGAGCTGGGCGGTATCACCGGCCCGGCTGGCGCTACCGGCGCTGCCGGTCCGCAAGGCCCGATCGGTCCGACCGGCGCCCAAGGCCCGATGGCTGGAAATGGCGGCTGGAACGCGTATCGGGACTACACGTTCAACGCCAACAGCAACGAGATTCTGCGTTCCGACGGCAGCAAGGCGAAGGAGATCGCGAACTACCTCGATCAGAACCCGTCCCTCCGAATCGGACTCGACGGCTCCAACGAGCGTCGCGTCGGGGTCGTTCGTGACGCGCTGATCAAGGCGGGAGTGCCGGCTTCCAAGATCCAGACTGGCGCTTTCGGTGACCCGCAGCTCAGGCGTGACGGTCGCGTCGCGGTGCTGGTCAGCAGCTAGCCCGAACTTGGTAGTCTGAGTCGTACCCACCCGGACGGCGCGATCGCGAGATCGCGCCGTTCGCTTTTTCGGGATACGCGGTGTCTTGCTGCAATCCGTTGCGTCGGGCGGCACGATGCAGCGTGTAGGTAAGTCCACCGTACGGGAAGCTTCCCGGTCTTGTGCACGCCGCTGGTTTGGTGACGCTCGGCGTCGGTCCGTTCCGGAGCAGCGTGCGCCCTCATGTACCGGTGTGCGAGTCGCGCCCCCCGGAATTCTTTCACCGCTGATCTACGCGCGCAGCGGTAGCGAGCAGGTCTTGTGCTGCAGCCCCGCCGTGATGTTCGTTCGGCCTTGCCGAAGTTTACACATCGCTCCGCCTTTGCAATTCCGGCGCGCGAATCCCCAGTGAAACACGCCGTCAGTCGTGGGCCGGCGCAAATCTGCGTGACAGAAATGTCGTTCAGGCAACGCTCGTTTCCCTGCGGGGCTTGCCCCAGGCGGAGCCATCGTCGAAGTGCTGCCGGGATGCGCTAGCGCAAGGTCTGGATGTCGGTAGGCAGCGAAGTCTTGGGCATGGCGTGCTTTCCAGTTTCGTGATTGATGCTTATCAGGAACGCTGGCTCCGCGGAAGGCCGCGGACACCAGACAGGCAGATTCCCGTAGACCCGATGAATCGGGCGCTCGAGAGCCGACCGAATTGGCCGAACCTGCCTCACTTGTTGTGCCCCCCGCCCCGCTCCTCGCCCTTCTGCCGGCCGGTCTCCTGGCCCTGCTTGGGTTCCTGCGCGGCCCCCTTGCCGTGCGATCCCTTGTCCTGCGCTTGCGCGTTTGGTGCCTGCTGCGTGCGCTCCTCCGCCCCTTGCTGTGGCTGCTCTTTCTGGCGCTGGGCGGCCGGGGCACCCTGCTGCTGAGGCGTCGGAGCGGCGGCAGGCCTTTGCTTGTCTCCGCCCCCCTTTTGCTGCGCTTGTCCCTGTGGGGCTGCTAGCGTGCCCTGCTGAGGTGTAGATGACCGGCCGGCACCGCGTTGGTCCTCCTGCTGCTTGGACCCGCTTTCCTGAGGCGCTCCCTGCCTGCCCGGCGCAGATGACGCGGGCGCAGCTTGCACTCGTTGCGCCTGATAGTGCTGCTGCACTATGGTGTCCTGCGGCTCGTAACGGTAATGCTGGCTTTGTAGCGCCCTCTGCTGCTCTGCGCCTGGATAGCGCTTCTCCGAGTATTGCCGCTGGTATACAGGCAACGGGGCCGGCCGGGGTACAGCACTTCGGTTCCATTGGTTCCATCCGGGTCTACGCTGCTCCCACTCATTACCCCAGTGCTCACCCCAACGTGGCGGCGCATCGGGACGCCACCCGCGAAAGTACGGCGGAGGTTGCCGGTAGTAACGCACCGGCACGCGCAGGACGAACAGCGGCACCGCCTCCGGGCCCACCAGCCACCACGGCCCGTTGTACCAGGAGCTCGCGTACCAGTTGTTCCGCTGGTAGACCCAGTACATACCGTCGTAGAAGAAGAAGTTCGAGTTCACCTGCGGCGCGTAGTAGACGGGGTAGCCAGGCACCGGAACGAGCGCCGGATACACGGGCAGGTTGATCCCGATGCTGATGCCCGGAACCGCGATGCCAACGCTCAGCTGAGCAGTGGCCGAAGTAACCGAGGCGAGAAGCATGCACAGCACAACTAGTCCTTTACGCATTCTCTTTCCTTGAATTTCTTTCTTTGATTTCAATGACCGGGGTCGGAGTCATCCCATGTCAGTGGTCGCTGGAGGGCAACGCTGATATATCCTTCATCATCGGCCAGTCGCTGTCTTGCGAACGATCGACGAACCAGCCCGCAGCGAAGGCAAACGCACAGCGTCAAAGTAGCCGAATGACTCGCTGCGGTCGGTACGTTAGCGCACATGTCCCTCTTGTTCGGCGAGCCCGTTCACTGGAACGATGGACACGTTCCTCGCGCACGAGGACAGCATCGGATCCTGCGCCGGCCAGGGCCCGCTCTGGCGTTGGGGGCTGTCACTCGGCGCGTGCCGGCTGGCGGCCCCGCGCGATCGCCGCCGCGACCGCCGCCCAGGTGGCGTCGAATGCTTCGGGCGAGAAGCTGGCGCCCGAGGGCAACCAGTTCCCGGTACCCCCACCCGCCAGCGTGTAGTGGCCGACCACATCGAGGTGATCGGCGCGCGCGACGTGCAGCACCCGACCATGCAGCTGGCTCAGCGTCGGCACGATGCCGTCGCTGGTGCGCGGGGTTGCCTTGAAGCCGAGCCCGCGATCGAGCAACCGCTGCGTCGCCTTGGTCGGTTTCGGGTACGGATAATGCGGGTGCGGCCGCGCGGTCAGCGCGTGCAGCAGCCTGAACAACGCGCGCAGCGCAATGTGCTCCGGATCCAGGAGCTCCTTCATCTTGAACGCCTCGCGCGGCTCCGGCACGCCCGCCACGACGCAGCCGTACTCGATTCCGGCCCGATCGGAAACGGCCGCATCGAACAGCTCGATGCCCTCGGGCGTGAGCTGCAGCACTGCACCCTGGTCCCGCTCGATCTCGCCGAGGTATTTCCATACGGGGTCGCGGCGGTCGAACCGGATCTTCCGCAACAGGCCCTCGGCGATGCGATCAAGCGGGGTTTCCGTGCGTCCGAGCCAGTCGTCGATCCGTGCGACCAGCGCAATTGCCTTTGCCGCGGCGAGGACCGCGCCGCGTCCCTGCCCTGACGTCGCAAGGGCGCTGAGCACCAGCAGCAGTGTCTGGCCGTGGATGGTGACGAAGTGATTGGCGAGCGGCGTGCCGTGGTGCGGCGTGGACACGGTTATGGCCGTCCTCGTCAGGCGGGCAATGCGCTCTTCCGAGTCACCGCTTGCGATCTTCACCCCCGGCGTCAGTAGCATGCGCACGTCGAGGCCGCCCGTCGAGTGGCCGACGAAATGCAGCTCCCGGGCTCTAAGGCCGCCGCTGCCGAGCACCTGGCGGCGGAGCGCGTCGGCGCGCCGCGGGATCGAGGCCGTCGGTTGCGCTCTGCACCGCACGATCCGGGCCTCGACGCCGCTCCGCCGGAGCGCGTGGCCGAGCGCCTGCTCCACGTCCTCGAAATAGCTCACTGCCCCGACAGACGTGAAGCCGAAGAAGCCCGGCACCAGGAACACGAGTCGTGTCGTCATGGCCGGATTATGCCGGCCCGCGCGGGCCTCGCGTGTGGATGCGATGCGAGCGATGAGTGACGTGCCAGCGTCGGCCCTAGGTGAGCGCCAACGGTGAGTGCCTCGTCGCACTACCGCCAGCCGAAGATCCGGTGCGCCATGCTGCCTTCGAAGCCGGCAGGACCCTATGTCGCGGCTTGCAGATCCTGCGATCGCCGCATTGCCGCGGTCAACTCGCGGCGCGCGCGCTGGTGGCGTGGACGATCTTGCCTCGCCAACGTGGCTTGTCTCGACCTCGAAATAGAGGCGAGCCCGGCCCAATCCCTGAGCGCGAGGTCGTGTGGTTGACGATCCCATGCTCTGATCTTCGTCAACGCTTCAGTGCGGGACAGGTGTTAGGTTAAATTTATCGCTCGGACACTCTCATTGACATGAGCATGATGTTGATGACGCCGATGCCGCTCCCGAGCAGCGATAGCGAGGGCGATGATGGTGCGAAGGAGGAGAGGCGTCACCCGCGCTGTTTCCGCGCGCGCACGAAGCGGCTGTCGTAGGAGAGGCGCATTGGCTCGCTGCGAGCGTTTTCTCGGACCCTGCGCTGCCACCACTCACTTTTGGGAGAGATGAAATGACATTAGGAACCATTCTGCTGATCATTCTGGTCTTACTGCTGATTGGGGCGATTCCAAGCTGGCCCTACAGTCGGGGATGGGGCTACTGGCCCAGTGGTGGCCTTGGGCTGGTGGTGATAATCCTTCTTGTTCTGTTGTTGTTGGGCAAGATCTAGCGCGTTGCCCTGATTCTGACTGCTGGCGGGCACTCAACGATGAGCCAAGCCCGAGGTGCCGTTTCAACAACGCAACTAAGGTTGCGGAGGGGAGTCAATGATGCGTAAGGGAAAGCGTTTTCTGACCAAGGTCGGCGACGCGGTGGAAGCGGCCAAGGACAAGGCGCAGAAAGCGGGCACCTCGCTTGTGAAGAGGGCCAAAGTCGCGGCCTCGGGCGCTAAGCGCCAAGCGGGGAAGGCGCGAACCTTGGTAAGGAAGAAAGCGCGCGCCGCCACGGCAAGCGTGAAGCGCAACGCCAAAGCCGCCGAAACGGGTGCGAAGAGGGCCATGGGCAAGGCGAAGCGCACGATGCGGAGCCAGCTGAAGGTGGCGGCAGCAGGCGCGAAAAGGGCTGCCGGAAAGGTCGAGCGCGCCATGAGCCCGAAGAAACGCGCGGCGAAGCGCAGGACCGGCGCGGCAAAGAAGGTCGCGAGACGCAAGACCGCCGCCCTCAAATCCGCGATGAAGAAAGGCTTCGCCAAGGTCAAGACGGCGGCCCGGAAGGCCGACGCAGCGGTAACCCGGACCACCAAGAGGGCAGCGAAGAAGCTCGCTAGACCGACCGCGAAGAGAAAGAGCAAGGCTTAGCCTTGCGGCGCACGCCCGGGCACTACCGGCCCCGAGGCGCGCGAGGCGCTGCGGGGCAATCGGGCGCTCAAGGCTCGAGCGTCCCGGGTGCGGGTCGGCGACGACAATGTGAATTCCGCCGATCGGCAGCGGTACCGGCGGCTGTGTTCGCTGCCGTACAGACCTCGGCAGCATGTCAGCGTAGATTCGCTTTCAACGGTCCGGATTCCGAAGTTTTCCCTATTAGGAAAGTTCATGAAGACCTTGCTTACAATGGTTGTCGGTACGCTGGCGCTGTTCGCCACCGGCGTCTCTTTGGCGCAGAGCGGACGCATGATGGATGGCGGCTCGTGGGGCGTCGGCTGGATGGGTGGATTCGGCGGGGTATGGGTGCCGATCGTCCTCGTCATCGTGGCTGTCGGCCTCGTGCTATGGGTCGTCCAGCGAAAAGGCAAATGATCTCGGCCGAGAGGCCTGCAACACCCCCGGCGAAGCGCAACGGCTGCAGGCGGCGCGGTCTTGGCGAAGAGAATGGCCTACATGCATTGTCGCTGCATCACTCTCGAACCCACCACGCGGGCGGCCGGACCAACAGGAGGTATGAAGGATGAAACTCGGTAAGGCCCTCGGCGCAGTGTTGATCACAAGCGCGCTACTTCTGGTGCTATCCGGCTGCCAGAGGCAGGAAGGTCCGGCGGAACAGGCCGGCAAGGAAGTCGACAAAGCGGTAGAGAAGATCGGGCAGCAGATCGAGAAAGCCGGTGACGCCATCCAGGACGCGGCAAAGGGCGATAAAAAGTAATCGTTGCACGGGAGCGCCATGCCGACCGCCAGAAGTGAACGTGACTTGTTCGGCACCACCGACGTCCCCGCCGACCGGCTGTGGGGCGCGCAGACGTAGCCCTCGCTCACTCATTTCCGTATCTCGTGCAAGCGTATGCGGAGCGAACTCGCCCTCGCCCTGGCGGCTGTCAGCGCGCCTGTGCGCGGGTCAATGGCGAACCGGGTGGTACGTGATACGCGCTGATCGTGGCCGGAGTGCCGACTTCCAAGATTCAGACGTGCGTTTTCGGGGACCCGCAGCCTGAGCGTGACGGTCGAGTCGCAGTGTCGGTCAGCAACTAGCCCCACTTCATCGCGATCGCGAGATCGCGCCGTTCGCTTTTCGCGCTGCATGGTGTTTCTTGGTGCAACCCGTTGCGCCCGGGCGGCATGACGCACTTCGTACCGTGGGGTCGCCGTCGCGCGGGCCGGGGTTCGGCAGGTGCAGATGAATCAATCCCCCAGCAATTCCGCCACCGGGTGCAGCGGCTCCACGTGCTGCGACACGACTTTAACGATGACGATGATGGGGATGCCGAGCAGCATTCCCCAGATGCCCCACAGCCAACCCCAGAACAGGAGCGAGACGAACACGGCCGCTGAATTCATGCTGGCGATCCGTCCGGTCATCCAGGTGGTGATGAACGTTCCGACGAGGGTAGCGATTGCCAGCGATGTACCCGCAACCAGCAGCGCCGCTGAAAAGGAGTCGAACTGCATGAAGGCGGCCACTCCCGTTGCGGCGGCCGTGACGCCGGGGCCCAGGTACGGGACGATGTGCAGCAGTCCCCCCGCGACGGCCCAAGCTCCCGCGTTCTCGAGGCCGATCGAGCGAAACGCGATCCAGCTGAGTAACGCAACCAGCACGTTTGTCGTCAGCAGCATGAACATGTATTTCTGGATCGAACCGTTGATGTCGTCGAGAATGTGAACCGTGATCTTTCTTTCCGACAGCGATGGTCCCGTCAGCCGCACCAGCTTCCGTTTGTACGTATCGCCACCGAGCAGAAGAAAGAAGACCAGGAAAACAACCATCGCGGCCTGAACCATGGCTCCGACGGCACCCATCGAACTCTCCCACAAGAAGCTACCGAGTTTGAACGCGGGCGGGTCCACGTTGACAGTAGTGGCAGACTGGCGCGGCGCAGCGGAACCGCCGACCGCTTGAGTCGTCGCCCGTTCCACCGCGATCGCGGCGTCTTGCATTTTCTGCATATTGCCGGCCTGGCCGCCGCGCAGGCGCGCAATTCCGGTGGCGAATTTGGTCGCCGCTGCGGGCAGCTGTTCGAGAATGGTCTGCATCTCGCCGCGCAACGAATACGCGCCGACAACGAGCGCACCGATAACGCTCGCCATCACGACGACGGTTCCGACAACGCGCGGGATCTTGATCGCTTCAAGCCAGGCGACGAGCGGATTCAACGTGTAGGCAACGACGATGCCAAGCAATAGCGGCACTAAAAAGGCCTGCGCCCAGGACAGGGCGAAAACCGCCGCGAGCACCGCTAGAACTCCCAGCGCCAGGCCCCGCGCATCAACCGGCATCCGCGTTGCGGGAAGGGTGACGGGCGACGCGTCGACGGCGGAGCCGAGTTGCTCCACGGCACGCGCCGAGTCAGCGGTGGCGATGGAGGCTGGAACGGCAGCGGGGTTCACGGCTCACAGACGCACAGCTGGGGTCGCCACGAGAAGCCGCCCGCCTTCCGTCTCCCACTTTGCCCGGCCAGAACGATCGGAACTTTCGTAACGTCGGGCTGCCTCTTCCCAATTGGCCACCGCCCACCAGCTTTCCAAGTAATCCGCTCGTCGGTTCTCATACTTCAAGTAATAGGCGTGTTCCCATACATCGTTGACCAGAATCGGGTAACGACCCTGCAGCAATGGGTTCTCATGCCCGAACGTGCTGAACACCTGCAGCCTGCCGCCATCCAGCTGCGTTCTCGCAAGCCAAACCCATCCGGATCCAAACCGCTGTTCACCCACTTGAGCGAATCGGGTTTTCATCTTTTCGCAACTTCCAAAATCACGCGCGATCGCATCGGCAAGCGGGCCGGCCGGCGCGCCCCCTCCGGTTGGAGCCATCGCCCGCCAGAACAGGCTATGGTTGACGTGTCCGCCCGCATTGTTGCGAACGGCAGTGCGGATTTCCTTCGGAACCTTGATCAAGTTGAGCAACAGCCAGGTCGCCGTGTGCCCCTGCAACTCGGGAAATTTCTCCAGCGCCGCGTTCAACTTCTCCACATACGACGCGTGATGCTTGTCGTGATGCACCATCATCGTGCGTGCGTCGATAGTCGGCTCGAGGGCCGCATCCTCATACGGCAGCGGCGGCAGCAGATGTTTCGCAGGAACAGGCTCTCGCCGAGCGAGCGCATCACCCGGACGCGGCATTACGTTCGTAATCATTCGGTTCTCCTTTGAGAGTCGGCTGAGTACCGTCAATCAATGATCATGACCCGCGTGCCCGATCGCCATGAGCGCGGGGTTGCCTCGTTGAATACGCGCCTCGACCCGTCTTGAAGGCGAATGGTGACTTCGTAGCTTCTGGTCGATTCCGCAGCTTGTTCACCGCGCGCATCGAACTCCCGCACCGACTCAATCCCGCCGCACCCGGCTACGCACGTTGTCCTGGTGGCCCGGTCGCTCACCCCACTCGCCGAGGCCATATCTCCATTCGCGCCGGCTGAGCTGGGGCCGGCATCGGCGATGACTCGGCAAGCATGGCATGGTCTTCGGGGTTGTCCATTGCGGTCGGCACCCACGCCATGAACGTCGCAATGCCGGCGGCGCAGAACAAAGCTGTCGCGACGCTTGCGATCCGAATCAGCCAGGGCGGAGATTGATCGACTCGCGTTCGCATGT
>DATIDG010000048.1:0-9612 GCA_035456405.1 Burkholderiales bacterium | reverse complement strand
TGCGCGCGGGTGACGTTCTCGGTGCCCGCGCCGAGGCTGCGGTAGCCGAAGTTCGACTTGGCGACGCGGATGCCGTAGATGTCGCGCGCGGGAAGGCCGACCGCGCGCGCGAGGCCGACGTAGAGCGCGTTGAGGTCGGCGCACTTGCCGGTCAGGTTGCCGGTCTCGAGCATGGCCTTGATGTCGCCCACGCCGCACCCGCGGGTCGTCGGGTTGCGCTCGGTGTTGTCGACGATCCACTCGTAGATCGCGCGCGACTTCTCCACGTCGGTCTTGGCGCCCTTCGTGATCTCGAGCGCGGTCTTCCGCACGATGCCGTCGGTCGGCTGCAGATCGGTCGGCGCGGTGTAGAACTTCATGTCTGCGGCATCGAGACGGAGCGACGGGTCCGGCCGGGACAGGTTCGCCACGCGGTCGCGCGTCATGAACCGGCTGGTCAGCTCCACCGCCGGCGTCGCAGGGGGTGCGGTCCACTCCGCGTAGAAGATCGCCGCGCCGTGCTTGCCGTCGTGCATCATCCGCGCCGCCGACGCGTTGCCGGACCAGCTGTTGTCGAGCGGCTTCTGCGAGCCGTCCTCGACCGCAGGCGCCGGCAGCCACACGCGGGTGGCGCCGGCCGGTTTCAAGACCTCGACGCGGGTCGTGATCTCGAAGGTGCGCCAGGCGCCCGGCTGCGGATTGAACGGCAGCTGCTGCGCGTTCGCGAAGCGCGGCAGCCCGGCCACCAGCGGCAGCGCCGCGCCGCTCATCAGGAAATTGCGTCGATCCATCGTAGGTCTCCTTTCGGTCAGAAGTGCGCGCAAGGCGCCGGTGCGGGCAATTCGCCCCGGGTGACGGGAATACATGAGCGGAAGGTGCGCAGCGGGAGGCCGAGGGGGAAAGGGGGGCCCGCGAAGACGCGCAGGCGGGTGTGGCGCGCGCTCGCCGCGTCCGGATCCTCGCTGCTGCCGGCGAACGCGCGAATGCGCTGACCGCAGCCGATCATCACGGCCAGCGACCGGCAGCTGCGCGAAATCAACCGCTCGAGGAGGAACAAGCGCAACCCCTGGTGTGCTGCGACCCGACTTGTTCTACGCATCGCCCGCCGGAGTGGATGCGGGCGACGAGCGGCCGACTATACACCGCGGCCTGCGCAGGTTGCCACCCCGAAGCCACTACGGTTTTCTACCGCGGCGGCAGCAGCTTTCGCAACGCCGCCTCGACCTCCGGCGCGCTCCAGTCGAGCTCTCCGGTCACCGTGTAGCGGATACGGAGCCCCGGGTCGAGCACGACCGTGTACGGCAGCACGCGCGCCTGCCACCGCTTCGATACCGCGCTGTCGCGATCCATGAGGATCGCGAAGTCCACCGGCACCTGCTTCAGGAACGACTCGACCCGCGGATTGCCCTCCGCATAGTTCACGGCGAGGAGCGCGAACGGCGCGCCGGCCATGCGCTCCTTCAGGCGCTGCATCGCCGGCATCTCGTCGCGGCACGGCTCGCACCAGGTGGCCCAGAAGTTCACCACCACCACGCTGCCCCGGTAGTCCTCGAGCCGGTGGTCGCGGCCCTGCAGGTCCTTGAGCTCGAGCGGCGGCGGCGCGCCGCCCTTCCAGGGCTTGAGCTCCTTCGCGCCGAGCGGCGCCGCGCAGGCCGCCGCGGCCGCGAGCACGAGCGCGAGGCGTGCGAGGTTCACTGCGCCGCGACCGCTGCGCCAGCCGGCGCCTCGGCTGTCATTCCGGACGGCCGGCCCTGCTGGGCGAGGATCCGGGCCTCCGCGGCGAAGAACTCGAATCGCCGCACTGCATGGCTGCGCTGCTTCGACGTCAGCGTGCTGTCCACCTCGACGACCAGCGTCACGAGGCGGTCCTCCCACTCGCGCGCCATGCGCCGGTGCTCGGCGCCCCGGTCGCGCTCCCAGTTCACGAAGTACTCGCGCATCCGCGCGGCGAGGTCGGGGCTCTTGCGATGCTCGCGCAGGAGCTCTACGAACTCCTGCTGGCGGCGCCTGCGGTCGTCGAGCCGGACCTGGTTCATCTGCGGCTGCGCTTCGGAGAAGCGCAGGATGAGCGCTTCCTGTTCGGGCGTGACGCTCCCCAGCCAGTCCTCGAACCAGCCGGTCATGCGCTTCGCCCGCGCCCGCGCCTGCTTCGCGGCATCGCCGGCCAGGAATTCCCGCACGAACTTCTCGTTGTTTTCGGCGAGCTTGCGCTCGAGCGCCGCGAGGTTGTCCGGCCGGAACGTCGCCGCGACCGGCGCGAACTCGTCGGCGCCTTGTTCCATGGTCGTCCGGTAGCGGGCGCGCACGGCCGCGATGGCCCAGACGACGTCCTCGCGCGAGAGGCCCCGGTTGAGCCGCTCCGCGGCGCTGCCGAACAGCGCGGCGTACCTGGGCAGCTCCTCGCGGCGATGCCAGTCGTGGAAACGCACGAGCTGGACTTTCAACTGGTCCGACTGCTCGCCGTGCAGGTCGAAGTACTCGTGCGCCATGAAGCGCAGCGCGACGTCGCCGTTGTTGTAGGCGACCCGCATCGCGGAGCCGCAGCCCGCGAGGACCGCGGCGGCGACAACGGCGAGAAGAAACCGGCGCATTACCAGTAGGGCTCCACGGCGACGTGCCCGGGCTCGCGGTGGCGGTGCCGCTTCAGCCCGCGCGCCTTCAGCACCTCGGTCACGTCCATCACCATGTCAGGATTGCCGCACAGCATCACCTGTGCGCTTCGCGGGGAGAGGGCGACGCCCGCGGCGCGTTCGAGCCGCTCGTCTGCGATCGCCTCCGGCACGCGGCCGGCGAGCGCGCCGCGGTGCTTCTCGCGGCTCACGAACGACACCGCGTGGAACCGGTCGCGGCGCTGCTTGTGCACCGCCTCGATCGCATCGCGATAGGTGAGATCGGCGGCATGCCGGACCGCGTGCACCAGGACGACTTCGCGGAAGCGCTGCCACGGCGTGTCGCATCTGAGCATTGACAGGAAGGGGCCGAGTCCGGTTCCCGTTGCGATCAGCCAGAGGCTCTCGGCGTCGGGCACCTCCGGCAGCGTGAAGAGCCCGGAGGCCGCCGGCGAGAGGAACACGACATCCATCGGCTCGAGCCGAGCGAGCCGCGGGCTCAGGTGCCCTTCGGGCACGGTGTTGTAGTAGAACTCGTGGGGCCGCTCGCCCGGCGGGTTCACGAACGAGTAGGGCCGCGCGATAAACGCGCCGGCGACGGGGAGAGCGAGCTTCGCCCACTGGCCGGGCTCGAACGAGCCGATTTCGGCGTCGATCTGCAGCGAGAACAGCCGCTCGGTCCACTGCTTCTGGCCGACGACCGTGCCTTCAACCCACTTCGCCATGAATCACTGAACGAGGAATGGCTCCAGCTCGAGCGACTCGAGCCGGCCGCCGACGATCACGATGGTGCCCGCGCGCCGGCGCCGCCCGTCGTCGCTGAACTCGAACTCGTAGACGCGGCGAAGTGTAACGCGGCCCCCGGCGTCGCGCGTCGGGCGGGTGCGCGTGCACAGCACCGTCTCGTCGAGGAACTGCAGGCCGTCGCGTTCGCAAGCGCTGCGCCCGGCGCGCACCGCCCGCTCGCGCGCGCGCATGCTGTCGTACCAGAACCAGCCCGCTGCCGCGATGCCGGCGAGCGCGAGGACTTCGCCCATCATCCTAGAGACCGGCCGACGGGCTCGGATAACGCGCGTTCACCGCCTCGATCGCGGCGACCACGTCGTCCGCGAGCACGATCGAGCGCGTCGCGAGGTTCGACTCGAGCTGCGCGACGGTGCTGGCGCCGACGATGGCGGATGCCATGAAGGGCCGGCTGCGCGCGAACGCGAGCGCGAGCTCGGCCGGTCGTAGCGCGGCCTCGCGGGCGACGCGCGCGTACTCGCCGGCCGCCTGCGTGACCCACTCGCGCTGGTAACGGTCGCCGAAGGCCGGGAAGAGCGTGAACCGCGCGCCGGGTGGCCGGGCGCCGCCGAGGTACTTCCCCGCGAGCACGCCCATCGCGAGCGGGCTGTAGCCTAGCAGCGCGAGCCCCTCCCGGTGGCACGCCTCCGCGAGGTCCCACTCGAAGGTGCGGTTCACCAGGCTGTAGGCGTTCTGGATCGTGGCGGGCGGCGGCAGGCCGTGGAGCTTCGCCAGGCGCGCGAACTCGCACACGCCCCACGCCGTCTCGTTCGAGAGCCCGTAATGGCGCACCTTGCCGGCGCGGACGAGCTCGTCCATCGCCTCGATCTGCTCGAGGATCGGCGTGGCCGGCTTCTCCTTCGCGGCGTCGTAGCGCATCGTTCCGAACATCGCGACGTTGCGCTCCGGCCAGTGGATCTGGTACAGGTCGAGGTAGTCGGTGCGCAGGCGCCTCAGGGTGTCGTCGATCGCCCACTTGATGTTCTTGCGGGTGAGCGCCGTCTCGCCCCCGCGCACCCATTCGCGCTTGCGCCCCGGCCCCGCGACCTTGCTCGCGACGACGAGCTTGTCGCGCGGCTGGCGCGCGAGCCAGGCGCCGAGGATCGTCTCGGTGCGGCCGTAGGTCTTCGCCCCCGGCGGCACCGGGTACATCTCCGCGGTGTCGATGAAGTTCACGCCGTGCGCGACCGCGCAGTCGGCCTGGGCGTGCGCCTCGGCCTCGGGCGTCTGCTCGCCCCAGGTCATCGTCCCCAGGCAGAGCTCGGAGACGCGCAGGCTCGTGCCGCGAAGAAGGCGGTAGTTCATCCTGGGGCGGGCTCAGCCGAAGTGCCGCGTGATCCAGTCGCACACGAGCGCCGGCTTGTCCGAGTGCTCGCGCTCGACGGTGCACTTCCAGGTCGTCTGCACGCCGCCGGGCAGGTCCTCGAGCTCGTGCAGGACGAAGCGCCCGCGGATGCGCGAGCCCGCGAGCACCGGCGCGGTAAAGCGCAGCCGGTTGAAGCCGTAGTTCACGCCCATCTTCTGCCCGTCGATGCGGAACGCGCTTTCGCGCAGATGGCTGAGCAGCGACACCGTCAGGAACCCGTGCGCGATCGCGCCGCCGTACAGCGACTCGCGCCTTGCGCGCTCCGGATCCACGTGGATCCACTGCCGGTCCTCCCCGACTTCGGCGAACGCATTGATGCGTTCCTGCGTGACGACGAGCCAGTCGCTCACCGCCACTTCCTTGCCCACGAGCGGGCGCAGCTCGTCGACCCGATAGTTCTTCGCGCTCATTGCGCGGATTTTGCCATGCGGTTGCGGCGCGCGCGGTCGCGCGCGAGAATCGGCGCGATGCCGCCCACCGCGAAGCTCTTCATTCTGCTCGGCGCGCTTGCCGGCGCGGCCGGGGTCGGGCTCGGCGCGTTCGGCGCGCACGCGCTGAAGGCGCGCCTCGCGCCCGACATGCTCGCGGTCTGGCAGACGGCTGTGCAGTACCACTTCTGGCACGCGCTCGGCCTCGTCGCGATCGGGATCCTCATCGCGCTCGCCCTGCCCGGCTCGGCGATCCTCAAGTGGGCCGGCTGGCTGATGGTCGCCGGCCTCGTGCTGTTTTCCGGAAGCCTCTACGCGCTCGCGTTCACGGGCGCGCGCTGGCTCGGCGCGATCACGCCGTTCGGCGGAACGGCGTGGATCGTCGCGTGGCTGCTGGTCGCGTGGGCGGTGCTGAGAAGCTGAAGGTCGGCCACCGCCGGGGGTCAGACGCAGGCGCCACGGCATGTTCTGCCGGTCTGGCGAGTGCTCCGCGAATTAACTCTTGACGCGATCGGTGTGGATGTTTCCCGCGACCACCGCGCGGAGCTCCGCGGGTTCGACCGGCTTGCGCACCAGGTCCTTCACGCAAGCGGCCTCCAGTTCATGACGACAGACGTTGTCGGCATAGCCGGTATAGAGCACGACCGGAGGCGCCGGCGACAGGCGTGCGATCCTCCCGGCGAGCTGGACGCCGCTCATGCGCGGCATGGTCTGATCCGTTATGACGAGGTCGTACGCTCCGGGGTCGCCTCCGAGCATGGAGAGCGCCTCGTCGGGGCCGGGAGCCAGGTCCACCTCGAGGCCCCAGGTTCGCAGCAATTCGCGCATGAACTCAGCGACGGACTGCTCGTCGTCGACGACCAGGACGCGTCCGCGCAGAGCGGGTCGCGCAGCGCGCGGCGTCGGGCCGCTCGCCTCTGCTCGCGCTTCGGCTCCCCGGTCCGCCGCACCGGGAGGCAAGAGTATCCGGAAAGCAGTCCCCCGCTCCTGCGCCGCCTCCACCACGATGTGCCCGCCGTGCTCGTGCACGATCCCGTGCACGACTGCCAACCCCATACCGCTGCCCTTGCCCGCGTCCTTCGTCGAGAAGAACGGCTCGAAGATCCGCCCCATCGCGGCAGGCGGAATGCCGGGCCCGTCGTCGCACACGACCAGCTCGACGAAGTCGCCGGCGACGCGCTTGCGGCAGCTCGAGCACACCAGGTCCGCGGATCGGGTCTCCCGGACAATGACGCCGACGGTCCCGGTGCCGTGCAACGCGTCGCGGGCATTGATGCAGAGATTGAGAAGCACCTGCTCGAGCTGGATGCGGTCGGCAACCACCGGGGCGACTTCGTCGAGCGTCACCTGAAGCTCCAGCGTCGCGGGCATCGTCGAGCGAACGAGCCCGTGCGCTTCCGCCACCAGCGCGGAGAGCGAGATGGCGCGACGCTCCTCGCGCCGCCCGCGACTGAAGGTGAGGAGCTGCTGGATGAGGTCTCGCGCACGGCGACACGACGCTTGCGCCTGCTCGAGATAGCCTCCGAGCTTCGCATCGCCGATGGCTTCCTGGCGCTCGTTCGCGAGCACGATGTATCCGAGCATCCCCGTGAGGATGTTGTTGAAGTCGTGCGCGATCCCGGCGGCCAGGTGCCCTATCGCCTCCATCTTCTGCGCCTGTCGCAGCTGCATTTCGAGGTGCATGCGCTCCGCCTCGGCGGCCTTGCGCTTGGTAATGTCGCGCGCGACGGTGATCGCGTGTGTCGCGCCCCGGTAGCGAACCGGGATGGTCTGCGCCTCGATCAGGAAGCGCTCGCCGTTCTTGCGGATGGCAGCGGTCTCGAGCTGGCACGACTCGCCGGCGAGCGTCCGGCGGATGAGCGCCTGTTGCGCAGCGACGTAGTCAGGCGGCAGTTCGGACGGAAAGCGCTGGCCGATCACCTCCTCGCGCGAATAGCCGTACATCTCGAAGTACGCCGGGTTCGCATCGATCATGCAGAGGTCTGCGTCCCACAGGCTGATTGCGTCGAGGGACACGTTGAAGATGGCGCGGTACCGCTCCTCGCCCGCTGTCTCGTCCTCGACGAACTCGAAAAGCCCTCTCTCGTTCGCGGCACATCGCTTGGCTTCGAGCTGACGCAGCTCCGCGCGCCGGATCTTTCCTGACAAGGTCTTGGGCAGCTCCGCGAACTCGAGGCGACGGATGCGCTTGTACGGCGCGAGACGCTGGCGCAGGAACGCGAAGACGTCCGCGGCGAGCTCCGGCGAAGCGGCGTACCCCTGTCTCAGGCTGACGAAGCACTTCGGCACGGCGAGGCGCAGCGGATCCGGGCTCGGGACGACCGCCGCCTCGCCGATCGCCGGATGCTCGATCGCGACCGACTCGAGCTCGAACGGCGAGATCCGGTAGTCGGAGGCCTTGAACACGTCGTCAGTCCGGCCGACGTAGGTGATGTAGCCGTCGGCGTCGCGCTGCCCGACGTCGCCGGTGCGATAGAACCCATCGCGCATCACTTCGGCGTTCCGCTGCGCGTCGCCCAGGTATCCCTCCATCAATCCGACCGGACGTGGATCGAGCCGGATGGACACTTCGCCCTCGTCCGCGGGCAGGCCGTCGACGTCGCGCAGCACCACATCGTAGCCCGGAAGCGGACGCCCCATCGAGCCCGGCTTCACCGGCTGGCCGGGCGAATTGCCAATCACGGCGGTCGTCTCGGTCTGCCCGAAGCCGTCGCGGATGGTGATGCCCCATGCTGCCTGAACGCGCTTGATGATCTGGGGGTTGAGCGGCTCGCCCGCGCCGATCAGCTCGCGAATGGCGAGGCGCCCGCTGAAGGCCGCGATGTCCTCCTGGATGAGCATGCGCCACACGGTCGGCGGCGCGCAGAGCGTCGTGACGCGACAGCGCTCGAGAACCGCGAGCATCGCCTTGCCGTTGAAGCGCGAGTAGTTGTAGATGAAGACGCAGGCGCCCGCGTTCCACGGGGCGAAGAAACAACTCCATGCGTGCTTGGCCCAGCCGGGGGAAGAGATGTTGAGATGGATGTCGCCCGGACGCAGCCCGATCCAGTACATGGTCGAGAGGTGGCCGACAGGATAGCTCTGGTGCGTGTGCACGACGAGCTTGGGCTTCGACGTAGTTCCCGAGGTGAAGTAGAAAAGCAGCGGATCGGTCGCGCGGGTAGAGCCATCTGGCGTGAAAGCGCGCGGTGAGGCGTTCGATGCGGCAAAGTCGAGCCACCCGGCGCGGGGTGCGCCGACCGCGATCCGCGTGTAGTCGCCTTCGAGGTCTTCGAACTTCGCGGTGTCGGCTGATCCCGCGACGACGTGTCTCACCTTGCCCCGCGTGAGGCGATCGCACAGATCGTCGCGCGTGAGAAGGCTGGTGGCGGGGATGACGACTGCGCCGAGCTTGATCGCTGCGAGCATGGTCTCCCACAGCGCGACCTCGTTGCCGAGCATCAGCAGCATGCGATCGTGGCGCTGCACGCCCTGCGCGCGCAGCCAGTTCGCGACCTGGTTCGACCGTGCAGCGAGCGTCGCGAACGAGAGGCGGTGCTCTTCGCCCGACTCCTCGACGATCCACAGGGCCACGTTGTCGTTGCCGGCCGCCATGGTGTCGAAGTGCTCGAGCGCCCAGTTGAACTCGCTCAACTGCGGCAAACGGAAGTCGCGGCGCACGGCCGCGTAGTCGGTCCGGTGCGCGAGCAGGAAGTCGCGTGCCCTCAGGAAATCGCCAACAGCGCTCATCGGGGGTCTCATGCCTCGCGTGAGGACATTCTAGACGCCGCCGCAGAGGCGGGGGCGTCATTTACCGTTCGGTTACCCGCTGAAACGTGCCGGTTACACGAGACGGGAACAGGCAATCCGTCAAGGTCGTCGCCGATCGGAGAGCGCGATCGTCGCTAGAGTCGATTCACGTTGCCGTCCGGTAGGTAACAGCTTGCGTGCGCCGTGTGCGGCCGCATGGCCGGCTACTCAGCGTAGATCATCTTCTTCGTCATCCCGCCGTCGACGACGAAGTTCTGGCCGGTGACGAACTCGGCAGCGTCGGAGAGGAGGAAGGCGACCATCCCCGCGATGTCCTCCGGCGTGCCCACGCGGCCGGCCGGATGCTGGGCGTGATCGGCAGCGGTCAGGTTGGCCGGCTTGCGACGAGCCGACTTCTGCCAGCCGCTCACGTCGATCCAGCCGGGGCTCACGCAGTTCACGCGAATGTCCGGCCCAAGGCTCACCGCGAGCGCGTGCGTCAGCGCAACCAGCCCGCCCTTCGACGCCGTGTAGGCCTCGGTGTTCGCCTCCGACTGGAGCGCGCGCGTCGACGCAATGTTGACGATCGCGCCGCGCCTCGCTCGCAGGTGTGGCGCGGCGTGCTTCGCCATCAGGAACGCGCCGGTCAGGTTCACGCCGAGCTGGCGGTTCCACGACTCGAGCGTAAGCTCCTCGACCGGGACACGCGGCGCGCGCG